>NZ_CP069338.1:5129642-5740714 GCF_016859125.1 Archangium violaceum | reverse complement strand
GTAGGCATCGGCGATCGTGCGCGTGTCGCCCGCGAGCCATTCCCGTTTCGCCATCAGCGCCTCCAACTCCTCGTGCGCCTTGGCGACCTTCTTGCGGCCCATCTCCCTCAGCATCTCCTGGACGGGTGGATTCTCCTCCATCTCGTAGGCCGTCCAGAGCGGGCCGAACGCCGAGAAGAAGGTCGTGTTGAGGAAGGCCAGGGTCTCATTGAGCCGGTCGTGTTCGGGCGTGCCCTGGGCGAAGCCCAACCGCCGGGCCGGTGCCCTGTTGGCGAGATGCGGCAGGATCGCGGCGCTTTCGGTCAGGACGGTACCATTCTCGAGCAGCAGGACCGGCGTCTGGCGAACAGGGTTGAGCTGCACGAAGAGGTCCCGCTGCGTATCCTCGGGCATGTTGATCCGACAGAGCCGGTACGGCAGTCCGAGCCACTCCATCGCCACGATCGAACCGAATGAACACCCCAGCGGGATTCCATAAAGAAGCACGGGTTCCATGTCTTGTCTTCTCCTGGGTCGACGTCGCCGCGCCTGAAGCGCAGCGGCTGGAACTCATATGCGTCAGTTCGAAATGTTTGTGAAGTAGGCACAAAAATGTTGTGTGGTTACATTTTTCATACTCGGTGACGACGATGAAAGACACGGTTTCCGGATGTCCCATCGAAGATGTGATGCGCCTTCTGAGCGGGCGCTGGCCCACGCTGCTGATCTATTACTTGAGCAACGGCCCCAAGCGGTTCAGCGAGTTGCGCCGCGACAACCCGAAGATCTCGCAACGGATGCTGACGCTCGAGCTTCGCGAGCTGGAGGCCGCCGGGATTGTGTCCCGCACGGTCTACCCGGGCGTACCCGCGCGCGTGGACTATGAGCTCTCGGCGGAAGGCCGCGGGTTGGTGCCCCTGCTCAATGCACTCGGCGATTGGTGGGAGGACCTTCAGCGGCGGCGCCGGACGGACGAGCCGATCCGCGGCAGCCAGGCCAGTTGAAGAAAGTCCCTTCAGGGACCAACGAGCCAAGAGGAGCCCCTCCGGACGCGGTCTTCCGCGACCTGTCCGACAGTCGGACAAGTTGGAGAAAAGTGCGGCCGGAGGGAGGTCTCGGCTCCTCCCCCGAAGCGATGGGGAATCGTCCGTGCTCCGTCTCAGCTGGGAATGACGGACGTGAGACCGAAATACATCACGGACGGGTCGGCGGGCGAGAACGCGATCGACGACACATCATCATTGGCGTTATGCGTCTGCGTCACCACGCCCGTTGCGTGGTTGTATTTGTAGATGTCCGTGCCATAGTCCTGGTAGTAGGTGCCGAACTCGAAATAGATGACCTGGGCGTCCTTCGGATGCGGCGCGACCAGGACGCCGTTGGTCAAACTCACGTTCTCCGATTCCACCACCACCGGAGCAAAGGTCTGACCGCCGTCCGCCGAGCGGTAGAGCTTCCGGGTGCTCGTCTCCAGGTCCATGCCCACGAGCCAGACGATCTGCCCGTTGGCCGGGGACACGGCGATGGTGAACCCGTTGGCGCGGGTCGTCGACAGGCCCTTCACCTGCGTCCAGGTGGAGCCACCATTGGTCGATACGAAGGCGCCCTGACCGGCCAGACCATACAACACGTGGTTGAGATTGGCCGGGTCGAACGCCACCGTGTATCCGAGGACGAAGTCCTCGCTGACCGGAGCCACACCGATGGCCGTCCACGAGGCGCCACCATTGAAGGACTCGTACAGTTGGCCCCGCCTGTCACCGACGCGCACGTGGCTGCCGTTGGCGGCGTCCACGCCCAGGCCCAGGATGTTCGCCGCGGGTGAGGTCAGCGCGGTGAGGGTGGAGCCATCGATGCGGTAGAGGCTCGAGCCGTTCTCCGCCCAGGCATAGGCTCGGCCTCCGGTTGCGGCGGTCAGCGTCAGGCCCGAGTGCACCGTTCCAACGGTGTTCCAGGTGCAGCCCGCGTCGGTGGACCGGAGGAGGCTGTTGGCGTGCACCGCGAGCAGCGTGTTCGCCGTATCCAGCGCCACCAGCCCAGGGGTGGAAACGGTGCCCGTGAGCGTCCCCGTCGACGCCAGGGTCGCGCCCTCGTCCCGGGTGAAGGTGATGGCATTCGTTCCAGTAATGTGACTGCACGAGGGCACGGTCCAACCCGTCAGGGCATCCCGCGCTGCTCGACGAGCCCCGGGGAGGAATCATCCTGCCCGCTGCCGCAGGCCGACAGGGCGAGCGTTGTGGACAACACAGCGATGACAGCCGGATTCCTTCTCAAGAAATGCATTTTTCTCTCTTTGAGAATGACAGGAAATAGATGAAGCGACAGTAGCGCTGTGCGGCGAGGCCTTTCCTGGCACGGCACCGCACGGGCCACCTACTGCCCGCAGGCTTGATTCAAAGTCCCACGGGAGAGGTCATCCCACCCGGGCCTACGGCTGAAGTATAGTCCCGCCTACAGGCGCCCACCGGAGGCGAGCAGCCGCGGGCTGATCGCGAGGGGGAGCGCCAGCACAGAGCCGGAGACGGGCCGGACAGGTCCGGGGAGAAGAAGGATGAGTGGGAAGAAAAACCGGGGCGGGAGGACTGGCGGGCCATCCACACCCCAAGCGGGAAACGGGAAGGGGAAGAAGGACGAGCAGGAAACCCCCTCCCGCGTGCAGAGGATGATGGCGAGCCTGGGGCTGACATTCAAGGAGGTAAAGGACCCCGGGCCCGCCGGGGACAGAGGCATCCGCTGGCGGCGATGTTGATGCTGCTGGTGCAGGCGCTGGCGGTGGGGCGGCGGGTGTTGAGGCATGCCGAGGCGCTGGGGGAGGACATGCTGCGCGAAGGCACGGCGCCCGAGGGGCTGAAGCGGCCGGTGTCCGACACGACGTTGGATAGGCTGCTGGGGAAGTTGGAGCCAGAGGGGTTGGAGCAGGAGGTGCACCAGATGGTGCACCGAGGCCTGGAAGTGGGGCTGATACGCCATGAGCTCTTCGCCCGGGGCGTCGTCAGCATTGACGGGAAGGCAGGGGAGAGCACGCCGGGGCAGCCGCCGTGCGAGCCGAGCCACACGACGAAGGATGAGCAGGGGCGGGAGTACTGGTACCCGTACGCGCTGCGCGCCAGTCTCACCAGCAGCGCGGCCCAGCCGGTGCTCGACCAGAAGTTGCTGGAAGGCAAGCAGGGAGAGGCGACGGCGTTCCCGGAGTTGTTCAAACGGGTGGTGGAGAAGTTCGGGCGGCATTTCGAGTACGTGACAGTGGACGCGGGAATGACGAGCGCGGCCAATGCGCGGGTGGTGAGGGAGGCGGGCAAGCACTACCTGATGGCGCTCAAGGAGAACTTCCACCGGCTACATGACAAGGCGTGGGTGGCGCTGGCGGTGGCGCCAGTGAAGGTGCGCACGCGCGAGCGGACGAGCGGGGAGTGGGTGGAGAGGGAGTTGAGGGTGGTGGACAAGCCGCCAGAGGAGGACTTTCCCGGCGCCCAGCAATGGGTATGGGTGAGGCAGACGCGAACCAGAGACGGCGAGCTGCCGAAGGTGGAGACGCGGCTGTTCCTCACCTCCATTCCCACAGGGCAACTGTCCCCGGAGCGGATGCTGACGTTGGTACGCCGGCACTGGGGGATTGAGAACGGGCCCAACTGGACAGCGGACGTGGTGCTGGAGGAGGACAGCGCCTCGCCCAGCCTGCGAGGCAATGCACCCCTGGTACTCAGCTGGCTGCGTTTGCTGGCCTACAACCTGCTGGCCCTGGTGCGCACGCACCTGCCGACTCGCGACAAACGGCCCCAAAGCTTCGCACGCACCATGGAGGTGCTCTACCAGGGCCTGTTGGGTCTGGCCGTGCTGCCCGAGAGTCTGGCCACACTTGCCTGAGCGCCCGCCAGCTGCTCCCGCTCCGGCCTTCCCGCGCCTCTTCTCCCCTGGCTGTTCGGCCTGTGTACCTTCACTCCTGTCCTTCCACGGCGCCCCTCTTTCAGGCGCCGTCCGGAGGGATGCTCCCTCTTTGCCTGTGAATGTCTGGACTTGCTCTCCGCCTCTTCAAAACCTCTCCTACGGACTTTGGATCAATCCTGCCTACTGCCCGGAGTCCATCTCCCCGTCAAACAACAATCATTTGTCGAAGCGAGCAGCTTTGGAGCATTGGCGAAAGAACGCCTGGCAGGAATGGAGATGCCGCCGATGATGATGTTGTGCGGCTCCGAGGGCAGCGGCTCGCCTTGTTCAAACCGATAAGGAGACCTGATTTCCATTGCGGCCGGATGGCTTGCTCACCGAGCCTGCGGCACGACCGGGTGGACAGAGTTCGATCGCCGGAACCGCGGACGCAGGCGAAGCAACCTCATGCTCTCAGTGGAACGCTTTGCCGCGCGCCAATTGCGCAACCATATCCGCGATTCGCTTCTTCCGGGTTTCCAAGCGCTTGGCAGTCTGAAGGCGACGATAAATCACGTATAGGTTTCTGCGATCGAGCGTTTCGAAGAACCGCCTGGCAGCAGGGGTCTTCCGCAGCTCTTCGAGGAAGTCATCCGGGACGACCACCTCAGACGACCCCGAATAGGCCTGCTCCCAGCGCCCGTCCTCGCGCGCCGCTTGGACATGAGCCAGGCCAGGTGGCCGCATGCGCCCCTCGGCCACCAGACGCTCGGCGTGTTCACGGTTCCTCTTCGACCAGTCCGATCTGGGACGGCGCGGCGTCAAGCGCTGTAGAAACGAGACTTCGTCGAGCGACTTACGCTGACCGTCGATCCAGCCCCACGCGATCGCCGCGACGACACAATCGTTCCAGGTGACAGTTGGAGTGCCCGAGTCCTTCTTGAAGATGCGGACCCAGAGCTCTCGCCTGGTCTCATGATTCGCTTTCAGCCAACTTTCGAGCTGGTCAACTGTCTCGAATGAGCGAGCTTCGGGTGGATGCATGCCAAGCCTTCCAATTCAAACATGGGCCTGAACGACACAGTATCATCGAAAATGGTGTGCATCGCGGCGATGCCTGCCGTCTCGGGGACTCCCAGGAGCCGACTCAGAAACTCTCGCACACCAACGCTCCGCTCTTCGCCCAGACGGCCCCCTTCGCTGCTGGGATCGAGCGGGTTGAAGGCCCCCCTGGTGGTGACATGGCGATTTTCGCAGTAGCGGCCTCCAACGTCGTCCGCCGAGGCCACCACTCCAGCCCAGACCGAGGTCGCGGCGCCTTGGGGAATGGTCTTGAGCGTGAACAGAGGTCTACCTCGAGCAGCGAGGTCCGCATTGGTTCGCTCGACCATGCTCGAGAGTAGCGATGTTGCCTGGCGGATCCGCGCCCGTTCCGTCGCTGGCTCAGTGCGCCTTGTACTCCGTAGCGACATCCAGGACCCACGTGATGCCGAAGCGGTCCTTGAGCATGCCGTAGAGGGGCGCCCATCCCGACGGCGCCAGTGGCTGCGCGACGGTCGCGCCAACGGAGAGCTTTTCCCAGAGCGCGGTGATTTCCTTATCCGAGTCACCGCGGACAGAGACGAAGAATGCATTCTTGCCTTCGTCCCACGGCATCCGGGACGGCACGTCGTACGCCATCACTCGAAAGCCGTTCTTGGCGGCGACCTGGCCCCACATCACCTGATTCGCCTCGGACGGATCCTGGACGCTATGGGCGTCCTTGTAGGTGACAATGGTGATGTCCCCGCCGAACACGGACTGGTAGAACTCCAGCGCCGCACGAGCATCGCCACGGAAGTTGAGGTGGTTGGTAACGCTGACGGTCATGTCTCTCTCCTATGCAGGTTCAGGTTTTCGAGCGTCTCCGCACGCTCGCGGCTCGTCGGGGCGACGGGGATTCTTCGACCCGTGAGGTGATGGGGACAGGTCTGTGACCTGTCGAATCTGGTGGTACCGCCGAGGGCTGAGGCCGGAGGGCCGGCATGATGACTCCGTCAACCATCGACACGAGGAAGGCCAGGTCCATCGGCTTGCGCTGAACCAGGGTGCGGTAGGCGGCCATCGACGGGATGACCTGGGACAGAGTGACGATGTCGGCGGACGCCGAGATCTCACCGCGTTCGACCGCTCGCCGCATCAGCGCGAAGTGCGCTTCGGCCCACGGTTGGACCACCGCGGCGTTTGCTGCCTCGGCGAGCGTCTGGTCCTGCGAGAGCAACGAGGCGAGCCCCGTCATGATCTTGAGCTTGCGCTCGCCTTCTTCGATCGACTGCGGCTTGAACAGGCCGAGCAGGTCTCCGCGGAGCGTGCCCGTGTCGGGCAGACGCTCGAGATCGACCTGATTGCGTTTCATGTGCGCGACGGCATCGATGACCAGCTCCGTCTTCGACGTCCATCGGCGGTAGATGGTCGCCTTCCCGGCTCCGGCTCGCGCGGCCACGATGTCCATTGTCAGGCCCGCTGCGCCCACCTCGGCGAGAACCTCGAGCGTGGCGTCGAGGATCTTCGCGTCGCGCGAGTGGTCTCGCTTGCGTCCTGGCTGTGCGGGCTCGGCGGCAACGGCGTCGTCATCGTTCTGAGTCATGCAGTCATCCTCGAGATGATGTTGATACCCGCGAGTTCCGGAACCGTCAAGTTCCGAAACTATCTGGTTCCGTTATTTCCGCGGAGCCCCGACCCCCGGCCTCACCCCACCAGCTTCTCGAGCATCGCCATCCCGCGATCGGCTTCGGCCGGCGTCGCGTCGGCCAGCTCGAGGTACACGCGGGCGCGGCAGGGGCCAGGGGCCTCTCCGTCCCCATCCGCAGCCGCTCAAGCACACGCGTCACCGCATCGTGCGGCCGACTCCGTTGCGGCGCCGGTGAACCGCTGCGGCCAGGTGCGATCGACGGCCGCGATGCTCGCCGCCGCCCCTCCCGAGATTTTCGCTCGTTCGGTTCGGCCAGCGCGACGAGTACCCGGGTATCGACGAGGAGGTGACGGAGGCGAGTCTGCTCTCCTCAGCGCCGCTCCGGGTTCCCGCCGCCCTTGCGAGCGGCGATGGCGTCAGCGGAAACCCGCTGGAGCACCTTGAATCCCTGCTTGACCGCTGGAGTGTCATTGAGCACCTCGCCGTGGAGCTCAGCCCAGGAGTGGAAGCTGTACTCCGGGTTGCTCGAGCAAAGCTCGCGCGCCACCGTGACCTCGCAGGGCAGGCCGAAGGCGGAGAGGTAGACAGCGAGCGAGAACGAGCCAGGCAGACAGATCCCGTTGGGCTCGAGGAGCCGCAGGACGAGCTGGCTCCACAGGATCTCCTGGCGGGCGAGGCGGATCGCGGCGAGCGGCGGAAGCGCGGCGTAGCGGTCACTCCCCGGGACGGGGCGCAACTGCCGCAGATAGCGAGAAGCTGGTCCCCAGCCTTGCTTTCGCAGCATCCTCAGGGCGCGGGCGGCGTGCGCGGCAGCGCCATCGGGGTGATCCGATCGTACTCGACGGCGGTCGTGCGGTGCTGCTCGAGGACCACCACCAGGCCCGGCCGGACTCGCTCCATGGAGTGGTAGATGATGGGCCCTTCGCCCCGACAGCAGCGCCAGATCGCCGCGCGGTCGATGTCCGCGTCCGGCTCCTCGATCAAGTCCGCCGGATTGGTAGAAAACGACTTGCCCTGAGCAGCCCGTGTAGTCTCCGATGATCTCGGTGCCATGCAACATAACTGCACCGTGAAGCTGCCGGATCCGAGCCATTCATCCAGCGAGCTGTGTTTACGGTCTCAACACACCAGCGTCGACCCGGGGCCCCGCGATCTTCACTGAATGGTTCGATCGGCTACGACGGCTCGCTACAGTGCCTACACTGCCTGCGCGATGCTAGATGAGGTTGCCGTGCCCCAACACATCAGGCACGCCGCGAGGGAAGAGTGCCGTGAGGTGTTCGACCTTTCCCATAACGGTCAACACGGGCGGCTCGTAGACCACCCTTGCGTCCAGCGTCACGCGCTGCTCCCAATCAGAGCGCTCACGAAGGCGCCCGGTACTTCGCCGCCATCCGCGCCATCGGCGGCACGCCCATGATTGCCGTCAAGGGCACCATCGGTGACAACGACATTCACGCCTCCGACGCCGCTGCGCTCGTGCATTACGTCAACGACAACATCCCGCGTGGAGCCGGGTCAGCGGCCACCGTCTGGCTGGCGGATGCAGATGTTGCCGATGAAGGCGATGGAGGAACAGATGGGCAACTGTGGCCCGCAGTCCGTGTCGGTGTAGCACTGCCCCGAGCAATAGTAGCCACCCCAGCCCTCGACACAGAGCGAGCTCTCGCAATCATTGCCGCTGGTGCAGGCATCCATCCCCGGGCGCCCGGCCCCGCGCCGCCCTGTGAGGCACATACAGCCCTCCGATTCATCACACTCGCAGCGCTCGTCAACCGGGCATTCGCTGTTGAACGTGCACGCGAGCCGTGAGCCGCCCCCCGGAATGCCCGCATCGGGAACGTTGCCACCGCCGTCCGCGGGCTCTCCCGCGTCCATGGACGCATCCGGTGCGCCCCCATCCGGAACGTCACCACCGTCCACGGGCACACTCCCACCGGAGGACGCATCCGGCGCGCCGCCGTCCGTCTCGTTGTCAATGACCCCCGCATCGAGCTCCCCGGAAGAGCCGTCCCCGCATCGCACGAACGTCACGACGACTCCCACCATCGCGAAAAAGACAAACAACCTTCTCAAGAGAGCCTCTCCCGTGCAGCACGTTGTACTCCTGAACAACCGGCAGGAAGCCAGAATGGATGAGGATACCACAAGTCCCATATGGGCACATTCAGGTCGTTCAATCCCGCACGGGCGACTCGGTGCGCAAGGGGATGGGAATTTGACCCGGGCCAGGAAGGGGGTGAAGTGAACCCTGGCCAGCTTCGCTGACGCTCCGACTGCTCCACTTCGGTCCGGAACGAGTATTCCACCTACCGGAAGACGCACCAGGATTGTGCATCATGAACACCGCTTTGGACACGGCATCTCACGCGCAGGTTTCTCGGGTCGAGAACATGCTCACCCGGCTGCTCGGGGACGACGTCATCGGCATGTATCTCTTCGGCTCGGCGATGAACGGCGGACTCCGGCCGAAAAGCGATATCGACATTCTGCTCGCGGTCAAGCAGCCCATCGTCGGCGACCGGCGTGTACGGCTGGTCGAGCAACTGTTGGCGCTCTCGGGCGATCCAAAGCGGGGCGACCGGGTCCGGCCGGTCGAAGTGACCGCGGTCGTCATTGATGACATCAAACCGTGGCGGTATCCAGCGCGGCGCGATCTCCAGTTTGGTGAGTGGTTGCGCGATGAGCTCGTGGCGAAGCGGATTCCGCCGCCGACCTTCGATCCGGATCTCGCGATACTCTTCACCATGCTGAGACAGCGCAGCGTCGCGCTGTTCGGACCGCCCGCGACTGAACTCTTCGACCCGATTCCCACGGCCGATTTGAACCGAGCCCTCGCCGAAACGACAGCACAGTGGACGAGCGAAGACACCTGGGAAGGCGACGAGCGCAACGTCCTGCTCGCACTCGCGCGCATCTGGGTGACACGCGCGACGGGAGCGATCTTCCCCAAAGACGTCGCCGCGACATGGGCGCTGGAACGGCTGCCGCCGGCGCATAGGCCGGCGCTCGAACTGGCGCGCGCCGCCTATCTCGGAGAATGCGAGGACGATTGGACGAATCGCACCGAGGAGGTGGAGGCCTGCATACGGCACATGAAAGGCGCCATCGAGGCGATCACCCGAAGCGACCGTTCGCCCTGAACTTCGAGAACGTAGGCTGGGACGCTACCGCTGGGTGGTGGAGCGCACGCCGGACCGCGCGAGGCGGAGGAAATTGAGAATGCGGCGGTCCGTCTCGCGTTCTGGGAAAGGGGGACTGTGCCCTCCGCGCAAGCGCGGTGACGGTTTGACGGGGCCGCGGTGTTCCATGGGGAGGAGGAACAACACCCATGGATTTTCAGTTACCCGTCACCCAGGCTGGAACGCCCCTGTGTCTCGGGCCCATCCTGTCTCGCCCATCCGTGCGGCTGGCGCTCGCCGCCGTGATATCTGCTGCCGCTCTTCTCTCTTCCCCGGCCCGCGCCGATGAGTCGCCGACGCGCCTTCCGCTGACCGTGGCGTACTTTGGAGAGACGCTCGTTCATCCGGGACTTACCGTTGGGACGGAGCTGAGCCTGGTCCGTGGTGGCAGCGGTGCCATCGTTCTGACGGGCAATCTGGGCGGCTACGTCCACCCGCGCAACCACGTGGGGCTCTTCGCCTCCGCCGAGGTAGGCGGACGCCTCACGGCTTCCTTTGGCCTGTATGGCGAGCTGCTCGCCGGTGCTGGTTACCTGCACACCTTCCTGCAAGGCCCGGCCTATGTGGTCTCGCCGGACGGCGCCGTGCAGCCGGCCGCGGATGCTGGCAGGCCTGCCCTCATGCCCACCGCCAGCCTGGGCCTGGGCTGGGACCTGCAACGCAATGGAGTGGCCCCGCTTGCCCTCTTCACCCGCGTGACGCTCTTCGGTCAATTCCCCTTCAACCAGCGGCTGTTGCCCCATGCGGCCGTGCAACTCGGAGTCCGCTTCCAATGAGAACCCTCGCGACCGTCGCCCTGTTGCTCTCCGCGCTCCTGACTGGCTGCGGCCGGTTCCAGACCGAGGGCGATTTCTTCTTCGTGCGCAGTGCCGGCGCGGACCTGCCGGTGTGGGTGCGTGGCAACACGGACTCCGGTGTCTTCATGGTGGTGCTCGCCGGAGGCCCTGGCAATTCGAGCATGTCCTATGTGTCGCCCGTCACGGAGTCCCTCGAGGAGAAGTACGCCGTCGTCTACTGGGACCAGCGCGCCACCGGGGTGGCCCAGGGCAACCCCACACCCGAGACGCTCTCGCTCGAGCAGTTCGTCGCGGACACCCACGCCGTCATCAGCACGCTTCGCCAGCGCAATGATGTCCAGAAGCTCTTCCTCTTCGGCCCGAGCTGGGGCGGCACCCTGGGGACCGCCTACCTCCTCAAGCACCAGGAGGGCGTGGCCGGATGGATCGACCTGGATGGCAACCACGACTGGCAGAAGAACTGGGACTTCGCGCTCGACTACGTGAAGGTCTACGCCGAGCGGAAGCTGGCAGCGGGCGAGGAGGTGGACACGTGGCGCGGCGTTCCCGAGTGGGCCGAGTCGATGAAGGGGACGCGGATGAGCAGCGACAACCTCTGGAAATGGCAGCGCCTGTGCACCAAGGCGGGGGGCTACTTCCATGATCCGTCGAATTCGCCCGGCGTTGGCGCGGATCTGCTGCTCTTCTCGCCCTTCTCGTTCGGGGCCATGCTCACGAACAACGGTCTCGTCCTCGAGAAGATCCTCTCCGACGACGCCTTCTACGACGCGCTGCAGATGTCCCCGAAGCTCTCGCGCATCACCATCCCCTCACTCGTGCTGTGGGGGCGGCACGACGGCGCGGTGCCGGTCGCCATGGCGCACGACGCCTATGACAACCTGGGTACACCTCCCGAGCACAAGTTCCTCGTCATCTTCGAGAAGTCCGCGCACATGGCACCCTTCGAGGAGCCCGAGGCATTCCTCACTGCGGTGACTCAGTTCATCGAGAAGTACCGCTGAGCCAGCGCGGGCTCAGGGCTACTCGCGCGCGACCTGGGTAAGCGGCGCATAGGCGGAAGAGAGGCCGTGTTGAGGGTGAGGGCTGGAGCGGAGGGGCCGAGGAGGGCCGCTGGCAGGGGCAGCCCGAGCAGTGAGCCCGGGATGCGGCCGCCTCGCTCGCCGCGCTCACCACGGCGATGAACGGCAAGGCGCTCGCGGCTCCCCGCACTCTCACCCTCACCGCGGCACGCATGGCCGCGCTCTACTGGAGCGCACCGGCATGGAACCCGCTCGACAAGGCGGAGGCCGTGGTGCTCACGCTGGAGCGCACGCTGCACGGGGGCGACGTGGCCATCTTCACGGACATCGGCGGCGCGGCGACCTCGTACCTGACATGGCGCCAGTCCGCCGGAGCGGTGACTCCGGAGCGCGTGCTCGCGGAGTTCTCCCTGTCCGGAGCAGCTCCCGTGGAAGCCCAGCTCGCCTACGACTACGCGCTCGCCCATGCGTTCGACACACCGAGGCCCCACGCCTTCGACGCGCTCTTCCCCGGAATGGACAGCCGGAGCCTGATGGTGGCGGCCTTCGCGCTCTACGAGCAGGCCCGGCTCACCCCCGGGCGCCAGGAGCGCGAGGCGTTCATCGCCATGGCCAACAACTACCTGGCGTGGCGCGAGCAGCACGATACGGTGCAGGCGGTCTTCACGCCGGCCTGGCCACACGCGGACGAGGTGTCACGCCCCGCGTTGATGCGGGCGCTGACGCCACTGCTCGTGGTGCACTTCGGCACACTGGAGTGGACGTTGGCGGATTACGCGTATGCCCATCCGGACCGGGATGGGAATCCCCTCACCTCACCGCCCACGGAGTACAATTGGGCGGTGTTCTGGGAGCGCTGGCCGCCGATCCTCGACGCGTTCGAGATGCCGGAGATCCTCGAGGATCCGCTGGCTGACTGACGGCGCAGTCCCCGTCCTTCTTCCGCGCCTCCCTCGCCGCGGCCTCAGGTTCCACGCTCGCCTCCGCCCCTGCTGCGTGAAGGAGCCCCCGGAGCCCACTGCGCAGGCAGCCGGGGGTATGACTCGTGGGGCCTACACGGCGGAGCGCCGGGGCCCCATGAGCCACTCCTTCACCCGCTGCCAGAAGCCGGGGCGCCGCTCTTCACGAGGCAGCGTGCCCAGGTCCAACGAGCGCACGGGCCTCGAGGACTCATTCCATCCAGCGCGCACGGGGATGGAGCGCGACGAGACAACCGGCGTCTTGGGGAACACGACCGTGAGGATGCCGTGACGGCGCGTGGCCACGATGGAGAGAACCTGCCCCTCGATGCGGACCTCGACGTACCGCGAAGGCCAGTCACCCAGGGCCCGGAGAAGGGGAAACGTCGGACCGTTACGAAAGATGATGGATGGCACGAGGAAACCTCCTTTCCCAGATGTTCGGACGCCTCTTGAGTAAAGCGCCCCGGGCGGTGCGCAAGGCCCACATCCAGGGACCTCGAACCCCTCCCCCCTACCTGGACATTGGCGCCTGCCGGCCTGCTCCACGGACCGGCCAGCGCTCCCCAGTCACGCTCCAGTCATGCGGCCCTGCTACGGGGAGTACGAGTTCCTCGACGGCAGCAAAGGTGAAACGTCGAGACCGAGATGGAGAACACACCCATGAATCTCTTCCGTGGACAGCTCTCTCGATTGTTGTCTCTGGGGCTCGTCATGAGCGCCGTGCAGCTCCTGCCAGGTACGGCACTGGCGGCACGCACTCCCTATTACCAGGCCCTCGTGGCCAACACCTACGACGCTCAATCGGGTACCAGGCTCACCCCGGGACCCAACGGTGAGGCCGGGGGGGCTGTAGGCAGCTTCGATGACGGCGATTGGATCAAATTCGCCGAGGTGGACTTCGAGGCCAATGGCCCAAGCTCCTATCAACTGATCGTCGCGCTCCCGGACCATGAGGTCGGCGGGTCCTTCGAAATCAGACTGGACAGGCCGACGGGACAACTGCTCGACGTCCTCCATGTCTCCTCGACGGGAGGATGGAACAACTTCACGACCCAGTACGGGTCCACCGTCCCCGTGGCCGGAGTGCACGATGTCTACATCGTGGCGAGGGGGAAGAACGCCGTTGGGAACATCCATCAACTGCTCTTCATCAAGAGTGGCACCGTACATACCCTGAATCCATTCAGCCTGTCCGGGATCTGGGCCAGGGACTACAACGATCAGTCCGGCACCACGTTGGTCACGTCCTCTGGAACCCAGGTCGTGAGTGACTTCGATGACGGTGACTGGATCCAATTCTCGGGAATGGACTTCGGCTCGACCGGCGCGAGCCAGGTCTGGCTGACCGTCGCGGCGCCCCATGAATACGCGGGCCAGCAGCTCGAGCTTCGCCTGAATAGCCCAACGGGCCAGCTCATCGGAACGCACACCGTGACGGGGACGGGCGGATGGGATACCTGGTCAGGCATCCAGAGCTCCTCTGTCACGCCAGTCCCCGGAATCCACACGCTCTACATCGTGGGCTCGGGCCAGTCCAAGATCGCGAACATCCGCGGATTCCTCTTCGTTCCCGCTCGTAGCGCGGCCATGCCATGACCTGCCGGCTCCTGGTGGGCGTTGCGCGGAGGACTCGGCCACCCCGCCGATTCGAGAGCTCGATTCCCGGGTAGCGCAATCAATCCCATACCAATGGAATGAGGTTGATGTCAGGCAACTCCATCCTCTGGAGGTCGGCGCCAACGAGCGGAACCGGACCTGATTGCGTCAGGCCCGGAATGTTCCAGTGTCCCCCGGAACCGTCGTGTAATCCTGAACTGTATGCCCGGCGGTTTCTAAACAATTCCAAGAAATTGCAGGCCCAGAGAGACCAAGACAGATCCCATCCGCGTCCGGTTCACCAATTTCCGGTTGGGTCGAGTCCCCCGATTGGGCTCTGGCCCGACCGGAGGACCTGTCATCGTGTCTCCCATGTGCAATGCGTATATCCCGAATAACGTCGATCTGGCCTCATCCCCGTCCGTGGCGCGAGCGCTGACGCACTGGCAGTCGCGCTTCAAGGAGTGGTGGATGGAGCGGGGCCCCGCCGACTTCCAGTCGCACGAGGTCTACCTGCGCACGGCCGTCGGCGTGGAGCCCAACGGCTGGGCGCACTACGACTATGTCCGGCTCCCGGAGTACCGCTGGGGCATCTTCCTGTCCCAGCCGGAGAGGAACCGGACCATCGGTTTCGGAGATCTGCGCGGGCAGCCGGTGTGGCAGGAGCCTCCCGAGGAGCAGAGCGCCGCCCTGCGCTGGCTCATCGCGACGCAGGGGGACGCCGAGCCGGCTTCCGTGGAGCAGCAGCGGCTGCTGGGCCGCACGTGCCCCTCGCTGTATGACCTGCGCAACCTCCTCCAGGTGAACGTGGAAGAGGCCCGCCACCTCTGGGCGATGGTGTACCTGCTGATCCGCCACTTCGGCGCGGAGGGCAGGAACAGCGCCGAGGAGTTGCTCGCCCGGAGCAGCGGCAGCCAGGAGCAGCCGCGCATCCTCGATGCGTTCAACGCCCCGGTGGAGGACTGGCTGCACTTCTTCATGTACACGACCTTCACGGACCGGGTGGGCAAGATGCAGCTGCTCGCCGCCGCCGAGTCCGCGTTCGATCCGCTCTCCCGGACGGCCCACTTCATGGCCATCGAGGAGGCCCACCACCTGTTCGTCGGTGAGACGGGCGTGGCGCGCGTGCTCCGGCGCACGGCCGAGCTGATGAGGCGCTCACCCAACGGAAGTGCTCGAGAGCTGGGGGGAATCGATCTCTCCGTCATCCAGAAGTACCTCAACCTCTGGTACTCGCTGACGTTGGACTTGTTCGGTTCGGAGATCTCCCGCAAGGCAGCCGCGGTCTTCAGCGGTGGCGTGAAGGGGCGTCCTCGCGAGGCGAGGTTCGAGGACCACGATGGAACCGAGCGCCCCTATCGCATCGAGTCCTGGGATGCGGAGACCCGCACGTTCCGCTACCAGGACGTCCCCATGCGCTCGGCGATGAACGAGGTGCTGCGAGAGCTCTTCATCCAGGACTGCGAGCGCGTGGTGGAGCGCTGGAACCGCGTCCTCGCCGAAGAGGGCCTGAGCGAGCGGGTGCAGCTGCCGTCTCCTCGCTTCAACCGCCACCAGGGCCTGCTGGCAACCGGCCACTTCTCGCCGGAGGGCACTCCCCTGACGGCGGAGGAGTGGGAGCGCCGAAGGGCGGAGTGGTTGCCCACTCCCGAGGAGCGGGCGGCCGTGAGGAGCGTGCAGGCCCGGGCCGTGATGGCGCGTGGTGAGATGGCGAACTGGATTGCGCCTCCCACCCGGGGCATCCAAGGCAAGCCGCTGGACTTTGCCTACGTCCGCGTGGAGGCCTGAGGAACGTGGGTGTCGTTCAACATCCCGCGCGCGCCGCGCGGCGATGGGCACGGCGCGTCAGCGCGGACCAGGCTCCACGAACGGCTCCGCTGCTCTACACTGGTGCGCCACACGAACGAACGAAAGGACTCGGGGATGAGCGTGGGAGAGCGGCGAGGCCGGATCCGGCAGGCGCTGTGGCGAAGCGCGAGAGCCAACGGAATCGTCGCGCTCCTCTTCTCCCTCGGAGCGGGGGCGGTCCAAGCGCCGTCCAACACGCAGCTGGCTGGGGCCGAACTGAATCGCCGGGTCGAGAAGCTGCTGCGACGGATGACGCTCGAGGAAAAGGCCGGCCAGCTCGCTCAATATTCACCCGGCACGCCCACCGGTCCAGGCACCGGCCGCGACGACTACGAGACGCTGGTGCGCACCGGAGCCGTGGGCTCGCTGTTCAACGTGGTCGGAGCCCGGGAAACCAATCACTATCAACGCATCGCGATGGAGCAGAGCCGCCTCAAGATACCCCTGCTCTTTGGCTTCGATGTGATCCACGGCCACCGCACCATCTTCCCGACCCCCCTGGCCATGGCGTCGAGCTTCGATCCCGCCCTGGTGGAGCAGGCCATGCGCATGGCCGGAGCGGAAGCCTCCTCGGAGGGCATCCGCTGGGTGTTCTCCCCCATGGTCGATATCGCGCGTGACGCCCGCTGGGGCCGTATCATCGAGGGCTCGGGAGAGGACCCCTACCTGGGGGCCGCCATGGCACGGGCCTACGTCCGGGGCTATCAGGGCAGGTCGCTGGCGGACCCCACCTCGGTGGCGGCCTCGGTGAAGCACTTCGCCGCCTACGGCGCGGCGGAAGCGGGCCGGGACTACAACACGGTCGACATGTCCGAGCTGACGCTTCGGCAGGTGTATCTGCCGCCCTTCCAGGCCGCCGTCGAGGAGGGCGCGGCCACGATGATGAGCGCCTTCAATTCGCTCAATGGGGTGCCAGCCACGGCCAATCCCCAGCTCCTGACCGGCATCCTGAGAAAGGAGTGGGGCTTCAACGGTTTCGTGGTCAGTGATTGGACCGCGATCCAGGAGTTGGTGAACCATGGCATCGCATTGGACGGGGCAACGGCCGTTCGCAAGGCGCTGACGGCCGGCGTCGAGATGGACATGGAGAGCCATCTCTATGGGCCCGGGATTCCACAGCTGGTGCGCTCCGGCAAGCTGAGCCAGGCGGTGGTGGACGAGGCCGTGCGCCGCGTGCTGCGCGTCAAGTTCGCGCTGGGGCTCTTCGAGCATCCGTATGCGGACGAGAAGGCCGCGGCCTATTCGGCGACCGCGGAGAAGCGCGAGCTGGCCCGGCGCGTGGCGGAAGAATCCATCGTCCTGCTGAAGAACGAGGGAGGGGTGCTGCCGCTCTCCTCCTCGGGGCAGAAGATCGCGCTCATCGGTCCGCTGGCGGACTCGGCGGCCGACATGCTGGGAGCCTGGAGCGGCAAGGGTGACCCCAGGGACGTCGTCACCCTGCGCGCCGCGCTGGAGCGCCGATTGGAGGGCAAGGCCCAACTGCTCTACGCGAAGGGAACCGGCATCCTCTCGCATGACCCTTCCGGCCTCCAGCAGGCCGTGAAGGCAGCGGAGGCCTCCGACGTGGTGATCGCCGCGCTGGGCGAGGACGCGAGCCTGATGAGTGGCGAAGCCGCCTCACGTACCCGACTCGGTCTGCCCGGAGAGCAGGAGCAGTTGCTCCAGGCCCTGGCCGCCACCGGCAAGCCGGTCGTCCTGGTCCTGTTCAATGGCCATCCCCTGCTCCTCGAAAACGCCCAAGCGCACGCCAGGGCCATCGTGGAGGCCTGGCATCCCGGGCTCGAGGCCGGTAACGCGGTGGCCAACCTGCTGTTTGGCGACGTGAACTTCAGCGCCCGGCTGCCGGTCAGCCTGCCCCGCGGCGTCGGGCAGCTGCCGCTCTACTACAGCCATCTCAGCACCGGGCGTCCGGCGGGGACCGCCGACCTGACGCGCCTTCCCACGAGCACGGGAGAGAAGTACGTCTCCCGCTATATCGACGAGCAGAACAGCCCGCTCTACCCCTTCGGCTACGGCCTCTCCTACACCACCTTCGACTTCTCGCCGCCGGTGCTGAGCGTCCCCGTGCTGAAGGCCGCCACGGTCAAGAAGCGGGGCCAGGGCGTGATGCGCGTGAAGTCCCAGGTTCGCAACACGGGCAAGGTGCGGGGAACGGTGGTGGCGCAGCTCTATCTCCGGATCCGAGGTGCCAGCACCGCACAACCCGTGCGTCGGCTCGTGGGCTTCCAGCGTCTCACGTTGACGCCCGGCGAGTCCCGTGACGTGGAGTTCGAATTGGGGTTCCAGGAGCTGTCGTTCCTCGATGCCAGCGCGGCGCGCGTGGTGGAACCCGGAACCCAATACGATCTCTGGGTGGGCGATAGCTCCGAGGCCACACAACACGCCCGCTTCGTGATGGAATAGCGCGTATCCCAATCAGACTCGGCGCGCTCCGCGACCTCGTGACTCCCCTCCGGCCCGCCACAGATGCCAACCAATCAACACTCCCAGTATGACTGGGTTTCACTGGTTGACATACAAATCGCTGAATTCCATGGTCTCTCGGCCTTTCGCCCCGCTCGGGCACGATGGTCGTGCCCCCGGGAGCGACAACCCGATGAGGCCCCCGTCATGCATAGTTCCCGGAGAGCAGCCCACCCCCGAGTCTCCATTCTCTTCGCGCTGACCACCGCGCTCCTGGCATTCAGCCCGGAGGCCAGCGCCGCCGCCCCCGTCTCCACCGCGATGCGCGAAGTCCTGCTCGTCGGCAACAACTGGGACGGGACCGCCGACGTCATCGACGTGCGGAGCCACCAGCGCCTGCGCCGCATCAACGTGGTCCCGGACCGGAGCGAGCGGATGAAGGAAATCCTGCTCGACCCGGCGCGCCTGACGTACTTCCTGCTCATCCGCGAGCAGGTGGGCGAGGGTCATGATCAGCTCGTGGACGACCTGTTCGCCTCGAACGACGGGCAAGTCATCTATGTCTCGCGGCCCAGCTTCGCGGACGTCGTCGCCATCGAGCTGAGCACCGGCAACATCCGCTGGCGGACGCGGGTCTCCGGTCAGCGCGCCGACCACATGGCCATCTCTCCGGATGGCACCCGGCTCGCCGTCTCGGCCTCGACGGCGAAGCGCGTGGACATCATCGATACCGCCACGGGAAACATCGTCGGGAACTTCCCCTCGGGGGACATGCCGCACGAGAACAACTACTCCCGCGATGGCAGCAAGATCTTCCATGCCAGCATTGGCGTCGTCTACACGCCGTTCGATACCCCGGAGCTGGACGGCACCAAGGGTGAGCGGATCTTCCAGATCGTCGATGCGCGCACGCTCCAGGTCCTCCGGAAGATGAACATGCGCGAGAAGCTCGCCGAGCTCGGAATGCCCGAGATGAGCCCGGCGGTCCGGCCGATGGCGCTGTCCCCCGACGAGCGGTTCCTCTACTTCCAGGTGTCGTTCTTCCACGGCTTCGTGGAGTACGACCTGCAGGAGGATCGCGTGACACGGATTGCCCACCTGCCGGTCCCCCCGGAGACCCAACAGCTGCGCCGCGACGAGTACATCCTCGACTCCGCCCATCACGGACTCGCGATGAGCGGCGATGGGACGAAGCTCTGCGTGGCGGGCACGATGTCCAACTACGCGGCGATCGTCTCCCGCGAGACGTTCCGCTACCGCGTCCACCCGCTCGGCGCGCGGACCTACTGGGCAGCGACCAGCACCGACGGACGCTACTGTTATGTCTCGGTGGCCGGCGACGACACCGTGTCGGTCATCTCCTACGAGACCGAGGAGGAGGTGGCCCGCATCCCCGTCGGCGATCACCCGCAGCGTGCGCGCACCGCGAAGCTCGCGGAGTCGCTCTTCCAGTGACGCTCAGGATGGCGGTGTGAGGCTCGTGACCGACGGCTGAACACCGGGCCACGGCGGAGGTGTACCCGCCGTGGGCCCACCCCGATTCGGAGGCTCTCCCTAATTGCCCGGATCCATCCCCAGGGTGCCGGGCGTCTCGTTGCGCAGCAACACGCCCAGGGAGTTCGAGCCCAGGTCCACTCCGCACAACAGATCCTGCCGGGAGTTGAAGCAGGGCAGCTCCGAGTGGGTCCGGTTGAGCGCGTAGAAGCAGCGGGCGCCATTCACATCCCACGCCGCCTCGAACATCCACTCCTCGGTGTCCTGCTGGATGCCAAGCGGATCATAGAGGTTGATGCGGTTGCCCGCGACCGTGAAGGACCTGCCACTGCCGCAGTAGTCAGCGCGCACCAGCCGCGTACACGCCTGGTGGTACGGCTCGAGCGGCGTGCCGTTGTAGCTGGCCCAGGGCCGATAGCCGAACAACGTGCACTTGGCGATGGCACCGCCCAGGCAGGCGAAGGTGAAGCGCTCGGGATCACTGTACTTCGAGCCACCGCCGGGCACGTCCTGCAGGTAGTTCCACACGCCCTGCACGGGAATGGCTTGCACGACGGTGCCCGCGGCGTCGCGGCAGGCCGGCTTCCAGGTGTAGTCTTTCGCGTCGAAGTACTGCACGCTGTAGAGCTTGAGATCCGCGTTGGGCGCCGGCGCCGCGTTCATCCCGGTGATGCGCATGCGCACGGTGCCACCGTCGCCCAGGTTGCCCTGGAATTCCACGCCGATGAAGTCCGTGTCCCGGATGATGCGGCCATCCTCCTGGCCATCATAGCCATAGAAGGTGGTGCCCTGGAGCCACACGGTATCCAGCTCGTGGTTGCCCTTGCGCGAGGGATTGAAGTTCACACTGACGACGAAGTTGGACAGGTCGTTGCCGTTGAGATTGCCGCCATTGAGGTTGCCACCATTGAGATTGCCGCCGTTCTCCGCCAGGAGCGGATTGGCGATGATGGCCAGCTCCGCTTCTGAATCGTTTTCGGCCTCGATGGGACCAGCGCAGGCACTCAGCAACAGGGCTCCAAGGAGCCCGGGGAAGGTCGAGTTGGAACGCATGCCACTCCTATGGGGGGAGCGGGATCTTCACCTGTCCGGCACGAGGGAATCCATCCAGGGACTCAACGACTCGCGGGACGTCTGCGAATGGACGCTGGGACTGTCTACTGGGCGTCAGACCGTAAAGGAGGAACCGTCGCGCACAAGCGCAGGCCCACGCTGAGGTCCCGGAAGTTGGGCTCGGGGGACTCGCGGTTGGTCACCCGGGCGGTGCTGGACGCGTAGTAGTAGCTCCCCCCGCGCGCCACGGGACGGCCAGGCGTCAGGACGGAGTCGACCCACTCCCAGACGTTACCGGACATGTCATCCACCCCGAAGGGACTGCGCGACCCGGGATGCCGGCCCACTTCGTCTGGACCGAAGTTGGCGCCCACCTTCCCGTACGTCTCATCGAAGTTGGCCTGATGGGGCAGGAGCACATCGCCTTGAGGGAACTCCCGCTCATCGGCGCCTCGGGCGGCGCGCTCCCATTCCAGCTCGGTGCACAACCGAGCACCGGGAACCCGGCCCGTACTCGCCAGCCAGGCGGCGTAGGCCTGGGCATCCGCGTAGTCGATGGCGCCCACGGGCATGCGCCGCCAATCCTGTTCCACATCGCGGGGACGCGAGGTGTAGCGGATGGGCTCGCCCTCGCGCGCCTCGTAGGCCACCACGTTGGGCATGATGCGCAGGCTCCACCGGCCCTCCGGCGAACGCTTCAGCGTCACCTCGGCGTTCACCGAGGTCGCCGAGGCCCCATGGGGAACATGTCGGGCGAACTGCTCGGGGGGCAGCGTCTCCAACCACTCCAGGTATTCACCGTAGGTCACCTCGGTGCGGGAGATGAGGTAGGGGCCCGTCTCCAGGGTGTGCAGCGGCGCGGTGTTGAAGAAGCGGCGGATGCTCTCCTCCGCGGCGGTCCCGAAAAGGAAGGAGCCACCCGGCACGTAGACGAACCCCTGGGGAACACGGCCCTCCTCGGGCAACTCCAACTCCAGGGTGCGCTCCGTCCCCGGTTCGGCGCGCAGGGGATAGCGCACCGTGACATGGCCGGGAGCACTCACTTCCAACAGCCAGGAGCCGCGCTCCAGGGAAAGTCCGTCCAGCGGAGTCCGGCCCTGGGGCAACGCCGTGGTGGGGACGCGCTGCTCGTCCACGAGCTCGTACCGGGCCAGGGTCACCGTGGCCCGCGCGGGCCGGGTGCGCAGGTTCAGACGCATGGGCGCGTTCCAGCGCGCCATCCGGGCTCCCGAGGTGTCGTAGAGGCGCAGACGCTGCAGCAGCTCGTCCCGGTCTCCAGGGCGGAAAGCACGCTCGGCGAGCATCGCGCGCTCCGAGAGCACTTCGGTGAAGGCCTCGCGCACCTCTTCCCGGTCTGGCGCCAGCACCAGGGCCTTCTCCATCGTGTCACTGGCGTGGAGATAGGCCCGCTCCGTGTCGCGCGACAGCCGCAGCGCCTCGGACCAGCGCGCCGAGGCGTCCTCCAGCCTGCCCGCGTCGAAGAGGGCGAACGACTCCGCCCGGGTGCGCTCCAGCAGGCGCTGCCGCTCGCGGGCCTGCTCCAACAGGGGAAGGGCCTCGGCCATCCGCGCGCGCACCTGACGCTCCAGGGTGTACCAGGCGTTCACCCGCAGCCCCGCGTACACGAGCGCCAGCGAGGCGACGAATCCCACGACCAGGGCGCGCGTGCGCAGCTTGCCGCGGCGCAGGGCCCCGCGCGAGGCGTCCAGGAAGGCCTTCTCGCGGGCGGACAGGGCCTCTTGGGAAAGGGAGTGGAGCTCGGCCAGGTGCCGGGCGCCCCACAATGCCTCTCGCGGACGGCCCAGCCGCTCCCACTCGGAGGCGGCCTGCTCGAGCCGGGCGTGGAGCTGGCGCGCCTCGTGGGCCTCGGCCAGCCATTGGGCGAGCGTGGGCCAGCCGGTGAGCAGCGCCTCGTGCGCGATGTCGAAGGAGGAGCCCTCCTCGGAGCGGCGGGCCACCACCAGACGCGCGCGGATGAGTGCTTCCAACGCGGCGGGCGCGGCCGGCTCCTGGCTCAGCAGCTCGGCCTCGGAGCGGCGGGCTCGGGTCTTGTCCACCGTGACGAGCCGCATGAGCAACCGCCGGGCCGCCACCTGCTGGTCCGGCAGCAACTGGGCGATGACGCCGTCCGCGTAGCGGGCGAGCGCCCCATGGACCCCGCCCAGGGCCTCCAGCGCCGAGGCGGGAATGAGGCCCTGGGACCGCTCCCTCGCCTCCCACAGCTCCGCCAGGGTGAACTGGAGCAGCGGCAGCCCCCCCTCGGTGCGCAGGGTGGAGTCCACCAGCATGCCGATGAGGGCCTCGGACTCGAAGCGCGCGCCCTTGAGCCGGGCGGGACCCGTCACCACCTCACGCACCTCGGCACGGCCCAGGGGGCGAAGCAGATAGAGAGCCCGCGAGAGGACTTCGCCCAGGCCGGGCAGCACGCCGAGCCGGGTGAGGAAGTCACTGCGGACCGTGGCGAGCAGGCGCACCCCAGCCAACCCGGAGGCGAGCTGCGCGAGCAGCTCCGCCATGAGCATCGCCTCCCCCGGCTCACTGAGCGTCACCAGCTCCTCCAGCTGGTCCACGTGCAGCAACACGCCCCGACGGGTGCGCTCTCCCAGGGAGGCACGCAGGGCACGCACCAGCGCGGTGGGCTCCTCGCGGGCGAGCCGCTCGATGCGCGCCTCCTCGAGCGGAAGATGCGGGGCGAGCGCGGAGGCCAGCATGGCCACGGGGCGGCGTCCGGGCACCATCCGCGCCGAACGCCAGGTGTAGCCATCCTCCAGCGCGCCCTCGATCACGAGCGGAACGACCCCCGCGAGACACAGGGAGGACTTGCCCACGCCGGAGTCTCCGGTGACGAGCACGAAGGCACTGGCACGCAACCGCTCCACGACGGCGCGCACCTCCCGCTGGCGCCCGAAGAAGAGCGCCCGGTGCTCCTCATGGAAGGCATTCAGGCCGCGGTAGGGGTTGCCCTCGGGCACACGCAGGACGATGTCACCGGAGCGCACGTCCTCCAGCGCCTCCAACAGCGCATCCGCGGAAGCGAAGCGCTCGAGCGGATCACGGCGCAGACAGCGATCCACCACCGCGGCCAGACGCGCGTCCACGTCCGGGCGGGCCAGCAGCAGGGGGCGCGCATCCTGTTGCTGGACGGTCCGGGCCAGCTCCCGGGGAGGAACATGGCGGAAGGGGCCATGACCGGCGGCGAGCTCGTAGAGCACCGCGCCCAGGGAAAAGAGGTCCGAGCGGGTCGAGGCCGGTTCTCGCGCCCAGGCCTCGGGGGACATGAAGTAGGGCGTGCCCACGAGCGAGCCATGGGAGAGCGAGGGCAGCTCGATCCGTGCGGAGGGCAGCACCTCTTCTGGAGGACCCTCCCGCGGGTTCTCGGACGCGGAGGGCAGAAGCACGGGCCCGTCGAGGATCTTCGCCAGGCCAAAATCCAGCAGCTTCACCGTGCCGGACTCCTCGAGGATGGCGTTGCCGGGCTTGATGTCACGGTGGAGGACGTTGCGACGATGGGCGGCGGCGAGCCCTCGCGCCAGCCCCACGCCGATCTCCAGGACGCGCTGCCACGGTTGGGGCCGGGGCAACCGATCCAGACTCGTGCCACGGATGTACTCGGAGACGAGGTAGGGGTGTCCCTCGAATTGACCGGCACGGTAGAGGGTGGCGACGTTGGGGTGCTGGATGCGGGCGGCGGCGCGCGCCTCGATGAGGAAGCGCGGCAGGGCCTCCGCGTCGAGCGCCGGAATGAACTTCACCGCGACCGTGCGCTCCAGCAGCGTGTCATGGGCGAGGTAGACGCGCCCGGTCCGCCCTCGACCCAGGGGGCGCAGGATCCGGTACTCATCGACCTCGGAGGGGGGGTGCCAGTCGCGGGGACCTGGGCCCGGGGGATGAAGCGGGGACTCGTTCACCGGGAGGGCGGCTTGCTTCCCGTCTTCTTCAGGAGCGCCTGGATCTGATCCGCGACCGTATCGGGCAGGACGGGCTTGGTGAGGAAGGCATCACAACCGACCGCCCGGGCCTTCTCCGACGACGAGGCAAACACGTGGCCGGTGAGCGCCATCACGGGGATGTCGCGGGTCGTCTCGTCCGTCTTGAGCTGCCACGTGGCGTCCCAGCCACTGAGCACGGGCAGTGAGAGGTCCATCAGGATGACGTCGGGATGGGACTCCCGAGCGAGCTCGACCGCTTCCTGTCCATCGCGGGCGGTCTGGACCTCGTAGCCCAGGAACTCGAGGAACTCGGCATACATTTCCCGAGCATCATCGTAGTCATCCACCACGAGGACCTTGCGTCCCTCCGGATGGAAAACGTCCGCGGTGGCTTCCACCTCGTGGGACGGGGGCGATTTGTAACCTGCGTCCATCATACCTGAGGGGAAGGAGAGCAGTCTCATCCTCGCAGAAATCCTGAAGATTGGACAGCTCCAGTAATCCGGAGGGAGGAACCCTCCTGGTGGTTTGGACCCTGGGTCATCCCATTGGCGGACAGACAGTGAAATCCCCCTGTTGAAGGCCACCGTCCCATTCCAGCTCCCGCTGCCGTACACACCGCTTCCGAGGACACCTTCCGAGGACACCTTCCGAGCCGTCCGACGAGCCGTTGCCGCCACACCGAGGTCAGGCGCACTGACATGTCAGTGACGTGTCGATCTCACCCACCAACACGTCATGTCGTCACGGCGAAGGCCGAGCGCACAGCGGCCAGCACCGAGCGACTCGCGTGGCTCATGTTGGCACCGGGCTTGCTGTTTGGATGGCAGGCACACACAAGGACTCACCTTCGCCAGATCCAACCCGAGCTCCCCGCTTCAACCCTGGCATGAAGGTTGGGTTTTGACGGCCGAGTCCAGTGGATGTCTTGCATTATCAATCAGTAAGAAAGCCCTATTCACACAGGAGCAATCGCCATGACCCCCAGCATGAATGACAAGAATGACAAGTCCGCGTCCGTCCCTGGAACCGGGGGGACACAGCAGGAGGCGATGACCCCTACGGCCAGCATGACGGAGCAGTTGGTGGCGACCGCGATGCCCACGGACCCGACGCTTCACGACGGCATCAAGGACCCGCCCGTGGTCAACGGAACCGGCTTCGAGTCTGGCCTGGCCTAGAGCGGCGAGCCGAGGCTCCTTCGCAACTGCAGGAGCCGAGGCTTCCATGCACGCTCGAAGTGAGGGCTGCTCGCCAGGGCCTGGGTGAGATCTTCCTGGGCCTGATGCCGCCACGTGAGCGGGTCCACGCCCCGGGACGTCTCCGCACGCAGCAGGAGCAGGCTGGCGCGGAGGAGACGGGCATCCGGCCAGCCAGGACGGGCCGCGACCAGCGCTTCCGCCTGTGCGAGCCCCTGCGCCAGGGGGACCTCCACGTCCTGGCCTGTCCTGGCCCGCCAGGAGGCCCACTCGCGGCAGAACTGGCCATGGGCGAGCCGGTAATCATGGGAAGCCGGCGCCAACTCGAGCGCCTTCTGGAAGTGTCTTGCCGCCTGCTCGAAATCCTCATCGCGGCCCTGGCCCCGCCGGGCCTTCCACCGAGCCCGAATGGACTGGCTCTCTCCCAGGTAGCGTGAGGCCTGAGCGAACCGGGGGTTGAGCTCGTACGCCTTGCGCAGGGCCTCCTCCGCCCGGGCGAGGCTCTGGCTCGGGTCCCTCCCCTGCTCCAGCTCGAAAGCGGCTTGCAGCGCATGGGCCGCTCCGAGGTTGGCCCAGGGCTGGGGGAAGCCCTCGAGCCGCTTCAGGGCATCGTGCACGGTGCTCACGGCCGCGCGGAGGCTCGCCTCCGGCGACTCGCCCCGCGCCTGCTCGTACCGGGCCTGCTGGAGCCACACCTCACTGAGGTTGTGCCGGGAAATCCCCCGCTCGGGGGCAGCGGTGATGGCCACGCCGAAGCTCTCCCGGGCCCGCGCCAGGAGGGCGGAGGGATCCTCGCCGCGATCCCAGCTCTCGCGCGCCAACTCCAGCAGGGTGAAACCCGCCTGGTCGTGGAAGCGGGGCATCGCGTGATTGATGGCGATCCCGCGCTGGTACTGCTCGAGGGCGAGGTTCCAGTCGGGCCGGGCATCTTCCCCGCGGGCACGGTGCCGCTGGGCTTCCAGCTCGTGCACCTGCGCCGCGAAGTAGTAGGTGTCGATGTGGCGGGGATTGAGCGCCTGCGCCCGGGCGAGCGCGGCGCGGGCCTGCTTCAGGTCCCCCTCCGGGTCCTTCCCGGCGCCGTGGGAGTGCTCGGCGCGCGTGAGGTACAGGATGCCCAGGTTGAGCCAGGCCCCCAGCATGCGCTCATCGCCACGGACCGCTTCCTCGTACGCGGCGATCCCTTCGCTCAGGCGGGGCACCGGATCCGTGCCCACCCGGGCCTCGTACTGGGCCCAGGTCCCGAGAATCAGTCCACGCTGGAAGTGGAACCCGGCATCCTGTTCGCTCGCCCCGAGGTGTCGAAGGTGCGCGGAGGCCTCCCGGAGTTGCTCGAGGGGATCGCGGCCCTGCCGCTCACGAGCGCGGCCCCACTGCCAGAGACACCGCACCAGTTCCATCCGGAAGATGGGTGACCGGGGCGAGAGGTCGACGGCCTTCCGCGCGGCCACGAGCGCTTGCTGGAGGGGCTCGTCCGCGGGGCTGCCCTGATCCACGCGGTACTCCGCGAGGCGGCGGTACAGGCGGGCCTCCAGGAACCAGGACTCGGGTCGGCCCGGTGCGATCCGTCGCGCGCGGGCCACCGCCTCGAGCCCCCGCTCGAAGGGGGGAAGGACCTGACCCTGGCCATAGATTTCCATCATCAGCTCGGAGTACTCGAGCTCCGCCTGGGCCAGGGCAATGGCGAGCACGCTGCGCCCGGTGTCGGCCGCGTCCGCATAGGCCCGGCGGCCCTCGGCGAAGGCGGCCCTGGCGCCCTCCGGGTCGCCCGTGTCCCAGAGCGCGCTGGCGCGGGCGCGCAGGATGTCTCCCCTGAGCTGGGCCGCTTCGTAGAACCAGGGGGGTGGCGCCCCCATCCCGTCCAGGAGGGCCAGGGCATCCTGGAGCCGCTCCTCGTAGAAGGCGATGCGCGCCTCCACGTACGCGGGGGGGGCTTCCCGGGACTCCTGGCTCTGACGAAGGTAGTCGAGCACCGGGGCCCGGTACTGACGCCGGAGGGAGTCCAGGCGGGCCTTGCGCTCCTCGGGGTCGCGGATGCGCCCGGCCTCCAGGAGCGCGTCCTGGTACAGGTGACCCAGGGCCAGGGCCAGGGCCCAGGCGACGCGCGGCTCACGGAAGCCAAGTCGCCAGGCGGCTTCCAGGTGCGTGCGCGCCGTGGCGTCATCCCCGAGCGCCAGGGCGCCGCGCCCCAGCGCGTAGTGGCCCGGCCCCGCGACCAGCGCGCCCGCCTGCTCGATCTCCCGCTCCAACGCCGCCATGGACTCCTGGAGCAACGCGTGGTCGCGCGCGGTGTCGTGCAGCCGGGAGAGCCCCGAGTAGCGGGCCAGCGCCTCGATGCGCTCCACCTTCTCGGTGAAGCGGCGCGTCAGCTGCTCACGCCGCGAGGCCTGCTGGCGCGTGTGGACCGCCCACCCGAGCGACAGCGTGACGGCCAGCAGCGCGGCGGCGGCCACGGCCACGAGGCGCCGGTGCTTGTGCGCCTTCTTGCGCAGCCAGTACCCCCAGCCGGTGGCACGAGCCTGGACCGGCTCGCCCGCCAGCCATCGATCCAGGTCCTCGACGAGCGCGCGTGCCGAGTCGTACCGGGCCGAGCGGTCCTTCTCCAGGCACTTGAGGACGATGGCCTCCAGGTCCGCGGGGAAGTCCGGATTGAACGAGCGCGGAGGGCGCGGCTCCACGGTGGGGATGTTGCTGAGCACCTCCAGCCCGTTTTCGCCGGGGATGGCATGAGCGCCCGTCAGCAGGAAGTAGAGCGTGGCGCCCAGGCTGTAGACGTCGGCGCGGCGGTCCAGGCGCGTCACCTCTCCGCGGGCCTGCTCGGGCGCCATGTAGTGGGGAGTGCCCAGTGCCGTGCCCGTGGCCGTGGCGCCCTGCTCCCTCCATTCGCGGGCCAGCCCGAAGTCCATGACATAGGGCTTGAGGCGGCCGTCCTCGGTGCGCTCCACGAGGATGTTGGAGGGCTTCAGGTCTCGGTGGATGAGACCGGCGCGGTGGGCGGCATGCACCCCCTCGGCGGCGTCCCTCAGCAGCAGCACCTTCTGCTCGAGGGTGAGCTCGTCGGCGAGCTGGCCCAGGAGGACGCCCGGGATGTACTGCATGGCGATGAAGGGGCGGCCTTGTACCTCCCCCACCTCGTACACCTGGCAGACGTGCTCGTGCTCGATACGGGCCTGGGCGCGAGCCTCGGCCAGCAGGCGGCGGACGAGCTCCGTGTCATCGCCCCGCACGAACTTGAGGGCCACATTGCGACGCAGGCGGGGATCATAGGCGAGGAAGACCTGGCCCATGCCCCCCTGGCCGAGGAGGCGCCCCCCCTGGTAGCGCTCCCAGCCGGGTACCGGAAACGGCGCATCGTCCGGCGAGCCGCCGTCACGGGCGGAGTTCGGCACCAGGGTCATCCCCTCATCGAGCAAGCGGACGCCCGTCCGTGTCCCGGCATGTACGGCTTGCTGTATGGCGAGCTGCGTCTGCTCGGAGATGATGCCCTCCTCGTGGAGCAGCTCCAGGGGAGTGCGCGCGAGGCCACGGGCCCGTTCGCACAGGGACTCCACCTCCTCCTGGGAGATGAAGCCCTTGTCCACGGCGATGCGCAGTTCCGCCTCGTGCTCCTCAGTCATGAAAATCACTCCAGGGGATGCCTCGACGAGGGGGCGCGGACGGCATCGGCACAGCCCTTGGGCGGAGGCGAGCTACGCCCAAGGCGAGGGGAATGATGCAGTCAATCGTGGACTTGATGCAATCGGATCACCCGTTGGCCCCGTGGAAAGCGCCGTTCAGGGAACCTTGACCGGGGCGATGCGCGCCACCCAGAGGAAGAACGGCGGCTGCGAGGAGGATGTGCCAGAGATGGCGGCCACCTGGCTCTGGTCCGGCGAGACGACCATGCCCAACCAATGCCCGCCCTCGGGCTCCGACGGAGGCGCGGGGAAGAGGTGCCAGCTGCGCGAGTCCCCGCCACTCGCGGAGGAGAAGTAATCTCCTCCCAGGGAGACATAGCGGCCGCCACCCAGCACCGGTCCACCGGGCCCACGGGCGAACTCGGCGCTCACCTCCTTCGGGGAGAGCACGCGGGCACCGGCACGCCAACGGCCCTCGCTGAACATCACGAGCGCCTCGCCCAGGGTGCTTCCCAGGAGGAGTAGATCGGCCCGAGGCGCGACGCACGACCCGCTGGCGCAGATGGCACCACAGCCACCGGGGACGTATTCCAGGAAGCGCTCCGACAGTGATTCCGGCATGGGCTCGAGCGTGCCCCAGCGGTTCTTCCCGGTGTCGAAGCAGCGCAGCTGGCCGGAGTCATCCTGCTGCTGCGCGCAGAGCTCGCGTCCCCGCCAGAAGAGGCCGGGGCCGTTCGGAGCCAGCGATGGGAATCGCAGCAGCTTGCCGATGCGGCGGGGCGCCAGCGCGCGCAGCGGTTGGCTCTTCTGGCGGCCCTCCTCCACGGTGCGTTCCACCTCCCGGATGGAGGCGGCCAGGTCGGGCCATTTCTCCAACGCGCCAGGGTCCGGCAATCGCCTCGTACTCCGCCAGTCACCCGCGGCCACGTGCTCGCGCACGGAATGGACGAGCGCCAGGGTCCTGAGGCGGGAAGAGGACGCATCCGTGGGCAGAAACAACGACACCAGGAATTCGAGGCTCCGCGCCTCCTCCACCTGTCCACGCGCCGGAGCCGACAGTCGTCGCATCAGCTCCTGCTCCAGGGACGGCCCCACGGACACGCCCCCCTCGGGCTTCGGCTTCAGCTCGAGCGCGGGAGCACGCCCGACCCTCACCCGGAGGGTGTGCTCCCGGCACTCCAGTTCCAGGGCCGGTGGCGTCGACTCGCCGTCGGTTCTCGACCGTTCGAAGCCCAGCCACACCTGGCCCTCGGCGCCACGCACCGTCACGCTCTGGCTCACCGTGTCCCGAGCACAGGAGCCACCATGGTCGATGCTGGTGGACAGCAGAACCTCCGCGCCGGACGAGGGACCACACCGCAGGGGGAGACGTTCCTGCCGCTCGGACTCCTCGGAAGCGCCCTCCCAGTCGCCCACGGCGGGAATGCGGACGACAGCGCTGGAAGAAGGAACACCCGCGTCTTCGGCGAACACGGGAAGAGAGAGCAGAAGGCCCGGAAGGAGGAGGTGGGGTCGCATGCGCGTGGCCCAATGTATCGGGCCGATTCCAACCGGAGTAGTCTTCCCCGGACCCCCACGGGCCCACGAAGGCTCCCGGAGAAGAACATGGAATCCTCCCCTCGGCACCTGGGAGAGCGCGCTCATGGACAGATGCCCGAGCAGCTTCCATTGGAGCTGCGGGGTGGCGCGTGGAGGAACCTGGACCGGACGTTCCTCGGCATTCTGGCCGCGGTGCTGCTGCTCTTCTCTTCCGGCGCGGCGCTCATCCTCACTTCCGAGTCTCCCCAGGTGCCCGAGTTGGAGTTGTCCCAATTGGATGATCGCTACATCCGGGTGCTCATCCCGGCCGGGCCTGAAGCTTCCAAGCCGCGGAACTCTGGCACGCGCCAGGCCGCCAGTGCGAAGGCGCCGAAGGCACCGCTTGTCTACCGCGGGTACAGCAGGCGCGAGTCACTGATGCCCTTCGGCGCCGGGGTGCCTGACCTCTGGCACGACAGGATGTGGAGAAGGCAGTATCGCAGGGAGCAGCTGAAAGCTCTCATGTCTGGCTCCTGGAGCAAGGACGACAGAAGCGTCGGCCAGGTGAAATGGGCTCCCACGGAGGAACTCGCGGTCTCCGGTCGCATCAGCTTCTCCATCACCGAGGTAAAGAGCGCGGAGGTGGACCGTGAGGTGCTCGCCCGCTACATCAAGAACCGCCTCCGGTCCATCCAGAGCTGCTACGAGAAGGAGCTCAGGCGCAACCCCAACCTCGAGGGCAAGGTGCTGGTGCGCTTCAGCTTCAGGCCCACCGGGCGGATGGGGGAGATCGAAATCGAGAAGAACACCCTGGGCAATGACGCGGTGGCCAGCTGCACCCGGACGGTCCTGCGCGGTTGGATATTCCCCTTCAAGCCAGGGGATGACGTGTCAGTGGCCCTCACGTTCTCGTTCGAGGTGTAGACCCCAATTCCGTCCACTTCGATGTGCCTCGCGTACACCAATCCCAGACCACCTACCGAACCGACAGCGGCACCTATGTCCTGCTGGCCGTGACCAACTGAGGTATACGAGGTCCCACGTACCTCCCATGATTGATTACAACCCCAAGGACTGGTTCACCTTCATCTTCCGGGTCCACCGAGCGGACACCGTCCGGAAGCTGCTCCCGATGATCGTCGCCATCTGCATGTACTCGGGGCTGGTGGCCTGGCTGGAAGCCGATGTCTGGAGGCTGCCCGACGACAGCCGCGTCAAGAACATCTCCATGCTGCACAGCCTGCTGGGGTTCGTCATCTCGCTGCTCCTCGCATTCCGCTCCAACAGCGCGTACGACCGCTGGTGGGAAGGGCGGAAGCTCTGGGGCTCGCTGGTCAACAACAGCCGGAACCTCGCCCTGAAGATGAACGCCCTGCTGCCCGAGGAGGACAAGGAGAGCCGGCAGCTCTACCGGGCCATGATTCCCAACTACGCCTTCGCGTTGAAGAATCACCTCCGCGGCCAGTTCAAGGCCGAGGAGTTCGTGGCGGCGGGCGGACTGGAAGCCCGGCACCTGAACCCGAACCAGCACGTGCCCAACCAGCTCGCCTCGGTCCTCCTGAGGAAGGCCTACACGCTGCAGAAGCAGGGCGTGCTGACCGGAGAGCAGCTGCTGTCGGTGAACGCGGAGTTGCAGTCGTTCACCGACATCTGCGGGGCCTGCGAGCGCATCCTCAAGACCCCCATCCCCTTCTCCTACTCGGTGTTCCTGAAGAAGTTCATCTTCTTCTATGTGATGACGCTGCCCTTCGGTCTGGCCTTCAGCCTGGGCTACTACGTCATCCTGGCGGTGGCCTTCGTCTTCTACGTGCTCGCCTCCATGGAGCTCATCGCGGAGGAGATCGAGAACCCCTTCGGCATCGATGCCAACGACCTGCCCATCGATGGCATCAGCCAGAACATCCGGAAGCACGTCGAGGAAATCCTCTGAGTCGGACGTCCGTCGTCATCGCAGGAGTCACTTTCGTCATCGTCTCCGCGGGAGCGGGGCTGATGGCTGAAGAGCCACCCAAGCCCTCCGCATGGCGCCAGCGTGCAGGTGGGGGAGGACGAGCTCACTGTCGGATACTGGCCCAGGAATGAGCGCCGAGCTCTGCTGCACCTTCCCAAAGATGAAGCGCTCAACGAAGTGAAGTAGGACGAAGACCCCGCCAGGGAGCGAACCGTGGCCGCGAAAGCCTCCGAAGAAGCGGGACACCTCGATCACGGGCATCGCCATCGCCGACCTGGAATCGATGCTCGAGTGGCTTGCCAGCGACCGGGCTTCGGTGAGGTTTCGCGATTTGAAAGACATTGACGCGAGACGCTCCGCCTTCGCGGAGGCCATGCGCCCCACCGCCAACCCGGGCATGCGGCCCACCTGGAGCTCAGGATTCCGCCTGCTGTGTGATACCCGCGCCGGAACCCGCCTCTCGAGCGCTGTTCTCCACACAGGCGCTCACCCCCCTCCAGGTCCCTTCTCGTACTCCGAGTGGCAATAGGGGGGCTTCCTGGGGTGCTTTTCGCGGAAAAGTACAGGATGATCGTCGGTAGACCCACACTCTTTTCACCCCAAGGAGCGTCCATGAGAACACCGCTCGCCTTGATCTCGCTGCTCGCACTGACGGCCACGGCATGTCCCAGTACCATCGAGCCGCCGGATCCAGGCACGCCGGCTCCAGGCACGCCGGACCCCTACGAACTGGAACCCGTACCACCGGGCCAGGGGTTCCAGCTCGTCACCCGGGAGACCGAGGTCCCCCAGGGCGTCGAGCAGCAGGACTGCTACTTCTTCAAGGCGGGTGACATCGCCGCGGCCAATGGTCTGCCGAATCAGCCCATCAACCTGCACCGCATCCAGATCTCCCAGCGTGAAGGCTCGCACCACATGAACATCTACCGGGTGCGCACCATCGTGGAGCTGGACCCGGCCAATGGCGAATTCCAGCCCGCCTCCAACGGCTCCGGTCCCTGCTTCAACAGCGCCAACTGGGCCGACTGGCCCCTGCTGGCCAATACCCAGCAGGATGGGACCATCGACTGGACGTATCCGGAGGGGGTGGCCAATGTCATCCAGCCGGATGAATGGCTGATGTTGCAGTCGCACTTCGTCAACGCCTCCACCCAGAAGACGCCGCAGAACTACGGCAAGGTGTGGGTGAACTTCTGGGTCATCCCGACCGAGCAGGTGAAGTACGAGCTGGGGACCATCTTCGCCACCAAGCAGTCCATCCGGGTCTGCACGAAGAACCCCACGCCCGTTTTCGACGGCAGCTGCCATATCAACAACCAGACCCCCGTGCAGGTCATCGGGGCCAATGGCCACTTCCACAGCCGGGGCAAGGAGTTCCGCATCTACTCCTGGGATGGCTCGAGCATCGTGCGGCCTCCGGAGAGCCAGCGCTTCTACACCTCGGAGACGTGGGATGATCCGCCCATGACGCGCTCGCCCGAGCTGGACCTCACGCTGCCTCCTGGCAGTGGCATCTGGTACACGTGCACCTACGAGTGGACGCCTCCGCCCGTGGGCTGCCAGGCCCTGGACGAGTTCGATCGCACGAACTACTCGACCCCCGAAAGGCTGCTCGACTGCTGCTACACCTTCGGACCGCAGGTGGATCAGAACGAGCACTGCAATGCCTTCATCTATTACTACCCGAAGCAGGACGACGTGAACTGCTTCTGACAAGGCTGTCATGCAAGTGCATCCCATGAGATATGTTCCCGTCGTGTTGCTGTCGCTCTGTCTGGCCATGGGCTGTGGCCCGGAGGGCGGCGGCACCCCCCAGGACTCGGGCACCCTCGAGGACGCGGGTACGGGCCAGGACGCGGGCACGACGACTCCGGATTCGGGCGCGGAGACCCCGGACTCGGGCACGACGACTCCCGACTCGGGTACGGAGACTCCTGATGCGGGTACGGAGAACCCGGACTCGGGCACGACGACCCCGGACGCGGGTACGGAGACTCCGGACGCGGGTACGACGACTCCGGACGCGGGTACGACGACCCCGGACGCGGGCACGATCCCCACGTCGTGCGGCATCCCCTACCTGGGAGATCCCAATGGAGCGCCCGACTTCACGATCACTGCGCTCGGGCCCGACTGGATGACGTCGCCGTCGATTCCGCTCACGCAGGGGAGCATCGTCTCGCTCGTCGAACCGCCCCAGGGCGGGCGCGTGTCATTCATCGGGGTGCGCGATGTGATCAACATGGATCCCTGTGGTGTGACACTGATGGGCGTGGTGGAGAATCCCATCACCGGCAAGCTCATGTTCGACTCGCGAACCGTCAACCTGGAGCGGAGCCCGGACGGCAAGGGGTCGAGCACCGACGAGGATTACTCCACGTTCTCCAACGTACCGCTGTGTCCCAACAACTGGTCCAGCATGGACCTCTACGACCAGAACTACGAGCTCGCCGTCATCCTCCAGGATAGTCGAGGCAAGGGCCTCCAGAAGACCCTTACCATCCGCCCCGCCTGCAACGTGCCCGGCGAGGAGCGTCAATGCCTGTGTATGTGCAAGCAGGGCTACAAGTTGGGACAGCCCTGCCCGTAGCGTGGTGACGAAAGGTCCACCGCGCCTCGGGGGCTCTCACCTGAGGCGCGGCCGTCCCTCCGCACGCCGCCAACCCCGGCGCATCAGGATCAACAGGAGCAGCGGGGCCATCCCCACGCTCCCGGCCGCGGCACCACACCCCTCCGACTTCGGAGGGGCTTCCCCATCGGGCGTTCCGGCGTCCGGTTGCGCTGGCGAGAGGGGTGCGCCGAGCTGCTCGGCGAGCTGGGGCCAGAGCGAAGAGCACCGCTCCCTCACGGGCGTGCCCGCCGGGCACTCGTGGACGCCCTGGACTTCACGGAGGCTGAAGAGCGGCTCCCACGAGGTGCCCTCGTCGGCGCTGCGCGCCAGGGCCCATTCGTGCACCCAGGTGGAGCCACAGGCGTAGAGGACGTCACCCATGCGCGTCACGCACGCATTGCCCGTGGGCAGGGGCAGCTCGAGGAAGGACTCACCCTCACGCCCTCGAAAGAAGTGGTTGTAGGTCGCCACCCAGGCGGTCCGGCCATCGGCCGAGACGTCCATGTTGACGAGCGGGTCCTCCTGCTCCAGCACGGACGTGAGCGTGCGCCCGCCATCATCACTGCGCAGCACGGTGTAGAGGATGTTGCCGGCCGTGCCCCGCGAGGACACGCGCACCCACAGCACGTCCGGATTGGCCGGGCTCACCGACAGCAGCTTCAAGTCATACGCGCCCTGGAGCCACCAGGGGAACGCTTGAGGCAGGTCCTCCCACGTCTCGCCTTCATCGTCGCTGCGGAAGAGGTACATCTCATAACCCTTCCAGCCGCTGAGATAGAGGCGCTTCGGGTCGGACGGAGCCACGCGCACGGCGGAGAAGACGGCTTCTCGACTCAGAGGGGTGGGCTTCCACGTCTCCCCACCATCCTCCGAGCGGTACAGGAGATTGGTCACCGCGGGCCTTCCCGTGGCCGCATAGAGGAGGGTGTCGTTCGTGGGGTGCTCGGCGAGGGCGGAGACCCAGGCGTCCTGGAACGCCGTGGACAAGGCCCATGAGCACCCCCCATCGCGTGAGCGCAACAGGGCCTTACCGGTGGCCGCGAGGATGTCTCCACCCGAGAGCCACGCGTAGCCCTCGGGTTGCCAACTGCCGTACCCCATGGCCTCCGCGCACACCCAGCGCCAGGAGCCGCCGCCGTCGCGGGAGATGAGCGCGCCCCGGGTGAAGCTCATCAACTGGTCTTCCGGGTGCCCCCGGCGAGCGGTGTAGCTCTGGGTCTCCATCAAGCCACCGTGCGCATGCACGGAGGCCGCGGACAGCACGCCCAGGCAGGTGAGGAGTCTCCAGGAGGCCATGGGGTGGACGAGTCTATTCGAGGACAGCGCCCTGTTGGATCCACCGCTCCAGCGAGTCGATCTCCTCCTGGGGAAGAGGTGTACTGCGCTGGGGCATGCGTTCTCCACAGGCGTTCGGAGCGCACGGCAGGCCCGTGAAGTCACCCGTCACCTTTCGCAGCAGGAAGCTTCCCGAGGGATTTCCCGGATCCACCAGCGGCAACGAGGGCTCTCGGACGCTCTTCGCCTTCAAGCGCTCCAGGAGGGCGGCGGCGTCCCCCGAGCCGGTGGTGAGTTGCACGTAGCCCGCCGGCTGCGCGGTGCCGTGACAGCTCGAACCGAAACCGCACGACCCCTGGAAGAGGGGAACCACGTCACCGCTGAAGGTGGGACGCTCCTCTGGTTCCGGTTCCGGGTCAGGCTCCCCTCCCCCGCCACACCCCCATACCAGCAGCAATCCACCCAGGACGAACACCCAGCGCCGCGGTCGCTTCTTCTCGGGCAACAGTGAGGTCACCGCATCTCGTTCCGTGTCATCGAGCCACATGCGCCCCAACCTACCAGTCCAGCCGCAGCGAAAGGACGGGCATGATAGGTGCCCCGCATCCGGAGGTGTTCCGCCATGTCGCTCCAGAAGGTCAATCTCGCCGAGAAGTTCGCTCTTTTTTCCGATCACTGGAACCCGCGTGTCGTCGGAGAGTTGAACGGTCAGCAGGTGAAGCTGGTGAAGCTCAAGGGCCCGTTCGATTGGCACCACCACGACCACGAGGACGAGTTATTCCTCGTGGTGCGGGGCAGCTTCCGGATGGAGCTCCGCGACGGGGCGATCGACATCCGGGAGGGCGAGTTCATCGTGGTACCTCGTGGAGTGGAGCACCGGCCCGTGGCCGATGAGGAAGTGCAGGTGTTGCTCTTCGAGCCGGCCTCCACCCTCAACACGGGCAACGTGCGGACGGAGCGCACGAGGGACGCCCTGGAGCGACTCTGAACCAGAGGAAAGCACACAGGAGTTCACCATGAGCCATCAGAACATTCTCGTACTGGGCGCGAGCGGCACGATCGGACGAAGGGTCGCCGCTCGACTGCATGCTCGCGGTCACTCGGTGAGGGCCGCCTCACGCAGCGGAGACGTGCGATTCGACTGGGCCGATCCCGACTCATGGAAGGGCGCCGTGGGCAACGCCTCGCGGATGTACCTCATGGCTCCCGATGGAGTCTCCGTCGAGCCCTCCTTCGTGGAGCTCGCCGTGTCCAGCGGTGTCCGCCGCATCGTGCTCCTATCGAGCAAGAGTATCGAGGTCATGAAGGACGAACGCCTCATGGCGGCGGAACGAACCGTTCGCGCTTCGGGCGCGGACTGGACGATCGTACGCCCGGACTGGTTCAACCAGAACTTCGACGAGGGATTCTTCCGTGAGGAGATCCTCGCGGGCGAGGTCAGGCTTCCCGTGGGCGATCTACGCCAGGCGTTCAACGACGCGGATGACATCGCCGCCGTCATCGCGGTGGCACTGACGGAGGATGGCCATGTCGGGAACACCTATGAGTTGAGCGGACCGCGAGCGCTGAGCTTCGAGGAAGCCGTCGACATCATCGGGCGAGCGTCGGGTCGACGGCTCCGATTCGTCGGGACCGCCGATGCGTACATCGCCGCCCTGGTCGAACGAGGCCTGCCCGAGAAGGATGCGAAGGCCGCGGTCGACGCCTTCGCCGCACTCCGTGAGCAGGGCGACGTCGAGCCGAACGACATCGTACGACGGGTGACCGGGCGCGAGCCGAAGCCGTTCGAGACCTACGCGGCCGAGGCGGCAGCGCGGGGAGCCTGGAAGAACTGAAGAGAAGAGCCAATGCTCACGGGACTTGCCGCACCGACTGGTCCCGCCTGCCAAGGCGGGACTGCCATACGAGCGCGAGTCATGTACGGCGAAGCTTCGCGGCTGATACGTTCGGGCGCGTGAAGACCTTTCCTTCTGCCCTGCCCGAGCCCGACATCACCCCGCTGCGTGGAGGGCCCGTGCTGCGGTGGGGGGTGCTCGCACCCGGGCGTATCGCGGGGGAGTTCGTCCGGACACTCCACCACAACACCGACCAGCGCGTGCACGCCGTGGCCTCTCGCGATCCCGAGCGTGCGCGGAGCTTCGCGGCGGCGTACGCCATCCCGCGCGCCTACGGCTCCTATACGCAGCTCGTCGAGGATCCCAGCATCGACATCGTCTACGTGGCGTCGCCGCACAGCGAGCACAAGCGGCAGGCCCTTCTCGCCATCGCCGCGGGCAAGCACGTGCTGGTGGAGAAACCCATGGCGCTCAACGCCGCCGAGGCGCGAGAGATCGCCGACGCCGCTCGCGCCGCGGGGGTGTTCGCCATGGAAGCGATGTGGACCCGCTTCCTCCCGCAGACGGTCCTCATCGACCGGCTGCTGCGGGACGGCGTACTCGGAGACATCCGTCTCGTCACCGCGGACTTCGGGGTCCGTTTCGACTTCGACCCCGAGGGGCGCATCTTCAACCCCGCGCTCGGAGGCGGTGCCCTGCTGGACCTCGCGGTCTATCCCATCTGGTTCGCGCACTTCGTGCTCGGCACGCCCACGCGGGTGCTCGCGACGGGTGAGCTCGCCAGGACGGGGGTCGATGGACAGACCGCCCTCGTACTGACCAACGCCATGGGCGCGCAGGCGCTCGTGCATACGACGCTCTTCGCCCACACGCCCAACGAGGCGGCCATCAGCGGAGCGCTCGCACGCATCCAGGTGGAGACGCGGTTCATCGCCCCCGGCGGCTTCACGCTGATCTCCCACACGTCGGATGCGCGGCTGCGCTGGGCCGACCCTTCCGCCCTGCGCGGGGGCGAGGGCCTTGCCTACCAGGCGACAGCGGCCGCCCAGCACATCGCGGACGGCCTCGAGGAGTCGCCGCTGCATCCGCTCGAGCGCACCATCGCGGTGCTCGAGACGATCGACGCGGCGCGACGCCAGGTCGGCGGCGCGCCGTGAGCCCGGGGCGAGGAGCTCAGGAGTCCGCCATCTTCAGGCCTTCGATGGTGTGCGCCTGCTCGATGTCCTCCAGCTGATCGACCACACGGTAGGTCAGGTGCCGGATCACCTGCTCGGGCAGCGTCTCGAAGTACCCCCGGCTGATCTGCAGGTCGTGCCGCTCCGCGTTGCGGGCATCCGGCGCGTCAACGCCGAGGACGAGGGTCGGCCGGGACTTGTCCGAGTGATTGGCCGTGCCCCGGTGGATGGTGAGGGCGGAGCGCGCCGAGATGTCACCCATCTTCGGCATCCGGCGCTGGGCGCGCTCCAGATACCGGGGATAGAACGACTTGGGAGGGAACATCCCGTTCTCGAACTCGGGCGAGTCGTCCCACTGCGTACCGGGCGCGAACTCGAAGGGGCCCATGTCCTCGGTGACATCCACGGTGGTGAGATTGAACGCCAGGGAGTTCAGGCGCCGGCCCTTCAGCGTCTCCTCCGGAATGGGGAAGTCACGGTGCCAGGGCTGGTTCTGGGCGCCAGGGAACGGAATGTCGAAGCCGAGCTCCACGACCTTGTACTCGGGGCCAAGGATCGCCTCGCATACCGCCACCACCCATGGGTGCGTGACGAGGTCGACGAAGCCCCGGAGCCGCTCCGGATGGATCTCGACGTAGTAGCGATTGGGGCCGCGCCCGAGCGCCCCGCCCGGCCGCTTGTTCGCCTCCTGGAACAAGGTCTCGATGTCCTCGCCCAGCCGCTGCACCCAGCCGCGATCGAAGGCGCCCTTCAGGCCAATGACGCCGTCCCCATAGATGCCGCTCATGATGGACGCGATGTCATACTGTGACCGCGGGATAGCCAAGGTCCTCGGCATTCCCACCGACGTCTGAAGTTCCTGTCCGTTGTATCCCATACCCACAACAACCACGCACAACGGCCCAGGCTTCGGAGTCAGCCCGTACACCAGACGAGCCTGCGATGGCCAGCCCCCGAGCCGGCCTCCTTGGACGACGAAATCAGGAAATGAGGAGGGTCAGGCCGCTCTGCGGCTGCCCAGCACCGCCACGCCCAGGCCCAGCATGGCGATGAGGGTGAACGAGCCGCGCAGGCTCGCCACGCCCGCCACCAGGCCAATGAGCGGAGGACCTATCAGGAAGCCCAGGAAGCCGATGGAGGACACCGCCGCCAGGGCCACTCCCGCGGACATCGTGCGCGATCTGCCCGCCGCCCCATACACGAGCGGCACCACGCTCGACACGCCCAGGCCCACGAGCATGAAGCCCACGATCGCCGTGGACAGACGCGGCAGCATCACCGCCAGCATGAGCCCCAGCGTGATGAGCAGGCCGCTCACCTGGAATACCCGCCGCAAGCCGAACCGGCGCGTGAGCCCGTCCGCGAGGAAGCGCCCGGACGCCATCATCGCCATGAACGCCGCGTAACCCGAGCCCACCCAGTCCGTCTCCGCGCCCACCACCCGCTGGAAGTACACCCCGCTCCAGTCGAACATGGCGCCCTCGCAGATCATGCAGCAGAAGGCCATGACGCCCAGGCCCAGCAACTCCCGGTCCGGCATCACGAACACCCGCCTCCCCCCGGTGGACGCGCTGGACGCGTCCGAGAGCAGGAAGCGCGAGCACGCGGCGAGCACCGCCAGCATGAACAGCGCCATGCCCAGGAAGTGGGGCAGCGGAGGCACGCCCGCGCCGATCATCCCCGCGCCCACTCCCGCGGCGACGAAGCCCGCGAGGCTCCACAGCCCATGGAAGGACGCCATCACCGAGCGCCCGTAGAGCGCCTCGACGCCCACCGCCTGCGTGTTCACGGAGATGTTCACCACGTTGCCCGTGAAGCCAAACACGAACAGCACCGTGAGCAGCGCTGGGAGCGACTCCGCCAGGCCCAGCCCCACGAGCGCCATTCCATAGAAGACCAGCGCCGTGAGCGCCACCAGCGCGCTGCCCTTACGGGCCACCCACAAGCCAGAGAACGGCAGGGCGATCATCGAGCCCGCGGGCAGTGCCAGCAGCACGAGCCCCAGCGCCGCCTCGCTGAGGCCCAGGCGCTGCTGGATGCTCGGGATGCGCGAGGCCCAGCTCGCGAAACACACGCCCTGGAGGAAGAACAACGCGCCGGCTGCCATGCGGTGGACGTGGCGCGGGTAACCCGTTTCCGTACCCTGGAGAATCATCTCTGCCCCTGGCGTGACACGATGCGCGCGGGAAAGCAACCACCCCGCGCCGTCAGCCCCCGTCGCCCTTGGACGGGTGTGGACTAAAGTGCGCGGCGGAAGACGAGCGACACGTTGGTGCCACCGAAGCCGAACGAGTTGGACATGACCGCGTCCACGCGCTTCTCGCGGGCCACGTTGGGCACGCAGTCGAGCGGGATGCGCGGATCCTGGCGCTCCAGGTTGATGGTGGGTGGGAGCACGCCGCGGGTCAGGGCGAGGATGCTGATGACGGCCTCGGCGGCGCCGGCCGCGCCGTTCATGTGGCCCGTCATGGACTTGGTGGAGGAGATCGCGAGCGTGCGCGCGGCCTCGCCAAAGACACGGGCCACACCCTCCATCTCCAGCACGTCACCGAGGTCCGTCGAGGTGCCGTGTGCATTGAGGTAGCCGATGTCCGCGGGCAGGAGTCGCGCGTCGGCCAGGGCGGCGCGCATGGCACGCTGGGCGCCCTCGTGCTCGGGAGCGGGGGCCGTGACGTGGTGCGCGTCGGAGCTGGCACCGTAGCCGGCGACCTCCGCGAGGATGCGCGCCCCCCGGGCCCGGGCGTGCGTGTACTCCTCCAGCACCACCATGCCGGCGCCCTCGGCGATGACGAAGCCGTCGCGGTCCACGTCGAAGGGGCGGCTGGCGGCCTGGGGGTTGTCGTTGCGCGTGGAGAGGGCCTTCATCGCCGCGAAGCCCCCCACGCCCAGGAGGGTGATGGGAGCCTCGGCGCCGCCGGCCACCGCCGCGTCGAACTCTCCACGCTGGATGCCGCGCATCGCCTCGCCAATGGCATGGGCGCTGGTGGCACACGCGGAGTTGGTGGACCACGAGGGGCCCTTGATTCCGTGGCGCATCGTCACGTACCCGGGCGCCAGGTTGATGATCATCTGGAGGATGAAGAACGGGCTGATGCGGTCCGGGCCCTTCTCCAGCGCGCGGCGGTAGGTTTCCTCCAGGCTGGTGATGCCTCCGATACCCGAGCCGATGACGCAGGCCACGCGCTCGGCGTTGGACTCGGTGATGGACAGGCCCGAGTCCGCCAGGGCCATGTCCGCGGCGGCCACGGCGAACTGCGCGAAGCGGTCCATGCGCCGCGCCTCGCGCTTGTCGATGAAGTCCTCGGGCTGGAAGTCCTTCACCTCGGCGGCGATGCGGCAATCGAGCCGGCTCGCGTCGAACAAGGTGATGGGCCCCACGCCACCGCGCCCGTTCACCAACGCCGCCCAGCTCTTCTCCACCCCGGTGCCACACGGGCTGATGAGCCCGAGCCCGGTCACCACGACACGCCGCGTCTCCATGGTCAGCTCCCCTCGACGGCTTCCTTGAATGGATGATGGTATTATGATCATCATTCAAACCGGTCAATCGTCGGTGGACCCGAGCCATAAGCCGGATTGAATGATATCTATCATATCATCGCCACCACCGCTGGAGGGACGATGAGGTACGGACCCGGACACAAGCAGGCCACACATGAGCGCATCCTCGCGGCGGCGGAGTCCCTCTTCCGCCGGGAGGGCTTCGCGGGCGCGAGCGTGGAGCGGGTGATGAAGGCGGCGGGGCTGACGGTGGGCGGCTTCTATGTCCACTTCGCCTCGAAGGACACGCTGCTCGCAGAGTCCGTGCGCGCGTTCATGAGGAAGACGGGGCCGCGGTGGCTCGGGGGGCTGGAGGACCTGAGGGGCCGCGAGTGGCTGAGCCACTTCGTGCGCCGCTACCTGAGCCGCCAGAACCGGGACAACCTGGAGAGCGGCTGCCTCATGCCCTCCGTGCTGTCGGACCTGACGCGGGCATCGCCGGAGGCCCAGGCGGCGTTGGCGGAAGAGCTGGAGGTGCTGGTCGCGGAGGCGGTCGCGCGCGTGCCGGCGGAGGCCGGGGTGACGGCACGGCAACGGGCGCTGGGCACGCTGGCGCTGTGCTTCGGGACGATGACGCTGGCGAGGGCCACGTCCTCCCATCCCCTGTCGGATGAGTTCCTCGAGGCCGCGCGCGCCCTGCTGCTCGCGGAGGGCGGAACGGAGCCCCAGGTGTCCGCGCCCAGGAAGAAGTCGCGCTGAGCGCGGCGAATCCTCCCAGGGTTGCAGCGGCGGGTAGCTCCCCAGGCAGTCAGGCGAACAGCACCCTCCAGGTCGGAGCCGGATGTTACATACCGTCCGTGATGGACGAGTCGAGGGATGAAGCCGGGGGCAAGCCCCGGGAGCCACGCAAGAAGCAGCCCCGCAAGGTGTCTCCGCGCTACCTGGAGAACGCCGCGCTGCACTACCTGAAGCGCTACTCGGCGACGGTGAGCCAGCTCAAGAAGGTGCTGCTGCGCAAGGTGGATCGCTCCCTGCGTGTCCATGGCGGCGAGCGCACCGAGGCGCTCGGCTGGGTGGACGCGCTCGTGGACAAGCTGGTGCGCAACGGGCTCATCAACGATCAGGCCTACGCCGAGACGAAGGCGCATTCATTGCGCGCCTCGGGCCGCAGCGCGCGGGTGATCGCCCAGAAGCTCAAGCTCAAGGGCGTCTCCACGGAGGTCGTCGCGCAGAAGGTGGCCCAGGCGACGGCGGAGGTGTCCGAGGACGCCGCGGCGCGCATCTGGGCACGCAAGAAGCGTCTGGGGCCCTTCCGGCGCGACCCGAGCACCCGGCAGGACAACCGGCAGAGGGATCTGGCCGCCATGGCGCGCGCGGGCTTCCCGTTCGCCATGGCGAAGAAGATCATCGACGGCGCCGCCGAGTAGCTCTGGGGCGTTCGTCACGCACCTTGCAATACCGAGCGGGGGCTCCTGGCCAGGCACATCCATGAAGGGGGAGCATGGTGGAACAAAGGCCCTGAGAGAGGAACCCACCATGAATCTCCGTCAGGCCATCGTGGACCACTACGGTCCGGTGACCGCCCAGAACTATGACCAGATGGCCCGGACGCTCTTCTGGGCCTACCCCGAGTCGCTCGAGGCCATGGTCATGGAAGTGCGCTACGGCCGCAGGGAGGACCCGGCCCACCCTCGGCGCATCCGCTCGGTGCTCGACCTGGGCATCGGAACCGGCAACCTCTCCCTCCGGCTCGCCACGGCGCTCCTGGAGGACGCGTGGTCCTCGGAGGACCCGCCCCTGGAGTGGGTGGGGTTCGACGCCTCTCCGCACATGATGGCGGTGGCCGAAAGCAAGCTGGGTGCGCACAGGGGCGTGCGGTTCCGCACCGAGCAGGGGGCGTTCACCGCGCTCGAGGAGCGTCTGGGCGCGCGCCGCTTCGACTGCATCGTGTCGAGCTATGCCATCCACCACCTCGATGGAGCCGGGAAGGCCGCGCTGTTCCGGGTGCTGTACCGCCTCCTGGAGCCGGGCGGACTGCTGGTGGTGGGGGACAAGATGCTACCGCCAGGAAGCGGGCCAGGGCCGACACGGCTCCGGCGCGACTACCATGCCGTGCTCGCGGCGCGGTGCCTCTCGGGGCTGCGGCGGAGCTCGCCGGGTCTGACGCTCCCCCAGGTGATGAGGGACCTGCAGGCCGGGTTCGACGCGGATGGAGATCAGCCCTCGTCCGTGGAGGAGCATGTGGCCTGGCTGCGCGAGGCGGGCTTCCAGGACGTGCGCAACCCCTTCTTCTCCTTCGGTTGCGCAGTGGTCTCCGCGGAGAAATGACGACTCCCCCCCCGGCATGCCAGGAGCGCCGGAGTGAGGTAGAAGGCGGGCGCCTTTGTTTCTGGAGGAAGCCCCCATGCGTCGTCCCGTCATCCCCTTGCTCCTCGCCGCGCTCACCGTGCTGGTGGCCGCCTGTGAGAAGAAGGCTCCCCCCGCGCCCTCTTCCGCGTCCCCCTCCACGCCGGCCGCGGCTTCCACCGGAGAGACCCCGGCGGGCGCGGACACCCTCCTGCTCGGGCAGGTGGGCAGCCTCACCGGCAGCGAGGCCACTTTCGGCGTCTCCGCGCGCAATGGCATCGCCATGGCCGTCCAGGAGGCCAACGCCGCGGGTGGAGTGAAGGGCAAGAAGCTGGCCGTGCGCGTCTATGACAGCCAGGGCAGGCCCGAGGAGGCCGCCCAGGCGGCCACGCGCCTCATCACCCAGGACAAGGTGGCGGTCATCCTGGGCGAGGCCGCCTCGTCCAACTCCATGGCCATGGCGGACAAGGCCCAGGCGGCCGGGGTGCCCATGATCACCCCCTCGTCCACCAATCCCGCCGTCACCCAGAAGGGCGACTACATCTTCCGCGTCTGCTTCATCGATCCCTTCCAGGGCTTCGTGATGGCGAAGTTCGCCCGCGACAACCTGAAGCTGAACCAGGTGGCGGTGCTGCAGGACAACAAGAGCGCGTACTCGGTGGGCCTCACGGACGTCTTCAACCGCAAGTTCTCCGAGATGGGCGGCACCATCGTGGCCACCGAGAGCTACTCCAAGGGCGACACGGACTTCCGCGCGCAGCTCACCGCCATCAAGAAGATGAAGCCGCAGGCCCTCTTCGTCCCCGGGTACTACACCGACGTGGGCATCATCGCCCGGCAGGCGCGCGAGCTGGGGCTGATGGTGCCGCTGCTCGGCGGAGATGGCTGGGAGTCCGACAAGCTGTTCGAGCTGGGCGGTGCCGCCATCGAGGGCAGCTACTACGCCAACCACTACTCGGTGGACAACCCGGATCCCCGCGTGCAGGAGTTCATCAAGAAGTACAAGGCGGCCTACGGCGCCGTGCCGGACAGCGTGGCGGCCCTCGCCTATGACGCCGCGCAGCTCGCCATCGACGCGATGACGCGCGCGCCGGACCTGTCGGGCAAGGCCATCCGCGACGCGCTGGCCGCGACCCAGAACTTCCCGGGCGTGGCCGGCACCATCAACCTCGACGAGAACCGCGACGCGGTGAAGGAGGCCGTCATCCTCCAGGTCGAGGGTGGGAAGACGAAGTTCGTCACCACCGTGAAGCCGTAGAAAGCGAAATACCCTCACCCCGACCCTCTCCCAGGGGGAGAGGGGATAGGCGGGGACCTCGCGACTCCAGGTCCCCTCCCCCTCTTCTGGCCAGGGCTCATTCCTCGCAACCTGGCCGTGCTCGGCATCCTGCTGGCGCACGGCTTCCGGCGGCTGCTGCCTCCGTATTGAAGCCGGGAGTGCCGCGCTTACCGGGTGGAGGAGGCGCCTCTCCGGAAGCTCGAGAGTGCCGCCTGCTCCAGGGCCGTACGAATCGACTGGGTTCGCTCCTCCTGTCGCGAGCTCTTCGACACGGACTCGTCCTGTGTCGCCGTCAGAGTGAACGTGAAGGAGTACATCCTGGGCGAGTCCCCGGAACAACTGACCTTGATGTCCCCGCTGAACCGGAGTGCGAGCGTCGGGTCGCCCTCCGTCTTCGTTCCCTCGCCCTCCCTGAACGTCCAGGTGAGCTCGCAGCCATCAACGAAGTCCGAGGGGCACTTCTTCCTATCAAGGGAAAAGGAGGTGTGGTCCTCGATCGTTCCGACCAGGCCACAGTCGAAGTCCAGGTAGAGCTTGTCGGAGTCGAAGGCATCGGCCACGACCACCATGGGGACGTCGACGAGTGCCGTTTCCTGGTAGTTGCCGTCGGAAAGGGAAAGGCGGCCCTGCACATCAAAGGAACCGACGAAGTCCTGTCGCGGATCTCCGCAGGAGCAGAGACCCAGGAGCAGGAGGAGAGCGGACATCTGTGCGAGTTGGCGCAAGGCGAGACCTCGGTAGGGGTTCGCCCTCTCCATGAATAAAGACTCGCGAAAGGTTACGCCCGGGCACGTAACGATTTCGTCGCGAGCCCCAGCATCGCCGCCACCCCGAGAAGAAAGGGAACGCCTCCCCACAACGCCAGCCGCGTGGCGAGTTTCCGAAGCGGCGCGGAGGCGGCATCGTCCCGTGTCTGGACGACGGTCACGAATCCCGTGCGGCCCACGGGCGCGAACGCCGCCAGCCACGGGCTCGCGCCGCCAATCAGCGGATCCCGATGGTCCTCGTAGGCCGCGAGCGGACCCGTCCCCGGGAGCCGGAGTTGCTGCGGGCCATGCCGGGGGGCCTGCCGCAGCACCTCCTCGACACGGCGCGCGGCGGTGGCATCGAGCGCGCTGATCGCTCCATGTGCGAGCGCCTCGTGGACGATGATGATGGAGGTCTCCGGTTCGGACAGGGGAGGTTGTCCCTGCTCATGGTCCCGGGGCGCCACGAGCACGGTGGTGCGCTCCTCCACATCCGTGTCCGTCAGCCGCAACGCGCCCAGCATGGAGCCCGTGCCCACCATGGCCGCCACGACGCCGAGCCACTGGCCGTTCTCGTCATAGACGGGCGCGGAGAGGGCGAAGCGGTACTGGCCATCCACCTCCGACTGGAACACACGCGAGACGTACGACGCGTGCCGGCCCTTGCGCGCCAGTTGCGCCGCGCCCTGGAAGAAGTCCCTCCACTCGAAGTCCTTGCCGAGGAAGCCCTCGGGAGGCGCCGGCCAGTGGGCCCGCGCGAGGCCCGCCGCGTCCAGGAGGAGCCAGCCCTCGAAGGGCGACGGTCCACCCGCGACCCGCAGCCCATTGCGCGGATCATCGTGGATGTCATGCGTCGTCCGGACGAAGAGCCGCAGGGCCTCCGGATCTCCGCGCTTCAACACCTCGCGCAGCCAGCCATCCGCCGCGACCCGCTCGACGGCCTGGCCATACTCCTGCAACTGGAAGAGCACCGTGCCCGCCACCGTCCGCGCGGCGTAGGCATTGGCCCTCAACACCTCCTGGCGCCGCTCCAGCTCCTGCGTTCGCGCGATGGAGAGCGACACCACCGTCATCACGAGCAGGAACCACATGCCCGTGGCCAGGCCGCCCGCCACCAGGGGGTGCCGCCGGCACCACCGCCACGCGCGAGCCGCACGGCCGCTTCGCCTCGCCTGGATGGGCTCGCCGTTCAACCAGCGCTCCAGCTCCCGCGCCAGCTCCTCCGCCGAGCCGAAGCGGCGGCCCGGCTCCTTCTCCAGGCACTTGAGACAGAGGGTCTCCAGATCCCGGTCCACCTGGACGCCGAGCGCGCTCGGCGCCACGGGCTCGGCCTCCGCGACCTGCCGGAGGATGGCCGTCGCCGTGTCCGCCACGAAGGGCGGCCGGCCCGTCAGCAGCTCGTAGAGGATGGCGCCCAGGCTGTACACGTCCGCGGCCGTGGTGAGCTCCCGGATGCGTCCCGCGGCCTGCTCCGGCGCCATGTAGGCCGGCGTTCCAATCACCATCCCCGTCTGGGTGAGGCCCCCTTCCTTCTCCAGGTGCCGCGCGACTCCGAAGTCTCCCACGTGCGGCTTCCCGTCCGCGTCCAGCAGGATGTTCGCTGGCTTCAGGTCACGGTGGAGGATGCCGTGCTGGTGGCCGAAGTGAACCGCCCGGGCCACGGCCGCGACGAGCTCCGCCGCGCGCCTCGGTGAGCTCCCCAGCAGCTCCAGGTGATCGGCCAGGCTCCCGCCTTCCATCAACTTCATCGTGAAGTAGTGGCGGCCCTCGTGCACACCCACCTCGTAGATGGGGACGATGTGGGGATGCTCGAGCAACGCGGCGGCCTCGGCCTCGGCGCGGAAACGGTAGAGCTCCTGCTCGGTGGCCAGCTCGCCGTCGACGATCATCTTCAGGGCGACCCGGCGGTTGATGCGCACCTGCCGCGCCTTGTAGACGACCCCCATCCCACCCCGGGCGATGCGCTCGAGGAGCTCGTACTCGCCGAAGCGCACGGGGCCGCGTTCACCCGGAAGAGGAAAGGGCTCGGAGGGGTCGGGCTCCGGCCCGTCATCCTCCAGGAGTCCGGAGAGCAGGCACCGGGGGCACAGCCCCTCGGGAGCACCGCTCGAGAGATCCATTCCGCACCCGGAGCAGGAGGACACGGCTTCACCCCAGCGCCGCGAGCAGGTGCCGCAGCTCGCCGTCGATCTCGTGGGGGTGCTCCACCGTCTGGGCGATCTCGCCGCGCAGCAGCTCGCGGAAGCGGGAGCGCATCCGATGCGCCGCCACCTTCACCGCGCCCTCGCTCATCCCCACGTCGTGGGCGATGTGCTGGTAGGAGCTCTCCGTCCTGTCCATGAGGCAGCCCTTCAGCTTCTCGAAGAGCGACTCCCTGCCGGCCTGGACCCACTCGGCGCGCAGCAGGGCCGTCACCCGCTGCAACAGCGCCAGGGCCCAGCGGCGCTCGAAGAGCCGCTCGGGCGTGAGGTCGTGCGAGGGTTCCAGGCCATAGGTGCTCTCGGCCTCCTCTCCGTCGATGGAGAGCAACGACTCGCCTCCACCCCGCTTGACGGCCTGGAGGCGATCCCTCTCGTTGGACAGGTAGTGCTTGAGCGCGGTGAGCAACCACGCACGGAAGCGGCCTCGCCGGGGATCCAGGGTGGCGAGGTCGTCGCGCTCCAACAGCCGCGCGAAGAAGCCCTGCGTCAGGTCTCGAGCCTCCTCGGCCGTGTGACCGCGGCGGCGGACGAAGGCATAGAGCGGATACCAGTAGAGTCCGCACAACGTCGCCAGTGCTTCCCGGGCCTCGGGCGCGTGGCCCGTGCCGGCGGCGAGGATCAGGCTCCAACGGGTGGTCGCGAACCGCTGCGGAAGGGGCTCCACGCCTCCAAAACTACCCGTCACGGCTCCCGATGATCGGTGACATTCCCGAGCGGAATGTAAAGCCCGGGTCACGGCGCTGGCGGGGCAGGCCGATGCGAAAAGGCAGGCCTCGCCTCCTGTTGGGTAGGCGGATGGGCGAGCCCATGCCATATCGTCAGGGGTCCAGGCGGGGTCCCGGCTTGTGCCCTCGACGCTCCCCACCCACCCTGACCGTATGGGGCCGCGGCCCCGATTCTCGTCTCAAGGAGGAGCGGACGTGCTCAAACACATCCTCGTCGCCATCGATGGCTCGGAGACCTCGCGCAAGGCCGCGCGCTTCGCCCACGACCTGGCGCAGCAGACGCAGGCGCGCATCACCCTTCTCTTCGTCCTCGAACCGCCCCGGGTCCTCAACCTGGGCTTCCTGGACTCGGAGCTCATCTCCGGGCCCCAGCGCACCCCGGAGGAGATGGAAGCCGTGCGGCGCATGCTGGATGAGGTGGCCGCCGATCTGCCCAAGGCCCAGGTGGAGAAGGTGGTGGAGATTGGCCGCCCGGCGGACACCATCGTCGCCATGGCCGACAAGCTCGGCGCGGACCACATCGTCGTGGGCGCGCGTGGCCTCAACCCGGGCGGCAAGTGGCTGCTCGGCTCCGTCAGCGACCGCGTGGTCCAGCACGCCGGCCGCCCCGTCACCGTGGTGCACTGACTCCGGACTCTTCCGAGGGGATGAGCGTGGGCCCGGGGTAGGCTGCGCGGCATGGCCCGGCTCCTCGTTCTCCTCCTCCTGGCAGCCTGTGCGACGTCGCCCCGTCCCCCGCCCGCCCCTCCTCCGGCGGTCTCCGCCCCCGAAGAGCCTCGTGCCCTCCTCAGGGTCCATCGGCCAGGTCCGGGGGGAGTGAGCTCCGAGTGGGGCGTGTTGCCTCCCGCCCCCGCGCACTCCGAGCCGCTCCCGGAGGGCCCCTGGTACGTCACGCCCCTGGCGCCCGTCCGCACCGAGGCGGAGGCGCTCGCGCTGGCCGCGGTGCTCAGGGAGTACCAGGTGCCGGGCCTTGCTTTCGGCGAAGTGGGACTCCCCGAGCCGACCCTCCTCGCCCGGCTCGTCGAGGGCACCCGGCTCACCACCCTCTACCTGACGGACACGGCCTTCACGGATGCGCACCTCGCCGCCCTCCGCGGGCTGGAGACGCTGGAGTCCCTCCACCTCGAGCGCACCCTGGTGACGAACAAGGGGCTCGTCCACCTGGAGGGAAGGACCCGCCTCACCGAGCTGCTGCTGAACGAGACCGCCGTGTCACTCCGAGGCCTGCCGCCCCTCGCCAGCCTCACCGGGCTGCGCCGGCTCGGGCTCGGGAGCACGGCCGTCGGTCCTCCGGGACTCGACTTCCTCGCCGAGCGTCCGCAACTGGAGTGGCTCGACCTCTCCGACACCATGTCCGATGACAGCGTGCTCGCGCTGCTTCCCGGCACGCACCTGCGTACGCTCATCGTCAGTGGAAGCGATGTCACCGACACGGGGCTCTCCGCGCTCCGCCGGATGACGGCGCTGGAGGAGCTCGGTCTGGCGAGGACCGCCACCTCCGACGCGGGACTGGTCCACGTGGCCGGGCTGCGCGCCCTGACGGCGCTCCACCTCGGAAACACGCGGGTGTCGGACAAGGGGCTCGAGCACCTCGCCGGACTCTCCTCGCTGCGGGCCCTGGTGCTCAGCAAGACGCGTGTGGGAGGTATCGGGCTGCGATGGCTCTCCGGGCTCGAGAATCTCCAGGTGCTCCAGCTCGACGGCACGGCCCTCTCCGATGCCGGGCTCCAGCGCCTCGCGGCCCTCCGAGGTCTACGCCAGATGGACCTGTCGCACACGGCCGTCACCGGGGCCGGGCTGCGCGTCGTCGGAGGCTTCGAGCTGCTGGAGGAGCTCGGCCTCGCGGGGCTGGAGCTGGATGACACCTCACTGGAGGCACTCGCGCCCCTGCGCGTGCTGGCCCGACTGGACCTCAGCGATACGCCTCTCGGCGCCGGGGGCCTGCGCCGGCTCGGCTCGCGCGAGGCCCTGCGTCACCTCGACCTGAGCCGCACCCGACTCACGGATGAGTGGCTGACCGCGCTCGCCTCCTTCCCACACCTTCGAACGCTGCAACTCGTGAAGACGCAGGTGACGGACGCGGGGCTGGCGCACCTCGCCGCGCTGCGGGAGTTGGAGACGCTCTCCGTGCGCTCCTCGGCCATCGCCGGCCCGGGGCTCTCCGCGCTCGACGGGCTGCCGCTCCTCACGTCCCTGGACCTGGGCGGCACGCGGGTGGATGACACGGGCGTGCGGGCGCTCGCGAGACTCGGCCGGCTCACCTGGCTGAGCCTGGCGAGCACCCGCGTGACGGACGCGAGCCTCCCGCACCTGCCCCGCTCACTGCGGACCCTGTACCTGACGCGCGCCCCGGTCACGGACGCGGGTGTGGCCGAGCTCATCCGGCTCCCACTGCTGCGAGAGCTCGACCTGCGCCTCACCCAGGTGTCCTCCGAGGCGCAGACCCGGCTGGAGCAGGAGCACGGCATCCGGCTCCTGCGTCCCTCACCCTGACGACGACTCAGCGCGAGTAGGGAGACAGGGAGTAGGGCCGGCTGCCCGGCTTCGTGGCCCAGGTCTTGTTCGGCTTCGCTTGCATCACGAAGCGGAGCTCGCCGCCCGCCAGGAGCTCCTCGTGGCGCACGTAGCCGCGCTCCAGCGGCTTGCCATTGAGCGTCACCTTGCCGATGTACGGATTCGCATCCCCGAGCTTCTCGGCCACCACCGTGAAGCGCTTGCCGTTGGGCAGGTTCAGCGTGGCGCGCTCGACGAAGGGACGGCCAATGACATACTCGTTGCTGCCCGGTGTCACCGGATAGAAGCCGAGCGCGGTGAACACCAGCCAGGCCGACATCTGGCCGCAGTCGTCATTGCCCGCCAGCCCGTCGGGCGTCGCCTTGTACTGGCTGTCGACGATCTGCTTCAGCCGCTCCTGCGTGCGCCAGGGCTGCCCGGCGTAGCTGTATAGATAGGCGACGTGGTGGCTCGGCTCGTTGCCGTGCGCGTAGTGGCCGATGAGGCCCGAGATGTCCTCGACGTGCGCGAAGGACTCGGCCGACACCTTGGCGTTGAAGACGGCGTCCAGCTTCGCCACCAGCTTCGCCTCGCCGCCGAGCAGGGAGATCAACCCGGCGGTGTCCTGCGGCATGTACCAGGAATACTGCCAGGCGTTGCCTTCGGTGTAGTCACTGCCATAGCCCACGGCGGCGGGATCGAACGGCTCGCGGAAGCCACCATCGGACTTGCGCGCGCGCACGAAGCCCGTCTTGGGATCGAACACGTTGCGGTAGTTCAATGCGCGCTTCTCGAACCGCGCGGCCAGCTCCTCGCGCCCCAGCGCACGCGCCATCCGCGCGATGGTCCAGTCGTCATAGGCGTACTCGAGCGTCTTGGAGGCCGCCTCCGGCTCCTTGTCGATCGGCACATAGCCCAGCGACATGTAGTGCTCGAGGCCGCCGTAGGGCTTGTACGTGGCGCTGGCCACCATCGCGTCGAGCGCCTGGTCCGCCGGGTAGCCGCGGATGCCCTTCATGTACGCGTCGGCGATCACCGGCACCGCGTGGTAGCCGATCATGCACCACGTCTCCAACCCGTGGAACTGCCAGACCGGCAGGACGCCGTAGGGGCTCACCCGCTGGGACGCGATGAGGGAGTGGATGAAGTCGTTGTTGCGCTGCTCCGGCTGGATCAACGTCAGCAGGGGATGCTCGGCGCGGTAGGTGTCCCACAGCGAGAACGTCGAGTAGAACGTGAAGCCCTCCGCTTGATGGACCTGGTTGTCGGGGCCCCGGTAGCGGCCGTCGATGTCGGTGAACAGGCTGGGCGCGATCATCGTGTGGTAGAGGGCCGTGTAGAGCATCTTCCGCATCGGAGCGGGCGCGTCGATATCGACCACCGAGAGCACCTTGCTCCACTCCTGGCGCGCGGCGGCCCGGGTGGCGTCGAAGTCCCAGCCCGGCAGATCTCCCTCCAGGTTGCGCAGGGCGTTCTCCTCGCTGACCGGGGAGATCGCCACCTTCACCAACAGCTCACGGTCCTTCAGCTCGCCGAAGTCGAACACGCCGACCAGCTCCCGGCCCTCCAGCTGCGCGCGCTGATCGGTCCCCCGTCCTGGGGTCGCGAAGCCCTTGTATTCAATCTTCTCCTCGCGGTTGTGCAGCGCGTGCCCGGTGAGCGGCTGCGAGAAGCGCATGGCGAAGAACAGGGGCCGGCCCGGCGCCCAACCCCGGGTCTCCCGGAAGCCGGTGACCGTGCCGTCCTTGTGCACGCGCAGGCGCGACCACAGCACCTTGCCGGGATGGTTGTAGATGCTCGAGCGCTGGTCGATCAGCAGGTGCGCCGGAGCCCCTTTCGGGAACCGATACCGGTGCAGGCCGACGCGCCGGCTCGCCGTCAGCTCGGCGCGGATGCCCGGGTCCGAGAGGGTGACCGCGTAGTAACCCGGCTCGGCCTTCTCGTCGTCATGGCTGAAGCGCGAGCGGTAGCCGCTGCCCGGTTTGTCCGGATCGCCCGGCTCCAACCGGACCTCGCCAGCGAGGGGCATCACCAGCACGTCGCCGAGATCGGAGTGCCCGGTACCGGAGAAGTGCGTATGGGAGAAGCCCTGGATGGTGCCGTCATCGTGGCGATAGCCCGCCGCCCATTTGTAGCTCTCGCGGAAGTGGCGGATCTGCGTGTCGGGGCTCAACTGGATCATCCCGAACGGCACGACGGCGCCCGGGAACGTGTGGCCATCACCGCCAGTCCCGATGAAGGGGTCCACCGAGTCGCAAGCCTTGTCCGGAGCGCCGGCCCTGGCGGGCACCGCGGTCAGACCTCCCAGCATGGTGATGAACACGAGCACGCCGCGGCGACACGCGCCGGACAGGCGTGGATGACGGCCCTTCCGCATGGTCTTCTCCCTCCGCATGGAGCGGAGGGTATCTCCCCCCACCTTCGGAGGAAGCGGAATCAGCGCTTCACGCGCTTCATCGTGTCCTGGATGAGGTCCACGTACTGCCGGTTCTTCGGGTTCAGCTTGAAGGCCTTCCGGTAGGCGTCCTCGGCCTGGGCCCACTGCCCCTCGCCGCGCGACACCTCACCCGTGAAGAACCACGCCTCCTCGCACCCGGGCTCCTGCTTCACCACGTCCAGCAGCTCCTGCAGCGCCAGCTTCCCGTGTGACTCCGGCTTCATCAGGTAGCGAGCCCAGGCCCGGTACGCCCGGTACACCGGCTTCGGATCGATGTCGCACGCGTACTCGAAGTACTCGAACGCGGCCGCGTAGTTCTCCGCCTTCAGCCGCCTCATCGCCTCGTCGTACTGCGTGCGCGCGTCCAGCAGATCCGTCCGGATGCGGAACTGCTCCTCCGTCGACGGCCGTCCCGTCCCCACCTTCTTCTCCCGCGCCGCCGCCCGCCGCTTGCGCCACAACGCCGCCTGCTCCGTCTCGGACAGAGCGCCGTACGCCCTCGCGTACCCCACCAGCAGCGCCTCCGCCTTCTCCTTCAGGTCCGCCGTCTGGAAGCGCAGCGGAGAGAACTTGTCCGCCAGCGCCAGGAACGCCTTGCGCAGCGCCACCGGCTGCACGTTCTCCGGCACACCCAGCAGATCGAACGGATCCTGGCTCCGGTGCGACATGAAGGCGCTCAACAGCGCGTTCTTCACCGCCTCGTCGTCGTCGGAGAACGGCACGCCCGAGGGCCCCGCCGGCACGAGCGTCGCGGGGTCCACCGTCTCGAGCGTCCCCGGCAGTGGCGTCAGCGCGGGGCCGGGCATCGGGGCCGGAGTGTGGGCCATCGCCGAGGGCGCCGGCTGCGGCCGCTTGTCCACCTCCTCCGCGAAGTCCGCCAGCCCCAGCAGGCAGAAGGCGTAGAGCCGGCGCAGCGTGGCGTCGGTGTCCAGGCCCGAGCGCGCCATCAGCTCCGGGAAGGTGGGCCGGAAGCGCAGCGCCTGGAACAGCCGCGCGTCCTTCGAGGACAGCCGAGGCCCCTCCACGCCCGGCACCTGCGCGAAACGCCGGTCATCCGTGAAGGTGAAGTGCGTGGCCACCTCGTCGAAGGGCATCACGCTGGCGATGCCCGTGAGGATGAGCTGCGCCGTGTTCATCCGCACGCTGGTGTCCGGCGGCTCGATGTCGGCGATGAGCCGGAAGCGCGCGTCCGTCCAGCGGAAGCAGTCCAGGAGCTTCATCGCCATGTTGGCCTGCATCTGCTTGTACAGGTCGAACGGGCTGATGAGCCCCTTCTGCACCAGCAGGCCGCCGATGGGCACCTCCGTCTGCACGCTCTCGGCGAGCGCCTTCTGGTAGTCCACCTCGGACAGCTTGCCCTTCTCCACCAGGAACTTGCCCAGCGTCTCGTGCAGCAGGTTGCTCGAGCACGCCACGGGCGCGCCGTCCTCGAAGGTGATGCGCTTCTCGCGCTGGCGCACCTTCAACTCCAGCGTGCACGTGCGCTCCTCGACGGCCAGCGCGTGCAGGAGAAGTGGGAACGGAGTCTCGGCGAGCGCCCCCTCGCGCTGCCTGAGGACCTGGGCGGGGGTGGGAAACATGGAGCCCGCAGCTTAGAGGTCCGCCCCCCGCCCCTCCAAACCCCTTCACTGGGGGAGCGGCCTCACTCGCTGTCGGACGCCATGCCTGGATCGCCGTAGTACCCGTACCCGTCCGGCGAAGGGTCGGGGACCGACAACCGGCTCACGAGCGAGAAGCCGAGCGCCAGGACCACCACCAGCGCCGCCCCGTAGGCGATGGGGCGGCTGGGACGCGCACGCCACGCCCACAGCCGCTCACGCCGACGCTGGAAGCCGGGCGCGATCACGTACTCCTTCCAGGCCTCCTCGCGCATCAACGCCCCCTCCCCGTCCCGGCCACTCCGGTCGAGCGCCCGCGCCAGCAGCACCCGCCCCTCCACCGTCCCGGGCCGGGCCGCCCGCAGGCGCTCCAGGGCCTCGATGGCGCCCTTCAGGTCCCCACGCGCCAGCCGGAAGCGCCCACGCTCCAGGTCGATGGCCCCCATCTGGTAGCCCGGCTCGTGCTTCGACGCCTCCTCCAGCAACAGCTCGCCCCGGGCCGCGTCCCCCGCGCCCAGGTACGCCACCCCGAGCAGGAACAGCGTCGCCGCGTCGTCGTCCCCCGCCTCCAGGTTGGGCTTGAGCACCTCCACCGCCGCCGCGTACTTCCCCCGCCCCACCCACAGGTCCGCCAGCTCGTAGCGCGCCCTGCGGTCATGCGGGTTGGTCTGCAGCATCCGCTGCAGCTTCGAGGCGCGCTGCCACCGCCCCAGTGCCCGGAAGGGGCTCGGGAGGATACCCACGGTGTAGCGGTCCGCCACCCAGAGGAAACCCAACACGGCCAGGGCCGATAGCACCGGGCTGCCGGTCAACGCGGAGAGGACCAGCCACAGGAGCCAACTGGTGTTCATGGGGTGGCCTCATATCAGGAGGGGCAAAGGCGCCACACGCCACCGGGAGTGTGGCGTGGCGTTTCGCCACAGGGGCGTTCCGCTACAGCGCCCATGTCCGCCTGCAGAGCACAGGCGTCACCTCCCCCAGACTCCCTGGTGCCCAAGCCGCCCCCAGAACCTCCAGGCAGGCGTGAGGCAAGAATTCGGAGCCTGGAATAGGACTGGCATATGATGAACACTCGGGCGCGCGATGGCTTCGGCTTTGCACTACAGGGAGCGCCCTGGTCATCCACCCCCCTCGATTCAATCCCGTGGCTCCTATGCGAACTCCTTTCCCGCCAACCCCGGCCGAACGCCGTGGCCTCGCGGCGCTGACGTCCGCGCCAACGCTGCTGCTGGCACTCCTGGTGTTGCTGACGGCCGGCCGCGCGCAGGCCCAGGCCCCTACCAATGACGCGGACCCCAAGCTGCGCTACTGGAGCGACCAGTACGGCAACTTCGCGCTCATCGGAAACACGCTCGGGCAGGACTGCCGCAGCACGACACCCCGGCCGCTCGTCGGCACGACGCCGCCCAATGAAGCCGTGTACGGGGAGCGGAGCTGCTCCCAACGCGATACCTCCCCGGACTTCTTCTGGACCCTGGATGACTGGACGGTCGAGAACACCGGAGCCGCCACCAGGCCCTATCTCTTCCTGACCGATGGCAGCACCCCCGTCACGCCTCCCCCTGATCCCCTGAAGGCCCGCTCCCAGGCGGTGCTCACCCTTCCCCCGGGGGCAAGGGTCACGTACGCGCGCCTCTACTGGGCGGCCACCCGCTTCAACGCATCGGCGGGCGACAAGGTCCAGGCGCCGGACCTCACCGCCATCCTGTCCCGGCCTGGCGTGGCCGGCTTCGAGAAGTCCCTCACCGCCGACGACTACGCCTTCCAGTACGACGGGGTCACGGAGTACCAGTACCAGTCCACGGCGGACATCACGAACCTCGTGAAGGCCTACGGTCCGGGTGCCTACCAGGTCAGTGACGTGCTGGCCCTTCCCCTCGACACCACGAGCGGCGAGTACCTCTTCGACGCCTGGTGGATGGTGGTCTTCTACGAGGAGCCGGGCGCGAACAAGCGGCACCTGAAGCTCTTCGACAGCATGCGGGTCGTGGCGGGCGCGCCCGGCACCACCGTCGCCCTCTCCGGCTTCCACGTGCCGGCCTATGCCCAGGACGCCAAGCTGGGCGTCATCGCCTTCGAGGGTGATGATCCCGAGCCGGACATCAACGACACGTTCGAGTTCAACGGCAAGCTGCTCAGCAACGACCTCAACCCCGCGAACAACTTCTTCAACAGCACGCGCTCCTGGACCACCCAGAAGAGCACCGTGCGCACGGACACACCGCTCGGAGGGCTCGACGCGGGCACCGACGGGGTGCTCGACACCCTCCCGGTGAGCCACAGGTACGACCGTCCCCAGCTCACCGGCACGCCCGGAAGCATGTCCGGCATGGACCTGGACGTGGTGGACGTCACGGTGGCCGCGGGCACGAAGTCGGCCACGGTGAGGGTCAACACCAGTGGTGACAAGTTCTGGCTGGGCGGCTTCGTCACCTCCATTACCACCCAGGCCCCGGACTTCACCAACACCGTCAAGTCGGCTCGCAATCTCAGCCGCGCCGATGGCACGGTCCGCCCTGGCGACATCATCGAGTACACCATCTCCACCATCAACGTGGGCGATGACCACTCCCGGGACACGGTCCTCATCGACGTGCTGCCCGCGCAGCTCGAGTACGTCCCGGAGTCCATCAAGGTCCTCACGGTGGCGGCGAGCGACACCGCAACTCCCGGTCCCCGCACCGACGCCAAGGGGGATGACGTCGCATGGTACGACGCCGCCACCCGGACCCTCACCGTCCATCTGGGAACGGGAGCCACGGCCAGCAAGGGCGGCAGCCTGAAGGGCATCGTGATTCCCGGGGATGTGGGCGAGAGCACCAGCATCTCCTTCCAGGTGAAGGTCAAGCCCGCCATCGAGGGCAAGGTGGAGAACCAGGCCTTCATCGAGGCCGGAGGCATGCTGGGCATCGATCCGGTGAGAACGCCCTCGCATAGCCCGAGCGGTAGCGGGCCCACGGCGTTCGAGGTCGCCATCGTCCCGGTGCCCGTCATCAGCACGCCCGCGAATGGCTCCTACACCACGGACAACACGCCCACGTACAGCGGGACGGCCCTGCCGGGAACCACGATCACCGTGAAGGATTCGGCTGGCAGGGTCCTCTGCACCGCCGCCGTCACGTCCTCCGGCACCTGGTCCTGCACGGGGAGTACGCCGCTGAGCGAGGGCCCCCACACCGTCACCGCGGTGGCCACGGACAGCGCGGGCAATCCGAGTCAACCAGCGACCACCACCTTCACGGTGGATACGGTGGCACCCGCTCCGCCCGTCATCACCGAGCCCCCCTCCGGCGCCGAGCTCCCCGTTCAGCGTCCCCTGTTCATCGGTACCGCCGAACCCAACTCCACGGTCATCGTGAGCGTCGACGGCAAGGTCATCGGCCGGGTGGTGGCGGATGCCTCGGGCAACTGGTCGCTCCAGGCCCCGGAACCGCTCCTGGACGGTCCGCACACCGTCGGCGCCAGGGCGCAGGACGCGGCGGGCAACATCAGCACCGCGACCAACGTCCCCTTCACCATCGCGGCGGACCCGCCCGATACGAAGATCACCGCCCAGCCGCCGCTCAAGACCTCGAGCACCACGGCCACCTTCGAGTTCACCGCCCCCCCCGACAGGTACGACATCGGCGGCTATGACTGCAGCCTCGACGGCCGTACCTTCGTGCCGTGCACCAGTGCGAAGACCTACACGGAGCTGCCCGAGGGTCGCCACACCTTCGCCGTGCGCGCCCGGACCTATAACGGCGTCGTGGACCCCACTCCGGCCACCTACACCTGGCTCATCGGTGTCGACACCGACAATGACGGCATCGCCGACAGCATCGAGAGGGCCACCGGCACCGACCCGAACGATGACGACTCCGACGATGACGGCCTCCTGGACGGCAATGAGGACGCCAACGGAGACGGCTTCGTGGATCTGGGTGAGACCGACCCGCGCAAGCGCGACACGGATGGTGATGGCATCCAGGACGGCACCGAGAAGGGCCTGCGCACGCCCCAGGGCCTGGGCACCAACGGGGCCATCTTCCAGCGCGATGAGGACCCCACCACCACGACGGACCCGCTCGACAGGGACACCGATGACGGCGGCGTGTCCGACGGTGCGGAGGACTTCAACTACAACGGCCGCATCGACTCCGGTGAGTCGGATCCCAACGACAAGGCGGACGACAAGCTCACGGCCGACTCGGATGGTGATGGCATTTCCGACAGCATCGAGAAGGCCACCGGCACCGACCCGGACGATGACGACTCCGATGACGACGGCATCCTGGACGGCAACGAGGACACCAATCACAACGGCATCGTGGACCCGGGCGAGCTCGATCCGCGCACGCGTGACTCGGACCACGACGGTCTCCAGGACGGCACCGAGAAGGGTCTGACCATGCCTCAGGGCTCGGGCACCAGCACGTCCATCTTCGAGCCCGATACGGACCCCGCCACCACGACCAATCCGCTCGACGACGACTCGGATGACGACGGCCTCCTGGACGGCAACGAGGACGCCAACCACGACGGACACACCGGCACCAGCGAGACCAGCCCGAACAAGGCCGACACGGATGGCGATGGCCTCCAGGACGGCACCGAGAAGGGCCTGACCTCGCCCCAGGGCTCGGGCACCGACGAGACCGTCTTCCAGTCCGACCTGGACCCGACCACCCAGACGAATCCGCTCGACCCGGACACCGACAAGGGCGGCGTGTCCGATGGTTCGGAGGACCTCAACCACAACGGCCGCATCGACACCAGCCTCGGCGAGACCAATCCACTCGACCCCAAGGACGACGTCGTTCCCGCCGACACGGACAATGACGGCCTCCCCGACAGCCTGGAGATGGTCTCCGGCACCGACCCGAACGATGACGACTCGGACGACGACGGCATCCTGGATGGCAACGAGGACGCCAACCACGACGGCGATGTGGACCCGGGCGAGACGGATCCGCGCGAGATCGACACGGACGGCGACGGCCTCCAGGACGGCACCGAGAAGGGGCTCTCCTCTCCCGAGGGCCTGGGCACCGACCTGGCCGTCTTCCAGCCCGACGCGGACCCCTCCACGAGAACGGATCCGCTCAAGGCGGACACCGATGGCGGTGGCACGAGCGATGGCTCGGAGGACACCAACCACAACGGCGCCGTGGACACGGGCGAGACGAATCCGCTCGACCCCAAGGACGACAGGGACACGGATGGTGACGGCATCGCCGACGAGGTCGAGGTGGATGCCGGCCTCGATCCGAACGACTCGGATAGCGATGACGACGGCGTCATCGATGGCGAGGACGGCCTCACCGACACGGACAAGGATGGCAAAATCGACGCGCTCGACCCGGACAGCGATAACGACGGCATCAACGACGGCACCGAGCGCGGTGTGACGCGAGACACCGCTCCCGCGGGCACCAACATCGACTCGCCCAACTTCGTGCCGGACGCGGACCCGTCCACCACAACCGACCCGAAGAAGGCCGACACCGACAGGGACGGCCTGAAGGACGGTGACGAGGACAAGAACCACGACGGCCGCCTCGACTCGGACGAGACCGCCGCGGACGACGCGGACACCGACGACGGCGGAATCCCGGACGGTGAAGAGGTGTGGAACAACACCAACCCACGGGACGACACGGACGACTTCCGCATCGTCGGCCGTGGCTGCAGCACCGCGGGTGGTGGCGCTCCGTTCGTGTGGCTGGCGGCGCTGATGCTCGCCGTGCCGATGATGCGCTCGCGGCGCTCCTCGCGCCGTGGCACCGCGGTGGCCGGTGGGCTGCTGGGGCTCCTGGGTGTGCTGTCCGCTCCGGCGGCGGACGCCCAGGCTCCCACCCCGTCCCCGCTGTCCCAGGCCATCGACGTGCAGCGCTACAAGCCCGGCCCGGGAGCCACGGACATCCTCGGCGTGCACGGCGCCCGGGTGGACGAGCACCTCGGCTGGCACCTGGGAGCCTCGCTCAACTACGCGAGCAATCCCCTCGGCGTCCTCGACCCGCGCCAGGATGACTTCGTCTACGACATCGTCGCCAACCAGGTGACGGTGGACCTGATGGGCTCCATCTCGCTGTGGAACCGGTTCGAGCTGGGCGTGGCGCTGCCCCTCACGTACCAGTCCTCCGAGAGCGGCGCCGCCGTCACGCCCGTCTTCCAGAACGGGGTGAGCGGCGGAGGCGTGGGCGACCTGCGGCTGGTGCCCAAGGCGCACCTGCTAACGGTGGGCGGGTTCGACCTGGGTCTGGTCGTCCCCGTCCTGCTGCCCTCCGCGGGGGGCAATGGTTTCCGCGGCGGCGCGGGCGTGAGCGCGCGGCCCCAGCTCGTGGGCGAGTGGGGCAACGGCAACGGCCTGCGAGTGGTGGCCAACCTGGGCGCCAACCTCCAGCCCGCGCAGCAGGTGCGCAACCTGCACACGGGTAACGAGCTGATGTACGCGGTGGGTGCCCAGGTGCCCTTCTCCGAGAAGCTCGCGCTCCGCGCCACCCTCGCGGGCGCGTACGGGCTGAACGAGCCGGACATGGAGGGGCGTCCGCTGGAGTTCCTCGCGGCGCTGCAGTACCGCATCAATCCGGGGCTGGCGGCGCATGTGGGCGGTGGCCCGGGCATCACCCGTGGCTACGGCACCCCGGGCTTCCGCGTCTTCGCCGGCCTCGACTGGACCCAGCCCGGTGAGCGTGCATCCGCTCCCGCCACCCAGGTCGACACGGATGGGGACGGCGTCGGAGAGGGCTCCGCGAACATCCAGGACACGTGCCCCAACGAGGCCGAGGACAAGGATGGCTTCGAGGACGAGGACGGCTGCCCGGATCCGGACAACGACAAGGACGGCATCCTGGACGCCCAGGACAAGTGCCCCCTGCAGCCCGAAACGGTGAACGGCTTCGAGGACGCCGACGGCTGCCCGGACAAGGAGCCGGTGGACACGGACAAGGACGGGCTGATGGACCACCAGGACAAGTGCCCGACCCAGCCCGAGGACAACGACGGCTTCCAGGACGAGGACGGTTGCCCGGATCCGGACAACGACAAGGACGGCGTGCCGGACTGGGAGGACCAGTGCCCCATGCAGCCCGAGGTCATCAACGGAGTGAAGGACGAGGACGGCTGCCCTGACGAGGGCGAGTCCAAGGTGCGCCTGGAGTCCAAGCGCATCGTCATCCTGGACAAGGTCTACTTCGCCACCACCAAGGACGTCATCCTGCCCAGGTCCTTCGACCTGCTGAAGCAGGTGGCGTCGGTGCTGCGCGCCAACCCGCAGATTCAACTGCTGCGCGTGGAGGGCCATACGGACGGCCAGGGCGGCTCCGTCAGCAACCTGAAGCTGTCGCAGCGCCGCGCGGCCAACGTGCGCGCCTTCCTCATCCGCGAGGGCATCGCCGCGGAGCGTCTCGAGTCGGTGGGCTACGGGCAGGAGAAGCCCGTGGACAGCAACAAGACGGCGGCCGGCCGTGAGAACAACCGCCGCGTGGAGTTCAACATCCTGAAGATGGCCGGAGAGTAGACTCCGGAGTCAGAACCCCGGCCCCGAGCCGGGCCCGGGCGGCGCGAGCAGGCAATCGACCTGCTCGCGCCGTTCCTGTTTGAAATCCCTTGTTACTGTGCGAGACCCCATGTCTTCCACCCTCGTCCGCCCGCTCCTCGTCTCCATGCTCGTTCCGCTGCTCCTGGCGGCAGCGCCTCCTCCAGCCACTCCGGCCCCGCCCCAACTGGAGGACACGCTCCCCGACACCTTCTCCGGCGTGGCGCGCGTGGTGGCGGTGGGAGACGTGCACGGAGACGTGGAGGCGTTGAAGGAGGTGCTGCGGCTGGCCGGCCTCATCAACGAGAAGGGCCGGTGGAGCGGCGGAAAGACCCACCTGGTGCAGACGGGGGACATCCCGGATCGCGGCGACCACACCCGAGAGGCCTTCGAGCTGCTGATGCGGCTGGAGAAGGAGGCGCGCGCGGCGGGAGGCCGGGTGCACGCGCTGCTGGGCAACCACGAGGTGCTGAACATGCTCGGGGACCTGCGCTACGCCACCCCGGGTGAGCTGGCCTCGTTCGCGGACCAGGACCCCACGCCGGATGCACCCGGCACGCAGCCTGGGCTCAACGGGCACCGCGCGGCGTATGGGCTCCAGGGGCGCTATGGCCGCTGGCTGCGCGCCCACCCCGCGGTGGTACGCATCAACGACACCCTCTTCGTGCACGGCGGGGTGGCCCCGGAGGTACCGGCGAAGACCCTGGCCGAGCTCAACCGCTGGGTGAGGCAGGACCTGTTCCCCGGCAATCCTCCGGGAGGTGCGACGGACCCGCAGGGGCCGTTGTGGTTCCGTGGCTACGCACTGGGCGAGGAGGAGAGCGCGACGCTCGCCCTCGAGGCGGTGCTGCGGCGCTTCGGCGCGAAGCGGATGGTGATGGGGCACACCACCGACCGCGATGGGAAGATCCGGACGCGGTGCGGCGGCAAGGCGGTGTTCATCGACACCGGCCTGAGCACCGGTTACGGCCACCACCTCGCCGCGCTGGAGATTCGCGGCGGCAAGCTCACCGCCCTCTACAAGGATGGCCGCGTGGAGCTGGGAGCCCCCTCCCCCGCGGCAAGCGATCAGGTCAGCCCCTGACCCGGGCGCGGTTCAAAGGAGCCGCGCGCTGATGGCGCTGTGCACGTCCGCGCCCGCGTCGGTGAGCACGAGCCTCCGGCCCTCGAGCCTCGCGAGGCCGTGCTGGACCAGCCGGGAGATCTCCGCGCGGCGCGGCTCCGGGTTCTCGCCGTAGCGCGCGCACACCGCCTCCCAGTCCACCCCGGAGCGAAGTCGCAGCCCCATGGCCAGGCGCTCCTCGAAGAGCTCCTGGGGCCCCAGCTCCTCGCGGCTGGACTCCGGCAGGCTGCCCTCCTCCGCCACCCGCATGTACGCATCCGAGCCGCGCAGGTTCACGTAGCGGTAACCCGAGGGCCGCTCGTCCGGCCCGGACGTGAGCAGCATCCCCGTGGCCCCCACTCCCAGCGCGAGGTACTCGCCCCCCGTCCAGTAGAGCGCGTTGTGCCGTGAGCTGAACCCCGGCCTCGCGTGGTTGGAGATCTCATAGCGGCGCAGCCCGTGCGCCTCGTAGGCCTCGCGAATGGCCTGTGCCATCTCCACCACCTCCTCGTCCGGAGGCAGCGCCAGCTCGCCCTTGTCGAGCTGCCGGGACAGCGGCGTGGCCACCGCCAGCACCTCCCGCTCCACCGTCAGCGCGTAGGTGGACAGGTGCTCGGGCTGCAGCGCCGCGGCCTGGCGCGCATCCGCCTCCGCCTGCGCCCGCGTCTGTCCATGCACGCCGTAGATGAAGTCCATGGACACCACGTCGAAGCCCGCCCGCCGCGCCATCTCGAACCCCGCCACCGCCTCCTGGCCGGTGTGCTCGCGCCCCAGCGCCCTCAGCGTCTCCTCGTGGAAGGACTGCACGCCCAGCGACAGCCGGTTGACGCCCGCGGCCCGGTAGCCCGCGAAGCGCTCGGCGTCCGCGACGCTCGGGTTGGCTTCCAGGGAGACCTCCGCGCCCGGCGCCACCTTCAGCCGCGCCGCCACGCCCTCCAGGACGTGCGCCACCCAGCGCGGGTGCCAGATGGAGGGCGTGCCGCCACCGAGGAAGATGGACTCCAGGGGCCGTTCGCGCAGCGAGGGCTCCGCCGCCAGCCGCGCGTCCAGCTCCGCCAGCACCGCGCGCGCGTAGCGCTCCTCCGGCACCTGGCGCACCACCGCCACCGCGAAGTCGCAGTAGGGGCATTTGGCCAGGCAGTACGGGAAGTGCACGTACAGTCCGAACCGCGCCGCCGGAGTTCCCGTGAGAGGGTCGATGGGGCCCGCGAAGTCCATCCCGCGCTACTTTCCTCCCCGGAGCTGCGCGAGTTGCGCCTCCAACCGGCTCACCTTCATCTTGTAGCTGGCCGCGGCCTCCAGCGCCGTCTCCGCCGCCATCAACTTGCGCTTCATCGTCGCCACGTCCTCCTTGAGCTGGTCGCGCTCGGCGAGCAGCTCGGCGGACGCCCCAGACTCCTCCGGGGTCGATGCTTCCAGCTCAGCACGCCGCTCCCGCTCCTCCGCCAGCTCCGCCTCCAACTCCGCCACCCGGGCCTGGTCCTTGTTGCGCGAGGCGTCCAGCGCGCCCTCCAGCATCGTCACCCGCTGGCGCAGCCGCTCCACCTGCTCCTCGGCCTCCCGCGCGCGGCGCTCGGCGTCCAGCTCCTCCACCTCGAGCTCCTCCGCCTCGCCCTCCACCTCCCGCTGCGCCACCTGCTCCCGCACCCGCCCCAGCTCCGCTTCCACATCGGCCAGTGCTCGCGAGAGATCCCGCCGATCCGACTCCACCGTCCGCAGCTCGGCCTGCAGCTCCGCCACCTGCGCCTCGGCCTGCTCCGCCGCCTCGCTCAGCGCCGCCGCGTCCGCCTCCATCCGATCGCGCAGCCGCACCACCTCGGCCTCGCTCGCCGCCAGCGACTCCTTCAACGACTCGAACTCCGCCACCTCGGCACGCGCCGTCTCGAGCTCGGCCTCCAGCTCACGGGTGCGCGCCCGCGCCTCCTCCAGCGAGCTGCTCGACCCCTCGGATTCCGCGAGCATCGCCTCCAGCTGCGTCACCCGCGCCGACAGCCCCGCCCGCTCCGCCGCCACGAGCTCCCGCTCCCGCTCGGCGGCCCGCAGCTGCTCGCCCGTGTCCTCCAGCTCGACCAGGTTGGCCTGATACTGCTCCCGGACGGCCTCCAGCGCCCCCTGCATCTCGGCGCGCTCGGCCGCCAGCTCCGCCACCCGGTCCTGCGCCAACGACAGGGCCTCCTTCGCCCCGACGAGCTCCTCGGCCAGGGCGCCGCGCGAGCTCCGCTCGTGCTTCAGCTCCCCGGTGACGCGCGACAGCTCCGCCTCCACCTCGGCCAGCGCGCGCGAGAGGTCCTTGCGGTCCTCCTCCGCCGTCTGCAGCTCGCCCTGCAGCTCCGTCACCTTCGCCTCGGCCGCCGCCGTGCGCGCCGTCTCGCGAGACAGCGTCAGGGAGGCCTGCTCCAGCTTCGCGGGCAGGTCCTTCAGCGCTCCGAGCTGCTCCTGCGCCTCCGCCAATTGTCTGCGCAGCGTGGCCTCGGAGACGCGCAGCTCCTGGAGCTCGGACTCACGCTCGGAATACAGCGCCCTCGCGCGGCTCAACGTCTCCGTCTTCTGCTTCAGCACCGAGCGGAAGTGCTCGAGCTTCTCCTCCGGGGAGCCCCCCAGCGGCATGCGCGGCTCGGGGGGTTCGGCGAAGGGATCCGCCGCCCCCACGGGACGCACCGGGGCCGTCACGGCCTCCGAGGCCCGGGACGAGGCCTGCACGGAGGGCAGCGACATGGCGGGCCGGAAGGCGGCCGGCGTGGCGGATGACCCCCTGCCCGAGTCCGGGGCGGGCGCCGCCCGGCGTGGCGGTAGCGGCGGGGGTCCGGGCAGGGCCGCGGGACGCGCGTCCTCCTCCAACCCGGTCCGCAGCTCCGTGAGTGTATCCCTCTCCTCTGGCGACGACCCCATGCGCGCCCACGTTAACGCCCGGACCGCCTCTTCTCCACAGACGTCCGCACTCCGTGCGCGTCCCGACCTCCCGCCTGGTCTCCAGGCCCACAACAAGGTCGCGGCGGGCCCATCGGGGCGTTAGGGACTGGGCGGAAAGGCCGCCGGCTTGCCTTGCCTCCCCACACAGGCGGTGACAGGTTCAGACGTTCCATGGCTCAGCGCTACACACTTCCCAACGGACTCACCGTCGTCTTCGAGGAGCTGCATTCCGCCCGGGTGGCCGCCTTCCAGGTGTGGGTCAAGGCCGGCAGCGCCGACGAGCGTCCTGATCAGGCCGGACTCGCGCACCTGCACGAGCATATGCTCTTCAAGGGCACGGCCCGGCGTGGCCCCGGGGAGATCGCCCGCGACGTGGAGGCCCATGGCGGTGAAATCAATGCCTGGACGTCCTTCGACCAGACGGTCTACCACATCGTCATCGCCAGCCAGTTCGCCCGCATGGGGTTGGACATCCTCGGCGACGCCATCCGCTCCTCCGCCTTCGACACGGACGAGCTGGCGCGCGAAATCGAAGTGGTGTGCGAGGAGATCAAACGCAGCCAGGACACCCCGGCCCGGCGGGCCTCGCGCGACCTCTTCTCCACCGCCTACCAGGTGCACCCCTACCGCGCCCCCGTCATCGGCACCGCGGAGAGCGTGCGCAGCTTCGACCGGGACAAGGTGCTCGAGTTCTACCGGCGGCACTACACGCCGAAAAACCTGGTGCTCTCGGCCGTGGGTGACTTCACCGAGGCGGAGCTGCGCCGGTGGGTGGAGGAGATCTTCGGCGGAGACTGGGGCCGGCCCTACGAGGGCGCCGTGGCCCGCGCGCGCGAGCCCGAGCTCACCCGCCGCCGCGTGTTGCTGCGCCCCGACGAGGTGAAGGAGGCCTACTTCAACCTCGCCTTCCCCATCCCCCAGGCGGACCACCCGGACGTGCCCGCCCTGGACGCGCTGGCCATGCTCGCCGGCCAGGGCGAGACGTCCCGGCTGGTGCTGGAGGTGAAGCGCAAGCGCAGCCTCGTCAACGACATCCACGCGTACGCCTACACGCCGAGGGATCCGGGCCTCTTCACCGCCAGCTTCACCCTGCCTCCCGCGAAGCTGCCCCAGGCGCTCGAGGAGACGGTGCGGGTGCTGGCCGCGCTGCGCACGGGCCTGGTGCCCGCGGACGAGCTCGCCACGGTGAAGGCCCTCATCGAAGCCGAGGCCATCTACCAGCGCGAGACGATGCAGGGCCTGGCGCGCAAGCTGGGCCACTACCAGTCCTCCATGGGAGACCTGGAGGCGGAGGCGCGCTACTACGAGGCCATCGCGCGCCTCACTCCCGAGCGCATCCTCGAGGTGGCCGAGCGCTACCTGCGCTTCGAGCGCACCGTCATCACCGGGCTGCTGCCTCCGGGCACCCCCTTCGGCGCGGAGCAGGCCGAGGAGATTCTGGACCGGGTGTCCCGCGAGGTCCCTGGCGCCCCCGTCGAGCGCCGCGCCCCCCGGGCCGCGCCCACCGGGCCGGCGCTGAAGGTGGGCCGCGCCACGGCCACCTCTCCGGGCCGGGTGGTGGAGGAGCGGTTGCCCTCGGGCGCGCGCATCCTCGTGCGCGAGGAGCCCGCCGTGCCGCTCTTCGCCATGCGCGCCGCCTTCCCCGGCGGCCTGCGCTACGAGACGGCGGAGAACAACGGCCTCACCACGCTGCTCGGCCGCTGCCTCACCCGCGGCACGCCGTCGCACGACGCGGAGGAGATCTCCCACCTCATCGACAGCTTCGCCGGCTCGCTCATGGGACAGGGCGGACGCAACTCGGTGGGCCTGCGCGGCGAGTTCCTCTCGCGCCACTTCCAGCCCGCCTTCCGGCTCTTCGCGGACTGCCTCCTCCACCCCCGTTTCCCCGAGGCCGAGGTGGCCCGGGAGCGCGCCCTGCTGCTGCAGGACATCCTCACCCGCGAGGACAAGCCCAGCGGCGTGGCGTTCGATCTCTTCGGCCGCACCCTCTTCCGCACGCACCCCTACCGGCTGTCCACGCTGGGCGAGCAGTCCTCGGTGGAGAGGCTGGGGCCGGACGCGCTGCGCGCCTACCACGCCGCGCACATGGATCCATCCCAGCTCGTCCTGAGCGTGGTGGGGGATGTGAAGGTGGACGAGGTCCTCGCCCTCGCGCACGAGGCCTTCGGGACCTCCCGCGGCCACGCGGCCCCTCCGCCCGAGGTGAAGCCAGAGCCGCCGCTCGAGGGCCCACGCTCGGACAAGCGAGTCCTGGCGCGCGCACAGGCCCACCTCGTCCTGGGCTTCCCGGGCGTGCGGGTGAACGACAGCCGGCGGCACGCGCTGGAGGTGCTCTCCACGCTGCTCAGCGGCCAGGGCGGGCGACTCTTCGTGGAGCTGCGCGACAAGCGCTCCATGGCCTACAGCGTCAGCAGCTTCTCCATGGAGGGAGTGGACCCGGGCTACTTCGCCGTCTACATGGGCACCAGCCCCGAGAAGCTGGAGGCCGCGCTCGCCGGCATCCGCGCGGAGCTCACCCGCGTGCGCGACGAGCCCATCCCCGAGGCCGAGCTCTCCCGCGCGAAGCAGCACCTCATCGGCACCCATGAGATTGGCCTGCAGCGCAACGGCTCGCGTGCCGCGCTGCTCGCGCTGGACGCGTGCTACCACCTGGGCCTGGAGAACTTCTTCCACTACGCGGAGCGCGTGGCGGCGGTGACGGCCGAGGACGTGCGTACCGTGGCCCGCCAGCTCATCGACTTCGAGCGCAGCGCGCTCGCCGTCGTCGGCCCCTGAGCCCCCCGCAAAACAAAATCCCCTCTCCCAGGTGGGGAGAGGGGATGAGGTCACCGGGCCTCGGAGGAGGCCCGGCTCACCGGGACACCCGGCTCACGGCTGCGCGCAGGCCTCGGCGTTCTCGTGGCGGCACTCATGCAGGTTGCGCGGCACCTCCATCCAGTAGATGTCCGGAGCCGCGTTCCTCTGGGTCTTCAGTGCCTCGGTGATGGGAGCCGAGCCCGGGCTGGACATCGCCACCTCGTAGCGCTTGGACCCATCCTTCGACAGCGTGACGACCGGCATACCCGAGCCCGGAGGACCGTTCGTCGGGCGAGCCTTCGAGGACATGAAGCCCGATAGGGTGCGCTTACCGGTGGCGGGATCGGTCGTGTACACCTGGAAGCTCGCGGCCTGGTTCGGATGGCCCGTGATGACGTCCGCCTGCCACGAGTAGGACAGGTCACCCAGACCCGACAACGAGCAGGCCGCGGCCCCCACGCCCGAGGACGGAGCGAAGGTGGGCCAGAAGACGACGCCCGCCAGAATGGTCGAACCTTCCGCCGTCCGCTCCAACAGGCTGTTGTCGTAGCGGATGAACCAACCGGGAGAGTTCGTGCTCGCGCTCGGGACCGTGTTCAGCTTGGCGGCGGTGATGTAGCGCTGCTCCACCCCCGACTCATCCGCGGGCAGGCGCTCGTAGAGCGAGCTCGGAATGGTCACGTCCACCAGCGAGCACGAGCTGCCGTCGACGCACTTGAAGCCCGCGGTGTCCGTCAGGCGCATCCCGTCGAACTTCACCGCGCCGTCGGCGTCATTGAAGGTACGACCACCGCTGCCGTACGCCTGGAAGCCGAAGTAGCGATGCAGCGCGACCTCCGACTTCTCGGCATCGCTCAACTTCAGGTCGCTGTGCTCGGCCGTGTTGAGATTGAGGTGGTCACACGAGAACGTGGAGCCCGAGGGCGAGCAATACGACATGGTCGAGAACTCCCTGGGCTTGCCATCCGACGGCAGGGTCGGCGGGTACACGGCGGAGCCGTACGCCGAGTCGGGGCAGCTGATGGTGAGCTTGCTCAGTTCCATCCGCGTGTTGCTGGAGCACGCCGAGCCCGGGGTACTGAGCCAGCTGTCCGCGTTGCTCTGCAGCACGCCACCCAGGTACTTGATGGTGCTGGTGCGCTTCTGACCGTTGAGCTCTCCGACGAACGTCGCTTCCACGTTGCACTTCAACCGGAGGCACGCCAGCAGGTCGTCCGCGCTGCAGTCCGTGCCCGGCGTGGTGCGCAGGTGCTGCCGGTCGCCGGTGCCCGCGAAGGCACGCAACCAGCCCGTCTCCGGCTGCAGGATGGTGGAGGCCACCTGGAAGAAGGGCGCCTTCTTGTAGGCACTATACGGCCCGTTCTCGTGCCCATCCTCACGCGCCATCTCCAACGAGCGCGCACCGAACCAGTTGGTCACCTCTCCCGTGGTGGCGTCGCGCACGCCCGGCTCGTAGAGACGGAACGTCCACATCTGGCCGCCCATGTCGCCGACGATGAGCGTGTCGAAGAAGCCGTCCACGTCGATCTGCACGCTATCGCCCTTGCCGATGTCCACCATGGCCGGTGAGGCCACCACGGGCATCATCTGGTTGAGCACCTGCTCGTAGGCGGACGTCTTGATGCCGGGCTGGGCCTCCGCGGCCCACAGCTTCTGGCCCGACCAGGCATCCACCAGGTACACGCCGCGGCCACGCGTCAGGTCCGGGCTGTAGCCGCCATTGAGGGCGACGACCCAGCGCTCCTCCCAACCGCGCTCGGAGTCCTTGGCCGAGGAACCCCCGTCGGCCTTGAGACGCACCGGCCCGATGGGCGGCGGCCTGGGCGAGAAGTTGGACCAGGACTGCCCCATGCTGATCGACTCCTTGTCGCACGCATTGGGGAACATCCAACGGAACGGCCGCAGGCTCTTGTTGTCCGGGCTCTGAACCGCCTTGAGCATCAGGTAGGGATCCGTCACGTCCAGCGCCAGGAAGCGCTGGCCGCCGCCACGCTCGGTGATGACGGCGATGGAGCGGAACTCCTGCGACTGCTTTTTGCCGTCCCGCCCGGGCGCCAGCAGGGAACCCGAGGGAGCACCATCCGCCCAGATGTCACGCACCATGGCCGTGCCATCCACGAAGTACTCGTGGCCGCTCACCATCAGACCCAGCTTGGGCATCAGGTCCGGCGGGATGAAGGCCCATAGCTCCTGGCCCGTGCCCACGTCGTAGATGTCGTCGAACTTGTTCTCCTTGGAGGCGCCCGAGATCACCGAGCCCGCGTGGACGGCGTGAACCATGCCACCGTTGGAGCCCACCAGGAGGATGCGGTCACGCGTGCCCGCCGCCGACGACATGTACTCGGTATAGGCGCCGAAGTTTCCGCTGTAGTAGTTCGGGATCGGTTCCATCGGCGTGGGCTTGGGGACCTCGACGAAGCCCACCCGGTTGTAGAGGGTGGACACGCACTGGCCGGCCAGGGCGTTGTCGCAGACGAAGGGCTCGACGGGCGGATCCACCACCACCGGCGTGGAGTGGAAGATGTCCGCGAGCTTGCAGGACGTGGCGGTCTCCGGCTTGTCGTTGTCCGCGCAGGGCCGTTCCTCGTCCAGGATGGAGTCACCGTCGTAGTCGAAGACGTCCATGCCGCGCACGAAGCGGATGAGCTGGAGGGCGCAGTCGTCCTGCTGCTCGGGGGTGCCCGCCCACGCCTTCTTCTGCTTGGAGAAGAGCGTGCCGCAGAAGGAGTCACCCCCCGCCAGCACGTAGCTCTTGAGCAGGGAGAAGTTGTCCTCGTGGAACTCGACGGGCGGGTTGTCCTCCGCAGTGTACTTGCCGTCGTTGTCCCTGTCGATCAGGGTGAAGATGCAGCGACCGCCGTCCTCCTTGAGGGGGTTGCTGGGGTCGCACTTCAGCGCGGCCTTGCGCTTGCCAATCGTCTCGCCCAGGTCCCAGAAGGGCCTCGCCGGGGTGCCACCCTCAAGCTTGCCGCCCTCCACGGGACTGGCCGTGTTCGCCTTGACCCAGATGCCCTCGGTGTTCTCCTGGACGATGTTGTCCTTCGTGAAGCTGGTGATCTCCGGCACGGAGCCCGGTGCGCCCGAGAAGCCCGTCGGCTTGTCCACGTAGAAGGAGTCGTCGCAGTCGCCGTCCTCGTTGAGGTCTCCCTCCGCACCCGGCTTACAGCCCTGGGCGAACTCGCTGTAGTAGAAGAAGCGGTAGAGGTGGCCCTCGTACGGACGGCCCCGGCGCGGGATGAAGCGCGGCACGTACACGGACGATTGAACCCCGCCCGCCTGCACGCCGGAGATGTTGGCCGCGGCGAACGAGGTGGACAGTTCCTTCAGGTCGCCAAGGGCATCGATGATGGCCTCACGCAGCTCGGTGGCGTTGTTGGCGCGGTAGAAGTTGCCCTTGCCGGCCTTCGCGATGCTCTGGAGCATGGCGCTGTTGTCGCCATAGCCAATGGTGTACGTGCGCACGGACTGCATGCCCGGCATGTCGTCGCGCAGGTCCATGTTGGCCAGGAAGAAGGCCACGTCATCCATGAAGTTCTTGTTGCCCACGCCCAGACCGGTCGGCCAGTTCCAGTCGGTGTAGTCGCAGTCCTCCTTGGTGTACTTGACGCCCGGGGACTTCTCGAACTGATCGCAGTAGTTGACACCACCCACGTCCGGGTTGGTCTCGGGGTCCACCGGATCGAATCTGACCAACGACGCGTCCGGGGCCGGGTGCCGGACCCCCTTGGCGACGAGCAGCTCCATCATCTTGGTGATGGGCACCGAGTTGTCGTACTTGGGCGCGCCGTCCGTCAGCACGATGACCGAGTTGACCTGGCAGCCGAAGCAGACGGTGCGCTTGTCGGGAGACGGCAGCTCGTTGCGGGGATCGATCTCCCAGGGCTGGCCCGGCCGGTAGTACCCCGTGGCGGAATCCACGTAGGGCGCCTTGACCCACTCATCGGCGCCCGCAGCGTAGGTAGCGCCCGGCTGACCCGTGTACGGGTTGTCGTAGGTGCCTCCGTTGCAGCAGCCCGGCCAACCGAAGTAACCGGGGCTGAGGGGCTGCTTGAACCAGTTCTCCCACTTCTTGTCCGAGATTTGAGAGGAGAAGTAGCCGCCCAGACCGAACAGGGCCTCACCGATGGAGCGCTCGTTGTTGCGGAACTCCGTCTTGTTGACGGCCTTCATCAGCAGGGGCCGATCGAGCGCCGTCTCGTTGATGGTGGGAAAGGACTTGTCGCAGGTCGGACGCAGACCCGCGAGAATCTCCGGCGGATCGAACCAACCATGGTCCTTGCCGAAGGTGGCCACGCCCATGCGCACGTTGGGCGCCATGTTGATGACGTCCTTGAGCACCTTGCGCGCCACCACGAACTTGGGCGGACGTACGTTGAGCACGCGGCCGGTGACAACCCACTTGCGGAAGGCCTCGGGAGGGAGCGGCGGCTCGTCGAAATCCCGCGGGGGACCCTGACTGGGCTTCAGCGCGTCGGTCACGATCGGACCACGCCACCAGCCCTTGGTCGTCAGGCACCGCCTGCAGTCGGTGACGAGCTGCGCTTCCGGGGAGTAGGGATAGTCCGCGAAATCCCAGCCCAAGCCCGAGTAGCAGGCGGTGAGCGCGTCCCCGGTGCTATCCATCGACTCGAAGTCGGGGTAGAGCGTAGCCGGAGATTCCTCCACGACGAAGTTAATGCGCCGACCGCGCACGTTGTAGAACCTGTTCGGATCGAAGAACGGCGAGGCCAGATCGGCGTCGCTGTCGTAGACGACGGAGCCGTTCTTCCCCGGATCCGCGCTGTCCTTGTCGAACCAGCTCATCGCGGCGACCAGCGCCGGGTCATCGCAGCCCGTGTTGAGGGCGTGTCCCGCCGAGCCCGTACCTCCGCGGTCACCGGGCTTGGTGGTGGACGTGGCCGGGGGCTCGTAGCCGGGCGTGAAGGCCTCGGGCAGGAACTCGGGGAAGTCCTGCATGGACTCGTTGTTGCCCAGCAGGAACATGGCGCTCGGAGGGCTGGCGGGGACCTCGAAGAAGTCCTTGTCGCCGCCGACCGCGGGGCTGATCATCGCGTCGCCAATGGCCACGGCGCTCGTGCAGCACATGGCCTTGTCGGGCTTGGGAACAGCACCCGAGCGACTCTCCACGGCCAACAGACCCACGGCCCCCGCCGCCACCACTCCCGCAGCCATGCTCACCCTGCGGACAAAGGGCCTCCGCAGGGCGTTTCGCATGGTGTCGAAGTTGATGCGCATCATGAAAGGCTCCTAGACACCGAAACGCACCACGAATTCCACTTCGGTGCCACGACCGTTTTCGTCCATACAGTGGACCGTCACTTTATACGGCGTTCCGCCCAACGCACTATCACCGACGATATTGGACAGATCCCGCAGGTTATTGCGGTTACCACCCGCCTTCTGCTTGACCTGGATCATGCCACCCACCTTCACCTGACCGATGTGGCCGCTGCGTACACACCGGGCGTCGTGGGGGACCTCGCCGCTCTCGGGACAGTCGACGACACCCGCCGAGTTCAAGTCCTTGTTCACCGGCTCGACGCTGGCGGTGACGCCCTGGAAGCGCGAGAGCATGTATTGACGACCCGCGTCAGCGCACGCGAGCAACTCGTCACCACTGCGCTCGTTCCTGGCCGCCCCCAGCTCACTGTGGGAAAAGGCCACGGCGGCGGCGGCCAACAGACTGATGACGGCCAGCAGCACCACCACCAGCAACAGCACGGAACCGCGTCTGTCGGGGTGTTTCTTCATGGGCAATCCTCCTAGCCACCGGCACAGTTGAAGGAGTTGGCTTCGCCGGGAAGCTCGCCCCTGCAGGCGTCCGGCGTCACCCCGTCCGGCTCATAGTAGAGCGGGACGGGCATCTCCGTGGACAGCATGTTACGGACCTGGACGGACATCTCCGAGACGATGCGCCGGAAACCGTAGGGCACCGGCTTTCCGGTGGTCGGATCCACACTGAGCGCCTCCTCCGGGGTGCCGTCCGCCTTCCTGCCGAACGCGGGAATCTGGTTCATCACCTCGGGGCCCGCGCCCGAATCGCGGGTGGTGCTGCGCGCCACCAGGCCCACCACGACAGCACGAATGTTGCCGGGGTGGTTGTTCGTGAGGCGCGGATCACCCACATCCATCCCATAGTCGGGCGCAGCTTCATTCGGGTCGGGGATGAAGGTGCTGCCATCCGCCTTCACGAAGGTGACGCGCAACGCCTCGATGTCCTCGGCCACCGGCTCGCCGAACGAATCTTCGGGGCCATCACCGAGCCCATGCCGCCGGAACAGGTAGGGCCGGCCTGGCGAGGCGGGATCTCCATCCTCGTCGATGAGCTGGATGGAGTAGTCGTAGACGTCGATCTTGAACACGTAGACCGCCAGAGCTCCCGAGTTGGAGAAGCAGTTGTGGACCTCGTTGAGGTTGGGGAAGGTGCCCGTCTTGGGCTGCAGCGACAACGACTTCGCCCCCTTCGGGGCGTCCTCGCGCAGCCGCGCGTAGGTCCAGGAGATCGCACCCGGGCACATCAACTGGACGATCTGCCCCCGGCGCAGCCGCTCGGTCAACCCATCGACGAGGGTAACGGAGTCCTCAGCGACGCTCTCGACGCGGGCATTGAACGCCGGGTTGCGCATCCGGAAGACGAGCCGATCCGACCTGTTGATGGCCGTGGGGGACTCTCGGGACCAGTCCGCTGGGAAGCCGAAGGCCAGGGACGGCTCGATGCCATAACCCGCCATGCGCAGGTTGCGCACCACCATCAGGTGCGTCTGCCTCAGCGACGCCTGCCCACCCCGGATGCCCGCCTGCGTGTAGAAGGACTGGGTGTAGCCCAGGAAGGCCGCGGATACCGCGAGCACCGTGATGAAGGTCACCGCGGAGCTCACCATCAGCTCGATGAGCGTGAATCCTCGCTGGCGCCGCATCACAACATCCCTCCTACCCTGGTACGCATGGCCTGCGTGGTCACGACGCGGGGCTCGCCCGCATCCAAGTAGAGCACCTTCACCCAGATCTGCAGCATCCGCTCGTCCACGCGGCGGACGATGTAGAAGCGCTCGTATTCGGTTCTGTTCTTGGACGGATCCTTCTCCTCGTTCCTGAAAACGGGCTCCTGTATCCCGCCGAACTTGGCGTCCTCGAACGTGAGCATCATCTCGTCGTGCATGCACGCCTTGTAGGCGTTGTAGTCGCCCGTGCCCGGCTTGAGCAGCTTGCCATCCTTGTCCAGCGGATCATCCGCGCACAGGGGGTCGGAGGGGATGAGCCGCGGGTCGTCGAAGCTCCAGAGTTGGATCTGCTCGGCCAGATCGTTGGCGACGTCGGTGGCCTGCATGAGCCGACGTGCCTGAGCGGTGGCGCCGCGCGCCTGCACGAGCGCGCCGAGCAGCCCGGCGAGACCCAGGAGGAATACGACCGCGGCGATGAGCGACTCGATCGTCGTGAAACCGTGGTCCTGGCGGGGAGAGGCTCGTCTCAGCATGGGAATCACCTCTAGCGATGCGCCGAGAAGGTCCGGACGATACCGGTGTTGGTGATGACGACGGCCTGGACACTGTCCGAACCGCCACCACCCATTGGGCGGAAGGAGATGGAGGCAGACCCGTCCGGGGACGGGTTGCCCAGTGCGTCGGTGAAGCTCACGGTGCCGTCCGGCTCGAAGATGATGGCACCCCGCCGGGGCTCGTCGGCAGCGCCGTCATTGGTGCAGAAGGTGCACGGGGTGTCGTTGGGGACGAAGCAGAAGGGCGGCGGGAAGGTGCTGGTGCCATCCGTGGGACCCCTGGCGAGCCCGACCTTGCTCTTGAGATCGGCGGTGCATCCCTTGTGCGCCACCCGGCCCACCGCGTCCACGAAGCCCCTGTCGTACAGCCGCACCGAGGGGTTGAAGTGCCCCGAGTCGAACAGCGGGTACTCCGAGCCCGCGGGAGCGGGCGCCACCGGAATCAGATCGCTCAGGGTCCTCCAGCCGGGATTGGCCCTGAGCGTCGCGGTCATGTTCGACCAGGGATCCACCACCACCCAGTACTGGATGGGGTTGCCCAGGTTGGGCGTGTCCGCGTTGAGCAGCAGCACCACGCGGTGGTTGCGGCCATACGCGTGGGAACGCGCGCTGGAGATCGCCGCGGCGAACTCGAGCGCTCCACCCGTCAGCCGTGTGCGCTGGGGCAGCACGTCCAGCGCGGCGAACGCGAGCACGGCGAGGATCGCGATGATGCCGACGACGGTCGACATCTCGACCAGGGAGAAGCCACTGTTGCGGCGAGTTCGCTTCATAAGGGAGTCCATCGTCGGCGCCCCCCGAGCAGAGCCACACTCCAACCTGACACGGGCGCACAAAAGTAAGAGCTGAGCTTCAACGGCCTGCTAATTGGTCCTCTGCGGGCCAGCTTACCGCAAATTCCGACGAAGGATCATCGCATCCTCGAACACACGACGAGCGGGCGACGCGGCGGGCCTCGCGCCGGGAAAATTTCTTTCCCGGCTGCAGCCATCCCGGCATCTTCCAGAGAGCAACGCGAAACGCGAGAAGGGCGACATGACGGGGACGTATCAGACACTCACAGTGGATCTGCCGGAGGCGGAGTCGGAAGCCGCCCAGGACCTGCTGCACGAGGCGGGGGCCATGGGACTGGAAGTGCGAGACCGGGAAACGCCCACCATGCCAGGAGTGCGAGCCCCCTCGGTGGGAGAGGCCATCCTCGTGGCCTACTTCGAGGACGCGGAGACGGCCGAGCAGGCCCGCGCGATGCTCGCCGAGGCCCATCCCTCGGCGCGTCTGCGGATTGCCGAGGAGCAACAGCAGGACTGGAGCAACGCCTGGAAGGCCCACATCAAGTCGGTGCAGGTAGGACGACTGTGGGTGGGTCCCCCCTGGGAAGCGCAGAACGCGCCGGCGGACAAGGTGCGCCTCGTCATCGAACCGAAGATGGCCTTCGGCACAGGTGACCACCCCACCACCTCCCTGTGTCTGGGTGCGGTGGACGACTACATGAGCACCCACCCGGGAGCGAGCGTGCTGGATGTGGGCACGGGTACGGGCGTGCTGGCCATCGCCGCGAAGAAGCTGGGCGCCGGCCGGGTGGTGGGCACGGACAACGATCCGGTGTCGGTGGAGCTGGCGAGGGAGAACGCCCAGGACAACGGGACTCCGGACGTGGAGCTGTCCGGCAAGGAGCTGACGGCGGTGGAGGGCACCTTCGACCTGGTGGTGGCCAACATCCTGGCCAACACACTCATCGAGCTGGCGCCGCTCATCGCCCCCAAGGTGAAGGACAAGCTGCTGATGGCGGGCGTGCTCGCGCACCAGAAGGCGGAGGTGGAGGCCGCGTATGTGAACCTCGGCCTGGTGCCAGAACCGGGCGCCCAACAGGGCGAGTGGGTGCGGCTGGACTTCCACCGCGCCAGGTAACGCGCCGCGGCGGTCCGCCTGAATGAGTTCGGTAGTCACCCGTGTGCACCCTGGGTTGACTACCGTTCACTCCCGGGAGGGGTAGAGTCGCCGCATGCTCAAGCCCCATACCCAGGCCCTGTTCGACGAGTACATCTCCTCCCACCAACACCCCACCAATCGCCTCACCCACAAGATCGCCATTCCCCTCATCGTCCTGCACATCGTCGCGATGCTGGACTGGGTGCGGCTGGCGTCCGTGCCCTGGCTGCCCGGTGGCTCGCTCACGCTGGCCTTCGTGTCCTGGATCCTCGCGTCCATCTGGTACCTGCGCGCCGACGCGAAGCTGGGACTCATCGTCTCCGTGGCCATGGCCCTCTGCATCCCCCTGGGCCGGCTCCTCCCCGTCTGGACCGTCGTCGGCATCGCCGTCTTCGGCTGGCTCGTCCAGCTCGCCGGCCACGCCGTCTGGGAGAAGAAGTCCCCCTCCTTCTTCACCAACCTCATCCACGCCCTCGTCGGCCCCCTCTTCTTCGTCGCCCTCCTCACGGGCGACTACAAGCTCGGCGCCCAGACCCGGGGCACCCCCGAGACCGCCAGCTAGCCGTCCGGGGGAAGAGGAGTTGGAGGCTCAGAGAGAGCTGGCGAGCCGCGCAGGACGCGGAGGGGGCATGAGCTCCTGCTCCGACGACGCGCGGCCCTTCAGCGAGTACACCACCACCGCCTCCCGGCGCCCCTTCACCCGCTCCTCGGAGATGCGCTCGCCGTGGAACCGGCCTCCGCCCGCCCTCCAGGTGCTCTCGCTCACCAGGATGTCCACCCCCAGGACCTTCGTCAGTCCCTCCACCCGCGAGGCCAGGTTCACCGCGTCACCGATGACGGTGTACTCGTGCTGCTCCGCCCCGCCCAGCATCCCCGCCGCCACCACCCCCGTGTGCAGCCCGACGCCAATGCGCAGGGGCGGCTCCCCTCGCTGCTCCCTCCACGCGTTGAGCTCCTCCAGCTTCTTGCGCATGTCGAGCGCCGCCTGCATCGCGTGCACCGCGTGATTCGCATCCCCGTCCGGCACGCCCCAGCACGCCAGCATCCCGTCCCCCAGGAACTTGTTCACGATGCCCCCGTGCCCCATGACGATCTGCCCCATGTGCCCGAAGTAGTCGTCCAGCAACTCCAGCACCGCCCGGGGCGGCAGTGACTCGCTCAGCGAGGTGAAGTCCCGGATGTCGCTGAAGAGGATGGTCACCTCGCGCTGCACCGGCGCCAGCGCCTCGTCCCCGTGATGCAGCACCCGCTCCACCACCTGTCGCGGCAGGAAGCGCGAGAGGTTGTCGCGCCGCCGCAGCCCCAGGAACATGCTGCTCACCGCCGTGTTCGCCCACCCGATGAGCAGCCCGAGCGTGATGTAGCAGCCGAGCACGAAGCTCACCTGCGCGAAGGAGAACCCTCCCACCCACCAGTTCTCCAGCACGTACGTCGCCGAGGCCATCACCGTGGACATCAACACGTGCAGCCAGCTGTAGCGCGCCACCGAGAAGGCAATCACCACCGCGCAGCCCGCCGCCAGCATCTGCGGACGGAACTCCCCCGTCACGGAGACGACCCTCCACGCCAGGAAGCCGAAGAAGCCACAGTCCATCACCGTGACGGCCACCGGTCTCCACATCGCCTGGCGCCGGTTGGGCTTCTGCGTGTAGAGGTTCAGCGTGATGACGATGGCGAGGCCCGTGTAGAGCAGCGAGCCCACCAGCCGGAGTGGATCCTTCGGCAGCAGCTCGCCCGACATCCGCGCGACAACGCCCTGGCTCAGCATGACCAGGACCACCAGCGCCAGTCGCACCAGCGACACCACGCGCTCCCCGCGCTGCGCGCTCTCCGCCAACACCTGCTCCTGGTTCGCCCGGGCCACCTCGAACCGAGCCACCGTACTGTCACTCGGGCGACGCGCCACGACGGGCTCCCTCCCCACGCATAAAAGAGGCCATGTCGCGCTGCGCATAGCAGGTGTCCTGCCCCTTTGCCTCGCTCCCGATGGCCCGCCCGCCCGCCTCCCCTCCCCCAGGGGAGGCTGGACGGGTTGGCGAGGGACCCCGGCCGCCCGAGATTGACGGATGTCGAACATCCACCAGTCAGGAGCCCACCATGGCAGGCAAGTTCAGCAAGACCACGACACCCGGCACGGGCTACGCGGATGCCGTCAAACAGTCGCGCGGCCTCACCGACACGTCCGGACGCGGCGTCCCCGACGAGCGGCGCACCTTCTCCGAGCAGCGAGAGGGCCTCTTCCCCGGCAACGCGGACGACGACACCATCACGGGCCGCAAGGCCGGTTACGGAGGCGATCCCACCAACACGCCCGAAGGCTCGTCCGCCGAGGCGGCGAGCGGCCCAGCGGACGCCGGGACAGGGAGCGACGAGGCGCCTTGAACTCGCGTGCAGGGTGAGTGATGCACAGACAGTAGAGGACTCATGCCAGGACAGGCCCTCTCTCGACTTTTGGATCGCCTCCCCTTCGGGAGGAGTGTCATCGATGGTGTCCCCGCCGCACCGCCCCAGCACCTGCCGCACCAGGAGCCCACCCACGTCTTCCAGGGCTTCGAGTCGCTGCCGGAGGCGGATGGCCCGCGCCGGCTCGGCACGGGCATCACGCTGCTGGTGCACCACCCACGGCCGCGCCCGCCCCGCGACCACGTGCTGCGCGTGATGACGTACAACATCCTCCTGGGCGGGGAGCGCCGGGAGCTGCTCGAGCGCTACTTCGCCACACTGGAGGAGACCGGCCGGATGCCGGATGTCATCGCGCTCCAGGAGGCGAGCCAGCCCACCGCCGTGGAGCTCGCGCGCGACCATGGCTTCCACCTCACCTACCAGGGCCGTGACGTCCGGCGGCCCGTGGTGAACGGCAAGGCCATCCTCAGCCGGCACCCCATCCTCGAGGCCGCGCACTTCACCTATGACTTCCCCGAGGACGTGCGCGCGGCGGCCATCGCCCGCCAGGGATTCGTCGGCGAGCTGGACGAGGACCGGGGCGCGCTCTTCGCGCTCATCGACGTGTGCGGCCACCCGGTGGCCCTCTACAACGTGCACCACACGCTGGGCGACAGCGGCATCAACGCCGGCCAGCTCTGGCAGCTCCAGTCCCTCGTGCACGCGCGAGATGGCGTGCCCTCCATCGCCCTGGGCGACTTCAACGCCAACATCAACGTCAAACACCACTACTCGCTGCTGCCCAACCCCCTGCGCAAGCACGAGCCCACCGAGACGGTGAAGGACTACGAGAACCGCTACGGCGACGTGCACCCCAGCGTGGGCGACTGGGGCGTGGGCAACATCGGCGACGTGCGCGTCCGCCGCGCCCTCCATGCCCTCGAGCACGAGCTGCCAGACCCGCTCCGCCGCGCCCGCGAGCTGCGCGTGCGCATGCCGGATGGCTCCCTGCTGCGGCCGGACGAGGCCCGCGAGATGCTCGTCGCCGGCAAGTGTCCGAAGCACTCGGAGCAGTGGCTGCGCCTCCAGGACGTGGCGGACATGTCCACCCTCAACTCGCTGCCCGACGGGAAGGGCGTGGTGCCCGCCACCGGCAAGCGCTTCGACACCTTCTTCGCCTCCCACCAGCTCGAGCCGCTGCTGCTGGAGGTGGACCACTCCACCGAGGCGTCCGATCACCTGCCCTCCTCCGCCGACTTCCAGCTGCGCGACGCACGGCACTGAGTCGGCCCTGGTGGGGACGGCGGCTTCCTGCTGAAGTCGCCCCTCCCCACCTCCCTGGAGGCCAGCCCACCCGTGGTCCGACTCTTCGTCCCCATCCCCGAGCCCGCTCCCCCCGAGGTGACGCTCTCGGGGGACAGGCGCCACTACCTCCTCCATGTGCTGCGGCTCGGCGAGGGCGCCTCGCTCGAGGTCTTCGACGGCTCCGGCCGGGCCTTCGACGCACGCGTGGCCTCGGTGGACGCGGACACGGTGCGCCTGGTGCTCGGCCCGGCCCGGCACGCCCCTCCGGCTCGCGAGGTCCACATCCTCCAGGGCCTCCCCAAGGGCGACAAGCTGGAGTGGGTCCTGCAGAAGGGTACCGAGCTCGGCGCCACCGCCTTCCACCCCGTGGCCGCCGCGCGCAGCGTGGTGAAGCTCGAGCCCAAGCGCGCCGAGGAGCGCACCTCCCGGTGGACGAAGATCGTCGAGGAGGCCGCCCGCCAGTGCCGGCGCAACGACGTGCCCCTCGTCCATGGACCCCGCCCCCTCGTGGAGGCCGCGCGCGCGCTCGCTCCGGGTACCACGCTGCTCGTGCTCGACGAGGAGGAGTCCGCCGTGCCGCTGGGCGAGGCCATCCGCTCCTGCGCTCCCGGTGCTCCCGTGGCCCTCGTGGTGGGTCCCGAAGGAGGATTGGATCGCGAGGAGGTCTCCGCGCTCCGGGCCCTCGGGGGACGGCCCGTCACCCTCGGCCGCCGCATCCTCCGCACCGAGACGGCCGCGCTCGCCGCACTCGCCGTCATGGCCTACCTGGACGGAGAGCTCGGTTAGGGAGCGGGAGGACGAGCCCCCGCCTCCTGGCGGCTGCCTCCCTCTCGCCGCCATTCCTATGTTTGCCGCGCAACGGCACTTCATTCCGAAGTGCCAGAAGAGGGAGCGGCACACATGGCCATCTACGCCTACGCGCTCATCGGGCTCATCGTGGGCATCATCGCGCGAGCCATCCTGCCATCGACGCGGCTGGTGGGACTCTGGGGCAGCGCGCTGCTCGGCGGGGCGGGAGGCATCATCGGCGGCCTCATCAGCTCCGCCATCGCCCCGGTCAGCGCGACGTCCACCGTTCATCCCCTCGGCATCGTGCTGGCCGTCATCGTCTCGGCCCTCGTGTCGGTCGGGTTGATCGTCATCACCCGCAACAAACGTTTCGCCTGACACGGTCACCAGGCGGGGAAGCCCTGGCTTCCGGCGGTTTTCTTGCTCCCGGCCCGGAGAGGGCGTTTCATGCTGCTACAGCCTTCTCCAGCCTGGAGGAATCGTTGTCCAAGTGCCTGAAGTGCGGAGCTTCGCTGCCGCCCGTAGGGGATTGCCCCACCTGCGCCGCCGCGTCCCAGCTCGCGGACCGGGCCGTCCCGAGTCTGCTGGACAAGGAGATCCAGATCGACCGCCGCCGCCCGGATCGCGACGCGCCGGCGATGGCTCCCCTCACGCCTCCTGGAATGACGGCTCGCCAGACGCCCCGCCCGCCGAACGCGCCGGGTCTCCCCGTCATGCCTCCGCGCGCACAGGCTCCGGCCGCGCAGATGGCACAGGCCCCGAAGGCTCCCGCGCCCCGGCCCGTTGCCGTTCCGAGCGCACCGGAGACCCCTCCGGCTCACGCCCAGGCCGCCGCGCCCCGCGCGCCGACGCCGCCTCCGCCAGCGTCTTCCATCCACCTGCCCGGCGTCGCGGCTCCAGCCCCCCGTTCGAATACTCCGGCCTTTGGTGTTCCCAACACCTCCGCTCCGGCTCCCACTCCGCAGCAGGCGTCCGCTCCGTCCGGCCTTCCCCGCATCCCGCCAGTCACGGCCGCCGAGCCCGCGCCGATGCAGGCGTCCACCGAGGAAGAGGCGTCCTTCTCGGTCGACGTCGAGGATTCCGAGGCCGTGACCCTGCCCGCGACGCCCATGCCCGCCCCGCGCCCGCCGCCCCCCGCGCTCGCTCCCGCTGGCGCCACCGCGAGGGCCAACGCGGAGCCCGGGGTGACGGAAGTCCACGCGCGCCCGGCCTCGCTCTGGCGCCGGCTGCTGGCCTTCACCATCGACACCGGTGCCATCGGCGGAGTGGCCGCGCTCTACCTCATGCTCGCCTCCACCGTGGCCGGCGTGCACACGCCCCAGACGGGCCTGTCCGGGCTCGACGCCTTCGTCATCCAGGTCCGCGCGCTCCAGTCCGTGCTGCTCCCCGGTGCAGTCCTCCTGTTGGTGCTGTCGCTCGTCTACTGCGCCGTGGCCGCCTTCCTCTGGAATGGCCGCACGCTGGGCCGGCGGCTGCTCGGCCTGAGGCTCGTGGACACCCATGGCCTCGCCCCCGCTCCCGGCCGGGCCATCGTCCGCGCCATGCTGGCCAGCCTGTCCTTCGGGCTCTTCCTCGCCGGCTTCTGGATGGCCCTCTTCGACCGGCGCGGCCAGACGCTCCACGACAAGCTCACGTCCACGTACGTCGTCCAACCCAGCTAGCGCCCCTTCCTCCCTAGGAGTGAGGGTCGGGCTCGAACACGCGCAACGTCCAGAAGGAGCCGGTGTTGTAGCCAGGCAGACGTCGGGGGTTGAAGACGCTCGAGCTCGTCACGAAGCCCCCCACGTAGCCAGCGGGGAATCGCGTCAGCTTCAACGCGCAACTGGTGAGCACCACGCCGGGGCGAGGCACCGCGTTGCTCACCATGGTGCACTCGCCCAGCGCGATGAAGAGCCCCTCGGGCAGCTCGAAGCGCACGTAGAAGTCCGCCTTCGAGCCCTCGGTGAAGGTCCAATCCATGATGCGCGCGCACGCCAGGGCCACCCCCGCCTGCCGCTCATGGCCCGGGTCGCTCCTCCCGCCGCCCCCCGGGGTTCCTCGCGCGAAGATGCGCGCGGGCAGCCGCACGTTCACCTCGAAGGGCGCGGCCTGACAGCCACCCGGATCCACCGCGCTGGCATCCTCCACGGTCCGGAACTGATACACCCGCTCCCCTGCCAGAGCGGAGGTGGACAGACCCAACACGAGCACAGACGGCAGCATCCGCGACATAGGGCGTCTCTTTCAGGAGGAGAGGGGAGAGGAAGACGGAGGCGGCGTGCCTCGGGGACGAGGGGCGGTCGGAGACCGGGGGACTACTCCCAGGAGAAGTCGTACGCGCTGTCCAGCGGCCCGGTGGCATAGCCTCGTATCCTCGGGGCGCGGGCTCCCGCCGTGAGCAGCACTCCTCTCAGGATGCCCTCATGGTAGGCATGCGGCATGAAGTCGTGCTTGATGACGAAGTGTCCGCTCTTCTGGTAGTGGGGGCACGTCATCGTCCTCTCGCCGTAGCTCACCGCCGCGCTGTAGCCGGAGGGGACCTGCTTGAGGATGCGCTTCACGTCGTTGCCCGCCAGCAGCAGCAGCGTCTTGCCCGCCGTGGAGGACAGGAAATCCTTCGCGGACTGCTCGCCAATCCGGTGCAGCGTCACCTCACAGCCGCCAAACAGGGGACCCACCTCCTTCACCGCGGTCAGACACAGCCGCAAGAAGGAGGACACCGGGTAGCTGAAGAAGTCGATGTGATGGCTCTCACCGGTAGCGGCCCGACACCGCTGGGCCACCTCCTCCCCCGCCAGCTTCCGCACCACCTCCAGTACGCCGTTGAAGAACATCCCTCGCGCCGTATCGCCGGAGGCCGCGAGCGCCACGTTCCGCTCGAGGTGGGCTTCCGAATTGAAGTCCGTCGTATACATAGCGGCCACGCTCTGTTGCCTCATGGGGAACACTCCTGCCTGCCTTCGGGGGAAGGGAAAGAAACGGGCCGCGCCTACAACCGGATCAACTGCGCCCCGTAGTGGACATTCGCGCCCACCGCGGCCAACAGCACCAGGTCTCCACTGCCCAGACGTACCCGGCCCGCCTCCAGGTCCTCGGCCAGAAGGATCAGCTTCCCGGCCGCGGAGGTGTTGCCGTAGCGGTCCACGTTCATGGCCACGCGCTCGTGGGGCAGACCCGCCGTCTGGATGAAGTGCTCCATCAACCGCTTGTTGGGCTGGTGGAAGTAATAGCGCTTCACCTCGGAGCACAGCTCGGGCCGGTCGGCGAGCACCGCCTCGAGGCACTGCTTCATATAGGTGGAGTAGCCCCTCGCCACCCGAGGCCCGTCCACCACGAAGGCCATGTCCGCCGGCCGCGCCCGCCCCTGGTACGGCAGCCGCAGCATCCCCCCGCCCCGACGAATCACCAGCTCCGCGTGGGCGTTGCCGGACATGGTCGCGAGGATGCCCTCTCCCTCCCTGCCGTCCGCCCGCAACACCACCGCGCCCGCCCCATCCCCGAATACATAGACGGAGAGATAGGCGTTGAGCGGCTTGCGCCCCGGGGCCGGGACGACCTCGGCGGTGTAGACGTCCGGGTGGAGCTGCGGTGAGAGCAACGAGGACGCCACCACGGCCACCGTCTTGAAACGGTGGCCCTGCATCATCTTGCACACCATGTCGAGGATGTAGGGCGTGCCGCCGCAGCCATCGTCTATCACCAGCGCGAAGGTGTCGGCACGGCAGCCCAACCGCTGGTGCAACGCCATCGCGTCATGGTTGAAGTTCAGCTCGTCCGGCGAGCAGGTGACGAGGAAGAGCGCGTCCAGTTCCCGGGCGTCCACGCCCGACTGCTCCAGCGCCCGGCGCAGGGCGACCTCGCACATGTCGGTATTGGAGGCCGGGTAGATGGGGAGATCTCTCTCGGGCGGAGCGATGGCATGACCCCGCGCGTCGATGTCCCACAGGTAGCGCCGCTCGCGGATGCCCGTCTTCTCGAGAATCCGCTCAGCGGACCAGCCCGGAAAAGCCGCGGCGATCCGCTCGTTGCTGATGGACCGAGAAGGAACGAAAGCACCAGCGCCTGCAACGCGAACAGTCTTCATGTCCGCCCCTTGCTTGATTGCGGGTCTGTTCCTTGCATGGAGACTGACAAACAGAGACCACCATGCGACCCCCCATCTCCCCAGGGCCATCCCCTACTTCAGGGCAAGCCCGGGAAAGACACGCCACATTGTTGGACCATGAGAGCGCAAGAATAAAGGTGGGCTGGGCCAGAAACCGTTGTCGCACTCCGCTGGTGAACAAAGCTCCGCGACATCCATCCAACATCCAGCCCATCAGGTCCCCCAGGCCGGAGCTACCTGATGGCTCCACCGTCAGCGGTCGGCCATCCGACCGCTCCACCCCCTCCTCCCGAGGAGGAACGGCAAGTCCCCTCGGTTCTTGAAGGATTCGTTGTGCCCGCCGTCCAGGGCCGTAAGATGCCGCGTCCCCCATGCCTGCCCATCTTGCACACACCCTGATCGCGCATGGCCTCCTCCCCCAGGACAAGGCCGAGGAAGCCTTACGGCATCAGGCGGCGCAGGGTGGCGCCATCGACACCGCGCTCCTCGAGCGCCGGCTCCTGCCCGAAGCCCAGGTCCTGCACGCGCTCGGAGAGGCCTCCGCGCTGCGTCCGGTCAACCTCGCCGATTTCGAGCCCAACGCGGACGTCGCCTCCTTCATCCCTCCGAAGATCGCCGACCGGCTGTGCGTGGTGCCGCTGTCGCTCGACGGCAACACCCTCCACGTGGCCTGCGGCTACCCGGTGCCGATGAAGGAGCTGGAGGAGGTGGGCTTCCTGCTCGGCAAGCCGCTCGAGCTCTGGGTGGCCACCGAGGTCCGCGTCCGCGAGTGGATCTCCGTCATCTACCGGCAGCCGCTCGCGCCGCGCTACGCCGCCCTCCTCGCCTCGCTCGACCCCGAGCGGCCCCAGCCCGTCCCTCCCGCGCAGCCCGCCCCCGCCCCGGCTCCCGCGCCCAGGCCCGCGGTCGATGAATCCGCGGCCCTCACCCTGGAGATGGTGGAGCGACTGGCGCGCTCCGTGGCCGCCGAGCCCATCCCCATCGAGAGGACGCCCGCCGCGCCGCCCGCGCAGCCCCAACCCCAGGTTCAGCCTCAGCGAGGCCCCGCCGCACCTCCGGCTCCGGCCCCCCACGCCGCGCCCGCGCAGCCTCCGCGTCCCGCCGGTCCCCCCGCGCCCACGGCTCCCGCGGCACAGCCCTCGGCGCCCGTCCGCGAGCCGCTGCGGCTGAACATGCCCGAGCCCGCGCGCCCCGCGGCTCCGGCTCCGCAAGCACCCGCGCAGCCCGCGCCCGTCGCTCGCCCCGCGGCTCCGCCCCAGGCCCAGCAGCCCGCGCCCGTCGCGCGCCCCGCGGCTCCGGCTCCGCAAGCACCCGCGCAGCCCGCCGCTCCGGCCGCCACGCGTCCTCCAGTACAACCCCAGGCGCAGGCCACCGCGGTACAGGCGCCCGTGCCGCAGCCCGTCGCCCAGAGCGGGCCGCAGGCGCGCCCGCGGCTCGAGCCCCGCGCTCCAGAGGTCGCCGCGCCGCAGTCCGCTCGCGACGAGGTACCCGACTGGACGCTCGCGCAGGCACGCGCCGCCCTCAAGGAGTCCACGAGGGATCGCGATCGGCTCATCGACACCGCCCTGCGCTTCGGGCGCCGCACCTTCGACTACGTGGCCGCCTTCGCCGTGCTGCGCGGCGCGGCCGTGGGCTGGGACTCGCGTGGCGACGGCCTGGGCAGCGACAAGCTCTCGCAGGTCTCCATCCCGCTCGACGCCTCCAGCGTCTTCCGCACCGTGGCCATCACCCGCGGCAGCTACGCGGGTCCCATGCCGCCCGACAGCCTGACGAAGCACTACCTGGAGCTGTTCGGCCGGCAGCCGCCCCGCACCCTCTTTCTCTACCCGGTGGAGGTGCGCGGCCGGCTCGTGGCCGTCATCTATGGAGACTGCGGCCAGAAGCCCATCAGCCAGCGCCGCCTCTCCGACTTCATCCTGTTCTGCCAGGACATGCCCGGTGCATTCCAGGAGCTCATCCTCTTCCGCAAGCAGCGCCTGGGCGAGCTGCGCAACGTCCTGGACTTCGACGTGGACGTGGACGAGCCCGCCGCCAACACCGGCGCGGCCCCGAGCACCCCGGCCCCCAACATGGCCGCGGGCCTGGGGTGGAGCCCCTTCGTCACCCGCTCCGCCAACGTGCTGGGCCGCGCCGCCGCCATGGCCCCGCTCGTGATGTCCCAGGAGGAGCGCCCGCCTCCGGACTTCGGCCCCCTCCTCAAGCGCCTCACCGGCCCGGACGCCAACCAGCGCGCGAACGCCATGGCCGAGCTGGCGCGCTCGCCCGAGGCCAGTGCCCGGGTGCTCGCCACCCACTTCCCCGGCCCCACCGCGTGGAGCCGCCTGCCCGTGGTGGAGCTGCCCGAGGCCGATGAGCTGGGCCCCATCCCCGGCGCCCTCTCGCGGCTCGGCCGGCCCGCGGCCCAGGCCCTGGCGCCCCTGCTGGACTCGAGCGATCCGGACACGCGCTACTTCGCGCTCCTCACCGCCGGCAGCCTCCCCTACGTGGAGCTGGTGGACGGCGTGCTGCGCGGCCTCTTCGACTACGAGCCGGACATCTCCAGCGCCGCGCGCGTGGCCGCCGCCGCCCTCAAGCACCTGCCCCGCCTGGACGCGGCCCGGAAGGAGCTGCGCCAGGAGCTCACCAGCCGGGACGCGCTGCGCCGCTCGCTGGCCGCCCGCGCCCTGGGCACGTTGCACGATCGCGAGGCCATCGAGGGCCTCATCCACCTCACCGCGGGCGACGACGAGATGTGCGCCCAGGCCGCCTCCGAGGCGCTGCGCGAGGTGACGCGCGCCACGTTCGGCCTGGACACGCGCGCGTGGACGGCCTGGTGGGCGGAGAACCGGCAGCGCCGCCGCGCGGACTGGCTCGTCTCCGCGCTGCGCCACCCGGAGCTGGACATCCGCCTGGCCGCCAGCGAGGAGCTCAGCCGCGCGCTCAACGACGCGCTCGGCTACTACGCCGACGCGCCCGAGCCCGAGCGCGAAGCCGCCGTGCGCCGGTGGGAGGCCGCGGTGGCGGATCCCTCCCGGGCACGTCGGCTGGCCCTGCTCTGATTCGCGGGTGACGGGGGGGCATGAGATGACCCAGGCGTGGATCAGCCTCGGGGCCTGCGCGGGCCTGCTGGCGCTGGCGGGCCTGGCCCTGGTACGCGTGGGACGCAGCCCGATGGCGCTCCCCCTGTCGGTGCTGTGCATCGCGCTGTCCACGTGGAACTTCGCCGACTTCGCGCTGGCGCACTCGGGCGAGGCGGGCTGGCGCCTCATCGCCACGGGCGCGGCGCTGATGAGCGCTCCGTCGGCCATGCACTTCATCCTCTCCTTCGTGGGCGAGCGGCGCCGGTTGTCCGCGGTGATGTTCTCCGCGTACGGCGTCTTCGGTGTGCTGGCGATCACCACCCTGGTGGGGCTGGGCTCGGCGCGAGTGGCCGCGGCGGTGGCCTCGCGGGGCTTCGCCGTGGCGGTGCTGGCGCTCAGCGCGCCGCTGCTGCTCGGTGGCTTCGGATTGCTCACCTGGCACCTGCGCCGCGAGGTCCGCTCCACCGAGCGCACCCGGGCGGGGCTGCTCCTCACGGGACTGGCGCTGCTGGTGACGCTGCTGGGCACGGACCTCGTGGCGGTGCTGGGCACGGACGTGCCGCGCCTGGGCAACCTGGGCACGCTGCTGGGCCTGCCGGCGATCGCCGTGGTGGCGCTGCGCCTGCGCCTCTTCGGGAGGGAGCTCTCCAACGTCCACGCGATGTACGCGCTGCTGCTGGCGCTGATGGGCGTGCTGTCCTACCTGGCCGTCTTCCAGATGTTCGCCGCGCAGTACGGCGCGCTGGTGGTGGGGACGGCGGCCATCACCCTGGCGCTGCTGGCCATCACCCGCCGGGGCGTCATCGCCTTCGTCGCCCAGCGCGAGCGGCTGGAGCAGATGGCCACCCTGGGCCGCTTCTCGGCGCAGATGGCGCACGACCTGAAGAACCCCATCGCCGCGCTCAAGGGAGCCGCGCAGTACCTCAAGGTGGAGCACGCGCAGGGGCGGCCCTGGGACGACAAGGGCGAGTTCCTGGACCTCTTGCTGGAGCAGGTGGAGCGGTTGGACCGCGTGGTGAGCACCTACCAGCGCCTGGGCCGGGTGGAGCCGCTCATGCAGCCGCTGGATATGAACCAACTGGTGGCGAGCGTGCTGTCCCTGCAGACCTTCACCGGCCGCCCCGAGGTGGAGCTCCGGCGCGAGCTGACGGTGGACCTGCCGCGCTGCGCGGGGGATTGGGATCTGCTGGCCAACGCGCTGGAGAACCTGGTGCGCAACGCCTTCGAGGCCATGCCGCGCGGGGGCACCCTCACCCTGCGGACGCGGCTCGAGGGGACGGGGGTGGAGCTCAGCGTGGAGGACACCGGCGAGGGCATGAACGTGCGCACGCGCGAGCGGGCCTTCGACGACTTCTACACCACCAAGGCCACGGGGAGCGGATTGGGGCTGGCCTTCGTACGGCGGGTGGTGGAGGCCCACGGGGGACAGGTGACGCTGACGAGCCACGAGGGACGTGGCACCACGGTGACGCTGCGCCTGCCTGCGTCCGACGAGTGCGCGGGGGCGCTCCTCGAGCGGGAAGCGGAGCCCTGGCCGGGCTGAGAGTGAAAAGAGCCGCCGCTGACGGGCCCGCGAGGGCGCGGTAGCATCGGACGGCCCCGTACCAGGAGATGAAGCACCGTGGCCGAGCTGCTCAAGGGAAGCGTGTTGCTGGTGGATGATGACCCGGCCGTGGCCAAGGTGCTCGGCGCGCTGCTGGGCCAGGCGGGGCTCACCGTGCACACGGCCACCCAGGGCCAGGAGGCGCTCGCCCTGCTGGGCCGCAAGCCCATCGACGTGGTGGTGAGCGACGTGCGCATGCCCGGAATGAGCGGCATGGAGCTGCTCGCCGAGGTGGGACGCACCTGGCCGGACGTGCCCGTCATTCTCCTCACCGCGCATGGAACCGTGCCACTGGCCGTGGAGGCCATGAAGGCGGGCGCCGCGGACTTCGCCCTCAAGCCCTTCGACCGGGAGGAGATCCTCTTCAGCATCCGCAAGGCGCTCCTGCGGGCCCAGCAACAGCAGGAGGGCATGCGCCCCCTGGTGAAGGAGGCCAGCGGCTTCGTGGGCCAGAGCACCGCCATGGCCGAGGTGCAGGCGCTGCTGACGCGAGCGGCCACGGGCACCGCCACGGTGCTGCTGCGCGGCGAGTCCGGCACGGGCAAGGAGCTGGCCGCCAAGGCGGTGCACGACGCCAGCCCCCGGCGCGGCGGACCCTTCGTGAAGCTGCACTGCGCGGCCCTGCCGGACACCCTGCTGGAGAGCGAGCTGTTCGGCTACGAGAAGGGCGCCTTCACCGGCGCGGCCACGCGGAAGCCCGGCCGCGTGGAGCTGGCCAACGGCGGAACCCTCTTCCTGGACGAGATCGGCGACATCACCCCGCAGGTGCAGGTGAAGCTGCTGCGGCTGTTGCAGGAGCGCGAGTTCGAGCGGCTCGGCGGCACGCAGACGCTGAAGGTGGACGTGCGCTTCGTGGCGGCCACGCACCGCAACCTCGAGGAGATGGTGCGCAAGGGCGAGTTCCGCGAGGACCTCTTCTACCGGCTCAACGTGGTGCCGGTATGGATGCCCCCGCTGCGGGCCCGGACCGAGGACATCGAGCCCCTCGTGCGGCACTTCCTCGACGTGCACGCGAAGGCCAATGGCAGGCCGCCCTTCACCCTGACGCCGGACGGGCTCGCCGCCCTGCGCGCCCAGCCATGGCCCGGCAACGTGCGCCAGTTGCAGAACTTCATCGAGCGCCTCGTGGTGCTCTCCGATGGGCCCCTCCTCACCGGCGACGAGGTGATGCGCGAGGTCGCGAGGCAGCCGGGCATCGTCCCGGTGGCGCCCGCGCCCGAGCCCGTGAGTCCCTCCTTGAGCATCGCGGCCGTGCCCACGGCGGGAAGCACGAATGGCGAGGGGCGCACCCTGGAGTCACAGCGCAAGGAGATGGAGCGGCAGGCGCTGGTGGACGCATTGAAGCGAGCCGGGGACAACCGCACCCTCGCGGCGCGCCTGCTCGGCATCAGCCGACGCACCCTCTACAACAAGCTCGAGGAGCACGGGCTGCTCTAGCGCGGTGTGTCCACGGAGTTCCTGGACGAAGTCCGTGGATGTCCCCTCTCCCCCGGGAGAGGGAGCAGGCGGAGCCCGGCACGACCGCCCGGATGCCTGGGAGGGAGGGAATTTCGGAGTGTCCGAGCCCGCGCTCCCCAAAAGCCCGCACTCCCTCCACCTTCGTGGCATGGGCCAGACATCTCGTCCGACGTCTCGTCGGTCTCATGGTGCACTGCTGATCAGCCTGGGACTGCTGCTGGGCCTCGCCTCTCCAGCCTGGGCCGTGGAGCTCCTCTATCCAGAGAGGAACACCACCCGCGAGCTGTCCGTGAGCACGCCCGAGGGCCAGCCGCTCGGCAAGGGCTCCCTCACCCAATGGACCGAGGGGGATCGGCTCCACGTCCTGCTGACCTACCGCTACGAGGATGGACGCATCATCGAGGAGTCCGCCGTCTTCCTCACCCAACCGGAGCTCGTCCAGGAGCGCTGGAACTGGCGCGAGCGCAGGGAGGGGCGGACGACGCGACAGTTCACCTTCGATTTCGGCAGCGGGCGAGCCGTGGGCCTCTCCCGCGAGGGCGGCAAGACGCGCCGGTACAACGAGCGGCTGAAGGTGGAGCCGGGCCGCACCTTCGCCGGAGTGGGCTTCGCCCTGGTGGCGAAGAACCTGCTGCCGCAACTGCGCCAGGGAGAAGAAGTGAAGCTGCAGGCCCTCGCCGCCACCCCCAAGCCTCGCAAGGTGAACGTGAAGCTGTCACGCGAGGGGACCGAGACCCTCACGCTCGGCGGACGGACGCTCACCGCGGACCGCGTGGTCGTCCATCCGGAGATCGGCCTCGCCTCCCTCGTGGTGAAGGCTCCCGACACCAATCTCTACTTCACCGGCTCCGAGCCCCCCGTGATGGTGGGCGGAGAGGGGCCGGTGCTCGAACCGGGAGACCCCGTGGTACGCACCAGGCTCCTCCCGCCGCGTCGCGCTCCCGCGGCGGCCCGGCGACAGACCCCGCCCACGCGTTGAGCGCCCTACCCCAACCCTCCTGGGATGGGCATAGTCTGTGCGCCGCATGAGCATGGACGAGCACGCCTTGGAGAAACTCGGCTGGGGGCCCACCTTCCAGGAGGCCTGGAGCGCCCGCGCGAGCGAAGGAGAGGAGCCGGCGCGCATCGCCGCCGACTACGGCGTGGAGTACGTCCTGTACTCGGCGCGTGGGGACCTGAGGGCCACCGTCCCGGGGCGGCTGCGCATGGCCATCCGCAAGGGAGAGTCCGTGCGCCCGGTCGTCGGGGACTGGGTTGCCTTCGAGCCCCGCATCCAGGAGGGCACGTCCCTCATCCAGGCCGTGCTCCCCCGGCGCACGCAGCTCGCCCGCAAGGCCGCTGGCCGGATCGACGAGGAGCAGGTCGTCGCCGCCAACGTGGACGTGGTCTTCCTCGTCTCCGCGCTGACGCGGGACCTGAACCCGCGGCGGCTCGAGCGCTACCTGGCGCTCGCCTGGGACAGCGGAGCCCAGCCCGTGGTGGTCCTCACCAAGGCCGACCTGTGCGAGGACGTGGCGGCGGCCCGCGAGAGCATCGCCGCGCTGGCCCCGGACGTCCCCCTCCACACCGTGAGCAGCGTCACCGGCGAGGGCCTGGACGCGCTCTGGCAGTACATCGGCGGCAACCGGACGGTGGCGCTCATCGGCTCGTCCGGCGTGGGCAAGTCCACGCTCATCAACCGCCTGGTGGGCACGGCGCGCATGGTGGTCGGCGAGGTGCGCGAGGACGACAAGGGCCGGCACACCACCACCCACCGCGAGCTGTTCGTGCTGCCGCAGGGAGGCCTCGTCATCGACACGCCGGGCATGCGCGAGCTCGGGCTGATGGAGAGCGAGGAGGGCCTGCGCACCGCCTTCGTGGACATCGAGGAACTGGCGGCCGGGTGCCGCTTCAACGACTGCCGTCACGAGAAGGAGCCCGGGTGCGCCGTCCAGCAGGCGCTCCGGAACGGGCAGCTGGCCCCGGAGCGCCTGGAGAACTACCACAAGCTCGTCGTGGAAGTGGCCCGCCAGGAGCGCCAGCGCGACGCGCAGGCCCAGAAGAAGGCCACGCGCGCCCCCAATGACTTCCAGAAGAAGCGCGGCCGCTGACGCCAGGCGAAGGTCAGTGGAGCGGTGGGGAACGTCCCGCCTTCCTCACCGCCTCGGCCAGGGCGTCGAGCTCCTCCTCGAAGTCCGCGATGAGCTCCCGCGGCTCCGGCACCAGGCCCGCGTCCGCCGCCACGCCCAGCGTCACGTGCCCCGCGTAGCTGAAGATGCTCAGGCCCAGCCCCAACCGCGCCGCCATGGGCACCCAGAACATCACGCCCGCGAGCCTCGCGCCCGCCAGGTACACCGGCCGCTTCGGCCCCGGCACGTTCGTCAGCACCAGCGAGGCCTTCTTCCTCATCACATCCACCGCCATGCGCTCCACGGGCGCCGGCGCCATTCCCGCCGCGGACAGCATTCCGAATACCACCGCCGCCTCCGGCGAGCGCTTCAGGCCGTCCATCCGCCGCTTCAGCGCCCACAGCCGCTCCACCGGGTCCGCCAACCCGAGCGGCAGGGGCAGGAACACCACCCCGAACCGGTTGCCCAGCTCCCTCGGAAGGGGCTCCCTCAACGGCCGCAGATTCACCGGGACCACCGCCCGCACGTCCTCCGGCGACTGTCCCCGCGCCTCCACGTAGCGGCGCAGCATCCCCGCCACCACCGCCATCACCACGTCGTTCACCGTGCTCCCGCTGCCGTGGCCGATCTCCCTCACCTTCCCCACCGGTACCGGCTGGGACCAGGCCACCCGCTTCTCCCGCCCGAGCTCGCCCGTGAAGGGTGACGGAGGGTCCTGCATCAGCGTCAGCAGCCTGCTCAGCGCGGAGGCACTTCGCGCCCCCTCCACCGCCAGATCCATGAGCTGGATGGGCTCGGCCAGCAGCTCCGCGCCCCGCTTCCATGCCGCCCGCGTCGAGCCCATCACCGTGCGCGCTCCCCGCAGCAGCCGGGCCAACCGCCCCGAGGCGTCCTCCGCTTCCTCGAAGTCCTCCCTGCGCCCGCCGCCAGCGGCGTGCTCGTCCGTGAGTGCCAGCAGCACCCGCGCCAGCGAGATGCCATCCGCGATGCAGTGGTGCACGCGCAGCAGCAACGCGCCCCCGGCCGCATGGTCCTGGATGACGTGCAGCGACCACAGCGGCCGGGAGGAGTCCAGGGGCGTGCTCATGGACTCGGAGACCAGCGCCTCCAGCGCGGCGCGGCCTCCGGGTGCCGGCAGCCGCGTGCGCCGCAGGTGGTTCTCCAGACGGAAGTCGGCGTCATCCTCCCAGCGCGCGCTCCCCCACAGCCCTCCCGGCACCACCCGCTGCCGGAAGCGGGGGTAGCGCTCCACCAACCGCTCGCGGACCACGTCCTTCAACCGCTCCAGGTGCACGGGCTCGTCGAACCAGAGCACCGCGGTGATGACCATGAGGCTCGTGGGCTCCTCCATCTGGAGCCACGCGGCGTCGGCGTGGTGCATCCGCTCGGACATGGGTTACTCGGCCCGTTCCTTCTGCTCCCGCGTCAGACGGCGGAACTGGAACGTCTGCCTGGAGGGCGTCTGCGCCGTCAGGGTGAGCGTATCCCCCTCCACGTCGTACGAGTACTCGGGCCGCTGGAACTTCCCCTGGGACAGGCCGATGACGCGGGGCTTGCCGCAGACCGGCCCCACCGCCTGCCCGGACTTCGTCCACAGCCGCACCGTGTCCTTCTCCTCGTCCACCTGGAAGGCGCCCCAGGAGCGGATCTCCAGGGCATTGCCCCGCCCCAGCGTGGCGTCCTCCAGCTTCGTGCGCAGCAGGAAGCAGCCCCCGGGCGTCACCACCAGCGCGCGCTCGTAGTCCGGGCGCGGCTTCACGTCCACGCCCCCCTCCTGTCCGGCGAACCGGGGCCGCTCCTCGGGCCGGATGCTCGCCGCCTCCAGCGACCAGCGGCCCACCACCTCCTCGGGGGCCTTCCCCGAGCCCACCGAGGCGTCCGCGCAGGGCTCTGGCGTCTCCTTCTCGGGGCTGGGCGGGGCGGGCTCGAAGGTGCGCCCGCATTGCTTGCCGCAGGCGCGCGACACACAGGCCGAGTCGTCCGGACCACAGCCGGAATTCGCCGCGCACCGCGCGAGCGCGTCCAGCGCCTGCTCACAACCCTCGGCCAGACACCTGTCCACGCACGTCACATCGATGCACTGGGACACACACACCCAGTTGGCCGAGCCGCACCGGCCAGCCAGGGTGCGCGGCTTGCCCGCGGCGGACGGGCCCGCGGGGTTCTGTGCCCTGGCGGACGATGTCAGCAGCAGGAGGAGCAGGACGGAACTGGAGACACGCAGGCGGGTACCCTCACACGAAGCTCCACCGCCATGTGGTGATGTCCGACAGTTCCGGCAACGACAGCTCCAGGCGGATCGTCTCGTAGCGGGCAAATTCCCGGGGATCCACCCGCAGCAGGAGCACCGGAGTACAGGCCCGCGGCCGCTCGGGGAAGGTGTCGAAGGACAGCTCGGAGTCGAAGCCGGCCCGGTAGAAGAGGCACAGGCCGTCCACGCGTCCCTCGCGCACCACCGGCCGCTCCAGCCGCAAACGAGTCGGCAGCGAGCCCGCGCGCAGCGTCTCCAGATCGAGCGCGAAGGCGGGCTCCGCGTCGCACAGCCGCCGCTCCACGTCCTGCGGCCGGATGAAGCGGGTGAAGTACGAGGGGCTCATCGTGTCCCGCAGCATCTGCAGGCAGCTGAAGTCCACATCCGGCAGCCGCTGGTTCCAGATGAAGGGCAGACGCGCCTCCTCGCGCAGCTGCACCGGCTCGAAGAAGACCTCGAAGCGGTTGGGCAGGATGCGGCCCCCATTCACGAGGATCCGATCCCTCAACCCCAGCAGCTTCGGCACCAGGCCCGTGTCGAAGAGCGCGTCCCCCACCTGCTCGTGCAGCAGCACGTCCACCTTGCCCGAGGGCTGGAAGCGCGAGCTGTCCGCGCGGACGAACTGGATGTCCGACAGCCCGTTGCGCCGGGCCACCCAACGCGCCGTGTCCAGGTTGCGCGAGCCATCCACCGCGTACAGCTTGCTCGGCCCACGTCGGGCGGCGAGGAAGGCGCGCAGTCCGCTGCCCGTCCCCACGTCCACCACCACCTGGCCCGGCTTCACGTAACGCTCGATGGCGCGCTGGTACGCGGCCACCCGCTCCGCATCCACCAGTCCCGTGTCCCGAGGCACCGGACTCGACAGCTCCGGCGCGTCCGCGAGCAGGTTGCGCAACGTGCCCACCAGCGGCAGGTGGAACAGCCTCGACTGCAGGTCTCCCCAGGCCTGACGCGGCAGGTCTCTCAGGTTCGCCATATGTCCCCCCAGGCGCTTGGCGCCATGCTTCCAGCCCGTACTGCTCAACCCTGAATACCGGGAAGGCGTGAAAGCGGGAAGAGCCGGCGAACCGGACGTCACCCTCCGGACGGGGAGAGTTTCCGCGGATGAACACTCACGAGCGGCCCAACACCACGAGCTTCATCGCCCCCTCGAAGGGATGGTTGTAGTCGGTGGCGAGATAGCCCCGCATCCGCATGTGCAGGTCGGCCTCCACGCGGGTGCGGAAGATGGTCCAGGGCTTCTGGGCCATCGTCGCGACCGTGTAGATCATCATCCGTGGAATGGGCGCGGGGACGGCGCACACCACCTCCGTCATGCGGCCCGCCAGCTCCCGGTCGAGCTCCTTGAAGGCGTTCGCGTAGCCGATCCTCGCGTTCACCATGCCCGTGCCATCGTGGAAGAAGCAGAAGGTGCCCGGGTGGTTCCTCACGAGCTGGCGGATCTGCTCGCACAGCGCCTTGCCGTTGAACTCATCGCCCTGCTCGGGATGCTTGAGCAACACCAGGCAGGTCGCCAACGAAGGCGCCTTGAGACTTCCCAGAGCCGCTCGTGTCATGGGCACCCGATCGGAGGCATGGGTTTCTGGCTTGGAGGGGACGGGCATGACACTCACATTCTACGCATGGGAACGACGTTCCTCTGAGCGGGTTGAGGGGACGTCATCATTCGTATTCATCAGGACACGTCCGCGGCGGAAAGATGTGCCCTCATGGCGGTCGGATTTCCCGCGAGCTCCGGGAGTGCGGGGAGCGGCCCGGTTGGCACGTGATGTGGCAAGGCGGAACGACGTGCGCGGAGTCCACACGGTGCGCAAAATGGCCTCCGCGCATCCCTTCGCACGGAGCCCCCCATGCGCCTCGCACAAGCCTTCCCAGCTCGTTCAGTCCTCGCCGTCCTGCTGCTGTCACTGATGGCCCTGGGTGGAGAGCCCGCGCGAGGACGACAACCACTCCTGCCCGCCATCCAGGCCTCGCAGGTCGTCACCGGGCTCCGCCAGTTCTCCCCCCTGCCGTGACGCCTCGCCCATGCGCAGGAAGAAACTGACGAACGAGGACACCTGGGCCCCCATCCAGGAGAGTCTCGACGCCTTCCAGCCCGCGCATCTCGCGGCCCGTCTCCGGGAGTACCTCGTCGACGCACCGACGCGCCGCGCGCGCCTCGAGGGTGTCGACGCGCTGCTCGCCGAGCACGCGGGGGCCTGGTACACGAAGGCCGATGTGCGGCTCGGTGACGAGTGCCTCGGCCAGGGCCAAGCGCCGGACGCGGACGTGGAGGGCCACATCCAGCGCATCCTCTCCGCGCTCGGCGAGGCCCACGCGTGGCTGTGCACGCTCGACACGTACTTCCGCTCGCTCGCGCTGCCCCTGGACGAGACGGATCGCACCGCGGTGTTGTCGGACGCGGTGCGGCGGGTCATCGCCCTCACCGCCGAGGCGAGGGGCGGCGCGGGCGCATGGGCCCACCCCGCGCACCTGGCCCTGGGCTGGTTGTTGGAATCCCAGGGCATCCGCCGGACCGAGCGCGTGGAACGGGCACTGCGCGAGGCCCTGGCGGACTTCGGGAGCGGCTCGCCCCCCACCGCCGAGCAGGCCCGCCGGGCCGCGAACACCATCGCCCTGGCGGCGGTGAAGGTGGACGTCCCGCTGCGTTACCGGGAGGAAGAGGTCTCCTGAAACCAGGCGGAGTGCACCGGGCTCAGGCCGGCTGGATGCCGAGCCGCTCGTCCCGGCGCCGCAGCCAGGCCACCAGGGGCAGCGACAGCAGCACCATCCACGCCTTGCCCAGCACCTGCCCCAACAGGAAGTCGAGACCGCCGAAGGCGAGCTGGAGGAAGAGGACACTGTCCACGACGAGGCCGACGAGGCTGCTGGCGAGCACGGCCAGCACCAGGCCCCGCCGCTGCAACGGGGTATAGACGGCGAAGTCGGCCAGCTCCGAGATGGCGAAGGCGCCGCTCGAGGCGACGACCAGCTGCGGCGGAGCGAGCACCGCCGAGAGCAACGCGCCCAGTCCGATGGCCAGCAACGTCCAGCCCTTGCCCAGCCGGCGCTGCACCAGGTCGCGCAGCACGAAGGCGATGCCAACGATGAGGACCCCGCTCGGAGCCAGGATGCCGGGCCCCACGGGAAGCAGGCAGGGACCAGTGCCCGGGCACACCACCCCGATGTGACCGATCATCCAGTTGGAGAGAGGAATCGAGGCCCCGAAGCCCGCCAGATAGAGGAACCCCTCGATTCGACGCTGTTCCATTGCGACCTGCTCCACGACGTAGGACCCGGGGGCCGAGCAACCCGGGGCGCGCGGCATAGCACGTTTCCCCGGAGCTGTCAGAATGGGCCCAAGATGCCCGCGCTCGATCGCGCCACCTTCGACGACTCCCGGTGGCCCATGCTTCACCTCTGGCTTCCGGGAACACTCCCCGCGCAGGGGCTCGAGGAGAGTCTCGCCGCCGTCAGCCGCTACCTGCTGCGCGGTGAGAGGTTCCTGATCATCATCGACATGAGCCGGGTGGGAATCATCCCCCTCGAGCAGCGCTGGCGTCTGGTGGAGTGGCTCGACGCGCACAAGCAGCCCCTGCGCGAGCGGATGATCGGCGTCGCCATCATCGTCGCCTCGCCCGTCGTCCAGCTGTCGGTCAGCGCCGTCCTGTTCGCCAGACCGCTCCCCTTCCCGAACATCTCCTGCCCGGATCTGTCCTCCGCGGAGGCCTGGGCGGCCAAACGCCTCCAGGAGGAGGCCGGGCACACCCAGGCCGGGAAGAGCCGCTGACGGCGACACCCGCTACATCATCGGCGCCGTCGTCTCGAGCTCCTGCGAGTCCAGCAACCCCGTCTGCTTGAGCAGCGGCTGGGTGCTGGGAGCGCGGCCACGGAACTCCTGGAAGACCTCCAGCGGGTGGCGGCTGCCACCGAGCGCGAGCACCGTGTCCCGGAAGCGCCGTCCGGTGCGGGCCAGCGCCTGCGAGTCGGCCAGCCCCGCCTCCTCGAAGGCGGAGAAGGCATCCGCGGAGAGCACCTCGGCCCACTTGTAGCTGTAGTAGCCCGCGGCGTAGCCGCCCGCGAAGATGTGCGTGAAGGAGCAGAGGAAGCGATCCTCCGGGAGCGGCGGGAGCACCGTGTTCTCCGCGGCCACGCGCTTCTGCACCTCGAGGAAGCCGGCCTGCCCGTCGCTTCCGGGCTGGTAGCGGTGGTGCAGCTCCAGGTCCAACGTGGCGAAGTACACCTGCCGCAGCGACATGGAGGCTGCCCGGTAGATGCGCCCGGCGCGAATCTTGTCCTGCAGGTGCTTGGGCAGCGGCTCACCGGTGTCCACGTGGCGCGCCAGCTTGGAGAGCGTCTCCTCGTGGAAGCACCAGTTCTCCATGAACTGGCTGGGCAGCTCCACCGCGTCCCACTCCACGTTGTTGATGCCGGCGGCCTCCGGGTAGTCCACGCGCGTGAGCATGTGCTGCAGGCCGTGACCGAACTCGTGGAAGAGCGTCTCCACCTCGCGGAAGGTGAGGAGCGCGGGCTTGTTGCCCACGGGCGGCGTGGCGTTGCAGACGAGGTAGGCCGCCGGCAGCCGCAGCCCGCCGTCGGGCTCGCGCTTGCGGTCGAGCGCGCCATTCATCCACGCCCCGCCGCGCTTGGAGGCCGGACGGCTGTAGGGGTCCAGGTAGAAGGCGGCGATGTCCTTGCCCGACTCGTCCGCCACGCGGAAGAAGCGCACGCTCGGATCCCACACGGGCACCTCGCCGTCGGCGGCGCGCACGGAGACACCGAAGAGCCGCTTCGCGGTGTCGAACAGGCCCTCCAGCACGCGCGGCAGCGCGAAGTACGGCCGGAGCTCCTCGTCGGTGTACGCGTAGCGCTCCTCGCGCAGACGCTCGGCCCAGAAGGGCACGTCCCAGAGCTTCAGCTCGAGCGAGGCCTGGCCCGTCTTGCGGCGCGCGTACTCCGTCAGTTCGGTGTGCTCCTTCCGGGCACGCGAGCGGGCGGCGTCGCGCAGCTCACCGAGCAGCTGCTCGACCGCCTGCACGCCGGGCGCCATCTTCGCGGCCAGGCTCACCTCGGCGAAGGACGAGTAGCCGAGCAGGCGGGCCTTCTCCCGGCGCAGGGTGAGGATGCGCTCGATGAGGGGCCCGTTGTCCAAATCCCCCGACGAGGCTCGGGTGACGAAGGCGCGGTAGAGCTTCTCGCGCAGGTCCGGCCGGCGCGAGTGCTCGAGGAAGGGCACGTAGCTGGGAGCATCCAGGGTGATGCGCCAGGGCCCCTTCTCGGGGGTGGGCTCGGGGGCTCCCTCGGCCAGCCCCTGCTTCGCCATCTGGGCGGCCATGGCGAGCGCGCTGGGCGGCAGCCCCTCCACCTCCTCGGGCTGCGTGAGCGTCATGGACCAGGCCTTGTTGGCGTCGATGACGTTGTTGGTGAAGCGGGTGGACAGCTCGGCCAGCTCGCGCTCGATGTCCTGGAAGCGCTCGCGGGCCTCGCCCTCGAGTCCCACGCCGGACAGCTCGGCGTCACGGATGGAGGCATCGACGATGCGGTGCTGCGCCGGGTCGAGTGTCTTCCACTCGGGCCCCTCGCGCAGGCCCTTGAGCGCCCGGTAGAGGGGAACGCTCTGGCCGATGCGCATGAAGGTCTCGACGACATCCCCCTCGACGGCGGCGTGGGCCTGGCGCAGCTCCGGGCTGTTCTGCACGCCCATGAGGTGGTTCACCACCCCCCACGCGAGCCCGATGGGCTCGGTGATGGCGGACAGGCGCGCCACCGTCGCCTCCCACGTGGGCTTCACGTCACGCTCGAGCGCATCGAGGTCGGCGTTCAGGCGCGCCAGCAACTCGCGGATGGCCGGCTCGACGTGCTCCGCGCGGATGCGGTCGAACTTCGGGAGTCCTTCGTTCTGAAGCAGCGGATTGTCAGCAATGGACGCAGTCATCACCCGCTGACGTTAGGGCAGCCGTTCGCCGTTGGCAGCAATCACGTGGGGGATGCCAGGCGGGCAGTCAGGGAGTGCACGTCCTCGGAGAGCCGGAAGCCTCCGGGATGTTGGAGCAGTTGACAGGCAACGGGGCGCACTGCACTCACACCGGGCCATGATCTCCCTCGCCCTCGCGGCCTCGCTCGCCGCCGCCCCCGCGCCCCGTGCCGCCACCTCCGCGGAGACCGTCGTCCATATTCCGCGCACGGACGCACTCCAGGGAGTCACCGCCTTCCTCGACCGGGCGGGACAGAGCGCCGCCCTGCTGCGGCCCGTCGTCTGGTATGCCGAGCTCCACCCCTTCCTCTCGTTCGACCTGAGCCAGCCGGCCACCCTCACCCGCCTGGGCATCGACCCCACCGGCCCCCTCACCGTCTCCGTGCGCGGGGGAGGCCGCATCTCCTGCACGCGTCTGACGGACCCGAAGGTCTTCCAGCAGAAGGCCGCGGAGATGCTGGTCACCGCGAGCGGCAAGGCCGAGGCGAAACCCACCACCTCCGGCGGGGTCACCACGGTGAGCGTGCCGCGCGAGTCCGGTGGCCGGGCCGGCTATGCCCTGAAGGGACAGGAGGCGTGCGCCTTCTCGAGCGCCAGCGGGGGCTTCGTGGACGACGGCCAGGGGCAGGTGCTGCTGAAGGAGGCCTCGCGGCTGGTGGGCAGGGCGCCCAGGCCGGACGCGCGGCTGGCCCAGCTTCCCGGCTCCTTCTACGTGCTCCTGCCGGGCCGCGGCATGGTGGTGGGCGTGGACGGAAGCGCCACCGGGTTGCGGCTGGAGGGCACCGCCACGCAGCTGCCCCTGCCCCCCTTCCAGGCCTCGGGAACGAGCCCCTACGGCGCGATGAAGCCCGAGGGGCTGCTCTTCTCGCGAGCGCGGGTGGCGCCGGCCGGGGTGTCCCAGGCCGTGGGCAGCGTGACCGCGAGCATCCAGCAGGTATGCCCCACCTGCCCTCCGGCCCAGGTGTCCTCGGTGGCGCGCGCGGTGGCCGAGCACCTCACCGGCCATGTGTTGATGGTGGTGGACAGCGTGAGGTCGCGCCCCAACCTGCGCACGCTGGAGGGCCGCTTCTTCGCGCCACGCCAGGCCCTCGCCGCCGAGGTGACGGACGCCGCGGCGGTGAAGAGTGCACTCGCGCCGCTGGCGAAGTTTCCCGGAGTGAAGGCGACGGAGGACGGATACGCACTGGAGGTGAAGGGCGGCACGCTCTTCCTCCGGTTGAAGGGCCGTCAGCTCGTGGTGGGCAATGACGAGGCGGTGAGCCGCTCGCTCCTGGCCGCGCTGCCCCAGGCGGGCGCGAAGCTCCCCCACGCGGTGGAGTACACCGTGGACCCGAAGCGGCTGGCGAGCGGGCTGAACCAGGTGTCGCTGCTGGACGTCGTCGCCGACAAGCAACTCGCCGGTCTCTTCGCCATGGGGCTCGAGCTGGGCCCACTGCTGAGCCGGAGCGAGCGCATCTCGGGCTGGCTCGACAGCACCAAGGGGGGAGCGCACCGCTTCTCCACCACCTGGACGCTGCCCGCCACGCCCTGAGACTCATTCCACGCGAAAGTTTTGCAAGCTGTCATTCTTGCAATCCCAAAAGCCAGGAAACAGACATGCGCGCGGGGCCACGCGCCCGAGGCTCCGAACGCCACTGATTGTGACAAGTGCGTGTCAACTTCCCGCTGAAGCAATGCATTGCGTCAAGGGCTGACAATCATCGCGATGCGTCATCGAGCACACGTGCTCGGCCCGGTAAAACCTTCATGACGCCGCGCTGACGAAACGGAATCACTGCCCCCGCGCGAGCAAGAATCAGCAGCCCTGGGCAAGCTCACTTATTTGCCCTATGCGTTCTTGTCTCTCGCGCACCACGGGGGCATGTGTATATTCAAGAAGACGCTCAGGCAGCGCGAGCCCCAAAGGGCGGTTTTGCAATGTCTGAGAATCCGCCAACATCATGACATTTAATGAAGCCCATCAAGCGGGAAGGGTTGTCAGCCCCACCTGCTACTCACATGGCCGGTGCGGACACGCATCCGTCATTCGGGAATAAAAAACAACCACCAGGGCTTCACGTGGTCGCTGGCCGCAATGAGCAAGCGTTTGCTTTTGTCATCATGAAGCACATCACCAGGGAGAGGTATACAACTATGAGAAAGTTGATGAACGGCGCGGTGTTCACCATGGCTTTGGCTGCGTCGGTCGTGAGCGCGCAGGCGGTTGCGCAGACCTCCGCCCCCGTGTCCGTGAGCTACACCTTCGCGCAGGGCGCGCAGGGCTGGACGGCTGGGTTCGCCGATCTTCCGACGGACTACCTCAGCACGGGCATCTACGAGACCGCCTTCGGGTGGAGCGCCATTCCGGATCAGTCCGGGGTGAACGGCCTGATGATCCAGAGCTCCAACCGCAGCGACGATGTCTTCATGTACATCACGAAGAAGATCGACGCCTCCGTGGGCCTTGCTCCCAACAGGCAGTACACCGTCTACCTGAACTTCGACCTCGCGACGAAGGAAGTCGAGGGCTCGTTCGGCATCGGCGGCTCACCGGCCAATTCCGTCTACGTCAAGGCCGGAGCCGTGAACTACGCGCCCGTCCTCAACGTGGAGGACTACGGCGGCTTCCCGTACTACATCCTCAACGTCGACAAGGGCAACCAGCGACAGGGTGGTGCCGACATGGAAACCATTGGCGACCTCGCCAAGCCCGACTCGGAGGTGGAGGGCTACCAGTTGAAGCACTTCGAGCACTCCTTCACCGTGACGACCAACGCCCAGGGTGAGGCCTACCTGATCATCGGCACCGACTCCGGCTACGAGGGCTTCACCAAGATCTACTACACGAACATCCAGGCCAGCTTCTACTAAGGCTTTGACTCACAACGCAGCACATCCATCACCCAGGAAAGGGAGTTCCATGAAGAAGCTGATGAGCAGCGCCGTGTGCGCCATGGCAGTGGCGGCCTCGTTCGTGACCGGGCAGACGGAGGCCCAGGCCACCGCGCCCGTGTCCGTGAGCTACACCTTCGCGCAGGGCGCGCAGGGCTGGACGGCTGGGTTCGCCGATCTTCCGACGGATTACCTCAGCACGGGCATCTACGAGACCGCCTTCGGGTGGAGCGCCATTCCGGATCAGTCCGGGGTGAACGGCCTGATGATCCAGAGCCACAACCGCAGCGACGATGTCTTCATGTACATCACGAAGAAGATCGACGCCTCCGTGGGCCTGGCTCCCAACAAGCAGTACACCGTCTACCTGAACTTCGACCTCGCGACCGACGCGCCAGGAGGCGGGTTCGGCACCGGCGGAGCACCGGCCGAGTCCGTTTACGTCAAGGCCGGGGCGGTGAGCTACGCGCCGACCCTCACGGTGGAGAACCACGGCAGCACCCCGTACTACGTCCTCAACGTCGACAAGGGCAATCAGGCGAATGATGGCGCCGACCTGCAACTCGTTGGCAACATCGCCAAGCCCGACTCGGAAGTGCCCGGCTACCAGCTGAAGCACTTCGAGCACACCTTCACCGTGACGACCAATGCCCAGGGCGAGGCCTACCTCATCATCGGCACCGATTCCGGTTACGAGGGCTTCACCCGGATCTACTACACGAACATCCAGGCCAGCTTCTACTAAGCGGGGCCTGAAACCACCGGGGCCGGAAACCGCTGAGCGTCCAGCAGCTTCCGGCCCCGATCAGGGATGACATGCCTTGCCCACTCGCGACACGCAGGCGCGCGGGAATGTCAGCCAGGAAGCGGTCCGGTCAGTAGAGGTTGTTCTTGTAGTCCTTCTCCAAGCCCTTCTGGAGGAGGCCGGTGACGCCGGGAACCGACAGGAGCGCGCCCGCCAGTCGGACCCCGAGGCCCTTGTCGCTGTTGAGCTTGAAGTGCGCGACGAACACCTTCGCCGGATCGACGCTCTCGGTCCGCGTCTGGAGGGGCCAGAGCCGGGCGCGCACGAGGGTGGGGCTCTCGCGCAGCTCGAGGGCCGGCTGGTCGATGCCGATGACCAGCGTCGGTGTCTTGCCCTGGACGGTGAAGCGCGCGCGCACCGCGTCCTCGCCGGTCGTGAGCCTCGCGCTCCCCGAGAGCTGGACGACGTGCGTGGAGCCGGGAATCAGGAGCGTGGCGGCGACGTGCGGCTGGACGACGATGTTGTGGAAGCTGTCCACCCGGCGGTTTCCCGGGCGATCGGCGAACCAGGCCCTGCCGTCCTGGAGACTCGCCATCGTGCCCGCCGGATCTCCCCGGGGGCTGAGGTCGGCGCGTCCCTGGGCGTCGATCGTCGCCAGCGCCATGAAGCGGCTGGCGGCCAGGAAGGTCTCGGCATCCCGTGGCGTGGCCACGCCAGGCGAGGCCGCCCAGAACTCCGAGCGGAGCAGTGCCTTGGCGCAATGGCCGTAGCATTCCTCGACCGTGACGCGCAGCTCGCCCTCGTCCACCCGGGCCACCCTGCCGTTGACGCGCAGGGTCTCGCCAATGCCGGGCAGCAGGAACAGCGAGCCGAACCCCATGCCCGGCCGGGCCAGTGTCGGGTCATCGAGCAGCGCGGTGGGCACGCGCAGCTCGTGCGCATCGCCCCCGGCGAAACCGGGGGAGCCGCCACCGAGGGTGACGCCGATGCGCGGAGCCTCCCCGAACCCGGCGAACATCACCGGCGACGCGGCGAGCCAGCGCAGCGCCCCTTTGTCCAGATGATCGATGACCTTGAGGTTCACCGGCGCCGGCGCCTTGCCGATGCGGGCTTCCAATTCAGCCACCGTGGTGATCGCGCCATTCATGAGAGGCTCCTGGGTTCGGGCGCGCCTCGAGGCCGTGCGCGCGGTGGGGTGTCTCCGTCCCTTCAACCTGCGCCGGATTCGCGCTTGACCGCAAGCCGCAACCCGGACAACTTGTTTCGAGATTCGGCCACAACCGCTGAACCGAGCCCGCATGCGCCTCCCGGACGGTGTCCCCCAGCACCTGGATGTCGATCCGGACGAGATCTCCCGGCCCGTCCTGGTGGTGGGGACGGGGCTGGTGACCGAAGGGCTGGAGCTGGACTTCCACACCCACCGCAAGGCCCAGCTGTTCTTCGTGAGCCGCGGCGAGGTGACCTGCGAGGCTTCCAACGCCCTGTGGCTCGTTCCGCCCCAGTCGGCGTTGTGGCTTCCCGGCGGGACGAACCACCGCCTCACGGGCCGGGCCCCGCTCGAGGGGCTCGCGCTGTTCGTGGAGCCCGACGCGGTCGCCACCCTGCCGAAGGAGTGCTGCGCGGTGTCCGTCAGCCCGCTGCTGCGCGAGCTGCTGCTCCGTGCCGCGGCGCTGCCCGTCCTGTATCCGCTCGACGGGCCCGAGGCCCGGCTGGTCACCGTGCTGCTCGATGAGCTGGCGGCGGCCCAGGTGGAGCAGCTGCGCCTACCCATGCCCACCGACGCGCGGCTCCGGCGGCTCGTCGAGCTGCTCACCGCCCATCCGGCGGACGGCGCCACCCTGAAGGACTGGGCGAAGCGGATGGGCATGAGCGAGCGCACCTTGAACCGCCTGCTCGTCCACGAGACCGGCATGAGCTTTGGCCGGTGGCGCCAGCGCCTTCACATCATCCTGGCGTTGCAATGGCTCACGCGGGGCGCCTCCGTGCAGAGCGTGGCCATGGATCTCGGCTACGAGAGCGCGAGCAGCTTCGTGACCATGTTCCGCAAGGCGCTCGGCACGTCGCCCGCGCGCTACATCACGCGGCGGCTCGACCCCGCCAGCGCGGGCGGTGGCGCTGACCCGCTCGCGGAGAGTTGAGTCTCATTTCAAAGGAGCGAGCCTCGTGACCGAGAGCGCCACCCCGGAGTCGTCGCCGTCGATCAGGGTGCTGTACATCGAGGACGACGAGTTCACCGCGACGCGCACCTCACGCTATCTCGAACGCCACGGGCTCTCCATCCGGTGGTTTTCCGATGGGCGGAGCGGACTGGCGGAGCTGATCCGCGAGGAGCCCGACATCGTCCTTCTCGATCTGCAGATCCCACAGATGGACGGCCTGCAAGTCTGTGCGGAGCTCCGGCGCAGGTCCGACGTCCCGATCATCATCATCACGACTCGCGAGGAAGAGGCCGATCGGGTCCTCGGGCTCGAAGGCGGAGCGGACGACTACCTCGTCAAGCCGTTCTCGACGCGCGAGCTCCTGGCGCGAATTCGCGCGCACGTTCGGCGAGCACGAGGACGCGCCGGACCGGAGTCCCCGGTGCTGCGGGTCGGGCGGCTCACGATCGACCCGAAGACCTATTCGGCGGCACTGGACGGCGAGCCGCTTCGCCTCACGACGTACGAGTTCGCACTTCTCAAGGCGCTCGCGGAACGGGCCGGGCGGGTGCCTTGGCCTGTCACTCGTGAGACGGATCGTCGAGGCGCATGGAGGCACGATCGAGCTCGCGCCCGCGGAGGACACGGGCACGCGTGCGACGATCCGCCTTCCGGCGGCGGCCTTTACAAATCCACACGATCCACGCATCCGCCGCTAACGGAGACGCGTGATGTTCCGCCCGTGCTTGGGTCAGTCGCTCCAAGCACGCTCGGTTGGTTCGCGACAAGGAACATCACATGAATCGATATGCCACTCTTGCCATGGTCGCCATCGGTCTGGCGGCCTGTGGGAACCCTGCCATCAAGGAAATCCGGGACGGGAAGATCGAAGGGACGATCGTGGACGGGGTCAGCAGTTACAAGGGGATCCCCTTCGCGGCTCCACCGGTCGGCGACCTGCGCTGGCGTGCTCCCGAGCCGGTGGTGCCATGGAGCGGCGTCCGGTCGGCCAGGGATTTCGCGCCGGCCTGCATGCAGGGCTGGCTCGGCGTTCTCCTGTCGGGAGGGCGAAGCGGCGTCAGCGAGGACTGCCTGTACCTGAACGTCTGGACACCGACAGACGAGCCTGACGCGAGGCTGCCCGTGCTCGTGTACATCCACGGGGGGGCATTCACCGGTGGGACCCCTGGCATCCCCGCCTTTGACGGAGAGCGGCTCGCCCGCGAGGGCAACATCGTCGTGGTGACGATTCCCCACCGGCTCGGAGCCCTCGGCTTCCTGGCATCCCCGGAACTGAGTCGCGAAACGGGCCACGGCTCGGGGACCTGGGGGCTCCAGGATCTCGTGGCAAACGCGCCGCTCCGGCCGAGGCGCGGGAAGCGCCTGCGCCTCGTGCACTCGAGGCAGCCCCCTCCCCGCCGCTTTCCGGCGGCGCGGCAAGGAATGCGCTCTCGATAAACGTGGCCAACCTCCTGCTGAGCGTGGTTTCCCTTTTCGGATGCGGCGCCAGCGGGGTTGTATCTCGCCCCAGGAGCGCAGTTCGCGCTGACGACGGAGGGAAGCCACCTGGCGCTCTCGGCTGACGCGGGCTACCGCTGGCTATTCGCATCAGGGTTCACGATCGCCGTCCGGCTCACCCTCGATTTGGGTTGGGCGCTCTGACGCAGCAGACGACATGTGTTCAAGCAACAACTGGAATACTCCATGCATAGATACAACAAGACCCACAGTTTTTGTTCTCAACGGTGGTGACGCTACTGCTCGGAGGGTGCACCGTCCCCTACGCCACCCTCCCCCGAGGAAACAGCCCAGCAACGCTGTGAACTCCTCCGCGGGAAGGCCCTCGACGGCGTCAGCATCACCGAGGCGACGCCTCTCTTTGCATCTTTAACGGTCACCGTCATGGTAGCCGCTTGTGGTAGCAGCGGCGGCCGAACGGTGGAAAACATTCGTACTCTGTCGAACCACGCAGACCTCGTCTCAATCGAGATCGTCGAAGTCGAACAACATCTACCGCACCATCTCACCGGGGGTGCTGCGCAAGTGGTTCGCATCCGGCCTCAGCGGCACGGGAGGAGAGGGAGGCGTGTCCACTCCCGAGCCACCCGTTCCCCAGTCGGAGGGCACCTCCGGCAAGGGCCAGCCCAGGAAGAGCGGCCACCCCCGGTAGTACTCCGGGTGCTCTTGCAGGGGCCCAGGGGGCTCGGGAGTCGCGGGCCCGGCATGGACATGGGTCTCCTCCGGTGGGGGAGGTGAAGCCCCTCTCACCGAGGGAGGCGTCCGCACGAGGACGTAGATGAGGATCGCGCTCAAGAGTCCCATTACCACGATGCTCCACGTGCGAACGCTCCTGTCCATCTCGTCTCTCCTTTCAGAACTGCGCTCTCCGCAACACGTCCGTCTTGGAGACCGTGCCCAACAGGCGCCGGTCGCGATCCACGACCGGCAGGCGCTCGAGCGTCGTCTTCCCGAAGCTCCTGGCCACCTCGGCCAGGGAGAGCTCCGGGGAGATGACGGGCACCCCCGCGTCCATCACGTCCGCGGCCACCGTGGCTTCCAGGAGGGCGTGGTCTGGCAGGTGGCCCTTGAGATCGTCGAGCACGATGGCCCCGAGCAGGCGCCCCTGCTCGTCCGTGACGTAGAGGTCCATTCCGGGCGGCTGCTCCAGCAACAACACCACCACCTCCTGGAAGGGAGCCGAGGGAGGAACGCGCTGATTCACCGGCTTGAGCAGGGCGCGAGTCCCCTCCTCGCGCAGCCAATGGGGGACACTGGCGGGCATCCGCACATTGCGGCGGTTGAGCACCGACGTGTAGAGCGACTCCGGCTCCAGCCAGCGGCTCACCGCGGCGGAGAGCACCGCGCAGAGCATCAACGGGAGCATCAAATCGTAGTCCGCCGTCATCTCGAAGATGAGGAGGACGGCGGACACGGACGCATGCGTCGTACCGGCGAGCACGGCCACCATGCCCAGCAGCGCGTAGGCTCCACTGGGCGCCCCACCCGGCCACAACATCCCGGCCACCTGCCCGAAGGCGCCTCCCAGCAGGGCGCCGTAGAAGAGCGAGGGGGTGAAGAGTCCCCCCGGCACCCCCGCGCCCGCGCACAGCGACGTGGCCAGGAGCTTCGCCAGCGGCAGGAGGGCCAACAGCAGCAGCGGCGTCTTCCCGAGCAGCGCCGCGTTCACCGCGTCATACCCGTTGCCCAGGAGCTCCGGCAGCCAGATGGCGGCCACGCCCACCAGGCTCATGGCCGCCAGCGGCATGAAGGGCTGAAGCCCGCGAGGCACCCCGTCCAACCTGTCCGACAGCAGGTTGATGCCGCGCACGTAGAGCGCGGAGGCGGCCCCCATCAGCACGCCCAGCAGGAGCGCGAGCAGCAGCTCCCGGGGGTGCGTCAGCACGTAGTGCGGAATGAGGTAGCTGGGACGGTCGGCCACGAGGAGCCGCGACACGAGCGTCGCGACCACGCACGAGACGACGATGGGGCCGAACAGCTCGAGCGCGAAGCTGCCGAGCAGCACCTCCAACCCGAAGAGCGCGCCGCCAATGGGGACGTTGTAGGCGGAGGCGATGCCCGCCGCGGCCCCACACGCCACCAACAGGCGGGCCTGTCCCGAGGGGAGTTTCAGGCGATGGGCCAGGGCGGAACCGCTGGCGGCCCCCGTCTGGAGGAGCGCGCCCTCGCGACCCAGCGGCGCCCCCAGGGCCACCGCGATGATGGAGATGAAACCCCGGAACAACGCGCGTGGCAGGGACAGCTCGCCCGCCTTCACCCAGATGGACTCGATGATGCCCGCCGTGCCGTGCCCGCGCAGGGGCCGCCCGACGAGCAGCGTCATCACGGTCACGAGCGCTCCGCCGAGCACCGGCACGAGGAAGCGGCGCCACGAAGGCGAGGCGATGACACCGGCGAGGAATCCCTCCACCTCGCTGCGCCAGAAGAGGTGCTGGGTGAAGCGCAGCACCCGGAGGAGCACCACGGCCCCCAGTCCGGAGATGAGGCCCACCACGACGACGAGCACCCAGAAGCGCTTCTCCACTCCGGCCAGCCCGCGCAGGAGGCCGCCAAACGGTGGGAACGAGCGACGGGTGCGCTCCAGCGCCGGGGACGAAGTGCTCGGCTCGGATTCCGATGGGAGCGCCACGGAGTGAAGATGTAGGAAGCCCAGGCAGCCTCTGCCCGGCGGCTCGGCTCCCCTGCCTGCCCACCAGGAGACGGAGCCCGCGCGCAGGCCACCTCGTGTGGCTGTACAGTTCGACAATGAACAGTGGCGAAGCGACCAGGCACCAGCTCCTTCGCGGCCTCGCCTGGATGCCGTGTCTGGGATTCCTCGTGATGTGGGCCTCGAGCTACGGGTTCTATACCTCCGTGGGCATCGACACGGACCGGCGCGCGGAACCCGCGGCGATGGAGGCCCACGTGCGCCTGCGCTGGCCCGGCAATGGCGCCTTCCTGGTCGGCGCGGATCAATTCAGGCTCCCCCCGGAGCAGCCACTGGATGTCCTCGACCTGGGAGCCGCGTTCTTCCGGGAGCCCCGGCGGCCACCACCGCGCTCCGTGTGGAACCGGATGGGCTTCTGGCTCATCCACGAGGAATATCCCCCCACTCGGCTTCCGGTGCGCGGTCCGGAGAAGGCGATGGCCTCGTGGCTGGGAGTGCCGAGCTGGCTGCCCGTGCTGCTGACCGGTGTCTGGCCCTTCCTCGCCTGGAGGCGCGGGCGCCGGAAGGAGAACGCCGTGAAACCGCTCGACTGACACGGCGCGGCAATCACGCAACATTCACGGTGAGTATGTGTTTTCATTGACCGCCTCCTGGGATTTGGCCCCAGAATGCGAGGCATGAATCCACAGACAGTGAATCCCGTTCAGCGGCTTGTCGACCTGAGCTACGGCTTCGTCTACTCCGCCGCACTGTGTGCCGCGGCGGAGCTCGGCGTGGCCGACCTGCTGGAGAAGGGCCCTCGGAGCGCCGCATCGCTCGCGGAGGAGTTGGGGGCCGATCCCCAATCGCTGTACCGGCTCCTCCGCCTGCTGGCGAGCGCGGAGGTGTTCTCCGAGGATGACTCCGGGCACTTCTCGCTCACGCCCGCCGCCGACTACCTCCGCACGAACGCGCCGGGCTCCCTGCGCAGCGCAGTGCTGATGCTCACGCAGAAAACCTTCTGGACGCCCGCCGGAGAGCTCTCGGAGACGGTGCGCAAGGGGAAGGACCCCTTCGACCGCGTCTTCGGAGCGCCCTTCTTCGACTACCTCGAGCGTGACCCCAAGGAAGGGGCCCGTTTCCACCGCGGCATGTCCTGCCTCTCCGACCTGGAGAATGGCCCCATCGCCAAGAGCTATGACTTCACGGCGATGCAGCGCGTGGTGGACGTGGGAGGAGGACATGGTGGCCTCATCATCGAAGTGCTCAAGGCCGCTCCCCATGTACGCGGCGTGCTGTACGACCATCGCCACGTCCTCGCCGAGGCCCGGATCGCCCAGGCGGGCCTGGCGGACCGCTGCGAGCTCGCGGAGGGGGACTTCTTCGAATCGGTACCCGCGGGCGCGGACGCGTATCTCCTCAAACGCATCCTCCACGACTGGAGCGACGAGGTCTGCGTACGCATCCTCCGCAATTGCCGGAAGGCCATGCCGGAGCACGGGCGCATCCTGGTGGTGGACGCCGTCATTCCCCCGGGGAACACGCCCCATGAAGGCAAGGTGGTGGACGTCCTGCTGATGATGTCCCTGCCAGGGCGTGAGCGCACGGAAGAGGAGTTCAGGAAGCTCTTCGCCCAGGCCGGGCTGAGGCTCACGCGCGTCATCCACACGCCGGCCCTGCTCAGCATCACCGAGGCCGTACCGGCCTGAGCAAACCCTTCAGGCTTGGATGGCGCTCACATGGCCGCGCGAGCACCGACTGCCCCGCGGCCATACGGTGAGTGATGATCAGCACGCACTGCTCACAACTGTGAAGCACTTCACAGCCTCTTTTCAAGAAAATGATGATTCCGGGGGCGTTGGATGCGGATCGGACCCGGCTGCAAACAACGATCATCTCCCTGGAAAAGCTGTGCCATGAAGAAGCTGCTGTTCGTCCCGTCCCTGCTGATGCTGCTGGCTGGGTGTGGAGGCGCTGTCGTTGAGGAGGGCTCCGACGAGAGCTCCGTCCAGCAAGCGCTGGATGATGTCATTGTCACGTGCGGATTCGGCACCTGTGGCGATGGTTACTATCTCTCGTCCAACCTGTGCGAAACCGGGCCGACCCCACACTGAGGAGACGACTGTTTCAGCCAGGAGAAGAACGCGACCCAGTGTAGGAGCATTCCTTCCGGTACCTATTACGCTTGCGGCATTGATGCCTATTCAAGCGGCGCCCACTACGTCTTCGGCTACGACGCCCACGAGAATTGCAACACCGTCTATAACGGCGACCTGGTCACCTTCAATCGGACCCGCTACGAGCTCATCCCCACCGCGGATGGCGGAAGCATCTCGCCCTGCGGCATCGACACCTGCCTCGCGGGCTTCTATCCAACCAGTTACAACTACAAGTCCGCGTGTGGGAAGAATTCGACGAATGAGAAAAACAGCACCACGTGCGTGAAATACTCGTCCCCCACGCGGACCAGTGCATTCATTTGTGGCATCCTGACCTCTGATCAGTGCCCCGCTGGCATGCATGTGTCGGGGTATGGCTATCTCTCGGGCTGCCGGAAGAGCATCAGCGACCCCACGAACGTGAACAACTACACCACCTGTGTGAAGTAGTTCCGCCAGGTCCGTCTCGAGGTGAAGGTCCGCCCCGCTGGAGCATGCTGGCTCCGGCGGGGCGGTCCCTCAGCGGAACAGCGGACTCACGAAGTCGATGAAGGCCCGCACCTTCGGCAACCGCTCCCGCCCGGGCGGCCACAGGAGCCAGACACGGAGAGAGACGCCCGGAGGAGGGAATGCGGAAGTGGATGCAGTCATGCTCCACGAGCTGCGCGGGAGCGCGGGGGACGCCACGCTTGCGAAGGTACTCGGGCGAGGCGCAGAGCGAGGATGCGCACGCAGCGCTCGTAGTAGATGGCCCCCTCTTGCGTGAGCGACACGCGGCGCGTCGTCCGGTCCAGGAGCCGCACGCCGAGCCGCTGCTCCCAGCCGCGCGACGCTCTTGCTCACGGCCGAGGCGGTGGTCCGGAGCTGGCGCGCCGCCCGCGTGCTCATGGGCCTCACCCTCGTCATCAACGCGCCCGTTGGCACGCTCATCTTGAGGCCCGGAGCGACGACGGGGCCCGGCCCCGCGCTGATGGCCGCGCTCTGGGGCTCGCCCTTCATCATGGTGCTGGTGAAGCTGGTGGAGCTGCCCCTGGGTCTGTTCCTGCTGGCGTCGACCCTGCTCCTGGCGTGGGAGCACCGCGACGCCTACCGGCCCCTGCTGCGCGCGAGACCGTCCGGCCAGTAGGGGCGCAGCTCCTCCGAGGGCTCCAGCGGGAGCGCCGGCCTCGTCAGCGGCCCTTGACGCCTTCGTCCGCGATGGCGCGCGCCTTCTCGTTCGCCTTCTTCGTCTTCGTGTTCACGGCGGCGTCAATCGACTCGTAGCCCTCGAGGCCCTTCACCACCAGGTACTCCGCGAGCCGCTTGCCCGGACCGCTCCCGTTCTCGTCGAGGGCGAAGCAGGTGACGCGCTGAATCACCGCGAAGGGCCTCCCGCCCTTCATCCGCCACTCCACCTTGTTGCCATAGCGACCCACCGGGCAGTCCTCCCTCGAGGGACGCAGACGGACGTCGAAGCGCGCGGCGTCGCCCTTCAAGGAGACGCTCCGGTGGACGTCGTAGGCGCTGAACCACTCCGATACCTCGTACCTGCCGCCCGGACCCGGACAGATGTTCGGCGCGTCGGAGCCGTGCTCCTCGGCGTCCTCGTCCATCGAGGTGTCGCGGGGGCAGTTCGTCAGGTCGGTGTACGCGGAGGAGATGTCCTGCGCCCACACAGGGCTCGAGAGCGCGAGACAGAAGGAGGACAGGACGGAAGCGAAGGGGTGGCGCATGTGTGGAGACTCCTGGTGACGGCGCGCCCCGTTCTACTTCACTCCGGACGCGGAGCGTATCCGTCGGTCTCCGTGGGGCCGCAGGTAGCCCAGGATGAGCGTACTCAGCTCCTCCACGAGCTCGGGGGTTCCAATCAGCTCGGGCCGTTCGACGACCAGCCCCAGGTTGCGCGGACGCTCGAACTCCAGGTTCTGCGCGAGCACGATCCGCACGAGTGACTCCACGCGCGCCTCGATCTCCTGGACGGCCTGAAGGGGGCCGATGCGAGGCGCCTGCTCCAGGAGGACCCGTTGGAGGCGCGGATTCACGCCGTAGAGCTCCACCAGGGCGCGCTGGTGGAACCGCTCGAGCAGCATGGCGACCAGCGCCTCCTTGCTCGGGAAGTATTGGTAGAGCGAGCCGATGCTGCTCACGCCTGCCCACTCGGCGACCACCTTGGTGGTGGCCCCTTCGTAGCCGGAGGTGACCAGAACGTGAGCCGCCGCATCCAGGATGGTCTCCACCGTCACCTTCGCCCGCTCCTGACGTGGCCTCTTCCGAGGGGCGGACCGGTTGCGCGCACTCATGTCACCTCTCTCTGACTTCCCATGAGCAAACCCACGGTGTCCACGAACATCCCCCAGCCCCGCCCGCGCCCCCTCCTGGGGAACGCACCCGACGTGGGTTCCGAAAGCCCCTGCAGAACATGATGAAGCTCGCACGCGAGCTCGGGCCCATCTTCCGGCTGTCGTACCCAGGGGGAGCATCCATCCAGGTGATCAGCTCGTACGAGCTGGTGGCCGACGCCTGTGACGAGACGCGCTTCGAGAAGAAGGTGACCCAGGCACTCCAGTACCTCCGCGCGCTGGGAGGTGACGGCCTCTTCACCGTGGACCGCGAGCTCGTCGACATGACGTCGCCGTTCGGGCGCTTCAAGCGGCACCTCGTGTTCAAGCTGCCCGAGGGAGTGACGTACGCGGCTGCTGCCGGCCATGCGCGTGCGGCAGTACTCGGTGTCCTCGACTCCGCTGGCGGACCCCTCGCGGTGCACGTTGACGGTGGCGGTGATGGACGCGGAGGCCTGGTCCGGCCGGGGCCGTTTCCTCGGCACGTGCTCGAGCTACCTCGCGCGGCTGCGCCCGGGGGAGCAGGCGGCGGTCGCGGTGCACACACCGAACGTACCCTTCCACCCACCCGCCTCGAACGCGACGCCCATCATCCAACAGGGCCCGGCGGAGCGCGGCCGTGAAGGCCGGCGCCGCGGGTGATGACATCGAAGCCGTGTGTGCCGCGCCAAGGTCCTTCCGCACCACATGCGGAGCTAGGGAATCGCGCACCCCAGGCCGTCCGAAGCGAGCTTCTTCAACGCGTCATCGGAGCGGCCAATGACACCGCGGAGCGAATTCGCGAAGGATGCCGCCGCCGGAAGGCTGTTCTCCATCCGGAGGAGTGCCTTCGAGAGCCTGGCGGCCCCCTTCCCCGCTCCCGCGATGGCGCTCGGAAGGAGGAGCCCTCCCAGGATGACGGCCCGCTCGACGTCGCTCACGGCCTCTCATGAGTCGTCCGCCACGAACAGCGAGAGCGTGGCGAGATCCAACACCGCGAGCTGGGTGGGCAGGTTCTCACCATTCTCCTGCACGACGGTGTCGTGGGCCTGATTCAGATACTGATAGAGATCGAGAATGGCCTTGCCCGGTATGGTGTCGACCGCCGAGACGAACGGATATCCCGGTGGCAACTGGCTGGGGTTTCCCGGAACGAAATAGGTCTGCCGCGCCCACTCTCCTTCGGAGCAGGCCTCCCTGCAAAGCGTGACGGCCCCTATTCCAGAGGGGTAGGGCTTGCCGTTGATACACTGGCTGGAGGAGCGGTAGTAGGTCCCCAGGCAGCGCGGCGGATTGTCCCTCATGTCATAGCAACGCAGCCAGGACCTGAGGGCCGACGCGTTCATGTCGACTCCCGGCGGAGCGTTGTCGGGCCTGCACGCCGTCACATGGAACCGGCCGTGCGTGATGGCATCCAGCTGACATGAGACGAAGGAATCCGTTGGCGGCAGTGGGGAAACCGCGGCGGAGGCGTTGTCGTAGTACTTACAGGAGGCCTCAGCCCATCCTGGAGCCAGGAGGGCCGCGGCTGCGAGCACGAGAAGGCCTGCTCTGGAATTCAGCATTGACATGGAATTTCTCTTGAAATGGGGAGGGGCAATGCTCAAGGACCGAGCAGGATCGGCTTCCGACTCTTCACTTCGGCGAGAATCTGTTCAGGCGTCAGATTCCTGCGGTCGTGAAAGATCAAGTCCAGGATTCCGGGGTAGCGCGAGACGATGCGTTGCGCCTTCTCGCCCGTCTCGGCCTCCGTTGCGTAGCCACCGGACTGCAGCCTTCGAATGATCTCCAGGACCTCGTCATCGCTCAGCGGTTCCATCAGCACTCCCAGGAGTAGTGGTACGTCCTGTCGAGCACATCCTGGTGGAACCGGGGCGTCGTGATCATGAGGTTGCTCAGGTCATAGACGCTACCGCCCTGGTGGATCGATTCCATATGATGGAGCTCGTAGACCGCCCACTCCCCCAACTGCTGCCCTTCTACGACATAGGGCGCGTACCCACTTCGCATGAGGGTCTGGTTCGACGCCGAGAATTCGCTCGCATAACGCGTCTCACTCACAGCCTTCCAGAACTCACCGCGGAAATCGTCGAAGCTCTGGAAGGTCCTTCCTTCCAATTTGCTGGCGACATCCTTGGGAACGAGCCCCGCGTTGCCATGGGTCCCTCGGATCATCCGGTCCAGGTCCGCCCTCGGCCTGCTGACCGTCGCCGTGCCGGGCAGCTTGCGAAGCTCCTTCGCGGACAGCTCGACGGCCTCGGGGCCCTGTGCCGCGGCCTTGGCCAACGAAGGGGTCAGCTGCTCGCCATACTGCTCCAGCACGTTGTCCGTGACCTTGCCAATGTCGCAAGGCTCGAGACGCTGCTGGGCGTACCCCGACGCGCCCTCCTCTGAAATGTGCGTGCTGCTACACGCCTGCACCAGGAATAGACCCAGCAGGACGGGCGCGAGGAATGCGCGCGAGAATACAGCCGCCTTATGTCTGAACAAGGTTCCTCCTCGAAACGGATGACGCATCAACAACGCCAGTCACTCGAATGTGTCAAGGGCCCGATGAAAACATCCATTCCCGTCTCGTTGCTCAGTGAATGTCGGTAGTCGATCCACCAGGGCCAGGAACAGACCCCAGCGGGCCCAGGCGCTCTCCCGCCATCCCAAGAGGTGGGCCTGGACTCGAGGGTTGTCCTCCACGCGTTCAACCACGGCGGTCATCAACACGAGGATGTCCGCCATCTCCGTCACCCGCCCCGAGGCGGGCGCCTGCTCCACCTCCAACGTCACGGAGGGAGGCTCCGGCTGGCAGGACAGCCGCATCCGCCACTCCCCCTCGGGTTGCCATTCCACGCGCTCGCCGGGGAGCAGCGTCAGCTCCGGACTCTCCGTGCCGACATGCCGCGCTTCGTGGAAGCCTGGCGGAGCTCACCCGCCTCGAACGCGACACCCATCATCCTGGTGGGCGCGGGCACGGGACTGGCGCCCCTCCGGGGCTTCATCCAGGAGCGCGCCCTGCGCCACGCGCGGGGGGAGACAGCCGGGCCAGCGTTGCTCTTCTTCGGGTGCGACCACCCGGACATGGACTTCCTCTACCGCGACGATCTGGCGTGGGCTGCTCCGCGGAGGAAGCCACGGCGTGGCTCGCGGAGATGGAGAAGCAGGGCCGGCTGGTCTCCGACGTCTTCACGTGATTCAGCGCGGTTCGGGGCCGTTGGAACATTCCAAGACGTTGTTCCTGGCCGCCGGGCGGGTGCAAGATGGAGGGCTCTTCGATTCTGGGGGTCACATGAAGACCTGGCACATCGCTCAACTCAATGTCGCTCGCGCCGTCGCACCACTCGACAGCCCGCGGCTCGCGGATTTCGTGGCGGCGCTCGACCACATCAACGCGCTCGCCGAGGCTTCACCCGGCTTCGTCTGGCGCCTCGAGAGCAACGAAGGCAATGCCACCGACATCAAGGTGAGCGACGATCCCAACCTCATCGTCAACATGTCAGTCTGGGAGTCGGTCGAGCATCTGTTCGAGTACGTCTACCGCACGCCTCACACGAAGGTGATGGCGCGCCGGCGCGAGTGGTTCGAGCATCCGGCGGAGGCACATCAGGTGCTGTGGTGGATTCCAGCCGGCCATGTTCCGACGACGGAAGAAGCGATGGAGCGTCTGCGGCATCTGCGCGAAAACGGACCCACGCCGCACGCCTTCACCTTCCGTAAGCGCTATCCAGCGCCGGAGCAGATCGGCGAACCGCTCGATATGAAGCCCGAGCGCTACTGCGTGGGTTGGAAGTAGACGTCGCGAACCACGCACGCGAGGTCCATCTCGATCGCCAGCGCCTCACCGCCTCCCTGCTCGATCGTCCTTCTTGGCATACCGGCCGGTATCCGGCGACGGAAGTTGACATACCGGCTGGTATCCGGCTATTGCCACTCCGGATACCCACTGGAATCCGGATTCCATCTGGAATCCCCCCGGGAACGGACGCCCATGATGGAACGGCTCACGCTCATCACCCCCCTCCTGCCTGGCCACCGTGAATCCCGAGCGCTCAAGTAATGGCGTCCGCGGACGTGGAGGCCTTCTTCGACGGACGGATCCGTTACAGCGTCTCGCGAGCCTCCTGTTTTCCGGCGCCTCGAGATGAAACGCCGCCCACCCGGATGACGGCGGAGCATGCCGGGCTAGCCCTCCACGGGCTCCAGTTCGGCGCTCTGGCCGATGCGGCTGTAGAGCACCATGCCCACCACGATGAGCAGGGCCCCCGTGAAACTGACCAGGGAGGGCCACGGCTCACCCAGGAAGAGCACGCCCAGCACCAGCGCGAAGATCAGCTCGGAGGCCTGCGTGGCCTCGACGGCGGCCAGTCCGAGCGGATTGTTCGCCGCCATATGGGTGGCGCGGAAGAACAGGGTGGTGCCAATGACTCCCGCCAGGACGGCCACGCCCGCGGATTGCACGACATGGGCCGTGGAAGGCCAGCCCACGCGCGCATAGCCATGGGCCGCCTCGGCCAGCCACAGGGGCAGGGCCCCCAACGTCATTCCGAGGACGCGCTGGCCGGCATCCAGGGAGACGCCTTCGCGCTCCAGGTGCAGCATCAGCCGGCGATTACCCAACGGGTAGGAGAAGGCGGCGATCATCACCAGGAGCAGCACCAGCCAGGCGTTGGCTGGCATGGTCAGGTTGAAGTGGCCCATCTGCATGAGCAGGACGCCCATGATGATCACCGAACCCATGGCCACCGCCTTGAGGGGGATCCTCCGGCGCTCATCCGTGTAGATGAAGGGCGAGAGCAGCGGCCCCGCGAGCGCCGAGATCTGGAAGGACCCGGCGATCAACCACGAGGGTCCATGATGCGCCGACAACGCCAGGAACGAATAGCAGCCGCCAAAGCTCACGGTCCCCCAGAGCATCCACTCCCGGGGGTGCCGCCTCAGCTCGGCCCACAGCGGTGGCCAACCTCCTTTCATCGCCACGACCACGAACAGCAGGGGCAGCATGACGAAACAGCGCAGCGACGTGCTCCAGGCCCAGAGCCCGCCCGTCGCCACCATGCTGCGGTTGAGCACATAGGTCATGGTGAAGAAGAACGCCGACCCCAGACCCAACAGGATCGCGGGGATGACAGACAAATGCTTTTTCATAGGTAGACGTGCTCGGAGGAGTCTCGGGTCATCAGGGCTCCACCGCTCCATCGTGGCCCTCCGCCCGGCTTCCGTGAATACACGAAGCCGCCTCGAATATCCAAGCCCCCAGCGCACGGCACTGATTCCCAACTTCTCACACACACCTCTCAGGTTCACAGAATTGCCATACATCCAGGAGCGCTTGACATAAAACAAACCACACCTTATCTCCCTTCGACATGGCCCACATCTTGATTTGTTTGACGCTGGCGCTCGCCCTGCAAGCGCTCGATCATCTCTATCATCGAAAAGACTTGAGCAAGACGAAGTTCGTCTCGTCCAACGTCTCCCTCAAGGATTTTCGCAAGGAATTCGCCGGGCTCGGTGCTCGCCCCCTGGATGATTATTTCGCACCATTCCCGTTCGTCTGGACGTACCTGCTCATCATCGCCGCGGTCATTGCCTTCAACACATTTGATTCGTTCATCATCAGGGGGCTGTTGATCCTGTTCGTGACGGGGCGCTTCCGCACGTTGCAGGAGATCGGGCATTTCGCCGTGCATGGAGCCCTCTGCCCGAACATCAAGTGGGGCATGTTCCTCGCCAATGTCTTCTATCAATTCCCCGCGCTCATGCCGGAGGCGAAGGCGAGAAAGGACATCCATGTCCGGCGGCACCACAGCTCCGTGAACATGCCTCACGATCCGGACCTGAAGGAGTTGCTGGATGTGGGCTTGAAGCCCGGTATCAGCAATTTCAAGTTCTGGGCGGCCCTCTTCTACCCGCTCACCTGGAAGGGACTGCTCGCCCGGCTCAAGGAGATCATCTCCTACCTGCTGGCCGATCGCTTCTCGTTGAACTTCTTCCTGCGGATCGCGACGATCGTCACCGTCGTGGGCCTGTTCGTGGCGTTCGACTCGGTGAACGCGCTGGTCTTCCTCTATGTCGTCCCCGTGTTCATCACCTATCCGCTCTTCTATTGGCTCGCGCACGTCGCGTTGCATCGCTGGTTCGCGCCTTGCGATCTCAATCTGGGCTACTACGAGCGGGAGCTCGAGCTGGGGCGCCCCACCGAGTTCAGGGGACCCATCGGCTTCATCGTCAGGCACAACATCTTCCCCCTGGGGGATTCCTATCACCTGGCGCATTCGCTGTTTCCGAACGTCCGCTGGAACTACCTGCCCCAGGTCGACGAGCTCATGAAGCGGTACAGCCCCAAGTACAGCGAGAACATGAGCTGCAACCTGCTCATCCCCGCTCGGGGCCTACCGTCGGCGATCTCGGAGTTGAGGGAGCGCGTGGTGGAAGGCCGGTTGGAAGAGATGCCCCAGTCCCCGTGAGCCGTAGGAGCCAACAGCCATGCCAAGCCTGATCATCGATCTGGACAAGCTCGAGCACAACATCCAGTTCGTCAAATCGTTTTGCGCGGCGAACCGGTTGGAGTGGGTGGGGGTCGTGAAGGGCTGCGAGAGCTCCGTGCCCGTCATCGAGCTCTTCCAGCGCAGTGGGGTGGCGTCCCTGGGAATCGCGAGCCTGGTCACGGCCAGGGAGCTGCACCGCCATTTCCAGGAGAAGCCCATGCTGGTGGCGATGCCCTCCGTCCAGGAGGCCCAGACTGTCGTCTCCTATTGCCGGTCCAGCTTGAATTCAGAGCTGGAGACGATCCAGGCACTGGCCGAGGCCGCGCGGCGGGCGGGGGTGACGCATGAGGTCATCCTCATGATCGAGGTGGGCGATCTGCGGGAAGGCGTCATGCCAGAAGACGCCGTGAGGACCGTGCGGAAGATCCTGGAACCTGGCTCGGAGCACATCAAGCTGAGCGGGATCGGCGCCAACCTGGCGTGTTGCAGCGGCGTCCTGCCCTCTTCCGAGAACGTCTCGCTGTTGAGTGGGCTGGCCCAGGAGATCGAGAAGAACCTGGGGTATCCGATGGAGAAGGTGTCCATCGGCGGCTCGGTGATGCTGGACTGGATGGAGAACAACTCGTTGCCCCCCCGGATCAATCAACTCCGGGCCGGGGAAGCGATCCTGCTGGGGACGATCCCCAGCGTCGAGAAGAAGCACAAGGCCCTGCTCGACAACGCCTTCCTGTTCTCGGGGACGATCCTGGAGATCAAGACCAAGCCCTCCGTACCGATGGGCGAGGTGGGGACGGATGCCTTTGGAGTGAAGCCCCGGTTCGAGAACAAGGGACTGCGCAAGCGCGCCCTCGTGAACCTGGGGGCCATCCACACGGCGCCCAGGAGCCTGGTTCCCGTCCCCTCCAACGTTCAGTTCGTCAACAGCAATTCGAACTACAGCGTGTATGACGTGACGGACTGCACCCAGGAGTTCAGGCCGGGCGATACGATGGAGTTCCGGTTGACGTACTCGTCCCTGATCCAGGGCCTGCTGTCACCCTACGTCGAGAAGAGCTATCTCGGCGCGAGAGAGGCCCACTGAGCGTCCGCGTCATGGACGAGGTGTCATCGAGAGCCCTTCCGGTGCTGTCAGGGAACCCGGAGGACGCCGTGTGCCACTCGGCGTTCTCCGGGCCCCAGCGCGGCGGAGTACCCGCCTGGCGCGAGGCGGGGACTACAAGGAAGGCGGCTGACGACCAGGGGGAGGAGTGCTGAGGAGCTTCTCGGCGTCGGGATAGGCATCGATGGCCCCGCTGCCGTATTTCTGATCGACACGCACGGTCGATGGGATGCCAACGGCGCGATCCGCGACCTTTGCGCTCAGGATGGTCTCGGTCCTGTGCGGATCCTCGCTGTTTTCCGCGCCGCGGATGATGTACGAACGGTCATCGCCGAGCGGGAAGGAGAAGGCCCGACGGAACTCGTCCTCCGCCTTCGGGTTGTCCAGCGGCGTGGCGAGGTTCTGGAGACGCTCCGCGTCCCGGTTCGGCACGTAGATGCGCAGGAGCTGGCCGCCGCGCGAATTGCCCATGTCGTCGGCTGTGTAACCCGCGGCGACCTCCGGGTGGTCGGAGACATAGATTCCGCTCCACTTGTCGGTTCTATTGGCACTCAGCCCGTTGTTCACGATGTGCTGCGCACCCGGCCGGGTCGTGCCCTTGAAACCAACGAAAGAATAGCCGTCGTTGGTCAGCCGGTCATGCGCCTGGGAGAGCTGCTGATGGGAGAAGCGCGTGTGGTCCCCGTCGTAGTTGGACCCGAGAATCTCGGAACCCGTCGGCCTCGGCGAAGGAGAGGGTGAACGGCTTCCAGACAAGCCATGGACGTTGGGCGACGGCACGCGCTGGTCGAACCCGTCGGTCATCCGATTCAGGGTAGAGGGCGAGGGGCTCCTGCTAGCAACAGGGCTCCCAGAAGGCGAGGGGCTCCTGGTCTGGACGGGCGCGGACGGCGAGGGGCTCCTGCTAAGAGGGTTGAGCCCAGACAGCGAGGGGCTCCTACCCAATTTTCTGGAAAACATGGCGTGCTCTCTCCGGTTCGTTGTTCGTTGACGCCAGGGGCGTCGGGTCTCAATGTCCCTTGCTCCTGCGTAGTGCAGATGCCGTGCCAGGGGAGAGGGAACGTAGGAGACGCCGTAAGTGGCTGAGTTCCTGGGCAACAGGGCTCGGGCCGTGAACCTGGAGGCTGGTGACTCCAGTCCCAGGTGATGACTGTTGTCACCCCCCCAGGCAACCGCTGGTGACTGCAGTCACCAGGGGTTGGAGGCCGGCCTGCCGCGGGAGAGCCACAAAACCAAGGCAGGCGCATCGTCCAATCTGACATTGAGCCCTGTCAGTTCCCCTTGCGTCGGACAAGCGCCCTCATCAAGATGCGGGCACCGTGCACGCTCTGGGGTGGCCCGCAGCGGAACCCCGCGGGTCGTTGTTGACATGCGAGAACGAGGTCAGGGAGAGAGACATGCCGACACCTGGCAGGGATGAGACACGAGCACCCGCCGCCCCCCGTCCCTTGTTCACCAGGAGGGGCGTGCGCATCGCCGCACTCGGCCTCCTCGCTCTTCTGGGGTTCGCTGCCGCGTTCGCCCTCTACTGGAGGCTCTGGCCGGCCGGGCGAGGTGTAGGCACGGAGTGCGAGCGCACAAGCGGCGTCCACGCCGTGTGTGGGCTCAATAAGCCAGAGGACCTGATGCGCCTCGGGGACAGTGACTGGGTCGTCACGGGTAACATGGGCAACGACGACTGGGCCGGGGGCGGCTTCTATGCCGTCAGGATTGGCGACGAAGCCTTCCGCGCCATGACACCCGATCTCTCGCGCCCGGTCGAGCCGACCTACCGCGACTGCCCCGGTGCACCCGATCCGAAGCTCCTCTCCGCGCACGGGATTGCGCTCCGTGCCCGCGCCAAGGGTGAGCACACGCTCTACGCGGTCAACCACGGCGGTCGCGAGTCGATCGAGGTATTCGACGTCCGGGTTTCCGCCGAGGGGCCAGAGCTGACCTGGACCGGCTGCGTCATGCTGCCCACGGAGCATGAGGCCAATTCCGTCGCACCCCTCCCGGACGGAGGCATCGTCGTCACCATTCCGCACCTTCCGTCTTCGCCACAAGGTGCGGTGTTGCGGTGGGTGCCTGGCGGCGGTTGGAGCGAAGTTCCGGGTACCCGCTTCCAGGGAGACAACGGCATCCTCGTGTCGCCGGACGGCACGCGCCTGTACGTGAACGAGTACATGACCAGCAGGGTGCACGAGGTCCCCCTCGTTGGAGCCGCCACGAGCCCCCGGTCCGTCAACCTTGGATTCCATCCCGACAACCTCCGGTTCGCGCCCGACGGCTCCATTCTCGCGACAGGGCACCCGAATTCCATCGCCGTCGTTGGCCTGTGTGGATTCGTATTCAAGTGCGGCATTGGAACGGAGGTGGCCCGCATCGATCCGGCCACCTTCCAGGCGACCACGCTCTTCGAGCGAGCCGCGAACGAGACCTTCAGCGCGGGCACGAGCGCCATCGTCGCCGGTGATGAGCTCTGGATCGGCTCCTTTGTCTCGCGCGCGCTCCTGATCGTGCCGCTCAGCGAACTGAGGCAGCCGCTCGGCTCACCCGCCGCGTCACCAACGCACGAATTGTAGCCCCGTCGCCCCCAGGGCTCGTCGCACGGGCCATACTCCACGGGGAGCTTCGCCTTCTTCACCCGGCGCAGCACCGCGTCCAGGTCGTCCACCTCGATCGACAAGTCTGGCGCCGGTGCTCCCGAGCCACCTTCCGAGATGAAGCTGCTCTGGACCTGCATCTCCTCTTCGGAGCCGTAGGTCGCGATCCATCCCATGTCCATAGCCAACCCGGGTGACGGCTCCCCTCACCCCGGAGCAGGTGCTGGACGGCCCGGGGGGGGCCGTTAGAGGAGTGCTCCCCCGAACCCCTGGAGAAGTGTCCGATGCATGAGCATCGCGGGAAATCGAGCGACATGCGTCGCACGGGGTTGGCACTTCGTGGGCTATGCCCACGTGAACAGGAGGACGAGAAGAGGAGCTGACACCTTGGCCACCGGATTGCCCGAACCTCGGGAGCGTCGCATGGGGGTGCTACCTGGTACCGCGCTCGTCGTCGCGGCGGTGCTCGCGGGGGCGGCACTCAAGGTGACGCACACCTTCTCGGCGCCCTTCACCTTCGCGTTCTTCGTGACACTCCTGGTCTACCCGGTGCAACGCGCGCTGTGCTCCCGGCTGCCGAAACGCATGCGCTGGTTGGGGACCGCCGCCGCGCTCCTGGTGATGCTCGTTGCCCTGGCGATGGTGGGCGGCGCGCTCGCGCTCGCGGTGGGGACCGCCGCACGTGAGCTGCCAGAGCACATGGACCAGGTGGAAGCCAGGCTCGAGCCGCTACTGGCCTGGGCCCAAGCGCGGGGAATGCCTGTCAATCAGTCCCGCGAGACACCAGGCGCGTTGCGCCAGAGGGCAACGGAGGCGGGTGCCGTCGCCATCCAGGGCGTGTGGGGGGCACTGGGCTTCCTCGTGCTCGTCATCTTCTTCGTGCTGCTCATGTTGCTCGAGGCCCCGCGATGGCGGACCAAGGCCACTCGCATCCTGCCAGGGGATGGCGGCACGAGGATTCTCGGCGCGATTGCCGCGGCGGCGACCGCGATGCGGCGCTATCTGCTCGTCATCACCGGCGTGGGCCTCGCCACCGCGCTCCTGGAGGGCGTGTTCCTCGGCCTCCTGGGCGTCGAGCTCGCCATCCTCTGGGCGGTCCTCTTCTTCCTCTTCAACTACGTCCCCATTCTAGGCTCCATCCTCGCGGCCATACCGCCCATCCTGTTCGCGTTCGCGACGCAAGGAGGGAGTCGCGCGCTCCTCGTGGCCCTGGGCATCCTCGCCATCGAGCAGGTGATGGGCAACTTCGTCGCGCCGCTCCTGGAGGGAAGGCAGCTGCGGCTCTCGGCACTGGTCATCCTCCTGGCGGTCAGCGTGTGGGGATGGATCTGGGGCCCCGTGGGGGCACTGCTCGCGGTCCCCATCACCTCGACCGTCTTGATGGTCTGTGCGCGAATCCCCATGCTGGAGCCCATCGCGGTGGTGCTCGGCGCGGAAGGAGACCCGGCACAGGAGGCCCAACTGTAGTGCGAATCGAATCGATGAGGCCCACGGCGCGGTGGTGGTATGCACTCGAGCCAACGAGCTGGCCGAAGGTGTTCGTCCCCGCGCTGTTCGGACAGGCCGTGGGAGCGGCCACCGCCGGCCGCCTGTCCATGGGAGCGTCGGAGTTGCACCGCGCCATCTGGTGGGGAACGTTCACGCTGTCGGCGCTCGTGCTCGCCGTGGGTCTGGGAGGGCGGAAGTGAGCGGGCTTCTGGATGACGTCCTCGCCAGGCTCGAGTCGCTGACGCCCCTGCTCGGGCCGTGCGCCTCGCTCGATGCCAGCCGGCCCCGAGCGCTCCTTCCCGTGGAGCTGGCCACGCGCCTGCTGGAGGGCTGCTCCGAAGTGGAGCGGGCGAGAGCCTTCGCCTGGAGCCTGGGTGATGTGGTACGGGCCCTCGCGGACGACTTCCCGGACAACATCTTCTGGGACCTCGACCACCTGGCCTGGCGGATGTGGCACGCTGGCGGGCCGCGGGAGATCTCCAGCTTCGCCCACCGGGTGATGGGCCTGTGCCGGGGCTTCGGCAACAAGTCGGAGCTGCGCTTCCGCTACGCCCACGACTTCCTGTACGGCTACGACTGGGCCCGCTGGGTGGCGAGCGAACCCCAGACGCGCGCGGGCATCGGGCCCTTCGACGTGGCGTTCTTCGACTACCTCGAAGGACGGCTCCAGACACTCACCGAGCTCATCTCCAGGGACGACGCCAGGTACGGGCGGCTCGAGGGCAAGGACTTCCGCAACCCCTTCACCTTCCGCCGCGAGCCTCGCGAGGAAGAGCACCTGCACCGGGTGCTCGCCCAGGCGGACCTCATCCCCGTCAAGGCCTGGCTCTTCGAGGGTGAGCGCCGTTGGGACCTCCCGTTCACCGACCTGCGAGCCGAAACCGCCCAGCGCCTCGGATTCTCGCGGGGGGCCTCGCCGTGAAGGTTGGGAGGGGGACGCTCCGGGCCTGGATTCAGGCCTCGCGGTTGCCCTCGCAGCCGTACATCGCGCTCCCGCTGCTGCTCGGGCAGCTCCTCGCCGTGCGCATGCAGGGCCGTGCGCTCGAGCTCGGGACGCTGGTGGGAGTGCAACTCTTCGGGGTGCTCGACCAGCTCTTCATCGTCTACGCCAACGACCCACCTCGGCTGCGCCATCGCCACCGCGCTCCCCGATGAGCCCTCGGCTCTCGAGAGCGGCAAGCTCACGCTCCCGGCGCGGGTGGGTGGCGAGCGGGCCGCCTGGGCCATCTTGGCGCTGAACGGGCTCACCTGGGTGCTGGCCCCGGCGACCGGGCATCCTGCTGCGAGGCCGGTTCCTCGGGGTTCCGCTGGATGAGCTCTTGTATGGAGTCGGCTCGGGCCTCGCGGCGACGGTCTTTCCCGCCTGGGCCTTCAGGCTCGAGTTCACGCCGCTCCGGCGTCCGGGTTCACGCACAGGGTAGCCATTCATCCTCACCAGCCGCGAAGGCGAGTCGCGGCCGGACGCTAGAAGAGTTTTCTCATTGGCCGGTCCGGCACCGATGGGAGCTGGTAGGTCATGCCCACGGAGAACCAGTTCCCGACCGCATCGTAAACGCCTCCCTCTTCCGCCACGCCCTTGGCGAAGAGCAGCCGGTACTCGAAAACGATCCCCCATTTCTCGCTGAGGCGCAGGGTCGCCCCCACCGTTCCTCCGATCGTCATGGAGGTGTTCTCCACCGAGCCCCCTCCATCGAAGAACGAGGCGGCGAACAGGGGCCCCATGAGGGCTCCCACCGAGGGAACCAGCCCCTCGGGTCCTATCTCAAGCAGCTTCTGGAAGCGCAGGCCCACGAGTGCTCCAAAAGTCATGGCGTTCAGCCCTGGCTGGCGGGTGAGCTGCATTCGCTCGTAGGTGGCGAACAGATCGGCTCCCAGCTCCAGCCACTCCATCGGAGAATAGGCGAAGGTGGCCGCCAGCAGTGGCCCTCCAATCGCATCCCCCGAGCGCTCCAGGTTCCGGTTCCCCGGCTGCGAATAGTAGTCATCATAGAACCGGGTGTTGGGGGTGTACCGCCAGCCGGTCTGGAGCGAGAAGCGGCTCGAGCTCTCGAGCATCGGCGGGGGCTCTTCCTCGTCGTACTCCGCGGAAGCGGTCGATGCGGTGAGGAGCACCAGGAGGAGCAGCAGCGGGTTGCGGCACATGAGGAGCCCTTTCGGCGCGGTGAGCCTTGCAATGATGCACCGGGTGGGCCAGCACCGTGCGCACCCACTCCCACTCTCGGCGACGGGGCCGCGGGCAGCGGGCAGCGGACATTTTGCGTCACTCCCTGGCAAAAAATGTCACCGGCCTGGCAGGTTACTGAAAAAGTCAGGACTGAGCCACTGGGGAGGAGGTAGAGGAACTCAAGGATGGAGCGACAGGGGGCGACCTGAGGCATCCCCTCATAAAAGGCCAAAGGCTTCACGGAAAACGAGCTGCTCGCAGACGAGTTGGGCGAAGCGTTCAATGAGAGGCCGCAACCGGGCTTCGGGCATGTTGGGCAGAGCCTGGTAGTACATGCAGCCCTGGCGGAAGAGGGAGTAGGTGCGCTTCTTGGAGGTGTTGGCTTTGAGGCCGCGCTCCATGCCGAAGGCTCTCGCCAGCAGTTCCCAGCAGCGTCAGCAGGGTAGAGTCGACGGGAGGCGCGGTGCCGCTCGGGTTCGTCGGCGCCTGCTGCGAAGGTCCACTCTCGCTCGTCTTCTCGCCGAGTCTCACCCACGGTCCGTTTCCTCCACGCCGCTCATCGAACCGGACGTGCAGATTTCCCTCTTTCTATCGAGGAATCTGGAGGGAGCCACGCTCTACTGCGATATTGGTGCAAGTCCCCGTAGAGAGAGACCACCTAAACCAAATGTAGTCCGTGTCGACTATTGACATCACCATATCGACTAGTGACTGTGGCGCATTCTGAAGAGTGCACGACCCGACGATGCCATCCGCATTGGCGGCTTCGCACTTGAGAGTACGCGTAGAGGGGCCCATCAGGCCTTCCGCACGCACTTGACAGGCGATGTACTGATTCGAGTCAGCCGACCTGTAGGCTCCAGCAATGGTACCTTCCGCTTGCCCATAGTCTTGCTGCGGATACGTGTTTACGCGCACCTCATAGCTGACTCTCCTTCCCGCGCTCGCAACCGTTGCGAGAAGAGCAACCCCCAAAAACAGCCATCTACAGGCGCCCCCAAAAACTCGTCTACCGTCGCTCGATGATGCGAAGTCAGACATATTCTCCTCAATTCTAGAATCCCAAGACGGCCATTCATTCCGGATGAGCGTTCAGGCTTCCTTAGCTCAAAAAACATCAAAGACTCAAGCTGCGAGAGTCGCTGAATCGCCGTGGGATAGGGGAGACAGGTTCAAATCCTGTCTCCCTGGTCAGTCATGTGGTTGAAGCTTGCCCGATATTGACGTTGCTTCATTCGCCATGATGGGTGCGATGCGCCCATCGCTGGGGTATCGACATGGACACCGCCAAGTCTGCAGACCATTGAGCCGCAACAACAACGGAAGTCGTTGTTGCGGCCATCTGCTTAGACATCCTTGAGTAACGTCCTGGAGAGACAGATCGCCGCCCAATGTTCCTCATTTGCGCAGGTGTATCGTCATGCCTCAAAAGAACCATTCGGTCTGGACTCATTCGCTTCCTGTAGCACTGCTGCTGATGGCCCCATTCGACCTGCTGGCGTCGATGAAGTATAGGACGGATAGGAGCCCTGTTGAGAGGTGGCGGCCTGGAGCGGAGGAGCCGAGGAGGGCCGCTGACGGGGGCCCGCCCGGTCAGCGTCGCTTCGCTCCGATCACGATGACCGATCCAGGTGATCACGATCGACCGATCTGGGTGATCACGATGGCCGGAATACGCAATATAAGCCGTGAGGGTGATACTCGCCATGGCCACAACACGCGAGGGGTTGAGCATGGACCGCACCTCCGCATCCACGCCCTCCAGCGCCGGTACCACGGCCAGCGCCAATGCGATACGGCGCTTGTCATCGCTTTGCAGGCGCGAACCATCCTCGAAGAGGGAGAGGCAGTCACCCGGAGTGCCTCGTCGTTCGCAGAAGCGTCCGTAGGACCGGGCCAGTTCCGAGTAGTGCCATGTCTCACCACGAGACACGGGCTCCGAAGCCAGCGCGTACCGCCGCCCGGGCTGCATAGGGATGGTAGCGGGAGCCACCCGCAGCGGCATTTCCACCAGCAACTGAGTCAGGGCGCCCGTGAACTCAGCATTTCCCACCTGCACCGGCTCGAAATCCGAGGACAGCGTGACGAAGACCCTCTCCGCCTCATCAATCACTACCGCCCTCTCAGGCGGTGCCACCGTGACGCATCCCGCCAGCAGCACGCTCGCCACCAGGGCCAACACGCCCATGCGGGGGAAGCAGCAAGTGGCTCGGAGGAACTGGTCGATAACGCGATGGGTCATGTCGCGTACACACTTTCGCCCACACCGCGTCCGGGCGTCTAGAAGTGATGCTCATCCATCGTCCTCCGGGCTTCTCGCCATGCCCCATGCCCCAGGTCCCCCCTCCCGGCCCCAATCGTGCTAGATGCGCGACCCATGGACGGAACCACGGAAAAGGATCCCCTTCGCGCCCGGCTGCAGCAGATGGAGAAGCAGGCCGAGCTGGGCGGTGGCGCTGACCGCATCGCCAAGCAGCACGAGGCCGGCAAGCTCACCGCCCGCGAGCGCATCGACCTGCTGCTCGACCCCGGCTCCTTCACGGAGCTCGACAAGTTCGTCACCCACCGCAGCAACGACTTCGGCATGGGTGACAAGAAGATCCTCGGCGACGGTGTCGTCACCGGCTACGGCACCGTCGAGGGCCGCCAGGTCTTCGTCTTCGCCCAGGACTTCACCGTCTTCGGCGGCTCGCTCTCCGGCGCCTATGCCCAGAAGATCTGCAAGATCATGGACATGGCCATGCGCGTGGGCGCTCCCGTCATCGGCCTGAACGACTCGGGCGGCGCGCGCATCCAGGAGGGCGTCGAGAGCCTCGCCGGCTACGCCGACATCTTCCTGCGCAACACCCTCGCCTCGGGCGTGGTGCCGCAGATCTCCCTCATCCTCGGCCCGTGCGCCGGTGGCGCCGTGTACTCGCCCGCCATCACGGACTTCATCATGATGGTGAAGGACACCTCCTACATGTTCATCACCGGCCCGGACGTCATCAAGACGGTGACGCACGAGGAGGTGACCAAGGAGGACCTGGGCGGCGCGCTGACGCACAACCAGAAGTCCGGCGTGGCGCACTTCGCCGCGGAGAACGAGCAGAGCGCCATCCTCATGACGCGCGAGCTGCTCTCGTTCCTCCCCTCCAACAACCAGGAGGATCCGCCCGCCCAGCCCTGCGACGATGATCCCTTCCGCGCCGAGGAGAGCCTGAAGACGGTCGTCCCCAGCAACCCGAACAAGCCCTACGACATCAAGGAGATCATCCGCGCCGTCGTCGACAACAAGCACTTCTTCGAGGTGCAGGAGCACTTCGCGAAGAACATGGTCGTCGGCTTCGCGCGCATGAACGGCAAGTCGGTGGGCATCGTGGCCAACCAGCCCGCGGTACTGGCGGGCTGCCTCGACATCGACGCGAGCGTGAAGGCCGCGCGCTTCGTGCGCTTCTGCGACTGCTTCAACATCCCGCTCATCACCCTGGTGGACGTGCCCGGATTCCTGCCTGGCACCGACCAGGAGTGGGGGGGCATCATCACCCACGGTGCCAAGCTGCTCTACGCCTTCGCCGAGGCCACCGTCCCCAAAATCACCCTCATCACCCGCAAGGCCTACGGCGGTGCCTACGACGTGATGGCGTCCAAGCACATCCGCGCGGACATCAACTACGCCTACCCCACGGCGGAGATCGCCGTCATGGGCCCCGAGGGCGCGGTCAACATCATCTTCCGCAACGAGCTGCAGAAGGCCGCGGACGCCAACGCCGAGCGCACCCGCCTGGTGAACGACTACCGCGAGAAGTTCGCCAACCCCTTCAAGGCGGCCGAGCTGGGCTACATCGACGAGGTCATCCGCCCCGAGGAGACGCGCGCCAAGGTCATCCGCGCCCTGGAGATGCTCAAGAACAAGCGCCAGGAGAACCCGCCGCGCAAGCACGGCAACATCCCGCTGTAGTCCCGGAAGCAGGCAGGCGAGCGGGCCTCTTCTCCCGGAAGAAGACAGAACGCCTCCCCCAGGAAATTTTGGGGGGGGCGTTCGTGCTTGAAGGAGCGCACCAGATTTAAGGAGCCCCTCTTTTGTCTCAACCCCGCCTCGTCCTCTTCCTCGCCGACATCGAAGGCAACCTCACCGCCCTTCGCCAGACGCTCTCCCGGGCGTGTGAGACCGCGAATGTCCCCATGCCAGAGGTGCGCTGGGTGGAGTCCGCGACCGCCCTGGCCGACGCCGGCTGGCGCGTGGCCGAGCTGAAACTCACCCCCTCCGGTGGCAAGGCCGTCCCCGAGGACCACCTGGACTCCCTCGTGCGCGCCGTGGCTCGCGACTTCCGCGACCAGGCCGTGGGCCTCTACACCGACAAGGTGGGCAGCTATGGCCGCGCCTCCCTGAGCGAGCCGGGCCGCCCCTCCCGCTCCCTCGAGGGTGAGTACATCGACGTGGTGCGTCAAACCGCGCGCTGGCTGGGCCTGGAGGCCCCCGTGCTCGGCCGCCTGCTCGATGGTGGAGTAACCGCCCGCAACCTGCTCGCCGCGGCCGTGGACTTCGGCGGTGACGAGCCCCATGCCCCCGCTCCCACCAAGGGCAAGAAGGGCCAGCACCCGGCGGAGCAGCCCCCCGCTCCTCCCGAGCCGGACGAGGATGACCGCTTCGTCGAGGCCAAGCTGAGCGAGGCCCGCAGGCTGATGGAGCAGTACCTCAGCCACCGCAAGTAGTCGTCAGGAGCTACAGGCTCCGAGTAGTAGAGCGTATTGGCGGACAGGGTGGTGCCCTGGCCGCCAACGTGCTCGCCGGGCACCTGCTCCCCTGTGCTAAAGGGAGCCCCATGCCCAAGATCCGCAAAATCCTCGTCGCCAACCGCGGCGAGATCGCCGTCCGGGTGATGCGCACCTGCAAGGAGCTCGGCATCTCCACGGTGGCGGTCTACTCCGAGGCGGACCGCTCCGCCCTGCATGTCCGCACCGCCGACCAGGCCGTCCTGGTGGGTCCCCCGCCCTCGCGCGAGAGCTACCTCGTGCAGGAGCGGATTCTGGAGGCCGCCAGACAGACCGGCGCGGACGCCATCCACCCCGGCTATGGATTCCTCTCGGAGAACGCGTCCTTCGTGCGCGCGTGCGAGAAGGCCGGCATCACCTTCATCGGCCCGCCCGCCTCGGCCATGGACGCCATGGGCGAGAAGACGCGTGCCCGGCAGAACATGATCAAGGCCGGCGTCCCCGTGGTGCCCGGCACCGCCGAGCCCATCGCCACCGTCGAGGAGGCCCGCGCCTACGCCGAGAAGATCGGCGTGCCGGTGATGCTCAAGGCCGCCGGTGGTGGTGGTGGCAAGGGCATGCGCAAGGTGGAGCGGATGGAGGACTTCGAGTCCTCCTGGCGCGCCGCCAAGAGCGAGGCGATGAACGCCTTCGGCAACGACGCGGTCTACATCGAGAAGTACCTCGAGAAGCCGCACCACGTGGAGATCCAGGTGTTCGCCGACCAGTACGGCAACACCATCCACCTCAACGAGCGCGAGTGCTCGGCGCAGCGCCGCCACCAGAAGGTGGTGGAGGAGACGCCCAGCCCCATCCTCTCGCCGGAGCTGCGCGCGAAGATGGGCGAGGTGGCGGTGAAGGCCGCCAAGGCCGTGGGCTACGTGGGCGCGGGCACGGTGGAGTTCCTCGTCGACGTGCACCGCAACTTCTACTTCCTGGAGATGAACACCCGCCTCCAGGTGGAGCACCCGGTGACGGAGTGGGTGACGGGGCTGGACCTGGTGGCCTGGCAGATCAAGGTCGCCGAGGGCGAGAAGCTCCCGTACACCGAGGCGCCCAGGCCGAACGGGCACTCCATCGAGGTGCGCATCTACGCGGAGGACCCCGCGCGCAACTTCATGCCGAGCCCGGGCCGCATCAACTACCTGCGCGTGCCGGGTGGCCCGTACATCCGGGATGACTCGGGCGTGTTCCCCGGGTACACGGTGCCCAACGTCTATGATCCGATGATTTCGAAGCTGTCCGTGTGGGCCCCCACGCGGCGCGAGGCCATCGAGCGGGCGAAGCGGGCGCTGGGCGAGTACGTGGTGAAGGGCATCACCACCAACGTGCGCTACCTCAAGGGAATCCTCTCGCACCCGGAGTTCGTCGAGGGCGACTACGACACGAGCTTCCTCACGCGCGAGCACGAGACGCTGCTGGGCAAGGGCGAGGATCCGCAGCTGACCGAGGCCGCGCTGCTGGCGAGCGTGGTGTACGCGTACCAGAGGGATCAGAAGCGGGCGAAGACCCTCACCCAGACGTCGTCCCAGGGCGGCAAGGGTGGCATCTCCGCGTGGCGGCTGTCGGGCCGCCGCTGGCGCTAAACCGTCAACTCCCTCTCCCCCTGGGAGAGGGCCGGGGTGAGGGTCTCTGGCCCTCCCCCGTGCAACCGGGACGAATTCCCATGCGTTACTTCGCGAAGCTGCAGGGACAGAAGGAAGCGGTGCCGGTGGACATCGAGCCGGCCGGAGAGAACCGCTTCAAGCTCACGCACAACGGGAAGACCTTCCTCGTGGACGCGCTGACGTTGGATCACGGCGCGGTGTCCATGCTGGTGGATGGGCACTCCTACGGCGTCGAGTTCGACGAGCAGGGCGACGAGGTGCAGGTGTTGGTGCGGGGGCAGGTGACGCGCATCGACGTGGCGGACGAGCGCCGGCTGCGCCTGCGCGCGGGCTCGGCGGGCTTCTCGGTGGAGGGCAAGCAGGTCATCGCCGCCCCCATGCCGGGCAAGGTGGTGAAGGTGCTGGTGAAGCTGGGCGACGAGGTGAAGGAAGGTCAGGGCCTGGTGGTTGTCGAGGCGATGAAGATGGAGAACGAGCTGAAGAGCCCCAAGGCCGGCAAGGTGGTGGAGCTGCCCGCCAAGGAAGGCACCGCGGTGGAGATCAACGCGAAGCTCGTGGTCGTCGAGTAGACCGGACGTAGACCCTCACCCCCTCCCCACTCCCAGGGGGAGAGGGTGTGCTCTCCCGAAAGGGAGAGGGAGAGAGGACCCCATGGCAGACACGAAGGCGGACAAGGCCCGTTGGCGGCAGAAGACGTACGAGAAGGCCAAGGGCAAGGCCGGCGAGCGCTACCCGGAGTTCCGTACCTCCAGCGGCCTCACGATGGAGCCGCTCTACACCCCCGATGACGTCGAGGGGGAGTACGGGGAGAAGCTGGGCTTCCCGGGCGAGTACCCCTTCACCCGCGGCGTGCAGCCCACCATGTACCGGGGCCGCTTCTGGACGATGCGCCAGTACGCGGGCTTCGGCACCGCCGAGGACGCCAACAAGCGCTACCACTACCTGCTCCAGTCCGGACAGACGGGACTGTCGGTTGCCTTCGATCTGCCCACGCAGATGGGCCGCGACGCGGACCACCCACGCGCGCACGGCGAGGTCGGCAAGGTGGGCGTCTCCATCTCCTCGCTGCAGGACATGGAGGTACTGCTCAAGGGGATTCCCCTGGACCAGGTGTCCACGTCGATGACCATCAACGCCACCGCCCCCATCCTCCTGTGCCTGTACGCGGCGGTGGGTGAGAAGAACGGCGTGGCGCTCGAGCAGCTCTCCGGCACCGTCCAGAACGACATCCTCAAGGAGTACATGGCGCGCGGGACGTACATCTACCCGCCGGGGCCCTCGCTGCGCCTCATCACCAACCTCTTCGCCTTCTGCGCGAAGCGGGTGCCCAAGTGGAACCCCATCTCCATCAGCGGCTACCACATCCGCGAGGCCGGCAGCACCGCGGCGCAGGAGATCGCCTTCACGCTGGCCGACGGCATCGCCTACGTGGACGCGGCGCTCAAGGCGGGGCTGGAGGTGGATGAGTTCGCCGGCCGGCTCTCCTTCTTCTTCAACGTCCACAACAACTTCCTGGAGGAGATCGCCAAGTTCCGCGCGGCGCGCCGGCTGTGGGCGCGCATCATGAAGGAGCGCTTCAAGGCGAAGGATCCTCGCTCGATGATGCTGCGCTTCCACTCGCAGACGGCGGGCAGCACGCTCACCGCGCAGCAGGTGGACAACAACGTGGTGCGCGTGGCCCTTCAGGCGCTCGCGGCGGTGATGGGCGGCACCCAGTCGCTGCACACCAACAGCCGGGACGAGGCACTCGCGCTGCCGTCCGAGGAGTCCGCCCGGCTGGCGCTGCGCACCCAGCAGGTCATCGCCTACGAGTCGGGCGTGGCCGACGTCATCGACCCGATGGGCGGCTCGTACGTGGTGGAGCGGCTCACGGACGAGCTGGAGGCCAAGGCCGAGGACTACATCCGCCGCATCGACGAGATGGGTGGCATGGTCGAGGCCATCGCCAAGGGCTACCCGCAGGGCGAGATCCAGGACGCGGCCTACGAGGCCCAGCGCGACGTGGAGCAGAAGCGCACCGTCGTGGTGGGCGTGAACCAGTTCCAGGTGAAGGAGCCGCCGCCCTCGGGGCTGCTGCGCGTGGACGAGACGGTGGAGCGCACGCAGCTCGAGCGCATGAAGAAGCTGCGCGCCGAGCGCGACAACGCCACGGCCCAGCGCACGGTGGACGCGCTGCGCAAGGCGGCGGCCAACCCGGACGAGAACCTCATCCCGCTCATCCTCGACGCGGTGAAGGCCTACGCGACGCTGGGCGAGATCTCCGACGCCATGCGCGACGTCTTCGGAGAGCACCGCGAGCACGTGGTGCTGTGAGGGGCCCATGGAGATGCTCTGCACACTGCGCAGCCTGACGGAGAACCAGCGCCAGAAGCTGCTCGAGCACCCCGACAGGCTCGAGGACTTCATCGATGACGAGGAGGACTTCGGGGACACGGAGGGCGCGCGCTTCCTGGACCTCGACATCGGCGAGACGTGGCACGGTCTTCAGTACCTGCTGACCGGCACGGCCTGGGAGGGCAAGGCACCGCTGGACTTCCTGGTGCGCGGGGGCGAGGACGTGGGCGACATCCCCTCGGACGAGGGCACCGCGCGCGTCTTCACCGCCGCGCAGGTGAAGGAGCTCGCCAAGGCCCTCGACGCCCTGTCCGAGAGCACGCTGCGCAAGCGCTACGATCCAGCGCGGCTGCAGGAGGAGGACATCTACCCGGGCTTCTGGGAGGAGCCGCCGCCCGACCTGGACCCGGAGGAGGAGCTCTTCTCCTACTTCGAGGAGCTGAAGAAGTTCACGGCCGCCGTGGCGAAGCGCGGCCACGGCCTGCTCGTGTTCATCGGCTGAGCGGGCGCGGGCGGCACGGGACGAGGGGCCACGCCGCCCCTCACCCGGCGAACACGTCGCGACCCAGCTTGAGGACGAGCGCCACCACCACCAGCAGCACCACCTTGCGCACCAGCTTGTCGCCCCCACGCACGGCCATGTGCGCGCCGATCCACGCGCCGGTGAACTGGGCCGCCGCCATGGGCAGCGCCACGTGCCACAGCACCACGCCTCGATAGGCGAAGAGCGCCACCGCCGCCACGTTCGTCGCGAAGTTCACCACCTTCGCGTCCGCCGAGGCCCTCGTCAGCCCGTGCCCCAGCAGCCCCGAGAAGGCGATGATGAGGAACGTCCCCGTCCCCGGCCCGAAGAAGCCGTCATAGGTGCCGATGAGCAGCGCGATGACCGCGCCCAGCGCGAGCATGCGCTTGAAAGGTGGCTCCGGTCGCTCCCCCGGCGGAGGCCCCCGGCGGAACGCCAGGAACGCGGCCACGATGACCAGCAGCACGAGCACCACCGGCTTGAGGACCTCGGGCCGCATCAGCAGCACCAGCGCCGCGCCGATGAACGATCCCACCAACCCCAGCGGAAAGGTGATGGCCGCGAGCTTCCCGCTCAGCAGTCCCGCCCGCCAGAAGCGCACCAGCGCCGCGAACGCGCCGAACACGGACTGGCCCTTGTTGGTGCCCAGCACCACGTGCGTCGGCAGGCCGGTCGCCAGCAAGGCGGGCAGCGTGACGAGCCCTCCTCCTCCTGCAATGGCATCCACCACACCGGCCGTCAGGGCCGCGACACACAACAGGACGATTTCGAGCGAAGTCACTTCCACGAGCGGGCACCTACCATGTCCAAAGCTTGCGCGCGCGCCGACTCTGGGCGTCAATTCGGGGACACGTCCCCCGCCGAGGTCCCATCGTGCTCGCGTCTCTCGTTTCCGTGATGACCCTCGCGCTGCTGTCCGCCGCGCCCCCTGACCCGAAAGGTCCCACCTGCCGATCCATCGACGGGCAGGTGGCGTGCGGCTACCAATGCAAGTCGGACGGACAGCGCGTGCGGTGCGCGCAGACGCCCCAGGGCTCCTGCCAGGTCATCGACGGCCAGGCCATCTGCTTCGACCCACCCGCCTACATCGTCCGCATCTACGGTGACGCGCTGCCCCCTCCCGAGTGCAAGGCCATCGACGGACAGGTGGCCTGCGGCTACCAGTGCGCCACGCAGTTCGGCAAGGTGAAGTGCGCGCGCACCCCGGCGGGCATCTGCACCGGCCGCAACGACGAGCTCGTCTGCTTCGATCCGCCCCCCGAGGTGTACGCCGTCTATGGCCGCGAGACGCCTCGCTCCGAGTGCCGGGGCTACGGCACGGACGTCGCCTGTGGTTACAAGTGCACCCTCGGCGCCGGAAAGGTGGCCTGCAGCAAGACGCCCCAGGGCATCTGCAAGAGCGATGGCATGCGGCTGGACTGCTTCGACCCGCCCGCCCAGGCCTTCTGCTCCTGGGGCAAGTCCCTGCCACCCCTTCAGTGCCAGCTCAGCGACGGCCAGCCCGTGTGCGGCTACGGCTGCACCAAGGCCTATTCCAAGGTGGCCTGCGCCGCCACCCCGAAGGGGATGTGCAAGGTGTTCGACACCGAGGTCCACTGCTTCGACCCGCCGAGCACCCAGGACGCGAACCCGGCCTGCCTGAGCATCCTCGGGCTGGCCTCCCTGGAAACCCCCTGACAGCGCCGCGCCGGGCAGCTTGCTTTCCCTCATCCTGAGACGGGGGTAGGGTGAGGACGCATACAAGGAGCGACATCCGAGATGGCGGAGGGAGACGTCCGGCAATACTTCGTGCGTAACGAGCAGGGGGCCATCTGGGGCCCACTGGCCCTGCCGACCATCGAGCTGCTCATCGATAACGGCGCCATCCAGGGTCGGCTCCAGGTCTCCGAGGACGGCATCAACTTCGCCTTCCCCGGTCGCTTCCCGCACATCCGCGATGCCTTCCCGCGCGAGATGTGGGGCGACGTCGTCCCCCCCGGCCCGAGTGCTCCGGCCACACCACCCGCTGGAGCCATGCCCCCCGGTCCTCAACCGGGCAGGCCTCCCGCGGCGCCCGCGCCGGGGACAGCGCCCTCCGCGGGCCCTGGAGCCATGCCTCGCGGCCCCGGTGCCGTCACCCGGCCTCCCGTGCCCGGAGCAGGAGTGCCCGTGGCGGGCCCGGGTGCCGCCGTCACCCGAGCGCCTGTACCGGGAGTGGGTCTGCCCGTCGCCAAACCGGGTGCCGTCACGCGACCCCCTGTGCCAGGGGCGGGTGTGCCCGTGGCCAACCCCGGTGCCCCCACCGCCGCCCGGCCCGGTGCGCCCGCCGCGGCCCCAGGTGCCCGGCCCGCCGCACCGACCGCGGGTGCCACGGTTCCTGGCGCTCCCGCGGGTGCCGCTCCCGCGAATGCCGCCCGCCCGCCTCCCGCCGTGACGCCCGGGCCCGGCATGCCTGGGACGCCAGCCCCCGCCGCCGCCCAGCGCCCCGCCGCTCCCGGTGCCGCGCCCCACCCCGCTCCTCCGGGAACTCCGCCGGGTGCCGCCGCACGCCCCGCCGCGCCGGGAGCTCCCGCGCAACCCGCTCCCACGGCCGCGCCCGCCTCCGCCGCGACCCCCGCGCCGGGCCCGGAGCAGCTGCCCCCCGCCAGCGGGCAGCTCGAGACGCACTCCCCCGTGCGCCTCTACGGGCTCATCGCCGCCGGCAACCACACGGGTCTGCTCACGCTCACCCTGGCCGACTGCACCGTCAGCATCCACTTCCGCAAGGGCAACCCCGAGTTCATCGACTCCTCCCTCCCCGGGGACGCGCTCGGCACCTGGCTCGTGCAGTCGAAGCTCGTCACCCCGGAGCAACTCCAGCAGGCCGAGGCCGCTCGGGGCCGCTTCGGCGGAGAGGTGCTCGCGGCGCTCTTCGGGCTCGGACTCCTCCAGCCCGCCACCGCCTTCACCCAGCTCGCGCAGCGCGCCCAGAGCATCCTCCTCAAGGGACTGCGCGCCGAATCCGGCTCCTTCACCTTCGAGGCGAAGGACCTGCCCGCCGCCAGGGCGATGCCCCTCGGCAACAAGTGGGCGGTGCTCAGTGAGCTCATCCGCCGCATCCCCAGCGCGGACCTCCGGCGACGGTTGCAGCCCGTGTTGAACCTGCCGGTGATGAAGTCCCAGGGCCGCGTGGCCACCGGAGACCTGCGGCTCACCCCTCACGAGGTGCGCGTGCTCGCCCTCATCGACGGGGTGCGCTCGGCCGGACAGCTCCTCAACGACCTTCCCCAGGACGCCGATCACCTGCTGCGGCTCGTGTTCCTCCTCAAGGAGCTCGAGGGAGTGTCCTTCGCCGCCGTGCGCGCGGCCCCCCAGGCCGCCGCGAAACCGGCCACGCCCCAGGCCGCTCCCGCCGCCCGCCCGGGTACACAGCCGGGTGTCGCCCAGGCCGGTGCCACGCCCCAGGCCCCCGCCGCGAAACCCGCGACACCTCCCGCCGCCGCGCCCCAAGCCGCTGCCGCCGCCCGCCCGGGAACACAGCCGGGTATCGCCCAGGCCCCCGCCGCGAAACCGGCCACGCCTCCGAGCGCCGCCGCACCGCAGGCGCCTCGTCCGGCGGCTCCCGCGCCCACCGCGGCTCCGGCCGCGAAACCCGCCACGCCCGCCCCAGCAGCCCAGGCCCCTGCTCCCGCCGCCGCTGCCCCGGGCTCCGCTCCAGGCTCCAACGAGCTCCCCGCGCTCCGGGAGCTGGCCGCGAAGCTCAAGGAGCAGAACCACTTCGAGCGCCTGGGCCTGGGTGCCGACACCAACGGCCCGGCGGTGAAGATCGCCTACTTCAAGCTGGCCAAGCAGTACCACCCGGACACGCTGCCTCCAGGCGCGCCTCCGGAGATGGAGAAGCTCAAGGCCGACATCTTCGCGTATATCGGGGATGCCTACCGCACGCTCTCGGACGACAAGAGCCGCGCCGCGTACATCGAGGAGCTCAAGAACGGCGGCAGCGGCGAGGCCCAGGTGGACATCGAGTCCATCCTCAAGAGCGAGGAGCTCTTCCGCAAGGCGGGCATCTACATCAAGGCCCGGAAGTTCGCCGAGGCGGCCAGGCTGCTCGACGAGGCCATCGCGCTCAACCCCGAGGAGCCCGAGTTCTTCGCCTGGCGCGGCTACACCCGCTTCTTCACCTTCGAGGACAAGAAGACGGGCTACAACGAGGCCTACCGCGACATCCAACACTGTCTGAAGAAGAACGAGAAGGTCGCCTCCGCGCACTACTTCCTGGGTGTCATCGCCAAGCTGTGCGGCGACAACAGCGGCGCGCTGAAGCACTTCCAGAAGACGGTGGAGGTTCAGCCAAATCACATCGACGCGCAGCGGGAGATCCGCATGGCCCAGCAAAAGAAGTAGGGTGCGCGAGCCGGGAGCGCGCCACGTGCTCCCCCATACACGAGGAGAAGTCCCTTGCCGTTGACCGGAAAACAGCGCCGCCAGCTCCGCGCGCTGGGACACCACCTGGAGCCAGTCGTCATCGTGGGCCAGTCGGGCGTCACCGAGGGCGTCATCGCCGCAGTCGAGCAGGCGCTCCAGGATCACGAGCTCATCAAGGTGAAGATCAACGAGGGCCCGGAGGACCGTCACGAGGCCGCCGAGAAGCTCTCCCAGGGCACCAACGCCGAACTGGTCCAGCTCCTGGGCCGCACCGCCCTGCTCTTCAAGAAGCGGGAAGAGGACTCGGAGTTCGACGATCTCTGAGCGGCGCCCTCAGGGTGTGAAACCCGCGGCCCGGGCGGCCAGGTCGGCCCCCGCGCCCAGGCGCTCCAGCAGCACGGGGCCGAAGTACTGGTGACGGGCCTCGCCCTGGTTCGTCTCCACCTTCTCGGCGGTCTCCACGTAGCCCAGGTAGCCGTCCGCCAGCCCCAGCACCCCCGTGGCGCCCGTGCGCCGCACCAGCTCGGCCCCCGCGCCCACCGTGGGCTCGCCCGGCACCAGCAGCAGCTCCAGGGGCCCCAACACCAGCGCGCCCATCTCCGACGTCCGCGAGGACGACGCGCACAGGAAGTTGTCCCCCGCCGCCCGCGAGAACGACGGCACCAGCCGCGAGGCGTCCGGCCTCGGCAGCGCCACGTCCACCCGCGCGAAGGCCAGCCTCGAGCTCCCGGCCGCCACCGGCACCGCCTGCTCGGCCAGCTTCGACACCGCACGCGCGAAGGACAGCGCCCGCTCCGCGCCCTCGCCATCGCCGTAGGACACCGAGACGTTGCCCACCGTCCCCTGTAGCACCAACGTCACCCCACCCTGCTCCTCGCGCAGCTGGCTCAGACGCCCTGGCCAGTCCGTGTCCACCAGGGCCCGGTCCCTCGGGAGGATCGTGGGGTGCGCGGCGAAGATCAGCAGTTCCGCCACGGGTCCCTCCGCGCCTCGAAGCACCGCGCGGGTCAGCGCCCCATCCGGAAGCTCGCCGCCCGCGCGCGAACGTACCAGCGCGCCCTCCCGCGCCTCGCCCACCTCCAGGGAGACCTCGGTGAGCCGCGCCGCGGCCTGACGCAGCGCCTCGGTGGCACCCACCACCGCCGCCTCCCGCGCGTCCTTGCGGAAGCGGCCGGTGCCCGCGAGCTGCGACACCATCCGTGTGTCGTATCCCCCGAAGGACGAGTGCGGGTGCGCGGCCGTCACCACCACCCCCTGGAGCCCCAGGCCGGCGGTCCGTTCACGCACCTCGGCCACGAGCTCGTCGGGCACCAGCAGCAGCTCCAGCGACACCAGCCCCACCTTCACGTCCCCCGAGGACAGCACCACGGCCCGCGCCTGGGGCATGGGGTCCGCCCGGCTGGCCTCCGGTCGAGGAGGCCCATAGCCCGCCACCACCACCGGAAAGGGGGGAATCAGGGGCACCCTCGCCGCCCCGGCCTTCAAGGGGCCCTCGGCGTGGACCTCCCCGAGCACCACGGGCTCCCGCTCGGTCCACCGGCCACACCAGTTCCAGGACGCGAGCGCGTACGCCGATCCGATGGTCAGGAGCACGAGGGGTAGCAGGGAGGGCAGCAGTCGCCGCCGCCGGGAAGACATGCGGGATGGAAGCCTACCTCCAACCGGGGAATTCCGGGGGCCTGGACGGCCGGTTACCTCCTGGAGACATCAGCCGGCGGAATACCCACGAACAAGGCAACCGTTCTCCAGTTCCGTTCGGACCTCGAAGGGGATAAGGCACGCGCCATGTGTGGGATCTTCGGAATTGTCGGTCACCCAGAGGCCTCCAACCTGACGTATCTCGGCCTGCACGCGCTGCAGCACCGCGGGCAGGAGTCCGCGGGCATCGTCGCATCGGATGGGCATAGCCTTCGCGCCCACCGGGAGATGGGCCTCGTCGCGGACATCTTCACCGCGCCCGTGCTCGAGAAGCTGCCGGGCGCCGCGGCCATCGGCCACGTGCGCTACTCCACGGCGGGCGGCAGCCAGCTCAAGAACGCCCAGCCCCTCTCGGTGGAGTACGTGGGCGGCCACATGGCCGTGGCCCACAACGGCAACCTCGTCAACGCGCAGGAGCTGCGCACCGCGCTCGAGGCCGACGGAGCCATCTTCCAGTCGGACGCGGACACCGAGGTCATCGTCCACTTCATCGCCCGCTCCAAGCAGCCCACCTTCGAGCAGAAGGTCGTCGAGGCGCTCACCAAGGTGAAGGGGGCCTACAGCATCCTCTTCCTCACCGAGAACAAGCTGGTGGCGGCGAGAGACCCCTACGGCTTCCGCCCGCTGGTGCTCGGCAAGCTGAAGAACAGCTGGGTGCTGGCCAGCGAGACGACGGCGCTGGATCTCATCGAGGCGGAGTTCATCCGCGAGCTCGAGGCCGGCGAGATGGTGGTCATCGACGAGACGGGCCTGCGCTCCAGCCAGCCCTTCCAGCCCACGCGGCTGGGCCGGTGCATCTTCGAGCACGTGTACTTCGCCAAGCCGGACTCGGTGCTGTTCGGCACGAGCGTGTACGAGACGCGCAAGGAGCTGGGGCGGCAGCTGGCGAAGGAGCAGCCGGCGCCCGGAGCGGACCTGGTCATCGCGGTGCCGGACTCGGGCGTGCCCGCGGCCATCGGCTACGCCCAGGCGAGCGGGATTCCCTACGACGTGGGCCTCATCCGCAGCCACTACGTGGGCCGCACCTTCATCGAGCCCCAGCAGTCCATCCGCCACTTCGGCGTGAAGCTGAAGCTGTCGGCGGTGCGCCAGGTGCTCAAGGGCAAGCGCGTGGTGGTGGTGGACGACTCCATCGTGCGCGGCACCACCAGCCGGAAGATCGTGAAGATGCTCAAGGCCGCGGGCGCGGTGGAGGTGCACCTGCGCATCTCCTCGCCGCCCACGCAGTGGCCCTGCTACTACGGCATCGACACGCCGAGCCGGCAGGAGCTCATCGCCTCCAGCCACAGCGTGGAGGAGATCGCCCGTTACGTGACGGCGGACTCGCTGGGCTACATCTCCCAGGAAGGCCTGGGCACCGCGGTGGGAGACCGGGAGCGCGCCACCTTCTGCACGGCCTGCTTCTCCGGCAAGTACCTGACGGGCGACCTCAACACGAGCGCCCCGCCGGCGGAGTCCGCTCCGAAGCTCGCCATCATCGCCTGAGGCGCCTCCCCTCCCGGCGATGGAGAACGCCTCCCAGCCCGAGCACCTGCGCGCGGAGCGACAGTTCGCTCGCTCCGTGCTCGCGGGCCTCCTGCTGCTCGGACTGGTCGCCATCGCCGGACCGCTGCTCTCCTACCGCAGCGACGTCCACGAAGCGCACAGCCAGTTCCAGGACCGTCTCAATCGCGAATCGCGCGTGTACTCCGATGCGATCGGCCTGCACCTGAAGCTGCTCAAGTCCGAGCTCGAGCGGGTCTCCCTGGGTCTCGGTCCCGAGATGCAGGAGGAGCGGGCCACGGAGGACATGCTGGACCTCACCTCCCCGGAAACCGGCATCTTCCGTCAGGGAGTCGTCCTGCTGGATGCCACGGGGAAGCCCCGCTGGAGCGAGCCACCCCAGCTGCTCGATGCCGGCGGCTCCCTGCGTGACCGCCCCTGGTTCCAGCGCGCGCTGAACCAGCAGACCGCCTCCGTGGACGCACTCCATCCCGGTTCGTCCACCTTCGTCGTCGCCATCCCCGTGGTGCGCAACGGCAGGACGGCCGGCCTCCTCGTGGGCCTGCTCGACGCGGAGGTGGAGGTCCCCGGCTCGCGCCCCTCGAGCCAGTACCTGACCCTCCTCGTGCTCAACCGCGCGGGAGCTCTCTTCATCCCCCGCTCCCCTCCCGCCTGGGCCACCGCGCCGGGCTTCGCCGGGAAGGTGGAGACGATGCTGCGCGAAGGCGGCCAACGACTGGAGACGGGCCACGGTGAGGTGTTCGCCTGGGCCACGTCCATCCCGGGTACGGACCTGAGGTTGGTACTCGCCGGTGACGAGAGCATCCCCCTCGCCCCCATCCGGAGCCGGCTGCTGGTGCAACTGCTCACCCTCGCCGTGCTGCAGCTGGGCACGCTGCTCCTCTTCAGCCTGCACTGGCGGCGCGTCTACCGGCTCTTCCTGGAGATGGAGCGGCGCGCGGCGGAGAAGGAGACGATGGCCGCGCTCGGCTCGGCGGCGAGCCTCATCGCCCACGAGGTGAAGAACTCCCTCAACGGCATCAAGGTAGCAGTGGGCACCCTCCCGCCCTCCGAGGAGCACGGGCTGGCGGTGCACACGCTGCGCGGACAGGTAGACAGGCTGGCCCACCTGGCCACCTCGCTGCTGCACTTCGGCAAGCCGCCGCGCGTGCAGTACATGCCCGTGGATCTGCCGCACCTGGTCCGCGAGGTGCTCGACGGCCTGCGAGTGCTGCCCGAGGCAGAGGAAGTGCGCGTGGAGGCCAACCTGGACGGAGAGTTGCTCCTCTCGGGAGACCCGCTGCTGCTGGCCACCGCGATGGACAACCTGGTGCGCAACGCCATGGAAGCGGCCGTGGCCGCCAAGGACCTGGGGCGGATCACCTCGCCCGAGGTGAGGGTGAACGTGCGTCAGGAGGACGGCGAGGCAGTGGTGGAGGTGGAGGACAACGCCGGAGGGCCGCCCCCCGGATTCGAGGCCCGGCTCTTCGAGCCCTTCGTCACCACCAAGCCCAGGGGAGTGGGGTTGGGGCTGTCCATGACCCGGCGCGCACTGGAGCAACAGGGCGGGCGTCTGACATTCACCCGCCTCCCGGGCGGCAGCCGCTTCACCCTGCGCATGAGCGTGCGGCCCCCTCCGAAAGACATCCAGGAGCAGACGACATGAGCGTACCCCTCCTCTTCGTCGATGATGACCGGGCCTTCTCCTCGATGGGCGCGGCGGCCCTGCAGCGCGAGGGCTACTCCGTCACCCTGGCGCGCTCGCTGCACGAGGCCCGCGCCGCGCTCGGACGGCTCACCCCCGCCCTGGTGGTGTTGGACCGGCGGCTGCTGGACGGAGACGGGCTCACCTTCCTCCCCGAGCTGAAGGCCCAGGCGCCTGGCGCGGCGGTGGTGATGGTGACGGCGCATGGGGACATCGCCAGCGCGGTGGACGCGATGCGCGCGGGGGCCGTGGACTACGTGGCCAAGCCGGTGGAGCTGGCCGACCTGGTGCTCCGCGTGCGCCGGGCCCTGGACACGGGGCGCTTGAAGGAGCGACTGGCCGCCGCCGAGGCGGAGCTCTCCGGACGGCGCCGGCTCGTCCCCCCCGCCTCGGCCGCGATGCAGCGGGTGCTGGCCGCGCTGGAGCGCATCGCCGCCTCGCCGCGCAGCGCCGTGCTCCTGCTGGGCGAGACGGGCGTGGGCAAGGAGATGCTCGCCCGCCACCTGCATGACGTCTCCTCGCGAGGAGAGGACGCGCCCTTCGTCCACGTCAACTGCGCGGCCCTGCCCGAACAGACGGTGGAGAGCGAGCTGTTCGGCCACGAGAAGGGCGCCTTCACCGACGCGCGCACCGCCCGCCGCGGCCTGGTGGAGGTCGCCCATGGGGGCACGCTCTTCCTCGACGAGGTGGGCGAGCTGCCCCTTCCCCTGCAGGCCAAGCTGCTCACCTTCCTCGACTCGGGCCGCTTCCGGCGCCTGGGCGGCACCACCGAGCACTCCAGCAGCGCGCGCATCGTCGCCGCCACCAATCGCGACCTGCCGGGCCTCATGGCCCACGGTGGGTTCCGCGAGGACCTGTGGTTCCGCCTGAGCGTCTTCCGCATCGACATTCCCCCGCTGCGCGAGCGGCGCGAGGACATCCTTCCCCTGGCCGAGGGCCTCCTCGCCCACCTGCGCCGGGAGCTCGGGCGACGGGAGGCCGTGCTCAGCGTGCAGGCCCGGGCCCGGCTCCAGGCCTACGCCTTCCCCGGCAACGTGCGCGAGCTGCGCAACCTCCTCGAGCGCGCGCTGGTGATGGAGCCCGGACCGGAGCTCCAGCTGGACGTGCTGGCGGGCGCGAAGCCCACCACGGCTCCGGCCCCCACGGAGGACCCGGAGCACTTCGTCCTCCCCGCCCCACCCCGCCCGATGGAGGACGTGGAGCGTGCCTACGCCCGCTGGACGCTCGAGCGCCTGGGGGGCCGGCGCGTGGAGGCCGCCAGGGTGCTCGGCCTCGCCTACGCCACGTTCCTCAAGCGGCTCGGGGAGGAGTGAGCGCCCGATTGCAGAATCTGCAATGGCAGGATTTTGAATTCCGGCCCGCCATGCGAGGTCCTGGAATGCCTTCGAGAACGTAAGGCCTCGAAACCACTCGGAATGAAGCGGGCACGTGACTTGCCCAGGGGCTCTCCCGAACTCCACCGGGAGCCTCTTCCGTGCGCCGTGTTCCACCGCTTCTCCTCTCCTGCCTGCTGCTCGGGGCCCCCACCGCCCCCGCCTCATCCGGGCCCGCCACCCCGCCAGCCCCTGCTTCCACACAGGCCCCGCTCGCCCTGGCCTCGCTGCCGGACGAGGACGGCCTGGCCGCGCTGCTGTGGGCACACTCCCCCGGGTTCGCCACCGCCCGGGCCCGGATCGCCTCCGCCCGAGCGGACCTGGTGCGGGCCGGGCAACTTCCCAACCCCGAGCTGGACCTCTCCTGGAACACGCTCCCCGTGGGCCCCACCAACCCACCGGGCCTGGACCGGCTGCGGGACGTGCCCAACTACCAGGTGGGACTCTCGCAGCTCATCGAGCTGGGCAAACGAGGCCCCCGGCAGGACTCCGCGCGCGCCGCGCTGGCCGCCACCGCCCTGGACGTGCTGGCCGACCTGCGTGAGCGCACCTACGAGCTGCTGGAGAGCGCGGCGGAGGTGGCCACCTCGGAGGTGCGCCTGGCCGAGCTGGAGACACTGGCCGCGGACGCTGCGCGGCTGACGGAGTTGCAGCGCGCCCGCCAGCGGCAGGGAGACACCGCGGGCCTGGACGTGGACCGGGCCGTGCTGGAGGAGACGCAGCTCCAGGGTCAGCTCGCCGAGGAACACAGCCGCCTGTCCAACGCACTGCTGACGTGCTCACGGCTCTCGGGCCTCGCGTGCACGCCCTTCGGTGGCCGGGAAGCAGCGGCGGCATTCCTCGCCTCGCGCCTGTCCCGCGCTCCCGGTCCCTCCTCGGTCCCACAACGGCCGGATCTGCGCGCACTGGAAGCGCAGCAACGGAGCGCCCAAGCCGCCCTCACCCTCGCACGACGACGGTGGCTGCCGGATCCCACGGTGCGCGCCGGCTATGTCCACGACCGGTTCGTCGAATCGGGCAACCAGAAGAACTCCTTCTTCGTCGGCCTCTCCTTCCCGCTGCCGCTGTTCGAGCGCGGGCAGGCGGACGCGCTGGCCGCGAGCGCCCAGGCCGAAGCCGCGGAGCAGGCCCGCTCGCGGCTCGGCGCCCAGGCCGAACGCGACGAGCAGTCCCTCACCACCCAGCTCGAGGCCGTGGCGGCGCGGCGTGAGCGCGTGCGCAACCAGACGCTGCCCCTGGCCGCCGACCTGGTGCAACGGCTGGAGGCCGCGGTGAAGGCCGGCGGCGCCTCGCTCCAGGACCTGCTCTTCGCCCGGCGCACCTACGGCCAGGTCCTGATGGATGCCGCCGAGCTCGATCTCACCGCCTTCCACCTCTCGGTGGCGCTGGACCGCGTCCGCGCCGCCGGCCCCAAGGCCCCGCCCGAGCTGGGCGAACGCCTCTAACCCCCTTCCCCTCATCTGGAGACTCCCATGTCCTCACCTTCCTCCCGCTCTCCCTTCTGGCTCGCCGCCATGGGCATCGGCCTGAGCGCGGCCGTCACCATCGGCCTGGTGCTCGGGCGCCCCACACCCGCCGGAGCCGAGGAGACCGCCTCCCCACCTGGCCTCGTCGTGAAGGGCGAGAGCGTGCAACTCCCGCCCGAGGGGCCCCAATGGCAGTACATCGAGTTGGGGGTGGCCACGGAGGCGCCCATGCTGGCGCCACTGTCCGCTCCGGGCCGGGTCGACCTGGACGAGCGGCGCACCGCCTCGGTCGGCACGCCGCTGGCCGGCCGCGTGGATCAGGTGCGCGTGCGCATCGGTGACCGGGTGTCCGCCGGAGATCGCCTCTTCTCCGTACGTTCGGGGGCCTACGCGGACCTCGAGCGCGAGCTGAAGAGCGCGGAGACGGAGGTCTCCGACAAGCAGCGCATCGCGGACCGGGTGCGAGAGCTGGTGGGCTTGCAGGCCGCGGCGGAGAAGGAGCTGCAGGCCGCCGAGGCGGAGCTGCGTCAGGCGAAGCTGGCCCTGCAGGCCGCCCAGGCCAAGCGCGCCAGCCTCTCGGTGTCCGCCGAGGGCGACAACCTCTTCTGGGTGAAGGCGCCGCGCGCCGGCACCGTGGTGGACCTGGACGTGACGACCAGCCAGGAGGTGACACCGGACCGGGATGGGCCGCTCCTGCGCATCTCCGACCTGAACGAGGTGCTGGTGCTGGCGGACATGCAGGAGTCGGACGCGTCCGACCTGAGCGCGGGCCAGGAGGTGAGCGTCAGCATCCGGAGCGGAGCGCTGGCGCGCAAGGGCGTGGTGGAGCACATCTCCGAGGTGGTGGACCCCCACCGGCGCACGGTCGCGGTGCGCGTGCGCGTCCTCAACGAGGACCGGGCCCTGCGACCCAACGCCTTCGTGGAGGTGACGCCCCTGCCGCGCGGCGACATCAAGCGGGTGCAGGTGCCCGCGAGCGCTGTCGTCACCAACGGAGAGCGCTCGGTGGTGTTCGTGGCGCGCGACTCCAACCGGCTGGAGCGTGTGCCGGTAACGGTGGGCCGGCGCCGTGACGGAGCGGTGGAGCTGCGCGGCGGCCTGGAGGCCGGTAGCCGCTTCGTCGCCCGCGGCGCGCTGCTGCTGGAAAACACCATCGAGCTGGCCGATTAGCCCGGAGAACCACGGATGTTCGACAAGATCGTAGACTTCTCACTCAAGAACCGGGCCGCGGTCATCTTCTTCTCCCTGCTGGTGGCCATCTGGGGCGTCATCTCCTTCCAGGGCCTCACGGTGGAGGCCTTCCCGGATCCGACGGATACCCAGGTCCAGGTCATCACCCTCTTCCCGGGCCAACCCTCCGAGGAGGTCGAGCGGCAGATCGGCCTTCCACTGGAGCGGGCGCTCAATGGCACGCCCGGGATGAGCCGGCTGCGCAGCCTGTCGCTCTTCGGCCTGTCCTTCGTCACCCTCACCTTCCACGACGGAGTGGAGGGGCTGGCGGCGCGCGCGCAGGTGCTGGAGCGGCTGCGTGAGGCGGAGCTGCCCGAGGGCATCACCCCCCAGCTGGGGCCCTACGCCACGCCCATTGGCGAGGTGTACCGCTACACGCTGAGCGGGGCGAAGGGAGACCCGATGAAGCTGCGCACCCTGCAGGACTGGGTGGTGCGCCCGCAGATCATGCGCGTCAACGGCGTGGCGGACGTGGTGTCCATTGGCGGCCTGCTGCGCGAGGTGCACGTGGAGCCAGATCCCTCGCGCCTGGCCGCCTTCGGGCTGACGCTGGACGACCTGGAGGACGCCCTGCGCGGCGGCAGCATGAATGCCTCGGGCGGAGTGCTGGAGCGGGGCGCCGAGCAGCTCGTCATCCGCAGCCAGGGACTCTTCAGCACCTTGGAGGACATCCGCGAGGTGCGCGTGGCCACGCACGAGGGCACGCCCGTCTTCATCAAGGATGTCGCCGAGGTACGCGATGGCTGGGCGCCACGCCAGGGCGTGGTGAGCCGCGGCGGGGAATACGACACCGTGGAGGGCATCGTCTTGATGCGCCGGGGGGAGAACCCCTCCGACGTGCTCTCCCGCCTGCGCGGAGCGGTGGAGGAGATCAACCAGCGCCTCAAGCTCGAGGATGCGAGGATCGACCCCTTCTACGACCGCACGGACCTGGTGAACACCACGCTCAAGACGGTGGGCCGCAACCTGCTGGAGGGCGGCATCGTGGTGACGCTCGTCCTCTTCATCTTCCTCATGGACCTGCGGGCCGCGCTGGTGGTGGGCACGCTCATCCCGCTGTCACTGCTCACCTCGTTCATCTACCTGAAGAGCCGGGGCATGTCGGCCAACCTGCTGTCCCTGGGCGCGGTGGACTTCGGCGTCATCGTGGACGGCGGCGTGGTCATCATCGAGAGCATCCTGCTCAAGCTGGCCCTCGATCACGGCCACGGACATGGCCCGGGAGCGGAGCGGGAAGCGCCGCCAGTGGAGCAGCGCATCCGCCAGGCCACCTCGCAGGTGGTGCGGCCCACCGTGTTCTCCATGCTCATCATCATCGCGGCCTACCTGCCCATCTTCATGCTGGAGCGGGTGGAGGGGCGCATGTTCAGCCCCATGGCCAACACGGTGGTGGCGGCGCTCCTGGGGGCGCTGGTGTTCTCGGTGACGCTCGTCCCGGTGCTGGCCTCGCTCGTGTACCGCAAGGGGGCCCAGCACAAGGAGAGCCCGGTGCTGAAGCTGATGGAGCGGGCCTACGAGCCCACGCTGACGTTCGCCCTCGAGCGCCCCGCGCTGGTGCTCACCCTGGCCACGGCGGGCCTGTTGACGGCGGGAGTGATGCTGCCTCGCATGGGCAGCGAGTTCCTCCCCGCCCTCAACGAGGGCAGCATCTACATGACCTTCAGCCTGCCGCCGAACGTGTCCCTCACCGAGGGACGCAAGTTGGTGCCGCGAATCACCCAGCTCATCGAACAGGCCCCCCAGGTGGAGCAGGTGCTGTCCTCGCTGGGCCGCCCCGAGGACGGTACGGACGCCAAGCTGGCCAACAACCTGGAGTTCTTCGTCAAGCTCAAGCCACCGGACCAGTGGCCTCGCGACACGCCCGAGCTCACCGACGTGATGGACCGGCTGCAGGCCTCCATCAGCGAGATTCCCGGGATGGAGGTGAACTTCAGCCAGCCCATTGGAGACAACGTCAACGAGAGCATCTCCGGCCAGCAGGGGCAGATCGCGGTGAAGCTCTTTGGTGACGATCTGGGCCAGTTGCAGAACCTGGCGGAGAAGGTGAAGTCCACCATCGCCCGGGTGGACGGCGTGGCGGACCTGGGTCTGGTGAAGAGCGCGCCGGTGATGCAGGTGCAGATCAATCCGGACCGGGTGGCGCTCGCGCGCTACGGAATGGACATGGGTGAGTTCCAGCACGTGTTGCAGACGGCGCTGGGCGGGCAGACGGTGAACGAGTTCTGGGACGGAGAACGGCGCTTCGACGTCGTCATGCGCCTGCCAGTCTCCAGCCGCGATGACGTGGAGAAGATCGCCAAGATGCGGGTGCCGGTGGAAGGAGGCGTGATCGTGCCGCTGGAGGCACTGGCACACGTGGGGAGCGGCGAGGGACGCGCGTCCATCAACCGGGAGAACGGCCGGCGCTACATCGGCATCCGGATGAACGTGCGCGGGCGAGACATGGGCTCGTTCGTGGAGGAGGCACGCGCCACGGTGGCCAGGGAGGTGCCGTTGCCACCGGGCGTGAGCCTCGAATGGGGCGGTGAGTTCGAGAGCAAGGAGCGGGCGATGAACCGGCTGCTGACGGTGGTGCCCGTGGCGCTCCTGCTGACACTGCTGCTGCTGTTCAAGGCGTTCAACTCGTTCAGCCGCGCGGTCATCACCCTGATGAACGTGCCCTTCGCGCTGATGGGGGGCGTGTTCGGCCTGTACCTGGCGGGCATGCCGCTGTCGGTGGCGGCGGCGGTGGGCTTCATCGCCCTCATCGGACAGGCGGCGCTCAACGGCGTGTTGGTGATGTCGGCCATCGCGGAGCGGCTCGAGACAGGCGAGCCATTGGAGTCGGCCATCCTCAACGGCGCCCGGGAAAGGCTCCGGCCGGTGCTGATGACGGCGGCGTTGGCGGCGCTGGGCCTGGTCCCGGCCTGCCTCAGCCGGGGTATCGGCTCGGAGACGCAGAAGCCGCTGGCGGTGGTCATCGTGGCGGGGACGATCTCCGCGTGCGTGCTGACGCTGGTGTTGCTGCCAGTGATGTACCGCCTGTTCATGCAGTCCATGGAGCGACTCGCGGGCAGGATGCCCGCCCGGCTGCTGAGGGTCGTGCCGGCGACGGAGAAGCTGCGCAAGACCGGCTGACGGAATCGTGTTCACCAGGGCGAAGCCGTCGAGCCCTCCTCGGCGCCAGCGCCCCTGTGCGGCAGGGCGCCCATGGAACGCAGCAGCCCTCCGAGCACCTCGTCCAGGGTCGTCCGGCCACGCACCACGTGGCTGGGATGCTCGAAGGTGAGCCGGCCCCGGTTGATGGCCTCGACGAGCTCCGCCCTGAGGTTCGCCACCTCCGCCGAGAAACCCATGCCCATGAGCATGGGGACCAGGGCCGCGGGCGAGTGCTCCGCCACGCGCACCGGCCGGCCGAGCAGCCGGGCCAGCGTGTCCGCCACCTCGTCCGGGCTGTAATCCACCGGGCCCGCCAGCTCCACCACGCGCTGGCCGAACGTGGGCTCGCGTAACAACCGGGCCGCCAGCCCGCCCACGTCCCGCGTGGCCACCATGTGCACCGGACGGTCGGACGGACCGATGAAGCTCGGCATCACGCCCGAGCCCACCACCGGTGAGAGCAGACGGTTCCGCCAGACGCGAGCCCTCTGGCTTGACAGGAATACGAGGCTTCGCGAGCGTCGCGGGAACTGGCGCCAACACGCCGGGGGCCGACCTGGCCTCCGCATCCAGGGGGAGCGAAACGATGAAAGCCGCCATCTTCCGCAAGGGAGACCTCGTCGTCGACACACTGCCGGATCCAGTCCCCGGACAGGGTCAGGTGCTCGTCAAATCACTGGCCTGCGGCATCTGCGGGTCCGACCTCCACGTCTTCAAGCACGCGCACACCTTCACCGAGACGATGCGGCGCGCGAACGCCCCGGAGGTGATGGACCTCGCGCGCGACGTGGTGCTCGGCCACGAGTTCTGCGCCGAGGTGCTCGACTACGGCCCCGGCAGCGAGCGCCGGTTGAAGCCCGGTACGAGGGTCACCTGCATGCCGCTGACGGTGAGCGCGGACGGGGTGCGGACCCTCGGCTATTCCAACGTGTTGCCGGGAGGCTTCGCGCAGAAGATGCTCCTCGACGAGGCGCTCCTGCTCGAGGTGCCCAATGGTCTGCCCTCCGAGCACGCCGCCCTCGTCGAGCCCATGGCCGTGGGCGTGCACGCGGTGGAGAAGGCCGCGCTGAAGGGGGGTGAGGTGCCGCTCGTCATCGGCTGCGGGCCGGTGGGCCTCGCGGTCATCGCCGCCCTCAAGCTCGAGGGAGTGCACCCCATCATCGCCGCCGACTACTCGCGCACCCGCCGCGCGCTCGCGGAGAAGATGGGCGCGGATGTCGTCGTCGACCCCTCCGAGCGCTCTCCCTACAAGACGTGGACGGAGCACGCGGCCGTCAAGCCCGCGGTGCTCTTCGAATGCGTGGGGGTGCCGGGCATGCTTCAGCAACTCATCGAGGGCGCTCCGCCCCAGGCCCGCATCGTCGTGGTGGGCGTGTGCATGCAGAGCGACCAGATCGAGCCGTTCCTGGGCATCTACAAGGAGCTTCAACTCCAGTTCGCCCTGGCCTACACGCCCGAGGAGTTCGCGCGCACCCTGCGCCACGTGGCCGAGGGGGAGCTCGACGTGGTGCCCCTCATCACCGGCCGCGTGGGGCTCGAAGGGGTGAAGGAGGCCTTCACGGAGCTGGGCAATCCCGAGCGGCACGCGAAGATCCTGGTGGAGCCCTGGCGCTGAGGCCCGGCGAGCGCAACTGTCAGTGACCATCACCTCGGGTACACCGCCCGCAGCGGTCCCGAAGCCGAGGGGTGACAGAGCCGGGAGGCGGACGCATAACAGGGAGCGTGCTCCGTCCCTCTCCCCCCACCACGGACAGTCCTCCCGGCTCGGAGATCGGCACCCGGCTGGCCTCCATCGCCGTGGCCAGCGCGCTGTTCATGGAGTTCATCGACTCCACGGCGCTGTCCACCGCGCTGCCAACGCTGTCCAGGGCGTTCGGCAGTGACCTGGTCCACCTGAAGCTGGCGCTGACGTCCTACATCCTGGCGCTGGCGGTGGTCACGCCCGCGAGCGGATGGATCGCCGACAAGTATGGGCCCCGCCGCGTGTTCATGACCGCGATGGGGGTGTTCCTGGTGGGCTCGGTGCTGTGCGGCTTCTCGCGGTCGCTGCCCCAGCTCGTCATCTTCCGCACGCTCCAGGGCATCGGTGGAGCGCTGATGACGCCGGTGGGCCGGCTGATCGTGGTGAGCTCGGCGCCGCGCGAGCGGCTCGTGGCGGCGATGAGCTGGTTCACCATGCCCGCGCTGGTGGGCCCCCTCGTCGGGCCGCCCCTGGCCGGCTTCATCCTGCGCATCGCGGACTGGCCGTGGATCTTCTTCATCAACGTGCCCGTGGGGATTCTGGGCATGCTCGCGGTGCTGCGCTTCGTGCCGCCCCTGCACCAACCAGACCCGGGCCGGTTCGACGTGAAGGGCTTCGTCCTGGCGGCCATCGCCATCACCGCGCTGATGGTGGCGGCCGAGACCGCGGGAATGGGTCTCGTTCCGGTCTCCCTGCAGGTAGGGGCCGCGGTGCTCGCCCTGATGATGAGCGCGGCCTACATCCGGCACGCGCTGCGGATCGAGCGGCCCGTGCTCAACATCCGCCTGGTGCGCTTCGCCACCTACCGGGCGAGCCTGATGGGTGGGACCCTGGTGCGGGTGGGGCTGGGCGCGACGCCCTTCCTGTTGCCGCTGCTCTTCCAGGTCGGACTGGGATGGGGACCGTTCGAGGCCGGGCTGGTGATCATCGGCACGAGCGTGGGAGCCCTGTCGTACAAGCCCGTGGCGCCCGCGGTGGTCAAGCGGTTCGGCTTCCGCGCCACCCTCATCTTCTCCAACGTCGTCACCGCCGTGCTGACGGCCATTCCCGCCTTCTTCCGGGAAACGACGCCCGTCGCGCTCATGGTCATCATCCTGGCCATTGGCGGATTCATGCGCTCCATGCAGTTCACCTCGCTCAACACCGTGGCCTACGCGGACATCCCTCCGTCCACGGTGAGCAACGCCTCCACGCTGGCGGTGGTGACCCAGCAGATGGGCCTGAGCCTGGGCATCAGCTTCGGCGGCCTGATGCTACAACTGGCGCGAGGAGGAGATGACGCTCCCCTCACGCCCCGCCAGTTCATCCTCCCCTTCATCGCCGTGGGCGTGGTGACGATGCTGGCCGGGCCACTCTACCAGCGCATGTCCCCCGACGCGGGCGCCAGCATCGGCGGGCGCCGCGCGAGCGTGGAGGCGTGAGGCGCGAGCGGGACTTCAACGGCCATCCACCGGGGAGGCACCGTGCACGCGCCCATCGTGCTCACGCCGCTCCCGCTCCGCACGCTCCCGGGCCTCACGCTCTCGCCGCTCCCGGGCCTCACGCTCTCGCCGCTCCCGCTCCGCGCGCTCCCGAGCCTCACGCTCTCGCCGCTCCCGCTCCGCGCGCTCCCGAGCCTCACGCTCTCGCCGCTCCCGCTCCGCACGCTCCCGGGCCTCACGCTCTCGCCGCTCCCGCTCCGCACGCTCCCGGGCCTCACGCTCTCGCCGCTCCCGGGCCTCACGCTCTCGCCGCTCCCGCTCCGCGCGCTCCCGGTTCGCCCGATCCACCGTGCCCGGGTTGTGGTTGGCGGGGTGGTCGTGCCGCGCATCCGCCAGCGCTGGCGTGCTCGCGTACACGGCGAAAGCAACGGACATCCACTTGAACAGGGTCTTCATGACGGGCTCCTCCAGACAGGTGTCCTGGGGTGGAGAAGAGGCCCTTCGAACAACCACCGAGAGGGCCTCTCGCTCCGTGTTGTGACCCTTCTGACGGGGGAGTCCGGGCCCTATTCGGGCCGGAGAGATGTCGAAATATTTCGGTCGCGTCAGCTCAGCCCCGCCAGGAGCTCGGCGAGCCGCGCCGGCTGCGACGCGAAGGGCGAGTGGCTGGCCTCCAGGGTCTTCTGCTCGAAGCGGTTGTCGGGCGTGAAGGCGTCCGCCTCGCGGATCATCAGGTCCTGGAGGGCGGGGGCCATGGCGCGCTCCTTCGTACAGCGGATGTAGCTGCGCGGGATACGGCCCCAGCGCTCGCGCGTCACGGTGACCTCGGACGTCCACAGGGCGAGGGGGAGGCCGGGCGTGAGCGCGAAGGGCAGGAACTCACGAGGCTCCACGTCGTTGTAATAGGCCGCGCGCAATGCCTCCATGTACGAGGCATCCCCGCGCGGATTGATTCGGACCGCCCCCAACTCCACCGGGTTGCCCAGGAAGAGATTCTCTCCGTAGCCGGTCTTCGCCTCGGGCAGCATGTCATCCTCGTCCGCGGGAGGCGTCCTCGAGTGTCTCGATGAGCCGGGCGCGACGTGACTCCAACTCGGCGAGCTATCGCTCGATGTCGGAGAGCTTCTCCTGGTGCGCCGCGAACGCATGCGGGCAGATGACGGTCGAAGCGCTCGTGAACATGCACGGGGGGAAGGCGGCGATCTCCTCGAGAGAGAAGCCCAGGCGGATCATACGAACGATGTGTTGGACCCGAAGCACGACCTCGGGACCGAACTCGCGGTAACCCTTGTCCCGGCGGCTCGAAACGAGCAGCCCTGCCTTTTCATAGTGGCGGATCGAGCGCGCGCTCGCGCCGGTTGAAGACCGCGAACTCTGGAGACTCGTCATCCGGAGCCAGACGACCCGCCAGACGAGCGACGCTCCCCTTCGCGCCGGCGACGACGATCTCCACCTGTCTCGAGAGGGGAAACATATCCGGGTGGAGGCGCCGCTCCAGGAGGAGCTCAGGGCCCATCCGTTCCCGCACCGAGAAGGTGGCTGCCTTTTGAAGGATATGACCCAGATTCCGCAGCATGTGAGTCAATACGGGAACGCGGGCTTGATAGATTGAGATGTCCATGAATTGCCAGCGAGTGTATCCCCGCGGACCGGACGTACAAGGCGCGCCTGACTGTGGCGTACCCGATGACGGGCGCGGACCGGCGTTGACGAACGCCCGCGGGAAGGTTCCTCTGCCCGGAGCGAATGAGCCCATCTCCTGCCGCGCCCATGAGCCGCCCTCCCTCCGAGCCCGCCGCACTCGACCAGGTGCGCCGCCTGGCACAACAGTTGGACACCTCCATCCGGTTACCCGGGGGCATTCGCATCGGCTGGGACGCCGTGCTGGGCCTGGTGCCGGGCGTGGGCGATTGGGCCGGAGCCCTGATCTCCTCCTATATCGTCCTGCAGGCGGTGCGCTTGGGCGCCTCGCGCGAGGTGTTGGCGCGCATGCTCGGTAACGTGGCGCTGGAGGCACTCGTGGGCGCGGTGCCCTTCCTTGGCGATATCTTCGACGCGGCCTGGAAGGCCAACACGCGCAACGTGCGTCTGCTCGAGGAGCACCTGTCGGCCCCCAACGCCACCCGCCGCGCCAGCCGTGCGTGGGTGCTCGGGGTCATCGTGGCGCTGGTGGCGCTGCTGGCGCTGGGAGTGATGCTCACCGTGCTGGCCTTCCGCGCCCTCGCCTCGTCCGTGCAGGGGTTTCAATGAATGACAGAGGGGCGGCGGCTTCCGGGTCCGGCTCCCGGTCGAGGCCCACCGCGATACAGCAACATAACGCCAGGGGTGAACGGCTCGTGGGCCCGAACAGGGACTGCTTTGTTGGCACTCGCGGATTTCTCTGCTTTCAATCCGCGCATGAACGAGACGAATCCGACGCGTCGCGACTTCATCCACCTCACGGCGATGGGAACGGCGAGCCTGATCCTGTCCTGCACGGAGAAGCCGTCGATGCCGATACGCGCGCCACAGACGCCCAAGGAGCTCTGGATCTACGTGGGCACCTACACCTCGGGCGGCAGCGAGGGCATCTATCTCTGCCGGTTGGACATGGCCACGGGCGCCCTCGAGCGGGTGGGTGTCACCCGGGGCGTGGCCGAGCCCTCCTACCTGGCCCTGGAGCCGAAGGGCCGCTACCTCTACGCCGTCAATGAATTGACGGAGTTCGAGGGCCAACCCAGCGGAGCCGTGAGTGCCTTCGCCATCAATCCCCAGAGCCGGGAGCTGACCTTCATCAACCAGCGCCCCTCCGAGGGCGGTGCGCCCTGCTACCTGGATGTGGATGCGAAGGGTGGCTTCGTCCTGGTCGCCAATTACGTCGGCGGAAATGTCGCCGTCCTCCCCATTCAAGAGGGCGGAGGATTGGGCACCGCCGTCGACAAGAAGCAGCACGAGGGCTCGGGGCCCAATGCCCAGAGACAGGAAGCTCCGCACGCCCACCAGATCCGCCTGGATGCCGCCAACCGGTATGCCTTCGTGTCGGACCTGGGGACGGACAAGATCATGCTCTATCGGTTCGACGAGCAGCAGGGAAAGCTCACGCCCGGCACGCCGCCCTTTGTCTCCAGCAAGCCGGGAGCGGGACCGCGCCATCTGACCTTTCACCCCAACGGACGCTTCGTCTTCTCCATCAACGAGCTGGACTCCACCATCACGGCCTACGCCTACGACGCGGCCCAGGGGACGCTGACGGCGTTGCAGACGCTCACCACCCTGCCCGATGGCTACAACCGGTCCAATGACTGCGGGGACATCCACGTCAGCCCCGATGGCCGCTTCCTGTATGGCTCCAACCGTGGCCACGACAGCATCGTGGTCTACTCCATCGATTCGGAGGGGACGCTAACCTACGTGGAGCACGTGACCACGCGCGTCAAATGGCCTCGCAACTTCGCCATCGATCCGACGGGCACGTATCTGCTGGTGGCCAACCAGAAGGACAACAGCGTCATCACCTTCCAGAGGAACGCACAGACCGGGAAGCTGACGCCCGTCGGCCAACCCCTGGCGGTTCCCGCGCCGACGTGCCTGTTGGTGGTGCCTCCTTCGGTCTGAGACAGGCGACCCAACAGGCCACCCTTCATGCCGCGAGCTTGTTGCTCACGTGCTGGAGCACGAGCCTGTGCGTCGACGGCAACCAGATCAGCGGGAATCCGATCTCCGGGTACTGAGCAATCATCGCCCGGAGATACCGGAACATGCTGACGACCATCGTCAGCACCATCACCAGCAGCAGTCCGCGGTGGAGAGCTGGCTGGAGCGCCGGGGGCAACCACGACAGGGGAAGTACCAGGAGGAACAGCGCGCTCTCCACGGTCAGCCACGCCGGAGGCTTGTTGACGAGCTGGCGCGCATGGACGCCCACCGCGAGGCTGCTCATGGCGAGGGAGACCAGGGCCCGGGCGGAGAAGACATCGCTCCAGTCCCGGAGCCAGACCCCGTACAGGCCGAGGATGAGCACCGGCGCCGTGAGGATCCGCACGTAGAAGCGAAGCGAGGAGAGCGGCGAGCGGTACATGAGCACGAGGTCCTGCAACAGCGACCAGAAGCCAGCGCCGAAGGCCACGATACTCAAACACGTGTAGGTGAGCTGGAAGCCGGGCTCCTCGAGGATCGCCACGTCACCGACGCAGACCGACAATCCCAGGAATAGACAGAAGACATAGTTCCAGAGGTGGTTGATGTAGGGCTCCCTCATGACGCCCGTCGCGAAGTAGCGGCACAGCCCGAGGTAGAAGAACAGTTGCCCGGTGGCTGTCAGCAGGATGTAGGGCAGGAAATAGACGCCCTGCCGGGGACCGATCGCGGCCACGATCAGCACCGCCATCGCCGAGTTCATGACGTCGACCCAATGGTCCCAGAAGTGGCGTGCGGTCGATTGGGTCCCGTTGCGCCGGGCCTGGGTGCCGTCCATGGCGTCCAGACAGAAGTGGAGCACCCGGCAGACCACCCAGAGCGCATACATCCACCGCGCGCGCTCGAAGGTATGGACGGCGGCGAGCAGGAACAGGTGGAGCAGCAGCCCGGGAACGCCGAGGATGACCGGGGAGAGCCTGTAGGGGAGACGGTGGGCGACGAAGTGCCGGCATTCCTCCCGGACCACCCGGATGAGCGCGTCTTCCTCCAGGCGCTTGTAGCTCTGCTGCGTATCGAGGACCAACACATGGGGCTCCAACTCCCGTGCCTGTTGCTTGTTCATTGCCCGTGTCCATTCACCCCGGGCCGGTTTCGTCGCCCGGGGTGATACGAACAATGCGAAAGCCCGGGCCCACGAGCGGTGCGCCACCTCACACGCGGGATGTGACCCGCGTCACAGTGATGCTCACCCGATGAGTGGGAAGCCCCCCTCGCCCCCGAGCGAAGCTCGCGGCTCAGAGCGTCTCGGCCCCGAGCGCGCGCATCACGATGCGCTCCTGCCGGAAGCGGCGCTCCAGCTCCGCGCGATAGCCGCTCCACCACTCCCGGTCGAGCGGCTCCACCATCACCTCGAAGAGCACCATCTCGTCCCGCACCGTCTCGCCCTCCTCCTTCCACGCCCCCATGGCCGGAGACTGTAGGAAGGCGGTGACGCCCCCATAACGATTGGTGAGCTCGGTGCGGACCTTCTCGAAGTCCGCCCGGGCGAAGGGCCGCCGCTCATTGTCGCGCAGCGGCAGCAGGAATTGGATGACGTGCATGTCCTAGTAGCGGGAAGGCGCGTTGGGATCGGCTTTCTCTCCCTCGGGGCGCACGTCGTACCGGTCGTGGTCCTGAAACTTGGCGCTGTCCATACGGGCCTCGCTCAGCGAGTCCGTCCCCATATCCAACCGGTCGGCCGCCTCCAGCACCTCGCCCAGGCTGGCCTTCCGCAACTGGTCCTTCTCCAGGGAGAGGTGGATGTCATCCCCCTCGATCCTCTCCACGGAGCGGAAGGGGACCAGGTAGTCCTTCGCGTAGAACACGCCCTTCTCCACGACGAAGCCATCCTCCGCCAGGCCGATGACCTTGCCCAGCCGGTGCCCATCCCGGCTCTTCGCCACCATGCCGACCCGAACATCCATCCGCTGCGCCATCGCTCGCTCCCCACTACGGTGAGGGAATGGAGGCGGCCGGACCTTCCCGGGCGCCTCCCCGGGGAAGATGGGAATCGAGCATGGCCCCTCGCAGGGAGCCCCCGCTCGTCCCCCTCCTCCTCAGCCGAGGAGTGGACCGGGGGCTCTCATGGAGCCGCGGAGGACCGCGAGCGGGTGGCCTCACGCAGGAGCGCGGCGTCGTCGAGGATCAACGCGATCCGCCCGTTGCCCAGGATGCTCGCGCCCGAGATGCAGGGGAGGTCCTTGAACAACATTCCCAGGGGCTTGATGACCGTCTGGCTCTCACCATGGAGGGTATCCACGACCAGGCCCACCTTGCCCTGCTGGTACTGGACGATGACCATGCTCTCGCGCGGCGGCGCCACCGTGTCGTGGGAGAAGAGGTGGCGCAACCGGAGGAAGGGGATGGGCTCGCCCCGCAGGTTCAGCACGCCATCTCGCTCCCCGGCCCGCTCGTGCGTGCTCTCGGGCAACTCGACACACTCGTGGACGGCATCGAGCGGCACGACGTACGTCTCCGAGCCGACGCCCACCAGGAACCCATCGATGATGGCGAACGTGAGCGGGAGCCGGAGGCTCACCGTGACACCCTGTCCCTCCCTGCTCTGGACGGTGACCTTTCCCCGCAGGGCCTCCACGTTGCGACGCACCACGTCCATCCCCACGCCCCGGCCCGACGTGGGAGTGATCTCCTGAGCGGTGGAGAAGCCCGGCTCGAAGATCAACGCGAAGAGCTCCTCATCGGGTAGCGCCTCGGGCTCGCGCGAGAGACCCAGTGCGCGGGCGCGCTCGATGATCCGCGCCTTGTCCAGGCCCGCCCCGTCGTCGATGACCTCGATGCGGATGCTGCCGGAGTCATGGGAGGCGCGAAGCTTCAGCTGGGCGAGCTCCGGCTTGCCCCTCGCCCGGCGCACGGCCGGAGTCTCGATGCCGTGGTCGATGGCGTTGCGAATCATGTGCAGCAGCGGATCTCGCACGTTGTCGACCACCGTGGTGTCCATCTCCACGTCCTCGCCCTCGAAGACGAGCTCGACCTGCTTGCCCTGCGCCGAGGCCAGGTCCCGCACTGTGCGCACGTACTGGCGGAACGTGGGGCCGAGCGGCACCATCCGCACCTTCATCACCAGCTCCTGGAGCTCGCGCAGCAAGCGCTCGCCCGCGCGGTTCGCCTCGAGCAGCTCCTCGCGCGACCGCCACCTGTCCCCCTCGAGCATCGCGGTCACGCCGCCCTGCGCGATGGAGAGCTCGCCGATGAGGTCCACCATCCGGTCCAGCTTGTTGATGCCCACCCGGAGGTTCCTGGCCCGCTCCTCCTCGGCCAGGGGCTTGCGCCCGGGTTGCTCGGGAAGGGGGCTCGTGGAGGAGTCCCTGGCGTCGACAACCTCTCCACCGGCCACGAGCTCCTTCCGGGCCCATCGGGTCATGAGCGCCATCAAGCCGCGCTGATGCGCCGTCAGCATCACCTGCCCGCCCGGCACCCGCTCCCGCAGCTCCCGCATCGCATCCACGGCCGAGAGCAGGAGTGACACGAGCTCATGCGACACGCCCAGCTCCCCCGTGCGCAGGCGCTCGAGCAGATCCTCGACCACGTGGGCGAACTCCGCGAAGGAGGGAAGCGCCACGCACGTGGCATTGCCCTTGAGGGTATGGGCCGCGCGGAAGATGGTCCGCAGCCGCTCCGGATCCGGCTGCTGCTCCAGGCCCACGAGCTGCTCTTCCATGAGCGCGAAGAGCTCATCGCACTCGACGAGGAAGGCCTTCAGGAGCGCGTCATGATCGATTTCCATCGGGCTCCGTCTCGGACGCGGCCAGGACCAGGCCGGCTTGATTCTCCAACAGCGCGAAGAGCTCCCGGTCCCCGTCCTTCAACGTGGGCTTCTGCGGCAGCAGGCCGAAGATGGCGATGACGCCCCAGACGCGGCTGCCACAGCGCAGCGGGATGCAGGCGGTCAGGTTCGACTCGCTCCCGGTGGCACGGGGGCCCGGGCCTTCACCCGCGACGAAGCGCTCGCCGGTGAGGGCCGTGTAGCCGATGACTCCCTGGTCCAGGGGAATGGACTGGAACCGATCCGGCTCGATGCCCATCGAGTGCACCAGCGACAGCATCGAGCGCTCCGCATCGAGCTCGAAGATGCCCAGCTCCTCCGAGCCGACGATGTTGTTGATGATCTCCCGGATGATGTCGAGCAGGGCGCGGCGATCGGCGGTCTCGTGCAGACGGTGGCTGGCCACGCAGAGGTTCACCAGGTTCGTCATCTGCACATCCGCGCTGGAGAGCTTCTCCTCGAGGCGGACCCGCTCCTGACGCAAGCTGTCCACCTGGGTGCGCAGGGACGCGTTCTCCGCCTCCAGCTCTCCCAGGGATTCTTCGGTGAGCCGGAGCATGTCGTGGGCGGAGTCCTTGGGGTCGCGGGGTGGATCCGAGCTCATGAGGGATGCGGGTGCGGGCGTCCGTCTACTCGCCCAGGTGGTTGCGAAGCTTCTGCATCAGCTCGCCCTTGTCGAACGGCTTGGTGATGTATTCGGTGCAGCCGCTCTCGTAGCCCGCCTGCACGTTGTGCGGCTCTCCACGGGTGGTGACCATGATGATGGGGGTGGACTTCATCTCCGGGCTCTCGCGAATCCGCTTGCAGGCCTGCAGGCCATCCATCTGCGGCATCATGACGTCCATGAAGATGAGATCCGGCCGCTCGCGCAGCGCCAGGTCCACCGCCTCCACACCGTTGCGAGCGATCAGCAACTCGTAGCCCCCACCACTCAGCATCATCCGGTGCATGAGGATGACGGTGTTGGAGTCATCCACGAGGAGGATCTTCTTTCGTGTCATCGTCACGGTTCTCCAGACGGAGCAAGCCACTCAACCCGGCTTGCTCATGGTGGGATCCGCACCGCACAGCTCGCGGAGCAGCGCGAGCCCCTTGGGGCTCATCCCGAGGAATTGCACGCCCATGCCTATTGGATAGGAATAGGCCTTGCGGTCGGCATACGTGTTGGCCCAGGCCACGACCCCCGAGCCCAGCAGCTCCGTGCGGTGGGTGGTCAGGTGGATCTTCAGCTCCACCGCGGAGCCCGGACGGGCCGGAACGAGCGTGCGCAGGAAGATGCCCCCGGGGCTGAGATCGTAGGAGTAGCAGGAGTTCCAGGTGCCAAAGATGTTGCCCGCCTCGCGGTACTCGACGGGACAGAAGAAGGGCACGCGCGACTCGGGCCGAAGGGCATCGCTGGACCTGGAGAACCAGGCATTGGCCTTCTGGACGATGTGCTCCGGGAAGATCTGGTCCATGTCGAGGCCAGCCATCAACCCACCGCCAGAGTGGGAGACGAGGTCACCGGGTCCCCCGGAGCAGATGAGGAACCCCCGCGCTCCCGGGGGCATCCCCGCCGGGAGGTGAAGTCGGAGTGCACGGGCAAGCGCCTCGCGGGAGTCGGTGCAGAAGATGTGGAGGTCGATGCCGGACGCGTCCCGCTGCACGTGCTCATCCCCGATGGAACCGTAGAGCACATGATAGCCGCTGTGCTCGAACAGCTCTCCCGTCCGCCAGGCGAAGCCCTGCCGCCCATGGAGGATGGAGACGACCTTCGGGCCCAGGCGCCCCAGTGAAGAGGGGTTCACGGGGGGCCTGGGTGCGGAGACGACCTCGATGCGTGACTGGAGCTGGTGGGGCCGCAGCGGCTTGAGCAGGCAGTCGTCCGCGCCCACCTGGCTGAGACTCTCAATGAACTCGGTGGGTGTCTCGAGATTGGCCAGGAGGACCAGGGGGACGCCTACCCTCCGCCGCATCTCCTGGAGCTGGGAGAGGGCGCCCTCATCCGCCGGCATGAAGGACGAGCAATCCAGCATGAGCATGAGCGGACGTCCCTTCTTCGCCTCCGCCTCGGCCTCCTCGAGGTCAACGACGGCGACGCACTCACAGTGGATGGCCTGGAGCGCCTGGATGGTCAGCATCCGTGAAGGGCTCGCGCCTTCGATGAGGATGACCCCGCCACGCACACTCATGGCCTCCTCCGCCCCCGTCCAGGACCGAGCCCCATCTTCCAAGGTTCCGCGATACTTCCCTCGCTGATGGCAGGCTTTTTCTTCGGTGTCAAACCAACGTCCTCCCCGACCCCGGTCTGTCCGTATGGCTTTGGTACACCCCTCGCGCGACCGCTCGACGGAGTAGCCGCCCATCAAGCCCGAGGAGCCAGGGCCTCCGCGCGCAGCAGGTCGCGCGTCAGCTCGGCCAGCCGCGCCTGACGTGGGGCCTCTGAATCGAAGGGCACCCGGCCCATGTCCTCCTGGGCGGCGCGAGCGACACGGGCCACGCCATCCCGGGCGATGACACGAGAAGGTCGGAGGTGCGCCGCTCGTCGTGCCGGTCGGTGTGGCCGGTCATCAACGAGCGGAGCATCTGGAGCTCCCGGGCAACGGCGTTCGCGTCCATACGGACAGCCTACCGCGAGCCGCCCTCCTCACCGCCAGCGGTCCCGCTCGGAGCGGGCCCCGCGAAACCACCAGGGCCGCCTGGTCCCGCCAGACTCGCGCTCGGCGCGGGCCCTCCAGGCCCCCCGGGCCCGATGGTGGTGGTGCTCGGCGCGGGCCCTCCAGGCGCCCCGGGCCCGATGAGCCCCGGCAGCGACAGGGAGAGCGGAGCCGCCTGCTGCGGGCCTCCCATGTAGATGTTGATGACCAGGGACTGGGGCGAGAGCGGTGCCCCTCCTCCCGCCGCGGGCGCCGGGCTCGTCACGCCCAGGGGGGCCGCCGTGAGCGTGCTCAACGGAACCTCGGTCAGGTCTCCCGCTTCACCCAGTCGCTCCAACCTCACGGCCGCACCCGTCGCCGAGTCGACCGTCAGCAGGTATCTCGTCTGCTTCGACATCTCCCCTCCCTTTGGTTGTGTCAGTGGGCTCTCGCGAGCCGCTCCATCCTCAAGCCGTCCGGAAGCATCGCCAACGTCACCAGGAGCGAGCCCACGCTGGCGATGATGCCTCGCTCGAGCAGCCGGGCCAGTTCCCGCTCCAGCGCCTCGGGGGCCGAGGCTCCGGTGGCCCCCGCCGCGGTCCTCAGCGCCTGCTCGCGCGAGGTGGGCGCGTCACACGCCAGCAGCAGCGCCACCGTGGCCTCGGCGAGGCGCTCGCTGGCGGGCGTGACGTTGAAGCGGCTGTCGACGAGGACGAAGCCTCCCTGCCAGTGCGGCTTCACGGCCAGCTCGCCGTTGTCGCGCCGGTGGTGGCGCTCCTGCCACTGGGAGATGAAGGACCGGAGCGCCGCGCCCCGTTCGAGCACCTCGTTCCAGCGCGGGTGCTCGTAGTCGAAGTAGTAGGCCAGCTCGTGGAGCGTCTCCTCCGGGAAGGGGAAGACGTGCCGGTAGGCCGGCATGGGCCGGATGCCGGAGAACCCCTGCTCGCGCCAGCTCGCGTGGTTGGGGCTGAAGCGGTCCATCCGGATGGGCGAGCAGATGTCCGGGGGCCTCAGGTGCGCCAGCTTCTGGAGCAGCGCGAGCGTCCGCGCGTAGTCCTCCGGATCCTCGCGCGGAAACCCGTAGATGACGTTCCAGAGCGAGTCCACGCCCAGCTCCTGGCACCAGCGCAGCAGCGCCACGTTCTGCGCACCCGACACGCCCTTGCGCATCACCCTGAGCGTCCCGTCCGCGAGCGTCTCCACGCCGGCCTGCACGCGGGTGATGCCCGCCTCGCGAAGCAGGCGCACCTGGCGGCGCTTGAGGTTGGATTTGATCTCGAAGAACTTCTCCGTCCGCTCGGGCCGGGCCGCCCAGTGGGGGAGCAGGTCCTTGAAGTAGTCCATCGCCAGGATGTTGTCGGCGTACTGCACGGGCGCGGCGCCGTGACGCCGGCCCACCTCCTCCAGCTCGTCCACCACCCGCCGCCAGCTCTTGCGGCGGAAGGTCATCGCCTCGCCGTTGAGGCCGCAGAACGTGCAGTGCGAGTGCTCGCCCCACCAGCAGCCCCGTGAGGCCTCCAGGGGCAGCCACATCCCGGCCGCCAGCTCGGGCGCGCTCGTGCGCACCAGGCGGAAGAAGTCCTCGTAGTCCGGCGTGGGCAGCGCATCCAGGTTCGCGTAGCCCGGCTCCTTGCGCCGGGGGGACTCGCGCACCACACCGCCCTCCCGGTAGAGGAAGCCCGGGGGCACCTCGTCGCGGCCCTCGCGCAGGTTCTCGCACAGCTGGGGGAAGGAGACGTCCGCCTCGCCCGTGGCCACGTAGTCGAGGAACCCGAAGCGCTCCATGTACTGCCGGCCCATCCCCGCCTCGAAGTTGGCGCCACCGGCCACCAGCTTCACCCGGGGGTAGCGCTCGCGAATCATCCGCGCCAGGCACAACGAGGGCATCGTCTGCTCGAAGGTGCTGGTGAAGCCCACCAGGTCGTACTGGCCCCAGTCACAGGACTCGAAGGCCACGCGCAGGAACGCGGGCGCCACCTCCTCCAGCGCCCACACGTGCTCGCGCGAAGCGGGCGACATGCCCCACACCGGATGGTCCAGCACCTCGCGTGCGTAGGCCTCCCGCGCCCCCTCGCGGCGCCCGTGGAAGGCCTGCGCGAAGGCCCACTCCCCCGCCAGCGCCGTCATGGGCGCCTCCTGACAGAAGAAGCGGTAGGACTCCGCGCCCAGCATCTTCCAGAGCGTGACGTTGAAGTATTTGGTGTGGCACTCGTGGCCCCGCGCCTTCACCGCGGCCTGCAACAGACCCGCCGCGAGGCTCGGGCGATGAACCGCCGCCAGCGGCATCACGACCAGGGCGACCCTCATGGGTCGCGCAGCATAGGGGAGCCCTCCGGGACCGCCAATGCGGGTCCCTCTATAGGGGATGAGGGGGATGGAGGCGGGGCCCCACCTCGCCGGTCTCGTTCATCTACTGTGGAATTCCACCCATACCGTTCCTGGATTCCCTTGGAGATGTCGCCCCGGAGGACGAAGGTGAGCCGGTAGCCACCTCGTGACGGCGCGTGTGGCACAATCCGCGCCGCGACCCCCCCGGCGTCCGGAACGACTCCGATGACCCAACCTGGCAGCGAGCGGCTCTTCGTGGGCCGCTACAAGCTCCTGAGGTCCATTGCCCTGGTGGGGCAAGACGAGACGTTCGAGGCGCTGGATGTGCAGCGTGAGCAGCGCGTCACGTTGAAGATCGTCCGGTCGAGCACCCGGGACGCGCGGGCGCTGGAGCGCGTCGAGCGCGAGCTGCACCGGGCCCGGGAGGTGGTGAACCCCCACGTCCAGCGGATCCTCGACGTGGGCCGCCACGCCGAGGACACGTCCGGAGTGGAGCTGCCCTTCCTGACCACGGAGCTGCTCGAGGGGGAGTCCCTGGAGCAGCGGCTCCTCCAACAGGGCCCGCTGACACCCCAGGAGGCCCTCCCGCTGGCGCGGCAGATGTGCGAGGGGCTGGCCGCGCTGCATGACGCGGGGCTCGTCCAGGGAGATCTCCGGAGCGCCCGGGTGATGCTCGTCCCGGCCCCCGAGGGAACGCGCGCCGTGCTCGCCGCCCCCCTGTGCGCGGGGGATGACGGGAGCCCACCGGCCGCCGCTCCGCACCTGGCACCCGAGCAACGCAAGGGCGCCGCCCCCACGACCGCGTCGGACCTCTACTCGCTGGGGCTCGTCCTGCTCGAGCTGCTCGCCGGTGCGCTGTCCTCACCGGACTCCGAGGCGAAGACCCTGTTCACGCAGCTGCGCCGCGGCGCGCTGGCCCCGGCCGTCCATCTGGGCCTGCCCCACCGCTGGGAAGTCGTCATCCGCCGCTGCCTGGACCCGAACCCGCGCAAGCGCTTCACCAGCGCCCGCGAGGTGGTGCGCACACTCGTGCAACCCAGCCGGGTCCCCCGCCCGCTCGACGAGCCGAGCGTCGCGTTGCGCACCGTGCTGCTGCTCGACCTCGTCGAGAGCACCCGGCTCGTCGAGACCCTGGGAGATGCCCGCGCCGCCGAGCTCTTCGCCCGGCATGATCAGCTCGCCCGCGAGCTGCTGCACCTCCACGCCGGACAGGAGATCGACAAGACCGATGGCTTCCTGCTCCTCTTCGAACGGCCGGTGGACGCCGCCCGCTACACGCTCGCCTACCACGAGCGGCTCGCCCTGCTGTCACAGGAGCTGGGGGTACGGCTCGAGGCCCGCGCGGGCATCCACCTGGGCGAGGTGGTGCTGCGCGAGAACCCCCCCCACCTGGTGGCCCAGGGCGCCAAGCCCGTGGACGTGGAGGGGCTCACCAAGCTGATCGCCGCCCGTATCATGCCGCTCGCCCAGGGAGGGCAGACGCTGATGACGCGCGCCGCCTTCGACATCGCCCGCCGCGCCTTCGTGGGAAGCCAGGGAGAGGGAACCGAGCTGGCCTGGCGCGCCCATGGCTTCTACCTGCTGGCCGGGGTGGAGGAGCCGGTGGAGGTGTGCGAGGTGGGTGTGCCGGGCAGGGCGCCGCTGGTGCCGCCCTCGGACACGGCCAAGGCCCGGCGCGTCACCCACTCGAGCCCGTCGCTGCCCTCCGTCTCCACGACGGCGCCCAGGCCCGGGCGGGGCTGGCGGCTGCGCGTGGTGTTGCTGGCGCTGTGCGGGCTCGTGCTGGCGGCGGTGGCGGGCTATTCGCTCCGAGGGGAAAGCCCCTCCCCTTCCTCCGAGGAGGCCCGGCAGGTGAAGCCGCGCCGCTCGGTGGCGGTGCTCGGATTCAAGAACCTGTCCGGGCGGCAGGAGTCGGCGTGGCTCACCACGGCCTTCTCCGAGATGCTCACCGCCGAGCTCGCCGCGGGGGAGGATCTGCGCATGGTGGCGGGCGAGACCGTCGTCCGGATGAAGCGCGAGCTGTCCCTGGCCGACAGCGAGAGCCTGGCGCCGGACACGCTCGCCCGCATCCGCGCGCACCTGGGCGTGGACTACGTGGTGCTCGGCTCCTACCTGGCGCTGCCGGAGGAGACAGGGGGCCAGCTCAGCCTCCTGCTGCGGCTGCAGGACGTCTCCACGGGTGAGGAGATGGCCATCCTCAAGGAGACAGGGACGCAGGCCGGCATCCTCGGGCTCGTCTCGCGCATGGGCGAGCGGCTGCGGGGCAGGCTCGTCACGCACGGCACGGAGGGAACGGGCACCGGGTCTCCCACCACCACCGTGCTGCCCGCCAACGCCACCGCGCTCCGGCTCTACGCCGAGGGCCTCGCCAGACTGCGCGCCTACGAGCCACTCGATGCCCGGGAGTTCTTCACCCAGGCCATCGACGCGGATCCCCGCTTCGCCCTGGCCCACTCCGCGCTGGCGGAGACGTGGGCGGTGCTCGGCTACGACACGCGCGCCCTCGAGCAGGCCCGCAGGGCGCTCGCGCTCGCGGAGGGCCTGTCCCGCGAGGAGCGGCTGTTGGTGGAGGGCCGCGTCCACGAAATGGAGAAGGACTGGGCGAAGGCGGTGAACGACTACCGCACCCTCTCCAGCCTCTTCCCCGACAACCTCGACTACGGCCTGCGGCTCGCCAGCGCCCAGTCCGCCGCGGGACAGGGCCGGGACGCGCTCGCCACGCTCGCCGCGCTCCGCCGCAGGCCGCCGCCGGCCTCGGAGGACGAGCGCATCGACCTGACCGAGGCCCAGGTGCGGCACAGCCTCTCGGACTACCAGGGCGTGCTTCCCCTGGCCACCCGGGCCGAGCAGAAGGGCACCACGCGCGGCTCCCGCCTGCTGGTGGGGAGGGCCCGTCTGGCCCGGTGCAACGCGCTCCTGCGACTGGGGCACCACCAGGAGGCGAGCGCCGCCTGCCAGGAAGCCCGCGGCATCTTCGTCGAGGCCGGGGACCCGGGCTCCGAGGCCGAGGCGCTCAACCGGCTGGCCAACGTCGCCTACGAGGAGGGCAACTACGAGGAGGCCAAGCGCGTCTTCCACGAGGCGCTGCGCATCTGGAAGGACCTCAACCACCGGGGCGGCATGGCCGTGGCGATGCAGAACATCGCCGACACCCTCCTCATGCAGGGCGAGCTGGTGGAGGCGGAGCCCCTCTTCGAGCAGGCGCTGGAGCTCGAGCAGGAAATCAACGACCGGCGCAACGAGGGGCTGACGCGGACCAACCTCGCCCAGCTCCGGCTGATGCGCGGAGAGCCGGCCCGGGCCCGGCCACAGGGTGAGGAGGGCGTGCGCCTGAGCCAGGAGACGGGCTACCGCTACGCCCTCATCATGGGGCTGTGGACGCTGGGCAACATCTCCCTGGCGGAGGGCAACCCCGTCCGGGCGCGGCAACACTACGCGGAGGGGCTCGCCCTGGCGGGGCAGATGAAGGACCACCGCTATGCCGCCTACCACCTGCACGGCGCTGGCACGGTGTCGCTGATGGAGGGAGACCTGACGCGCGCGCGCAGCCAGTACGAGGAGGCGCTGGAGCTGCGCCAGAAGCTGGAGGGCCGCGGCGAGGTGGCCGAGACGCAGATCGCCCTCGGGCTGCTCGCGGTGGAGGAGGGCCAGCCGGAAGCCGGGCTCGAGCCGCTGCACGCGGCGGTGGAGACGCTGCACGGGTTGGGGCTGCCGGACGGAGAGGCCCAGGCCCACACCGCCCTGGCGCAGGTGTACCTGGCGCGGCGCCAGCTCTCGGAGGCCCGCGCGGCGAGTGCCCGGGCGGAAGCGATGGCGGCCCGGAGCCAGAACGCCCAGACGCGGCTCGGCTCGGCGGTGGTGGCGGCCCGGGTGCTCACCGCGGAGGGCAGGTCCCGCGAGGCGGCGAGGCGACTGAATCGGGTCCTCACCGAGACGCGTGACAAGGGGCTCGTCCTCCTGGAGTACGAGACCCGGCTGGCGCTCGCGGAGGCGGAGCTGGCGCTGGGTCGGCTCTCCCTGGCCTGGCAGCGGATGCAGGTGCTGGCGGAGGAGGCGCGGGCCCGGGGACTGGCGGGCTTCGTCCGCAAGGCCGAGTCCCTCAGTGGGGCGGCCCCTCGCGTGGAAGCCCGGCCGTGAACCCGCGTCGGCCCCTCACGCGGCGTCCCCACCCGGAGCGGTACCAGGTGGGGTCCCCGTGGCGATGGGCAGCCCGGAGATGAAGTCCTGGAGATCCGCGGGCAGGGGCGAGTCGAAGGTGACGCGCTCCCCCGAGCCCGGGTGGGGAAAGGAGATGCGCGTGGCGTGGAGGGCGTGTCGGGGCAGGCGCAGGCGGACCCAGGCCTCGGGCTCCAGGCAGCGCTTGCTGAAGCGGTCGAAGTAGCCGGGGTCCGGGCCGTACATCTTGTCGCCCACCAGGGGGAAGCCGGCCTCGCGCAGGTGGATGCGTATCTGATGCTGACGTCCCGTCTCCGGATGGCAGCGCAGCAGGGCGAAGGGCGCGCCGTCGCGGGTGAAGCGCTGGAGCACCTGGAAGCGGGTGCGGCTCTCCTTGCCCGCCACGGGGTCGATGCGCACCGCGATGCGGATGAGCTCGGTGCCCTCGGCGATGGGGGCATCCACGAAGAAGGAGTCCTCGGGGGGATGGCCCTCGCAGACGGCGAGGTACTCCTTGTCCACGTCGCGGGAGACGAAGAGGCGACCGAGGACGCGGCAGGCCTCGGTGGTGCGCCCACAGACGACGAGGCCACTCGTCTCGCGATCCAGACGGTGGGCGGGCTCGGCGAAGGCCTCGCCGAAGCGCTCGCGCAGCAGGGAGACGAGCGTGCCCTTGTGGTAGCGAGCGGTGGGGTGGATGGGGAGTCCCGCGGGCTTGTCGAGCACGAGCAGCCAGTCGTCCTGGAAGAGGACGGGCAGCTCCGTGGGCGTATCCGGCTCCGCGCTGGCGGGGCGGCGGATGCGGAAGGACAGGCCCGGGTAGACGGGGGTGGAGGGCTTGAGACGGCGCTCCTCGCACAGCACGCCCCGCTGGATGATGCCGTGCAGGCGCTCGCGCGTCAGGCGGCGGAGCTTCTCGGCGAGGTAGCGGTCGAGCCGCCAGCCGGCGTAGTTCGGCTCGACGACGAACGGGATGTCGACATAGCCCTCGGGTGCTTCGTCGGAGGGGGTGGGAGTGTCCTCGCGGTGCTCTCTCATGCGGCCGTCTCCGCTTAACACAGCGGGCGGCTGTTGGAATTCGTACACGAGCCTCTTGCCGCCCGAGGGCTCCGCATGGAATCCATCCTCCGTGACCGACGACGAGAAGCACATGAAGGGCCCGACCGCCGAGCCGGGCGAACCGCCACTTGGCTCCGACGAGGAGCTGAGACACCGGCAGTCCCTGCTCGTGGAGACGGACGCCGTGCGCGGGGTGCTCTTCAACGCCGTGCTGGAGGTGGCGAGGAACCAGGGGGGTGATGCCGCGGCGCAGCGGTGTCTGGAAGCGGGTGGGGAGAAGAAGTTCCTGGACTTCTTCAGCTATCCCTCCAGCAAGTACCTCGAGGTGCTCTACACGGCGGCCCGGTTGCGCAGCGAGGGCCAGGAGGACTTCGAGAAGGCGCTGCGGCACCTGGGACGACAGGCCGCGGAGAACTTCCTGCTGTCCGCTGCGGGGAGGACGCTGCTGGTGCTGGTCCAGAAGGATCCGCACCGGTTGATCAACACCCTGCCCTGGGCCATCCAGGTGGGAATCAGTGGCGTGCAGGTCTCCGTGAGGAGGACCGGACCCTGGAGCGGCATCCTCACCGTCCATCGTGACTTCAGCCCCCGCCCCTTCGTGGAGGAAGGAATCCTGGCGACGTTCATGGCCGCCAGCGTGAAGGGCACGAGGATACGCTCGTGGCCCACGGGACCGGGCACCAACGAGTACGAAATCTCCTGGCTGTAGAAGCCCGTCTCACGGCGGGGCGGCTACACGGCCGCGAGCCTGGGCGTATCGCCCACCCCGAGGAACTGCTCGTACACCTGGGCGATGCGCTCGCCGGAGCGCCCGTCCCACAGGTCCGGGATGCGGCCCTTCTTCCCGTGGCCATCGAGGATGCGATCCGCGGTCTGCTGGATGCGGACCGGGTCGGTGCCCACGACGACGTTGGTGCCGATGTCCACGGTGATGGGGCGCTCGGTGTTCTCGCGCACGGTGAGGCAGGGAATGCCGAGCACGGTGGTCTCCTCCTGGAGGCCGCCGGAGTCGGTGAAGGCGAGCCGGGCCTGGGACGTGAGCGCGAGGAACTCCAGGTAGCCCATGGGGTCCACCAGGCGCAGGCCCGGGGTGCGCTCCAGCGTGGGCGCGAGCCCCAGCTCCGAGATGCGCTTGCGGGTGCGCGGGTGGACGGGGAACACCACGGGCAGCCGGCTGGCCACGTGGCCGAGCGCGGACAGCAGCCCGGAGAACACCTTGGCGTCATCCACGTTGGAGGCGCGGTGCAGGGTGCACACGGCGTAGCCACGCGGCTCGAGGCCCAGCTCCGAGAGCGTCGGCAGCCGCAGGGCCTTCTCCCGGGCGGCCAGGAGCGAGTCGATCATCACGTTGCCCACCAACCGGATGCGCGCGGGCTCCAGGCCCTCGCGGATGAGGTTGGCGTCCGCGTCGGCCGAGGGCGTGAGCAGCAGGTCCGAGATACGGTCGGTGAGGACGCGGTTGATCTCCTCGGGCATGGTGCGGTCGAAGCTGCGCAGACCCGCCTCCACGTGGGAGATGGGGATGCCCATCTTCGACACCACGAGCGCGGCGGCGAGGGTGCTGTTGACGTCGCCCACGACGGAGACGAGGTCCGGCTTCTCGCGGGCGAACACCTTCTCCAGCTCGATCATCACCTTCGCCGTCTGTTCCGCGTGGCTGCCCGAACCGATGCCGAGGTGGATGTCCGGAGCGGGCATGCCCAGGTCGGTGAAGAAGACGTCACTCATCTTCACGTCGTAGTGCTGACCGGTGTGGACCAACGTCTGCGTGAGCGAGCCGCGCTCGGAGATGGCCCGATGGATGGGGGCCACCTTCATGAAGTTGGGACGAGCGCCGACGATATGGAGAACCTTCTTCATGGTGGCGGGAAGCTAGGCACTGCCCCCGGGGTGACCAGTGCCCCCTCCCCCCTGGGCTCCCCCTGGTCCCTTGCAGCGTCCTGAATCTGATAGACAGCGCGGCACCATGTCCGCCCCTCGCACCTTCGCCGTCATTCCCGCCCGCTACGCCAGCACGCGGTTTCCCGGCAAGCCGCTGGCCCTCATCGCCGGCCGGCCGATGATCGAGCACGTGTGGCGCCGCTGCCAGGAGGCGCGCGTCTTCGACGAGGTGGTGGTGGCCACCGACGATGTCCGCATCCAGGAGACGGTGATGCGCCTGGGCGGCGTGGCGGTGATGACGTCGCCCGATTGCGCCACGGGGACGGATCGGGCGGCCGAGGTGGCGCGGGCCCGCCCGGAGGTGGACGTCTGGGTGAACGTGCAGGGCGACGAGCCGCTGGTGGACCCGGATTCACTGCGGGTTCTGGCGGGCCTGTTCACGGATCCGGCGGTGGAGATGGGCACGCTGGTGCGCCCGCTCGAGGCGGCCGAGGTGGACAGCCCACACGTGGTGAAGGCGGTGCTGGCGCTGAACGGGGACGCGCTCTACTTCAGCCGCAGCACCGTGCCCTACATCCGCGAGCCGGGTGAGGCGGGGGCGGTGAAGCGCTGGGCGCACCTGGGGCTGTACGGCTACCGGCGCGACACGCTGTTGAGGCTCGCGGGCCTGGGTGCCACGCCGCTGGAGCAGGCGGAGAAGTTGGAGCAACTCCGAGCGCTGGAGCACGGCATCCGCATCCGGTGTGGACGGGTCGAGGGTCGCACGGTGGCGGTGGATGTGCCCGAGGACGTGGCGCGGGTGGAAGCGGCGATGAGAGGCGGCTGAGCCCGCGTCCTCGCCATCCAGGTAGGCATGCGGCGGGACCCATCCCGCGTTAGTCTGCGCGCGTGTCCGACGCCCCCCAGAAGCCCGACGCCCCCAAGAAGCCGAAGTTCTCCCGCGTGACGATGCGCCGCATCATGAGCCTCGCCCGGCCCCAGGCGCGCAGGATCATCGGCGGCACCTTCTTCCTGCTCATCGCCAGTGGCCTGGGCCTGGTGTACCCGAAGGTCATCGGCGACATCATCGATCAGGCGCTCAAGGCGGGGGACCGCACCCGCATCGACAGCATCGCCCTGAGCATGGTGGTCGTCTTCCTGGCGCAGGGCCTGGCCATGGCGATGCGCTACTACCTCTTCACCACCGCGGGAGAACGCGTGGTGACGCGGCTGAGGCAGGATCTCTTCTCCAGCCTCATGTCCCAGGAGGTGGGCTTCTTCGACGAGCGCAAGACGGGTGAGCTCACCAACCGGCTGGCCTCGGACACCACGGTGCTGCAGAACACGGTGAGCGTGAACATCTCCATGGGCCTGCGCAACGCGGCGCAGGCGCTGGGTGGCATCGCGCTGCTCCTCTACACCTCGCCGATGCTCACGGGGTTGATGCTGGCCATCGTGCCCCTGGTGGCGGTGGGGGCCGTGACGTACGGCCGCAAGGTGCGAGGGCTCTCCAAGCAGACACAGGACGCGCTCGCCGCCGCCAACGAGGTCGCCGAGGAGGGCCTCTCCGGCATCCGCACCGTGCGCTCCTTCGCGGCCGAGCGGCACGAGGTGGAGCGCTACCGCTCCGCCACCGAGCGCGCCTATGACATCGCGCGGAACCGGGCGCGGCAGTCCTCGTTCTTCCTGGCCGGGGCCTCCTCCGCCGGCTACCTCTCCTCGGCGGTGGTGCTCTGGTACGGCGGCCGGCTGGTGTTGGACGGCACGCTCACCGTGGGCAACCTCACCTCCTTCCTCATCTATTCGTTGATGGTGGCCATCTCGTTGGGAGCGCTGACGGACCTGTGGGCGGACTTCATGAGGGCCTCCGGCGCCGCCGAGCGCGTCTTCGAGCTCATCGACCGCCAGCCCGCCATCCCCGCCTCGGGTGGCGAGCGCCCGGCATCCGTCCAGGGCCGTGTCGATTTCCAGCAGGTGAGCTTCGCCTATCCCTCGCGCCAGGACGTGCCGGTGCTCCAGGGTGTCGACCTGAAGCTCGCCCCGGGCGAGGTGGTGGCCATCGTCGGCCCCTCGGGCGCGGGCAAGTCGACCATCGCCGCGCTGCTGGCGCGCATGTATGACCCGCAGAACGGGCGCGTGCTGTTGGACGGCAAGGAACTGCGCTCGCTGGACCCCGAGTGGCTGCGGCAGCGGGTGGGCACGGTGGCGCAGGAGCCGATGCTGTTCGCCTCCTCCATCGCGGACAACATCCGTTACGGCCGCATGGACGCCACCGACGCGGAGGTGGAGGCCGCCGCGCGCGCCGCCAACGCGCACGAGTTCATCTCCCGCTTCCCGGAGGGCTACCACACCCTGGTGGGGGAGCGCGGCGTGCAGCTCTCCGGTGGCCAGAAGCAGCGCATCGCCATCGCCCGCGCCGTGCTCAAGGATCCGCGCCTGCTGGTGCTGGACGAGGCCACCAGCGCCCTGGACGCGGAGAGCGAGCACCTGGTGCAGGAGGCCCTGGAGCGCCTGATGCAGGGCCGCACCACGCTCATCATCGCCCACCGCCTGTCCACGGTGATTGGCGCGGACCGGGTGGTGGTGATGGAGGGTGGCAAGGTGGTGCAGAGCGGCGACCACGCCACGCTCATGGGTCAGGAGGGGCTCTACCGCCGCCTGGTGGAGCGCCAGTTCGTGGCCGCCTGAGCAACGCACGTCCTCTCGCCTGCCCTGCCTCCAGGCTCCTCCCGGCACTCACGCGGAGTGGCGCGGCGAAAAACCCGCCATTACGTAAGCCGCCGCAGAAAGGAGGTGATGCCTTGACCGACAGCAAGAGTCAGGCGTCCACCTCCGCTCGTATGGCTCGCTGAAGAAGCACCATGCGGCGGAAGTGTTGACGCTGGCAGTTCTGGCCCGCCCGTTCCGTGCACCCCTCCACGCTGGGGCCACGGAGCGGGCGGGCCTTTTTTTGCCTGCTTCTCGGGAATGCGCGCGCGACAACCCTGTTGCAGCCGCCGGGGGGGGAAGGCCCGTTTCAGCCGCCTGGAGGCCCTGACCTTGTCCATCACACCCTGTCCGAGCCCTCTGCCCTCCGCTCTGCGTGACGAGTCGGCGGTGGAAGGCCAGCGAAACCTGTTCTGCTTCAACTATGACGCCTGCCTGCACCTCGCGGTGAAACGGGGCTGGGAGGGCTGGAGCTGCCGGCACTGCCCGCTGCGCGACCATCGTGAGAGCGAACCCCGGGCCCGGGACTACGCCGAGTCCCGTCCAAGGACCCAGGGGCACGACTGACTTGCGTCCCTTGCTGGACTTCCGGGACCAGGCGGGCATCCGCGCCGTCTGACAGAATCATTGACGCACCCGGGGTCTCTTGGCAGGAAGGGTCATGCGCTCCAAGAAGACCAAGTTCATCTTCGTGACCGGCGGAGTCGTGAGCTCGCTGGGCAAGGGGCTCGCCTCTGCCTCCATTGGCGCCCTGCTCGAGAATCGCGGGCTCGACATCACGCTGCTCAAGCTCGACCCCTACATCAACATCGATCCGGGGACGATGAGCCCGTTCCAGCATGGAGAGGTCTTCGTCACCGATGACGGTGGTGAGACCGACATGGACCTGGGCCATTACGAGCGCTTCACCAACGCGCGGATGTCCCGGCTCAACAACTTCACCTCCGGCCGCATCTACCACTCCGTCATCCAGAAGGAGCGCCGGGGCGAGTACCTGGGCAAGACCGTCCAGGTGATTCCGCACATCACCGATGAGATCAAGTCCTGCATCCGCCAGGCGGCGCAGGGCATGGACGCGGTCATCGTCGAGGTGGGCGGCACCGTGGGTGACATCGAGTCGCTGCCCTTCCTCGAGGCCATCCGCCAGATGCGCTACGACGTGGGCAGCGGCAACGCGGTCTACATGCACCTGACGCTGCTGCCCTATATCGGCGCGGCCGGCGAGGTGAAGACCAAGCCCACGCAGCACTCGGTGATGAAGCTGCGGGAGATCGGCATCCAGCCGGACTTCCTCATCTGCCGCACGGACCGGGAGATCAGCCGCGAGCTCAAGGACAAGATCGCCATGTTCTGCAACGTGGACAACGGCAACGTGTTCACCTCGCCGGACGTGAGGAGCATCTACGAGCTGCCGCTGGAGCTGCACCGCCAGGGCATCGACGAGCGGCTGGCCGAGACGCTCAACATCTGGACGCGCGCCGCCCGGCTGGACCGCTGGGAGGACATCCTCCGCAAGGTGTACTCGCCGGGCCGGGGCGAGGTGAAGGTGGGCATCGTCGGCAAGTACGTGGACCTCACGGAGAGCTACAAGAGCCTCAACGAGGCCCTGCTCCACGGCGGCATCGCCAACAACGTGAAGGTGGACCTGCAGTTCGTGGACTCGCAGGACGTGGAGGAGAAGGGCCCCGAGGCGATGCTCTCCGGGGTGGACGCCATCCTGGTGCCCGGCGGCTTCGGGGTGCGCGGCACCGAGGGCAAGATTGCCGCGGTGCGCTACGCCCGGGAGAAGCGGGTGCCCTTCTTCGGCATCTGCCTGGGTCTGCAGATGGCGGTGGTGGAGTTCAGCCGCAACGTGCTGGGCCTGGCCAACGCCAACTCGCTGGAGTTCAACGAGCACACCCCCCACCCGGTGGTGACGCTCATGGAGAGCCAGGTGAAGGTGCTGGACAAGGGTGGTACCATGCGCCTGGGCAGCTACGCCTGCGCGCTCAAGCCGGGCACGCAGGCGCACAGGCTGTATGGGGAGGACGTCATCCACGAGCGGCACCGCCACCGGTACGAGGTGAACAACGCCTACCGCGGCAGGCTACAGGAGGCGGGCCTGGTCGTGTCCGGCCACAATCCCGAGCTCAACCTCGTGGAGATGATCGAACTGCCGGATCACCCCTACTTCGTGGGTTGTCAGTTCCACCCGGAGTTCAAGAGCAAGCCCTTCGCGCCCCATCCGCTCTTCTCCGGCTTCATCGGCGCGGCCCTCGCGCAGCGTGACGCGGAGAGGACGCAGGCATGAGCCAGACCATCGAGCTGTGCGGCCACAAGGTGGGCCCGGGCCAGAAGCTCTTCGTCATCGCCGGCCCGGACAGCATCGAGTCCGAGGAGATGGCGCTGCGGCACGCGAAGCTCCTCAAGGAGATGACGTCGCGGCTGGGCGTGCCGTATGCCTTCAAGTGCTCCTACGACAAGGCCAACCGCACCAGCGGCAAGTCCTTCCGGGGGCCCGGCCTGAAGGAGGGCCTGCGCATCCTCGCCCGCGTCAAGCGCGAGGTGGGCGTGCCCATCCTCACGGACGTCCACGAGACGAGCCACGTGGGCCCCGCCGCCGAGGTGGTGGACATCATCCAGATTCCCGCCTTCCTGTGCCGCCAGACGGACCTGGTGGAGGCGGTGGCGCGCACCGGCAAGGGCGTCAACCTCAAGAAGGGCCAGTTCGTCGCGCCCAAGGACATCGTCCACTCGGCGCGCAAGGCCGTGGAGACGGGCAACCCCAACGTGCTCGTCACCGAGCGCGGCGCCACCTTCGGCTACAACAACCTGGTGGTGGACATGCGCGGCTTCCTGCAGATGCGCGAGGCCGGGCTCGTCGTGTGCTTCGACGCCACCCACTCCGTGCAGCTGCCCTCGGCCGGCAACGGCGAGACGGCGGGTGAGCGCAAATTCGTCTCCCTGCTGGCCCGGTCCGCCGCCGCCGCCGGAATAGACGCGCTTTTCACGGAAGTGCATGAAGACCCGGATCGTGCCCTGTGCGACGGTCCGTGCTCGCTCAATCCCCAGATGTTCGAGGACGTGCTACGTCAGGTGCTCGCCATCCGGCGGGCGCTGGGACATGAGCCGGCGTAGGAGTCGCGGTACGCAGTGAGGAGAAGTCGTGGGGAGGGAGTACAAGGGGACGCGACATGACGGAGCTGCCGCCCAAACCGAGCAGGGACGAGCTGACGGAGCGCGCGGCACGCGTCCGTCTGCTCGTCTTCGACGTGGACGGAGTGCTCACGGACGGTGGCCTGTACTACGGTGACGGCGGCGAGCTGATGAAACGCTTCGACGTCAAGGACGGCCACGGTCTGGTGATGGCGAGGATGGCGGGGTTGAGCACCTCCATCCTCACCGCGCGCACGTCCTCCATCGTGGAGGTGCGTGGGCTCGAGCTGGGAGTCACCGCCGTCCTCCAGGGTCGCAAGAACAAGGCCGCGGGTTTCCGTGAACTGTTGGCCCAGTTCGAGGTCTCTCCCGAGGAATGCGCGTACATGGGAGACGACGTCAACGACCTGGCCCCCTTGAGCATGGCGGGCCTGTCGGCCTGCCCCGCGGATGCCGCCCCCGAAGTACGTCAGGAAGTGCATTACGTGGCGCGGAGCCGGGGTGGACACGGCGCCGCACGCGAGCTGGTCGAGCTGTGCTTGAAGGCATCGGGACGGTGGGAGGCCACCGTTCAACACATGAGGGACCCTGATGCCCTACAAGCTGTCAAGTTGTGAAATCGAAGAATTTTCGCTTCCCGCTTAGGTGTCTTATCCTATGAAGGCCGGAAGCCAGCAGTGCAGAGTGAGGGGAGTTCGATGACGGATCAGCTCTACACGACCCACGACATCAGCCGGTTGCTCCAGGTGGACCCGTCCACGGTGAGCAAGTGGATCGACCGCGGCATCCTCATGGCGTTCCGGACGCCGGGTGGCCACCGGCGCGTGCGCTCGGCGGATCTCCGCACGTTCCTCATCACCCACCAGATGCCGGTGCCCGAGGAGCTGGGCAGCAGCACCGTGCGGCTGCTGGTGGTGGATGACGAGCGGCAGGTGCTCGATGCCATCAAGCGTGCCTTCAAGCCCTACGCGAATCAGGTGGAGCTGCAGACGACCACCAGCGGCGTCGAGGCGCTGCTGCTGGTGAGCGAGCAGAAGCCGCACGGCATGCTCATCGACCTGAACATGCCGGACATCGACGGTATCGAGGTGTGCCGCCGCATCCGCGCCCGCAAGCAGATGGAGGGCGTGCGGCTCATCACCATGACGTCCGCCCACTCGCCCGAGGTGGTGGAGAGTTCGAAGCAGGCGGGCGCCGTGGCGTGCCTGCCCAAGCCGCTGGACGTGCAGCAGGTGCTCGACCTCTTCCGCGTGCCGCTGGCCCTCGGGGCCAACACCGCCGTCAAGCGCTAGGGCGCCTGAACGACGAAGGCGGCGAAGCGTCTCCAGGGGGCCTGGTTCCGGGGCTCCCATGTGATGGCGCACCGCCGCGCGTGTATCCACGAAGCCCGAAGTGGAAGGGACGCGCCCCCTCTCAGGAGCCCGTCCCCGCCGGGCACTCCGCGCACCGCACTAGCCGTTGTTGACCTTCACCTCGACCACGCGAGGCCGGGCCTCCTCACGCCTCGGCAGCGTCAGGGTGAGCACGCCGTTCTCGTAGCGGGCCTCCACCCTGGACGTGTCCACCGTGCGCGGCAGCACGAAGGAGCGCGTGTACACACCGAAGCTGCGCTCCAGGCGCCGCGCGCCGTCCTTGTCCGGGCGCTCCACCTTGCGCTCCGACTTGAGGGTGAGGGTGTCGTTCTCCACCTTCACCTCGATGGCCTTCGGATCATGTCCCGGCAGGTCCACCTGCAGGGTAATGCCCTCGGCCGTCTCGTAGATATCCGCCGGAGGGACGAGCTCGCGCGCACCGCCCTGGCGCACGGACAGCTCACGGAAGAGCTGGTCGAACTCCTTGAAGGGCCCCAGCGCCACGGCACCATTGCTCATCTCGATGAACGGATTCCAACGGGTCAGCATGGACGTCTCCTTCTCGCGTCGCACTCCTCGCGGAGCAGCGGCGCGTTGGTTGTCTTGAAAGTGATGGGTTGTCTGTCCACGCCGTGCCCTCGCTCGGGGCCCGGCGTCTCTCACAGCCTCAAGAGAACCATGCTTTGGAACGTGTCAAGGCGACGGCTCAGTCGTCCTCGCGCCCCAGGTGGACGAAGACGTCCTCCTCCTCGCGGGAGACGTGCACCACCCACGGCCGGCAGCACACCGGGCAGTCTTCCACGTACGTCTCCGAGGAAGGTCCTCCGGGGTCCACCGTCACCTCCACCTGCTCGCCGCAGTAGGGACACAGGAGCAGAAGCCCATCGGCGAAGGGCTGCATCAGCGCTCTCCTTCCTGCCGGGCCACCAGCCGGGCGAGCAGGGGCCGGGTGCTGTCTCCGCCCTCGCGCCAGCGCGCCACACGGGGGCGCAGGCCCTCCACGTCCACGCCTTCACAGGTGGGGGGGAGGGACTCGAGCCGCTCGAGGGCGCGGGAGAAGAGCGTCCACGCGCCAAGGACATTGCCCGCGTCCCGCTTCAGCCAGCCCGCCGCCACGAGGATGAGACCCTGTAGCAGCAGCCGGCGAGGGCCGCTCTCGCGCCGCCAGGCCTCTTCCCAGACCTCGTGGGCCTCGTAGAACGAGCCGGCGTCGAAGAGCGCCACCCCTTCTTCCAGGCAGGTATCGAATCCGCGCGGCATCGAACGCGACTCCGGGCTCCTTCCTCCGTAGACTGGCGATCATGGCCGCACCTCGCAACCGTATCGGAGAGATTCTCGTCAAGGCCCGCGTCATCGACGAGATGCAGCTGCGCAGCGCCCTGGCCCAGCACGATCAGTGGGGCGGACGCCTGTCACGCATCATCAGCGACATGGGCCTCGCCGCGGAGGACACCATCACCGAGGCCATTGCCCGGGGCCTGGGCGTGCAGCGCGTCCAGCTGGGCACCGCCAAGGACGCTGGCGCCCTCGCGAAGCTGGACGTCGGCTTCGCCGAGCAGAAGAGCATCTTCCCCGTGTCCCTGCGCGACAACGGCAAGACGCTCGTGCTCGCCATGGCGGACCCCACGGACCTGCAGACCATCGACCAGGTGGCCGCGCGCAGCCGTACGCGCGTCATCCCCGTGGTGGCCGGTGACCGGGAGATCCAGAACGCCATCCTGCGCCACTACCGCAACCAGGATCCGGTCTCACACAGCTCCCACGCGGCCACGAGCGGGGGGAGCGGCGGCGCGGGTGACGAGGACGAGTTCAAGATCGTCGACATGAGTGGCAAGACGGTGAGGAAGTCCATCGCCGACATCGCCCCGAACATGGCGAGGGAGGACGCCGCCCGGAAGGCGGGGCCCGCCACCACCCCCGCGCCCGTGCCGCGCTCCGGCGGTGGAGCGAGCGCCGCGGACCTGCTCGATGAGATCCTCAGCGCCGCGCCCTCCCCGGCCGAGGTGTTCTCTCCCGAGGAGATGCAGCGGCTGCAGGCGGTGCAGATCAACCAGGAGAAGAGCTCCAAGATCCTGCGTGCCCTGCTCGAGCTGCTGCTGGAGAAGCGCACCATCCAGCAGCGGGAGCTGGCGGCGCGCATGCGTCCCTCCTGAGCCGCCCTACCCCAACACCTCCTGGACCTCGCGCCGCGTGAGTCCCAGGAGGTAGAGGATGGTGTCCAGGCCGCCGGCGGAGATGGAGGTATCGGCCGCCTGGCGCAGCTTGGGCTTGGCGCGGAAGGCGATGCCCAGACCCGCGCGCTCCAGCATCAACAGGTCATTCGCGCCGTCACCCACGGCGATGACCTGGTCCAGGAGGATGCCCTCCGCCTGGGCGATGCTCTCCAGCAGCTCCGCCTTGCGGCGCGCGTTGACGATGGGCCCCAGCGTGCGGCCGGTGAGCTTGCCGTCCACCTCCTCCAACACGTTGGAGTGGGCGTAGTCGATGCCCAGCCGGTTCTTGAGCGCCTCGGCGGCCACGGAGAAGCCGCCGCTGAGGATGGCGGTGCGGTAGCCCAGCCGCTTGAGCACGCGGATGAGCGTCTCCGCGCCCTCGGTGAGCGGGAGGTTGGCGGCGATGCCGTGCAGCACCTTCGCGTCCAGCCCCTCGAGCAGGGCCACGCGCTGGCGCAGGGACTCGTCGTAGTCCATCTCCCCGTGCATGGCGCGCTCGGTGATGCGCGACACCTTGTCGCCCACACCATAGGCCCGCGCCAGCTCGTCGATGACCTCGATGCGGATGAGCGTGGAGTCCATGTCCATCACCACCAACCGCTTGCTCCGCCGGTAGATGCTCTCGAGCTGCAGCGCCACGTCGAAGGCGTTGGAGGACATGGCCAGCTCCAGCAGCGAGCGCTTGAGCTCCTCCGCGTCCCGCTCCGGCGGCAGGGCGATGTGGACCTCGATGGAACCGAGCTCCGCCTCGGACAGGCGGTTGATGCGCTCGATGTTGGCCGCGTGCCGGGCCAGACGCTCGGCCACGGCGTGCAGCTCGCGCGCGCCCAGGGAGCGGCCCACCACGGTGACGACATGGCGGCTGGGAGCCCGGGCGGCCGGGAGCTTCGGCGAGGCCACGGGCTGGAAGTCCAGCGACACGCCCAGCTCGCGAGCCGCGAAGAGCAGCTCCTTGAGCACACCGCGCGTCTCGGGCAGGCGCACCAGGAGACAGAGGGTGAGCTGCCCCTGCACCACCACCTGCTCGATGTCGAGCAGCGCCGCGCCCATCTCGGCGAGGATGCCGGTGAGGCGGGCGGTGATGCCGGGCTGGTCCCTTCCGGTGACGGTAACGAGGATGGAGTCCTGGGGATTCGGGCTGTCGCTCACGCTACTGGGGCTCCGAGGAGAGGATGAGGTCTCCCTTGGCGAGGAACTGCGCATCGGTGAAGGACTTGTAGAAGTCCTCCAGCATCGCGTCGATATCCGGGTAGCGCTGCTCCACGCGGTCGTGGGTCATCTTGTCGAAGATGGCGTCCAGGCCGGCGGGGGCCTCGGGGTTGACCTCGGAGGGCAGCGGCGAGCGGCGGCCCGGAATCTGTCCGGTGAGCATCTCGTAGAGGAGGATGCCCAGCCCGTAGACGTCGGAGGCGGGGCCGGCGTCCTTCGCGCGCTGCGGCTGGATGAGCTCGGGGGCCAGGTACACCATGCCGCTGGCGCCCACGAAGACCTGGGGCAGGCCCTTGGAGGCATCCTGCTCCACCACGCGGCCGAGGCCGAAGTCCCCCAACTTCGCGTTGCCGTAGATGTCGAAGAGGATGTTCTCCGGCTTGAGGTTGTGGTGGGTGAGGCCCACGGCGTGCGCGGCGCGCAGCGCATAGGCGACCTGCAGGAAGCAGCGCATGGCCACGGGCACGGGCACGCCCTGTCCCCCGCCTTCCTCCAACCTGCCCTTGAGGCTGCCGTGCAGCAGCTCGAGCACGTAGTAGGGCCGGGCCGTCTCGGTGTTCTGGTCCAGCACCTGGATGATGCCCGGGTGGCGCACCTGGGCCTGGGCGCACAGCTCCCTCTTCAGGCGCTTGAGCACCTCGCCACGTTGGAGGAAGGAGAAGTAGCCGAAGATGTCCTTCAGCTCCTTGATGCAGATGTCCAGCCCGAGCGCGTTGAGCCGCCCCTTGTACGCCGTTCCCAGCGGCCCGGACCCGAGGGCCTCGAGCTTCTGGTAGCGCTGGTCCAACAGCTCCCCGGACCTCGAGGGCTCCGCGAGCTTCGAGGAGGTGGTGACCGGCGGCGACACGGACGCGGAGACGGGGGCGGGCATCGGAGTGGGAGGTGCCATGGGGGCGACGGGGGGCACGGGCGCAGCGGGTGGCACGGGCGCCGCGGGTGGCAGGGGGATGGCCTCGTTGCGCACGCTCGCCACCGGGGGAGGCATGGACACCGGCGTCGGCGCGGGAGGCGGCACCTCGAACGGCGCGGACACGCGGGGGCGCGGCAGGGCGGGAGGCTCCGCGTGCCGAACCACCTCCGCCTCATCGAGCAGGATGTCCGGCGGGGGGGGAGGCATCGTGGGGTCGGCCTCCTCCTCACCGCCCTGGACGACGGGCGCGTCTCCGGCGAGCTGCTCGGCGAAGAACTCGTCCACCTCCATGGCGAACTTCTCCTGCAGCTCGCCGTCCACCATCCGCTCGCCCAGCTCGGTGAGGCGCAGCTGCGCTTCCCGGTGGTCCAGCGCGATGTAGAGGTACTTGCGGAGGAAGAGGTAGTAGCTGTCGAACTCCAGCGAGACGGACGGCTCGAGCGCGGCCTTCACATCGGCCAACTTGTTCGAGCGTCCCAGGCGGCTGTTCTCCCTCAGGGTCTGGAGGATGAACAGCGCCTCGCCGCAGACGGTATCGCGGTGGGTGGAGGACTTGGACATGAGCGCCGGACTCTACGCGTCCCAGCGCCCTGCCTCAAATCAACCCCGGGCCGCCTGTCAGGGAATGTGAAGCAGCTGCTTCACCGTCTCCAGCACTTCCTGGAAGCGCACGGGCTTGCGCAGGTAGATGTCCACGCCCAGCTGCATGGCCCGCTCGCGCGCCTCGGGACCGCCCGCGGAGATGGCCACCACCGGAATGGACTTGAGCGACTCCTCGGCGCGGATGCGTTCGATCAGCGCGAAGCCGTCCATCACCGGCATGTACAGGTCCGTCATCACCAGGCTGAAGCGGCCCCGCTTCTCCTGCAGCTGCTGCAGCGCATGGTGGCCATCCGGGGAGAAGTGCACTTCGAGCGGCACCTTGCCCGCCAGCTCGCCGCTCGCCAGCTTCTTGAGCACGTAGCTGTACATCTCGACGATGTGCGGGTTGTCCTCGACGATGAGGACACGGTAGCCCTCGGCGGGGGGAGTCGTCTGGTCCGACGCGCGGGTCTGTCCTGCCGAGCTCAAGATTTCACCCAATCGCTGCCGGTCCTGATCGCGAACCACCCGGATGCCGACACCACCCGGCGCCTCGGCCGACGCTGGCCGTACCCAGGCCACCGTCCCCACGACTTGTACCGGATTCAGGAGCCCCGGGAAAGAAAGTGCCAGGCCCACTTCCTCTCCGGGCGTGAAGGCACGGTCGGTCTGCACGAAGATCCCCCCCTTGGAGAGGTTCTCCGTGACCTCCGTCATCCGGGCCTGATCCGGGAACTGCACTCGCAGCACGAGCGGCACTCGGGGACCGTCTCGCTTGTCGTCTGATCCCCGATTCATAACAAGGGGTTGAAATCGCTCGGCATTTCGCTGATGGAGCGCAGTGTAGCGCCGTGGGTTTATGTTGACAACGTAGCCTTTCGGGCCTTACGAAGCCCCCGCCATGGCGGAGCCCCTGTTCACCCCCGAAGAGCAGAAGAAGTTCGACGCGGAGATCGCGGAAATCCTCTCGCACTACCCCGCGGATCGGAAGAGCGCCGCGATGCTCCCCGCGCTGCGGCTGATGCAGGACCTGAAAGGCTGGCTGCCCCCCGAGGGGCTCAAGCTGGTCGCCAGCCGGTTGGGCGTCACTCCCGAGCGCGCCTACGAGGTGGCGAGCTTCTACGTGATGTACCACCTCAAGAAGCCCGGGAAGTACACCGTCGACGTCTGCACCAACCTCTCCTGTGCCCTCTGGGGCGCGGAGAAGATGCTCGCCTACCTGGAGCAGAAGCTCGGGTTGAAGGCCGGTGAAGCCAACGAGCGCTTCTTCCTGCGCGAGACCGAGTGCCTGGCCTCTTGCGGCACCGCGCCGTGCCTGCAAATCAACGAGGAGCACCACGAGAGCCTGACGAAGGCCAAGGTCGACGCGATCTTCGACAAGCTCCCCTGAACTCCTGCATCAAGGAACCTGATTTCATGGCCACAACGGCATTTGAACCGCTCATCTCGAGCGCCTGGGGAAAGCCCAACTCCTGGACGCTCGATGAGTACCGGAAGCGCGGCGGCTACAAGGGTCTGGAGAAGGCCCTGGAGCTGACGCCGGCGCAGATCATCGACGAGGTGAAGAAGTCCAACCTCCGCGGGCGCGGAGGCGCGGGCTTCCCCACCGGTCTCAAGTGGAGCTTCGTCCCCAAGGACAGCCCCAAGCCGAAGTACCTGGCGGTCAACGGCGACGAGTCCGAGCCGGGCACCTTCAAGGACCGCTACATCCTCGAGAACGACCCGCACATGATGCTGGAGGGCATCGCCATCGCGTCCTACGCGCTCGGCGTGCACACCTGCTACGTGTACCTGCGCGGCGAGTTCAAGTTCCAGGCGGAGCGCGCCAACGCGGCCATCCGAGAGGCCTACGCCGCGGGCATCTTCGGCAAGAAGGTGCTGGGCAAGGACTACCAGCTGGACTGCTACGTGGTGCGCGGCGCGGGCGCCTACATCTGCGGCGAGGAGACGGCGCTGCTGGAGAGCCTCGAGGGCAAGAAGGGCTGGCCCCGCCTCAAGCCGCCGTTCCCCGCGGTGGTGGGCCTGTTCGGCTGCCCCACGGTGGTGAACAACGTGGAGACGCTCGCCAGCGTGCCCCACGTCTTCACCCGCGGCGCGAGCTGGTACGCCGGGCTGGGCACCGACAAGTCGGGTGGAACCCGCCTGGTGTGTCTCTCCGGCACGGTGAACCGGCCGGGCGTCTACGAGGTGTCGCTGGAGACGACCTTCAACCAGCTCATCTTCGACGACAAGTACGGCCGGGGCCTGCCCGCGGGCCGCAAGGTGAAGGCCGTGATTCCGGGTGGCTCGTCGGCGCCCATCCTGAGCCCGGACGAGCTGGACATCGCCATGGAGTTCGAGGCCGTCAAGGTGAAGCAGACCATGGCGGGCTCCGGCGGCGTCATCGTGATGGATGACACCACCTGCATGGTGCGCAGCCTCTGGCGCGTGGCGCGCTTCTACGCCGAGGAGTCGTGCGGCCAGTGCACGCCGTGCCGCGAGGGCACCCCGTGGCAGACGCGCCTCCTGCGGAAGATCGAAGAGGGCCGTGGCGAGCCGGGGGACGTGGAGATCCTGAGCAACGTGGCGTCCTCCATCGCGCCCTATCCGCCCATCGGCCTGGGCAACACCATCTGCGCGCTGGGCGATGCCGCGGCGCTGCCGACCCATTCCTTCCTCATGCGCTTCCGCGACGAGTTCGAGGCGCACATCCGCGAGCACCGCTGCCCGTTCGGCGACAAGCCCTGGGGCGCGTTCGGAGACTGGTCGTGAACATCGAGCTGGTTCTCTTCGGAGCCTTCGCGCTCCTGACGCTGCTGTCGGCCGGTCTGGTCATCTTCGCCAGGAGCCCCATCAGCTCCGCCATGTCGCTGGTGGCCACGTTCTTCTTCCTGGCCGGCATCTACGTGCTGCTGTGGGCCCACACCGTGGCGGTGCTGCAGGTGCTGGTCTACGCGGGCGCCATCATGGTGCTCTTCCTCTTCGTCATCATGCTGCTCAATCTGGGCGAGACGTCCTCGTCCGGGCCGCGGATGACGATCTCGCGCATCGCCGGTGGGGCCGCCGCGGCGGGCCTGCTGGTGGTGCTGGTGATGGCCATCTGGCGGATGCCGACCACCGGGACGTTCACGGGAGCGCAGGCCGTGCAGTCGGGCTTCGGCACGCTGGCGGTCATCGGACAGACCATCTACACCAAGTGGCTGCTGCCCTTCGAGGCGGTGAGCCTGCTGCTACTGGTCGGCATGGTGGGCGCGGTCGTGGTGGCCAAGTCGAGGATCTGAGCACATGGTTCCCATCTCCTACTATCTGATCCTCGCCGCCGCCCTGTTCTGCATGGGCATGTTCGGCGTCCTGGTCCGCCGCAACGCGCTGGTCGTCTTCATGTGCGTGGAGCTGATGCTCAACGCGGCGAACCTGACGTTCCTCGCCTTCGCCAAGGCGAGCGGCGATGTGTCTGGCCACGTGTCCGCCTTCTTCGTGATCGCGGTGGCCGCGGCCGAGGCGTCCATCGGCCTCGCCATCGTCATCGCCGTGTTCCGCAGCCGGGGCACCATCAACATCGAAGAAATCCGGACGATGAAGCACTGACGCTCCGGCCTCCCCTTCCGCCAAGAGAGCCCCCCTTCCCATGGATGCCCTCAAGCAATACTTCATGACCGCGCCGGTGGACCCCGCCATCTTCGCGCAGTCGTTGTGGCTCATCATCGCGCTGCCCCTGTTGGGGGCCTTCGTGTGCGGCGTGTTCGGCAAGATGCTGGGCCGCGGCAACGTCAACCTCATCGCGTGCGCGACGGTGGCCGGCTCGTTCGTGCTGTCGGTGGTGGCCTTCTGGTGCGTCAACCACGCGCCTCCGGGCACCACCCCCGTGGCGATGGAGAGCGCCTTCTCCACCAGCGCCATCCGCTACGCCATCGGCTACGACTACGGGACGTGGTTCTCCGCCGGGACCTTCCGGGTGAACTTCGGCCTGATGGTGGACCACCTGTCGGGGACGCTGCTGCTGGTCATCACCGGCGTGGGCTTCCTCATCCACCTGTACTCCACCAGCTACATGGAGCACGACGAGAGCTACTGGCGGTACTTCGCGTACCTCAACCTCTTCGTCGCCGCGATGCTCACGCTGGTGATGGCCGACAACCTCGTCCTGCTCTTCGTGGGCTGGGAGGGCGTCGGTATGGCCAGCTACCTGCTCATCGGCTTCTGGTACTCGGACACGGCCAAGGCGTGGGCCGGCCGCAAGGCCTTCGTCACCAACCGCATCGGTGACTTCGCGTTCCTCATCGCCTCCTTCCTCATCGTGCTGCTGGTGGGTGCGTTCAACAGCCAGGCGAACACGGGCAACTTCGCCGCGGCGGCCGGCAACGCGGAGACCGCCCAGGTGCGCTACCGCGAGGGCCTGCAGATGAAGGGTCCCCTGGCCTTCCAGGGCCTGGAGGTCATGGCCAACGCGCTGCCCTCGGCGGAGGGGACGCAGGCGGCGGTCAGCCTGGCGACACCCATCAAGGAGGGTCCGCTCGAGGGCCGTACCTTCGGCGGCGTGCTGACGGTGGCGCTGCTGCTGTTCCTGCTGGGCGCGGCGGGCAAGAGCGCCCAGTTCCCGCTGTACGTGTGGCTGCCGGACGCCATGGCCGGCCCGACGCCGGTCTCCGCCCTCATCCACGCGGCGACGATGGTGACCGCGGGTGTCTACCTCTTCAGCCGCATGAGCTACCTGCTGGTGATGAGCCCCACGGCGATGATCACCGTGGCCATCATCGGTGCGATCACCTCGCTGCTCGCGGCGCTCATCGCCTTCGCGCAGGACGACATCAAGAAGGTGCTCGCCTACTCCACGGTGTCCCAGCTGGGCATCATGTTCATGGGCGTGGGCGTGGGCGTGTTCTGGGCGGCGGTGCTGCACCTGGTCACCCACGCCTTCTTCAAGGCCTGCCTCTTCCTCGGCGCCGGTAGCGTGATGCACGGCAACGCGGACGAGACGGACATCAAGAAGCTGGGCGGCCTGCGCCACGAGATGAAGTGGACGTGGGGCACCTTCCTGGTGTCCACGCTGGCCATCACCGGTATCGTCCCGCTCTCCGGCTTCTTCTCCAAGGACGCCATCTTCCACGGCGTGCACGCCAACTACCTGCACGGCTACGAGACGGCCACCCACGTGCTCTACTACGTGGGCCTGGTCATCGCGGCGTGCACGGCCTTCTACATGTCGCGCGTGTACCTGCTCACCTTCGAGGGCAAGCGCTCGCCCGAGGCCAAGATTCCCCACGCGCACGAGAGCGTCTGGCAGATGACGCTGCCGCTGGTCGTCCTGGCGGTGCTCAGCGTGGTGGCGCTGGTGTACGCGCTGCCGCTGATGCCGGGCCGCAATGGCATGCAGCCGGTGATGGAGAACTTCCTGGGCCCGGTGTTCGCCAGCGCCGAGCGCATCGCCGCGCGCGGCGGGCTGGTGAAGCTGGACCACACCCTGCCCACGCTCGGCAGCTACCTGGTGGCATGGGTGGTGGCGGTGTCCGGCGGTGCGGCGGCGGCCTTCATGTACATGAAGTTCTTCCCCTCGCGGGTGGGCCAGCCGGCTCCGGCCTTCGCCCGCTCGGTGCGTCGCTTCACGCAGAACAAGTTCTACGTGGATGAGGCCTACGAGTTCCTGGTCATCCGGCCGGTGAAGAACGTGAGCGCCATCCTCTTCAAGCTGGTGGACAGCCTCCTCATCGACACGGTGGCGGTGCGTGGCACGGCGTGGGTCACGACCCGCCTGGGCAGCGCCCTGCGCTACGTGCAGACGGGAGACGCACAGGCCTATGCCGCGGTGATGGCGCTGGCCCTGCTCGGCGGCGCGGTGTACGCGCTCATCCAGGTGCTGCAATGAGCTTCTTCGAAACCCATCTGCTCAACCTCGTCGTCTACCTGCCGCTGCTGTTCGCGGCGCTCATCTGCCTGCTGCCCTCCGGAGAGCGCGGGCAGATCCGCACCATCACGTTCATCGGCATGCTGGTGGACCTGGTGTTCGGTGTGTGGGCCTACCTGCGCTTCCAGCCGGGCGGCGCCGAGTTCCAGCTCGAGTACCGCACCCGGTGGCTGGAGCAGCTCGGGGTCAGCTACCACATCGGCGTGGATGGCCTGGCCATCAGCCTCATCCTGCTGACCGTCTTCCTGGGGCCCCTGGTGGTGATGGCCTCGCAGACGTACATCACCGAGCGCGTGAAGGAGTTCCACCTCGCGCTGCTCGTGCTGCAGACGGTGATGCTGGGGGCGCTGGTGTCCCTGGACGTGCTGCTCTTCTACATCTTCTGGGAGGCGATGCTCATCCCCATGTACCTGCTGGTGGGCGTGTGGGGCGCCGAGGATCGCCAGATGGCGGCGGTGAAGTTCTTCCTCTACACGCTGGTGGGCTCGCTGCTGATGCTGGTGGCGATCGTCGCGCTCTACTTCATCAGCAGCACGCCGGGGAACCGCTCCTTCGACTACGCCACCATCTACAACAGCCTGCTGGCCGCCAACCGGGAGATCTCCACCTGCATGGGTGACGGGGACTGCTCGCGGCTCACGGGCATGGCCAGCATCCTGTACCGTTGGGGTCCGTGGATGTTCGCCGCCTTCGCCCTGGCCTTCGCCATCAAGGTGCCGATGTGGCCGGTGCACACGTGGTTGCCGGACGCCCACGTCCAGGCGCCCGTGGCGGGCTCGATGATCCTCGCCGGCGTCATGCTGAAGATGGGTACCTTCGGCTTCTGGCGCTTCGCCATCCCGTTCTTCCCGGCGGCCGCGCAGCAGGCCCGGCCCTTCCTGGCCGTGCTGGCGGTGATTGGCATCGTCTACGGCGCGCTCATGTGCCTGGCGCAGCGGGACATCAAGAAGCTCATCGCCTACTCCTCGGTGAGCCACCTGGGTTACTGCATGCTGGGCATGCTCGCCTTCACCGGAGAGGGCGCCACCGGTAGCGCCTACCAGATGCTCAACCACGGCGTGTCCACGGGCGCGCTGTTCCTCCTGTTCGGCTTCCTGTACGAGCGGCGCCACACCCGCCTGATGTCGGACTACGGCGGCATCGCCAAGGTGCTGCCGGTGTTCACGACGGCCTTCCTCATCATCACCTTCTCGTCCGTGGCGGTGCCGGGTACCAACGGCTTCGTGGGTGAGTTCCTGGTGCTGCTGGGTACCTTCAAGAGCAGCCTGGGCCTGGGCTTCGGCGTGTTCGCGGCCCTGGGCGTCATCCTCGGCGCGGCCTACATGCTGTGGATGGTGCAGAAGGTGTTCTTCGGCCCGCTCACCCACCGTGAGAACCAGCACCTGTCGGACCTGAACCTGCGCGAGTTCGCCACGGTGCTGCCCTTCCTCGTCCTGGTGGTGGTGATGGGCCTGATGCCCCAGCCCTTCCTGGACCGAATCAACCCGTCCACCGAGCGTTTCGTCAGCCGCGCCAGCCTCGGCATCCCCCACAGCCGGGTGCAGCCGAGCGACGTGCGGATCACGGTGATGGACCTGCCCCCCTCGGGCATGGCCGCCGCCCCCAACGCCCTGCCGGCGGGTCCCCTCGCCGACCGGCGCTAGTCGAGAGCCTCCAACCATGAACCTGCCCAACCTCACCTCGGCAGACTTCCTCCCGCTCATCCCCGCCATCATCCTGGTGGTGGGCGCGTGCACCCTGCTGATTTCGGAGGTATTCCTCTCCGCCCACGCGTCGCGCGGCTACCAGGCGGTGCTGTCCACCGCCACGTCCGTCATCGCCGGCATCGTGTCGCTGTCGCTGCTCACCGAGCCGGCCCGCGAGGTGTTCCTCGGCTTCGGGGCGCTGGATCCCTTCTCCAGCTTCCTGACGTTCATCGTCTGCGTGGCGCTGGCGCTGGCGTCGCTCACCGCGGCCGGCTTCCTGCGTACGCGCGGAGCCGAGCGCGGTGAGTTCTACGCGCTGATGCTCTTCTCGGGCGCGGGCATGAGCCTGCTGGGACTGTCCAACGAGCTCATCACCCTCTTCGTCAACGTCGAGGTGCTCTCCATCGCCACGTACGCGCTGACGTCCTACCTGCGGCGCGGCACGCGGCCGAGCGAGGCCGGCTTCAAGTACTTCATCCTCGGTGCCTTCTCCTCGGCGGTGCTGCTCTACGGCTCGGCGCTGCTGTACGGGGCCACCGGCACGACGCTGCTGTCGGAGATGGTGCAGCCGCTGCGCAACGCGATGGGCGACAACCGCTCGGCGCTCGTCTACACGGGCGCGGTGCTGGTGGCCGCCGGCTTCGCCTTCAAGGTGGCCGCGGTGCCCTTCCACATGTGGACGCCGGACGTGTACGAGGGCGCGCCCACCCCCGTCACCGCGCTCATGAGCGCGGGCGTGAAGGCCGCCGCCTTCGTCGCCATGGTGCGCGTGTTCGTCACCGTGGGCAGCGGCATCAACGCCAAGCTGCCCTTCGTCATCTTCTCCACCCTGGCGCTGCTCACCATGGTGGGTGGCAACCTGCTGGCCCTCCCGCAGCGCAACGTGAAGCGCATGCTGGCCTACTCCTCCATCGCCCACGCCGGCTACCTGCTGCTGGGCGTGGCGGCCCTCTTCGTGGTGCAGCCGGGCCAGGAGTTCAAGCTGCTCGGCGCCACCGCGCTGGTCGGCGCCAGCCCCGAGGCCATGGCCCGCGTCGAGGCCCTGCGCGGCATCCTCTTCTACCTGCTCGCCTACACCGTCACCGCGGTGGGCGCCTTCGGCATCATCTCCATGCTGGAGCGCCGCGAGGACGAGGAGAAGGGCACCGCGTGGGACCTGGAGCGCTTCAGCGGCCTGGCGCAGCGTCGCCCGGGTTGGGCCTTCGCCATGGCGGCCTTCATGCTGTCGCTGGCCGGCATTCCGCCCACTGTCGGCTTCCTCGGCAAGCTCATCCTCTTCCGCGCCGCCGTCGACGCGGGCCTCGTCGGCCTCACCATCGTCGCGGTGCTCGCCAGCGCGGCCGGCGCCTATTACTACCTGCGCGTGGTCGTCTACATGTACATGCGGCCCGTGCCCGAGGGCGCGAACATCCTGGAGCGCAACTGGATGACCGAGTTCGCCCTGGTGGTCTCCACCGTCGCCGTGGTGGTGCTCGGCATCGTCCCCGGCCCCGTGGCCGAGTGGATCGCCCAGGCCGGCACGCTGCTCAGCCGCTGAAGCACCCACGCTTCCGGATTCACCAACGCCCGGGCGGCTTCCGCCCGGGCGTTTTCGTTTCGTGGGCTCGAGCTTCGCGCTTGCCCGCGGCTCCCGCTCGCGCAGCTCCCGCGCGCTGAATCCACGAGCGCGAAGCCCGGGGCCCCAAAAAGAAGGCGGCCCGGCATCCTCAGGAAGGACACCGGGCCGCAGGTCTTCTCAAAAGCCCACCGGAAGTGCTGAAGAAGGTGGGGGGGAACCTTCTTCAGCCTCACTTCGACGTGCTCCGAGACCATCCTTTAGCACCCGCCATGCCAGCCCGGCCTGCCCCTGAAAGTGCCGTGATTTCAAGCACCTGGCGCGCTGGCCACGTCCAACGGACCTGGCTGCTTTCAGCCCTGCATTGCAGCCCTGAAATCCCCTTGCAGATCTGCAAACCGCCGCATTCTCCAGCCCTACCGGAAGCCAGCGGAGCCCAGGGCCCGAAAAGAAGGAAGCCCGGTACCCTCAGAAAGGGGACCGGGCCTCGGGTTCTTCTCAGGAAGCTCACCGGAAGTGCTGAAGGCGGTGGGGGGGAACCTCCTTCAGCCTCACTTCGACGTGCTCCGACTCCATGCTTTAGCACTCGCCATGCCAGCCCACCCTCGCCCCAATTGCCTCGTGTTTCCGGGCACCTGGCTCCCGGGGCCCTCCCGGGGCCCTCTTCACGGTTTCAGCCCTGCATTGCAGCATTGAAATCCGCTTGCAGATCTGAAGAGGCGAGCGCGAAGCCCGGGGCCCAAAAAGAAGGCGGCCCGGCATCCTCAGGAAGGACACCGGGCCGCAGGTCTTCTCAAAAGCCCACCGGAAGTGCTGAAGAAGGTGGGGGGGAACCTTCTTCAGCCTCACTTCGACGTGCTCCGAGACCATCCTTTAGCACCCGCCATGCCAGCCCGGCCTGCCCCTGAAAGTGCCGTGATTTCAAGCACCTGGCGCGCTGGCCACGTCCAACGGACCTGGCTGCTTTCAGCCCTGCATTGCAGCCCTGAAATCCCCTTGCAGATCTGCAAACCGCCGCATTCTCCAGCCCTACCGGAAGCCAGCGGAGCCCAGGGCCCGAAAAGAAGGAAGCCCGGTACCCTCAGAAAGGGGACCGGGCCTCGGGTTCTTCTCAGGAAGCTCACCGGAAGTGCTGAAGGCGGTGGGGGGGAACCTCCTTCAGCCTCACTTCGACGTGCTCCGACTCCATGCTTTAGCACTCGCCATGCCAGCCCACCCTCGCCCCAATTGCCTCGTGTTTCCGGGCACTTGGCTCCCGGCGCCCTCCTCACGGTTTCAGCCCTGCATTGCAGCATTGAAATCCGCTTGCAGATCTGCAAACCGCCGCATTCTCCAGCCACAGCGGAAGCTGGCGAAACCCAGGGCCCAAAAAGAAGGCGGCCCGGTACCCTCAGGAAGGGACCGGGCCGCGGGTTCTTCTAAATTAAGCTCACCGGAGGCGCTGAAGGGGTGGGGGGGAACCGCCTTCATCGCCACGTCGATGCGCTCCGGGTGTAAGCCTTAGCACTCCCCATGCCACCGCGCCACGAGTCTCAGAGAGCAGTAAATTCAGGCACTTAGCATTCGGGTGCCCCCGGGGGCCGCTCATCCGTGCATTGCAGCCCTGCAATCTCCTTGCAGATGTGAAAATCCGCAATCATTTCAGGCGCTTCTGCTTTTCACGGCTGAATCCACATTGCATTCCTGGCGGGGTGTTCCTCAATCGACAGCCCCCGTACAACCTCAGTCCCGGTGCTCGCCCCCGAGCGGACGGAGGTTGAGACGCTTCATCTTCCGCCACAGCGTGGTCGAGGAAACGCCCAGCTCCTCGGCGACGCGGCCCAGGTCCATGCCGTGCCGCTCCAGGGCCTGGGCAATCGCCCGACGCTCGGCCTCCTCCACCGCTTCGGCCAGTGTGGGTATCTGCGTGCTGGTGTCGGTGTTGGAGGGAGCGGGTGGAGCCCCCAGGGAGCCACTGGCCGCCACGCGAGCGCTGGGGCGCAGGGGGAAGTCCTCGGGCAACAGCTCCTCGCCCTCGGCCAGGGCCGCCGCCTGCTCCACCAGGTTCTCCAGCTCGCGCACGTTGCCGGGGAAGCTGTAGCCCATCAGGTGCTCCACCGCCGCCGCCGACAGGCGCTTGGGATTCGGGCTGCGCGCGTTGGCGCGCTCGAGGAAGTGCTTGGCCAGGGCCGGCACGTCCTCCAGGCGCTCGCGCAGGGGCGGCACGCGCAACGTCACCACGTTGAGCCGGTAGTACAGATCCTGCCGGAAGCGCTTCTCCTGCACCTCCAGCTCGATGTCCCGGTTGGTGGCGGCGACGATTCGCACATCCACCTTCACGGGAGTGGACTCACCCACGCGCCGCACCTCGCCGTCCTGGAGCGTGCGCAGCAGCTTGGACTGGAAGGCGGGCGTCGTCTCCGTCACCTCGTCGATGAAGAGGGTGCCGCCGTCCGCCTCCTCGACGAGACCGCGGCGGGCCCGCACCGCGCCGGTGAAGGCGCCCTTGGCGTGGCCGAACAGCTCGCTCTCCAGCAGCGTCTCGGAGATGGCGGCGCAGTTGACGGGGACGAAGGCCTTGTCCTTGCGCCGGCTGTGCGCGTGCACCGCGCGGGCGACGAGCTCCTTGCCCGTACCGCTCTCGCCCTGCACCAGCACCGTGGCGTCGCTCTGCGCCACGCGCACCAGGCGCGACGTCAGCTCGCGCATGGCCGGACTGCCACCCACCAGCGCGCTCAGGCCGTGGCGCTCGTTGAATTCGCCGGCGAGCATGTCCACCGTCGCCTGCAGCCGGGCCCGCTCCAGCGCGCGCTCCACCCGGTAGCGCAGCTCGCCCTCCTTGAAGGGCTTGGTGACGTAGTCGAACGCCCCCTGGCGCATGGCCTCCACCGCGCTCTCGATGGAGCCGAAGGCCGTCATCATGATGACCTGCAGGCGAGGCGCCACCTCCAGGGCCTTCTTGAGGAGCGTGAGCCCGTCCATGGGCTCCATCTTCAGGTCCGTCAACATCAGGTCCACGCCGCCGCCCGATAGGGTCGTGAGCGCTTCCTCGCCATTGGCGGACTCGGACACGGAGTAGCCCTCGGAACGCAGGAGGAGCGCCGTGGTGGCTCGCATGTTGCGCTGGTCGTCCACGACCAGGATGCGACCGCGAGGGAGAGGAGTGGATGCGTCGTTCACGGCAGACTCGTCGGCTGGGTGAGGGGTAGACGGAAGGTGAAGGTGGTGCCACGGCCCGGAGCACTCTCCAGGGTCATCTCCCCGTGGTGCTCCTCGATGATGCGCTTGACCACGGCGAGGCCCAGGCCCGTGCCCTGGGCCTTGGTGGTGAAGAAGGGCTCGAAGACCCGGTGCACGAGCTCGGTGGGGATGCCGCAGCCCTGGTCCGCCACGTCGATGCGCAGCACGTCCCTGCTCCCCTGGGCCTCGCGGCGGGCGCGCACCTGCACCACCCCGCCCTGTGGCATGGCCTGGATGGAGTTGACCAGCACGTTGACGAGCGCCTGGCGGATGAGGCGTCGGTCCAACGGCACGCGGGGCAGGTCCGGCTCCACCTCGGCGGACAGGGAGATACGGAGGGTGCCGCCCTGCTGGGCCTGCGCGGCATCCACCGCGTCCTGCAGCACGCGGGGCACGTCCTCATGCTGCAGAATGGGTTCGCGCGGGCGGGTGTAGTCCAGCAGATCCCCCACCATGCGGTTGAGCCGGTCACTCTCCTCCGCGAGGATGTCCAGCAGCATGGCCGCGTCGCCGTCGGGCTTGAGCATGCGGCGCAGCGAGGCCACCGCGTTGAAGATGACGCCCAGGGGATTGCGCACCTCGTGGGCGACGATGGCGGACAGCTCGCCGAGCGCGGCCAGGCGCTCGCGCTTGACCATCTCCGCGCGGGCCGCGGCCAGCTCCGCGTAGGAGGCCCAGAGCGACTCGTAGAGGCGGGCGTTGGCGATGGCCAGGGCAATCTGCCCACACGTGGCCTCGGCCAGCTCGACGAAGGCGGGGGTGAAGGCGCGCGGCCGGCGGGTGTCGTCCAGCAGCACCACGCCGATGAGCTCCTCGCGCGAGGTGAGCGGCAGGCCCAGCAGGGCCTTTTCCTCGAAGCGGCGGACGAGCTCCCGGTCCTGCATCTCCGCGACCTTCGACAGGTCCGGAATGGCGACGGGCCGTCGCTCGCGGGCCACGCGCGCGGCGATGCTGATGGGATCGTCCACCGGAATCACCACGCCGCGGAAGAAGTCGCGGTGGGTGACGGAGGCGGCGGCGCCGCGCAGGACGCCCGCGTGCTCGTCGTGCAGCAGGATGAAGCAGTTGGAGACATCCAGCAGCTTGACGAGGAAGTCCGAGGCCACGTCCAGGATGCTGGCCACCTCCAGCGTGGCGGTGGTGGTGCGGGCCAGGTCCAACAGCAGGCGCGTGTCGGAGAGCTGCCGGGCGGACTCGATGCGCAGGCGCCGCTGATCCAACAGCGTCATCAGCAACTCGGACAACGTGCCCAGCAGCCGCAGGTCCGCCCCGACGAAGGGACGCCCCGGCGGACGCAGCACCTGGAGGAACCCTCGCGGATGGCCCCCATGCGTCAGGCGGATCGCCACGCCACAGCCCAGGCGCCCGCCCGTGGCCTCCAACAGCGCGCGCTCCTCGGCCTCGTTGGAGAGCACCGCGCCCCGGGCCGCCATCACGGACGGCGACAGGCCGCCCCGCTGCGCGGCGAGCACGTCCTTCAGCGCGCCGTCCAGGCCCACCTGCGCCGTGAGGACCAGCTCCCCCTCGGGCGACTCGGGCGCGTACAGCAGCACGGCCTCCGCGCCGAGCAACGAGGCCAGACGCGAGAGGAAGTCCTCGGGAGAGGGAGGCTCCGGCTGGGCGACGAAGCGCGCCGCCTCGGCCACGGCCACCATCTCCCACCGGCCCCGCTCCACGTCCGCCAGCAGCCGCGCGTCGGTGAGGGCGGCTCCCACCACCTTGGCGAAGAGCGACAGCACCGAGCCGTACGAGGGAGACAGCCCCGGCCCGGACACCCACAGCACCTCCGACAGCGTGGTGCCCAACGGGAGGTAGACGGGCGTGGACAGGCCCTGGACGGCGCCGAAGACGGGCCGGCCCTCGGACAGCGCCCGCAGCCCCAGCTCCCCGTCTTCCGGCGGTGGCGCTCCGTCCCGGTCGATGAAACGCTCCCCGTCGCGCGCCAGGAAGCGCGCGGAGAGCCCGGCGCCCGCGAGGCCCGCCAGCGCCACCCGCCGCACCGCATCCTCCGAGCGCGCCGCGACGAGCTCCGCGGACGTCTCCACCAGGCGCTCGGCCACCCCCAGCTCCGCCGGACGCTCGCCCAGCACCAGGAGGTTGATGAGCTGGGCCCGGCCACGCTCCTCCAGCTCCACCTCCTGCACGTAGGTCGCCACCTCGAGCATCCCCCCGCCCACCCGAGGCAGCAGGTAGCGCTGGGGGCCCGTCTCCTTCAGCGTCCCCTCCTGGCGTTGGCGGTAGCGCACCTCGAAGCGCGCCCGGTCCTCCGGACGAACGAAGTCCAGGAAGAAGCGGCCCTCCACCTGCTCCCGACCCAGCCCCAGCATCTCCAGGTAGGCCTCGTTCGCCACACGCACCCGGCCCTCGTGGGCCACGTACATGGGGTTACCGAAGGACTCGACGAGGGCCCGCAGGGCCGACTCGCTGTAACGCTTCGTCATCATGCGCGCCGCAGCACCCGCTTCTCTCCGACCCGCAGCGTCACCTTCTCGCGGTCGAAGTACTCCGAGAGGGGAATGACGAACTTCCGGCTCTGCCCGACCATTTCCTTGAAGGCCTGGGTGGAAATCTCCTTCTTCTCGCGAAGGTGGGCAACCAGCCGCTCCTTCAGCCCGGCCAGCGCCCCCACGTCGAAGAAGAGCTCCTCGCTCACCCGGACCACCCTGCCCTCCGCCACCGCCACCTTGAGCAACTCCTGCACCCGGGTGGCCGGCAACCGCAGCCGCTCGGCCAGCTCGTTGAGGGTGGGAGGCGCGAGCCCCGCCGCGGAGAGATCCGCCACCAGCCGGGTGCGCGCCGCGTCCTCGTCCAGCGACAGCGTGCGGCCACGCCCCTTGAGGCGAACCACCTCCTTCTCCACCTCCACCTTCCCTCCGTCCGTCAGCGACTGCACCACCCGGGCGAAGACGCGCGCGTCCAGCTCGCTGGAAAGACGCTGGCGCAGCTCCTCCCGCGACAGGCCCTCCCGCAGCGGCTCGCGCTCGTGGAAGGCCGCGAGCAGCGCCAGGGCACGCGCCCGCAGCCCCTCGAACACCTCGCCCGACAGGTAGAGGCGCCGCTCCCGGTCCACCAGCAGCACCGAGCCCCGCGCGCCGAGCAACTCCAGCGCCCGGGAGAGCACCCGGGGCACCAGCGCCGAGCGGGCGAAGAGCTCCTGTTGCGTGAGACCGCGGTAGCCCGCCTGGCGCAGCAACCACGCCACCTGCCCCTCCGGGCCCGCCTCCAGCAGAGGGGCCACCACCTCGGCACCTCCCTTGCGGCGGCGCGGTGGGGTGATGGACAGCACGCGCCCACCGGCCAGCGTGGCGCCACGGCCCGGCAGCGCGCGCGAGCCCCGGAGGATGAAGCGCTGGCCCGGCAGCGCCGCCATCGGCGCGGAGAGACGCAGCTGCGCGAGCGCCGTCTCACCCGGCTCCAGCTTCTCCAAATCCAACAACGCCACCGTGCACTCCACCTGCGCGGTGCCCAGGTGCAGCAGCAGCTTGCGGCGCCGGGGAAGCGACTCCTCGGCCGCGGGCAGCAGGCTCAACTCCACGTCCAGCATGGACGTCTCGGGCACCTCGCCGGCCTTCACCAGCACCATGCCGCGCGCGATGGCCTCGGGCTCCACTCCCGTCAGGTTCACGGCGGTGCGCTGGCCCGCCGCCACCTTCGGCACCGGCTCGCCATGCATCTGCAGCCCTCGCACGCGCAAGGGACCCGGCAGGCCCGGCAGCAGGGAGACGGCGTCCTCCACCGCCAACGTGCCGGACAGCAGCGTGCCCGTCACCACCGTGCCGAACCCCTTGATGGTGAAGGCCCTGTCCACGGGAAGGAAGGCCGGACCCTCGGAGGGACGCGAGGGCAGCCCCTGGGCGGCCCGGGTGAGCGCGGCGCGCAGCTGGGGCAGCCCCTCCCCCGTCCTCGAGGAGACGGGGACCACCGGCGCGCCCTCCAGGAAGGTGCCGCCCACCAGCGTGGCCAGGTCCGCTTCCACCAGCGCGCGCCACTCGGCGCCCAGCTCCGCCAGCAGGTCCGACTTGGTGAGGGCGATGACGCCGGCCTTCACGCCGAGCAACCGGCAGATGTCCAGGTGCTCGCGCGTCTGGGGCATCACGCCCTCGTCCGCGGCCACCACCAGCACCGCCAGGTCCACCCCGCCAGCGCCCGCCACCATCGCCTTGACGAAGCGCTCGTGCCCGGGCACGTCCACCACGCCCGCCACCGTGCCGTCATCGAGCGCCAGGTGCGCGAAGCCCAGCTCCAGAGTGATTCCCCGACGCTTCTCCTCCTTCAGCCTGTCGGTGTCGATACCGGTGAGCGCCTTGACCAGTGACGTCTTGCCGTGATCGATGTGCCCAGCGGTACCAATGATCATCTCGCCCCCGGTTCTCCCTCGACTAGGCCCCCGCCTTGTCCGGGTCCACGTCGAAGCGCCCGTCCTCGGTGACGGCTTCGTAGTCCCATGGGAACACGACGAGGGCATCGGTGGGCAGCGCGCAGAAGCTCGGGGCGAAGCCCCCCGGACGGGCCACCAGCGCCGCGGTATTCACCTCCCGGGCTCCCACCTTCCGGGCCAGGGCGGTGGCCAATTCCAGCGTGTCGCCGCTGGAGACGACGTCATCCACGATGAGCACGCGCTTGCCCTTGAGCTCGCGCGGCATCTCCCCGGTCAGCTTCGGCTTGGACGCGCCCTTGTCCCGGCTGCGGCGGCTGATGCGTACCGGAAAGAAGTCGCAGCCGAGCGCGCTGGACAGCGCCCCACCCACGAACACGCCCCCGTGCGCCACGCCCACCACGGCCTGGGGCTTGTAGGACAGGCTGATGGTGCGCGCGAGCATCTGCACCGCCCTGTCGAACTCCGCCCAGGACAGTTCCTGGATGCTCGTCTTCGAGCGCGACTGGTCACGCCCGGTGAGGTGACGCGGCGCCTCCACCTGGGGCGCGAGCACCACGTCCGATGGGATGGAGACGAGCTTCTCCACCTGCTTCTTCTGGGAGGGCGTTCCCTTCGCGCCCTTGGGTGGTGCCTTGGTGGGCGGTGCCTTGGGCGTTGCCCGCTTCGTGGCCACGGCGAGGACTCCAGGTCTGGGGTAGCGGTGCCGCGTCATACCCCGGGCGGCGCGCCACCGCCACTCCCGGGGGGACCCGCTCGCCCGCCCCCTGTTCAGCTCGAGGCCTGGGCCATCCCCTTCAGGATTTCTCGGATCTCCTCCCCGGAGACCACGTAATGCGTGGTGCAGAAGTGGCAGTCGGCCTCGGCCTGGCCTTCCTTGGCGAGGATGTCCTCCAATTCCGCGCGGCCCATGGACAACAGCGCCCGCTTCACCCGGTCCTTGCTGCAACTGCACGTGAAGGAAACCGGATAACGTGACATCACCTCCAGGTCCGGCTGGGGCACCAGCGCCTTGAGGAGCGCGGTCGTCCCATGGACGGCATGCGCCCGCACCGCGGGTACGAAGTCCCGGGCCAGCCTGTCGCCGAGCGCTCGGAAGGCGTCCTGGTCCCCGTCGGGCAGCGGCTGCAGCAACATGCCCGCCACGAGGCCCAGCGGCTCCTCGGAGCCGTTGGCCTGCGTCGGCAACACGGTGAGATAGACGCGCGTGGGCAGCTGGTCGGAGATGGAGAAGTAGCGCTCCAGGTCCCCGGCCAGCTCGAAGCTCTCGAGCTCCACCGCCGAGCGGTAGTACTCGCCCCCGCCCAGGTCGCGCAGCACGGAGAGGTAGCCCTTGTTCCCCAGCACCGGACGCCAGTGGTACTCGCCCTCCGAGCCCACGTGCGTCACCAGGGGATTCTTGGCGTAGCCGCGCAGCACGCCCGCCGTGTCCGCGTCCACGAAGAGGCCCCGCAGCGGCCCGTCGCACTCGAGCTGGAGGTTCACCCGCGAGTCGCTCTTCTGCAGGGAGGCGAGCAGGGCGCCCGCCGAGAGGCCCTGCGCCATGAGCGAGGCCGAGGCCGTCGCGGAGCGGTGCAGCTCGCGCGCCTTCCGGGCGAGCTCCGTGGCGGTGACGAGCACCACGCGCAGGTCGGTTTCCTTCAACAATCCACTGACGAGTTCATCAGCCATAAGGTCTGGAACTAGCGTGCCCACCCGCGAGCCGCTCGCCAATGACAATGAGACCCGGGGCTCCCCTGCCCGGGGCGTGGCCGACGGGGCGGGCCCTACGGGGACGCATCACCCGGGCTGATACCTCCATGTGCTCCGGCTCCGTTTCCTGATGGCAGAAAGTCCTACCCACGCCTGGGACGGGCTATAACCCCCTGTCCGTCCGTCCGTCTGTCACTCGACGCGGCCCCCATCCGCGCGATGTCCGGAGTACCGATGAGCACCCAAGCCGCTACCGCTCCTGCCGCCATTTCCCAGAAGACGCCGCTCCTCCAGTCCCGTCTGGGCTCGTTCCTCGCCGTGGTGCCGCTGAGCATCTGGGTGGTGAACCACCTGTGGGACAACCTCGCCGCCTTCTACGGGGGCGCGGCCTGGCAGACGGCGGTCACCCAGTACAAGCACCCGTACGCCCAGGCCCTCACGTTCCTCATCGTGATGCTGCCCCTGCTGTTCCACACCGGCTGGGGCCTGGTGCGCATGTTCAGCTTCAAGCCGAACAACCTCGCCTACCCGTACTACGGCAACCTCAAGTACATCGTTCAGCGCGTGGCCGGCCTGGGCGTGCTCGCCTTCCTGGGCGCCCACATCTGGCTGGCCTTCCTCCAACCGCGGCTGATTCACGGCCAGGCGGAGCCCTTCGCGGCCATCGCCTACGAGATGCACTGGCACGCGCCCACCATCATGGTCTACCTGCTGGGCGTGCTGGGCACGGCGTACCACCTCGCCAACGGCCTGCAGGGCTTCGCCATGGGCTGGGGTCTGCTGGCCACCGAGCGCTCCATGCGCCGCTTCGAGCCCTGGTCCATCGTCATCTTCCTGGTGCTGCTGGCCATGGGTTGGGGCGCCATCTTCGCGCTGTACCAGGCCGGTGGCACCGAAGAGATCATCCGCGCCCGCGAGGAGATCGTCCGGCTGCGCGGCGGCATGCACTGAGCGCGGCGCCCTTCGAGGCCCACAACGACAACGGCCGCCCCGGTCTCCCGGGAGCGGCCGTTTCGTTTTCACTTCATGCGCTCGGGAGGGAGCGGCACGGCCTAGAACGGGATGTCGTCGTCCCCGCCGCCGTTGCCACCGCCACCGCCCTCGTCCATGCCCATCGGGGGAGGGCCGTAGTCGTCGTACCCGCCGCCGCCCTGCTGCTGGCCCCCGCCGCGCTGCTGCGAGTAGCCGCGGCCACCACCGCCACCGCCGCCGCCCGCTCCGGCGCCGTCACGGCCGCCCAGGAAGGTCACCGCGTTGGCCACCACCTCGGTGGTGTAGTTCTTCCTGTTCTCCTTGTCCGTCCACTCGCGCGTCTGCAGGCGACCCTCGACGTAGCACTGGCGGCCCTTCTTCAGGTACTCGCCGCAGAGCTCCGCGAGCTTCCCCCACACGACGATGCGGTGCCACTCCGTGCGCTCCTGCTTCTGGCCGTTCTTGTCGGTCCAGGTATCGCTGGTCGCGATGCGGAAGTTGGCGACCGCCTGGCCACCCGGGGTGAAGCGCACCTCCGGGTCCGCGCCGAGGTTGCCGATGAGGATGACCTTGTTGACTCCTCCAGCCATGACGACGTGTCCTTTCTCCACGAGGACCGGCCCACCACGGGCCAGTCACATGCGTCCGGGGCAGGCCACCGGGCCCACCACCGGACTCGCCCTATAGCATACCGGGTGAGTCCCCACCTGAACAGGGATTCACCCGGTCATGCGTCAACTGTCCGCAGGGAGACCCCTCGAGCGGGCGCTCAGGGGCTCACCCGCCCGGGCGGGTCTCCGCCGTGCGCTCGGCGGAGGTGGGGCCGATGGGCGTGGAGACCGCCGGGGCCACGATCTGCACGGGCACCAGGGGCCTGGGCGCCTTCTCCTCGGCCACCTTGCGTGACAGCGTGCCCTCCAGCGTGCGGGAGAACTCCGCCAGCCTGGTGTCGGTGGAGCCCAGGCTCTTGCGCAGCGCCTTCCAGAAGGGGTGCTCGGCTTCTCCCGCCTGGACGAGCCCACGCGCCAACAGCGTGGTGGTCGCCTCGCGGTCCCTGGCGGAGGCCGTCCTCATCGCCTGCACCAGCTCCTCCGGGGCGGTGCGAGCCACCGCGCCCAGACCCTCGACCATCTCGGACTCGGAGGCGGCGTCACCCGAGGACGCTCCGGCCAGTTCGATGATGCGCGCGAGCGCCTCGGCGTTGCCGCTGGCGGCCAGCTCCACCATGGAGCCCAGGCCGGGCACCTCCACCGACAGCTCACGCGCCACCGAGCGCAGCCGGCCGTACACATCCGTGCCCGCCGAGTAGCTGTCCAGCAGCGTGCGCACCCCGAGGTAGTCCTGCGGGTTGGACTGGTAGAGGCTCTCGGCCACCACCGCCCGCACCGCCGGGTCGCGCTCGCTGCGCCACGCCGTGCGCAGGAAGCCGATGTTGCGCGCGTCGCGCTGACTGCCCAGCGCCAGGTACGTCTTCACCCGGCTCGTCACCTCGGCCATGGGGGTGCTCGACTTCTCCTCGCTGGCCAGCTCCGCCACCGTGCGCCCCGGGCCCATCGTGGAGCCCACCGAGGCCACCGCCGCGCCCAGCGAGTCCAGTCCGCGCACCACCGGCCCGGAGCGGCCCGGGTAGTCATTCACCATCATGGAGAAGATGAACTTCTCCCCGCCCGCCGCCTGCACGTAGCCGCTGAGGGCCGACACGTTCTCCAGCGTGCCCGTCTTGGCGCGCAGCCGGCCCACGGCCTCGGTCCCGTCGAAGCGGTACCTGAGCGTGCCGTCCTTGCCGGCGATGCCCAGCGAGGACAGGTACTCGGGCGCCAGCGGGAAGCGGTCGTACATGTAGCGGAGGACGCGGTCCAGCTGCGTGGCGGAGAAGCGGTTGGCGTCGTTGAGGCCGCTGCCGTTCTTCATCACGTACGTGCCGCGGGGGATGCCCACCTCGCGCGAGAGGAAGTCCTCCACCACGTCGATGCCCTTGGCGAAGGTGCCCGGCACCCCACGCGCCTCGGCCCCCATCGTCTTGAGGAGCGTCTCGGCGATGAAGTTGCTCGACACCTTGTTGAGGCGCTTGAGGATGATGTCGAAGGTGTCCGAGTGGGCCACGTACACCAGCTTCGCCTTCTGCGGCGCGAGGCCCTGCTTCACCTTGCCCTTCACCTTCACGCCCCGCGTGGTCAGCATCTGCTTGAGCGTCTGGCCGAAGTACATGGGCGGGTTGTCGATCTTCTTGTACACGCTCATGTAGGCGCCGCCGTGCGGCACCTGGCCCCGCACGATGATCTTCTGCTGGGCCCCCGCGGCGTCCGAGGCCACCGAGAAGCGCCGGGACCGGGCGTTGCCCGTGGTGAGCGAGTTCTCCACCACGAAGAAGTCGCTCTGCGGCTCGATCTCCACCACGCCCTTGGAGCCCACGGTGTCACCGGGACGCAGGAACACGCCCACCGCGTTCCAGTTGAGGCTCAGCGCGCCGGTGGGCGCCATGTAGGCCCGGTCCGAGTCCTCCTGGTCGAAGCCCGGAGGGGTGCGCTCGGCGTCGAACCACGAGTCGTCCACGACGATGTCCTGCACCTCGCGCAGGCCGGTGTGGAAGAGGTCCGACACGATGCCGTAGAGGCGCTCGGTGGTGATGGACGGGTCGCCCTTGCCACGCACGTAGAGCGTCCTGGCCTTGATACCGTCGGACTCGGTCTCCACGAGGAACTCGGTCTCGAAGCGGTATTCCGGCCCGAGCGTGACGAGCGCCGCCGCCGACGTGACGAGCTTCACGTTGGAGGCGGGGTTGAGCAGCTCGTCGGCGTTGTGGCTGAACACCACGCTGCCGTCATCGAGGCTCATCATGTGGACGCCCACGCGACTGGCGTTGAGGGGCTCGCGTTGCAACACCTGCATCAGCGAAGCCTTGAGCGCCTCGCGCTCGGCGCGCTTCTTGTCGTCCGCGGCGCCGAAGCCGACGCGCGGAAGCATGACGAAAAGGGCGACCGTCACGGCCAAGAGGGGTCTGGCTCGGTGATCCTGCACGTGCTCTCCGGGGAAGATGGCGGCCATTATGTGAGGGGGCTTCCAGGGCGGCAAGGGAGACACTCGACTGGAACCCGCGTCTTGGGTGCCCGGTCTTCCACCAGGCGGCAAAGCGCTGCCCCATCTGTGGACCAGTGCGCGCTTTCCGAGAAGGAGAGACCGGGCAGGCATGCGGACATCGATGGGGAGACCACCCACTCACGCCGACATGGCGGCGGGACTGACTACCAGGGGACGGGCCGACGATCTCGGAAGAGACAGCCCGTGGGGCCCTCGGGGGGTAGTGTCGCGGCCCACACGACGGTGTCCGCGCCCTCCTCCACGCTTCGCGGCGCCCCCGGGCCACCCATTCGCGTCTTCACCCAGCCCGGGCAGACGGCGTTGACGAGCAGATGACGCGGCTTCAGCTCCTCGGCCCACCGCCGTGTCAATGCGTTGAGTCCCAACTTGGAGACACGGTAGGCCGAGCCCGGCCAGCCCTTCTGCTCGTACTGGCCACCGCGCACATCGTCGACGAACGTGCGCAGGAGGGAGCTCAATTCCTCCCTGGACGGGGGAGGATCGATGCGCTGGCGGATGGCGGGAGACAGTCCCTCCAGCGCCCCCATCCCGCTCGACACCATGACGATGCGGCCGTGCTCTTCCATCAACGGCAGCAGGTGCTCCGTGACGTTCATGGCACCGAAGAAGTTCACGGCGAGGGTGCCCTCGGCGACGTGCTCGTCGAAGCCCTTCATGGAGATGCCCGCGTTGTTGACGAGCGCCGCGAGCCGGATGTCCTGGCGCCCGAGCCGATCCGTCAGCTGGAGGATGCTCTCCTGGAACGTGACGTCGAGGGGCTCGAAGTTCACGTCGATGCCCTCGGAGCGCAGCGCGGCGGTGGCCTTCGCGCCCCCGGCGATGTCCCGGGCCGAGAGCAACACCCGCATGCCGCGCCGGCCGAGCTGTCGGCACACCTCGAGCCCAAGCCCTCGATTGCCACCCGTCACGAGCGCCGTTCCCGTCACCTTCTCCATGTGCCTGTCACCTCCGGCCCGGAATAGTCAATGACGCCTCCCTCCTGGCGCTGGCTCCGAGGGAGCCCCTGACGGGACTTTCTTCTCCTGGCCTAGAAGAGGTTGTAGCCCACGCCAGCGGAGATGACGAACACGCCTCCGTTGTACCGGGCGGGCGCATTGACGAGGTACTCGGCGCCGACATCCGCCAACAGGGTGAGCTGGGGCGAGAGCGCCAGCCGTCCTCCCAACGCGCCTCCGATGCCCACCCATGAGCCGTCGGAAGTCTCCACCGTGCCGCGCGGGAACAGGGTTCCCCGCAGGGCCACTCGCGGTTGGAAGGCCCCCGTCCCAAAGAGGTAGCCCGCCTCCAGTTCCCACGCCCAACGCTCACCACCCGGCAGCGCGCGCACGGTGCCCTCCACCGGTCCGCCACCCACGGTGAGGCCCAGGCCCAGGCCAAAGGAGACCTTCCCGCCAGAGAGCGCTCCCGCGGCGTCGCTGTAGCCGGTGAGCTCCGGCCGCAACCGGATGGTGGAGGGAGAGGGTGTGGACGCCGTGCCCTGGAGTTCCCCCGCCGACCCCGGCTCCACGGACGGCGGAAGCTGGGCCTCCTGCTCACGCCTGCGCCGCTCAGCTTCCTCGGCGGCAGCGAGCCTCTCCCGCTCGGCCTGCTCGGCCTCCTCGCGCAGACGCTCGGCTTGCAGTCGGCTGCGCACCACCTTCTCCAATTCCACCAACTCCGGAGGGAAGAGGGCGGAATCCACCCGCTGCTCCGGGTAGAGCAGGGCAAGCTCCTCAAGTTGCTGGCGCGCCTCGTCGGTCTTCTCGAGCGCCAGGAGCGAGGCGGCGAGGTAGACGCGCGCGCGGGCCCGCTCCTTCTCGGAGCGCCGGGGGTTGTTCACCTCCTCCTTCAGTGCGCGACTCGCCCGGACATACTCGCCCCGCGCATAGAGGCGGATGCCTCGCATTTCCGCCGCCCACGTGGACAGGGGAATGAGCAACAGAAGAAGGGACAGCGCACGTAGATGCATGGAAATGGCGGCTCCTGGAGGGGAGAGCGACTCTGACTACCCCGTGGGCTGGCATGGGGCCGGGTATTCGCGCTTTTCCCCCAGGTTGATGGTGATCCGCGCTCGATGATCCTGGATCTTGGGATTGTTGATCAGCTCGAGCTCGTGCTCGCCGGAAGGCAAGGAGATGGGACCCATCGGCGCACGTCCTCGGAGCTTCCCGTCGATGTACACATCGCGCCAACACCTCGACACGAACCGAGGCGCTGGCCCACCAGGATGTCCTTGCGGACGGTGGACACCCACTCTTCCCTCTCCGAGGAGGAAGGAGCTTCCTCCACCGAGGACTCGAGCGCGGCACGCACCACCGTCTTGTCCTCTGAATAGGACAACAGCTCGAAGGCCGTTCCGTCCCGGGGACATTCATTCAAGCCCTCGGGAATGGCCCCCCACAGGTGCGGCAAGGTCGCTGAACAGTCATTTCAGTCGCGCAGTCTATGCCACCCCCCTCCGGCAGGTCATCTCACCCCCTCCGGGGCATCTGCCCGAGGCGGTAGAGGATTTGCCCGGAAGGGTCTCCCACGGATAGGTTCCAGAGGACCCGGCGACCGCAGCCCCGCTCACAAAAAATCGCCGGGCCCCCCCCTCTCCATGAGCACGAGCCGCGAAGCCAACATGGAGGCAGGAGCGACCCGCGACTGGGCAAGGGAGTTGCACGAGAGCAGTCTGCTCGCCACGCCCCAGGACACCGTGCGTGGGCTGTTCTTCACCAGCATGCTGGATTCGATCCGGGGACTCGGGAACGAGGTGGCGGTGGCGCGCTGCCAGGAGGCCCTGGAAGGGCACACCTTCGTGCCCTTCTTCAGCTACCCCACCCCCCTGCTGGTGCGCCTGACAGGGGTGGCGATGCGGGAGCTGAGCGGCCAGTACGGAGGCCCGGAGAACGCGGTGCGGGCCCTGGGACGCAAGGCCACGGCGGACTTCATGGCCTCCGCGGTGGGCAACACGGTGCGCCTGGTGGCCGGCAAGGACATCAAGCTGCTCACGGGCAGCGTCCAGACGCTCTACCGGATGACGTCCTCCTATGGGGAGCGCAGGTTGGAGTGGCCCGGAGAGAAGAGCGGCCGGCTCATCATGCGGCGCACCTTCCTGCCCGTGCCGTATCACGAGGGCGTGGTGGAGGGGCTCGTCACGCAGTATGGAGCGAGGAACGTGAGGGTGCGCGGCAGGCAGACGGCCCCGCTCGACAGCGTGTACGACTTCTCCTGGGAGTGAGCGAGATGAAGGCAGTGGTGCAGCGGGTGCTCGAGGCCTCCGTCACGGTGCAGGGCGAGCGTGTCAGCCAGATGGGGCCCGGGCTGCTGGTGCTGCTCGGCGTCGGCAAGGGCGACACCGAGGCCGACGTGACGTGGATGGCGGAGAAGCTCGCCACCCTGCGCATCTTCGAGGACGCCGCGGGCAAGATGAACCTGTCGCTGGAGGACACCTCCCGGCAGCTCATCGTCGTGAGCCAGTTCACCCTCTATGGGGACGCGCGCAAGGGCCGGCGCCCCAGCTTCATCGACGCCATGGAGCCGGTGGGCGCCAAGGCCCTCTACGAGCGCGTCTGCGACACCCTGCGCGCCCGCGGCCTCACGGTGGGCACCGGCGTCTTCGCCGCGGACATGAAGGTGGCGCTCGTCAACGACGGCCCCGTCACCCTCCTCCTGGAGAGCCCGGGGGCCGCGGCACCTACCGCCGGGCGCTGACCACCAGCGACACCAGGGCGGCCTTCTCGTGAGCCGCCTGGCGCACGTGCGACAGCAGCACGCCGAGCTCCTGTACCCACGAGGACGCCCGCGGCCCCAGTCCGGAGAAGGCCACCGTCAGCGCCGGGGGCTGGGGCGCCCGGCCCAGCCAGTACGCCAGCACCTGCTCCAGCTCCGGCAGATCCACCGGCGCGAGCCGCGCCTTCTCGCGCTCCAGCAGCCGCCGCAGCTTGCGCTCCAGGTGGACGTTCCAGTGCGCCACCGTGCGCGCCGGCCGCCAGGCCCAGTCCGCGAAGGCGTACTGCTCGCGAGGGACGTACTCGCCCCGCCCCTGGGTGGAGAAGACGCGGTCCGGAGGGAAGGAGGGAAAGGGCTCCCACTGGCCACCCATCAGCGAGGCCAGCCCCAGGTCCGCTCCCGGATGCAGCCGGAAGCCCTCGCGCCGCCCGTGCGAGGCCCGTGCATCCCCGTAGGGGTAGGTGGGGTCCTCCAGCATCAGCGCCAGGTGCAGGGCCTCGTCCCAGTCGCCCGCGTAGCCCGCGCGCTGGCCCACCACCGCCCAGCCCGCCGGAGTCGGACCCCAGGGCAGGAAGATCAGACGATCCACCAGGTCCGCCCAGGGCTCCTGCTCCACCCCACTCAACCCGCCGCCCTGGTGGGAGGAGAGCAGCCGCTCGCAGAGCAACCGGGTCTCATCGTCCGCGAGTTGTTCCCGCAACGACACCAGTGCCTGGGACGAGTCACTCATCGCGAGCGACAAGAAGGGCACCACCTGCTCATGGAAGAACCGGTCATCGACCGGCCGAAGGACCAGTTCCATCCCCTTCAGCCTACCACGTGGCCGATCAGGGCCGGGCGTCTTCCTGAACGATGAGGGCGTGGATGTCCGCTGTCGTGGGCGCCTCGAGGATGGAGGCGCGGAAGCGCGGATTCTTGAAGAGGCGGGAGATACGCGCCAGAGCCTTGAGGTGGACGCCGGCGCTGTTCTCCGGGGCCACCAGGGCGAAGAAGAGGTGCGTGGGCTTGCCGTCGATGGCCTCGAAGTCCACCCCCTGGCGCGACACGCCAAAGGCGGCGACCAGCTGCGTCAGCCCGGCCAGCTTCCCATGGGGGATGGCCACCCCCTCGCCGATGCCGGTGGAACCCAGCTTCTCGCGCTCGCGCAGCACCTCCACCAGGCGCTCCTCCTTCAAGGAGGGGTGCGCCCGGGCGAACGCGGCACTCATCTCGCGCAATATCTCCTGTTTGTCACGGGCATGGAGGTCCGCGATGACGGCTTCGGGGCTGAGGAACTCGGAGATTCGCAAGCTGGCGCTCCCAACGCAGTGGCGCTCCCTCCGCGGGCAATTACTCCTGGCCCTCGTTTCGCGCAAGGGTCGCTTGCCCTCCCTGTCCTCCTTCAGGCGTCTTCAACTTCGTTGGCCGGAAGATGGAGGGGCCGGGAGGGCTCGCTTAGGCTGCCTGGCAACGTGTTTCCCCGGCTCCTTCGCGCACTCACCGTCCCGCTCGTCCTGTGCTTCGGGGCCTGCGTCACCACCGAGGGACAACCCGAAGCATCCCGGCCGCACGCCCTGCCCGCCCCTCGAGCGCCGGCCCAGGTCGAGACGGACCCCGGCCCGGCCGCCCCCTCGAGCCCTCGGGTGGACCCGGCGCTCCAGGCCCGGGTGGAGGCTCTCATGGCCCGCCTGTCCGTCGAGGACAAGGTGGGCCAGTTGATGATGGTGGGCTTCGCCGGCACGGAGGTGGACGCGTCCGTGGAGGAGCTGGTGCGCGGCCGCCGGGTGGGCGGGGTGTGCCTCTTCAAGCGCAACATCGAGGACAGCGAGCAGGTGGCCCGGCTCAACGAGGGCCTGCGCCGGCTGCTGGCCAACGGCATTCCCCCCTTCCTCGCCCTGGACCAGGAGGGGGGCAACGTGGTGCGGGTGAGGGACGGCGTGGTCGTGCTGCCGGGCAACATGGCGCTGGGGGCCACCCGCTCGGCGGAGTTGGCCTACGCCGCGGGACACGCCCAGGGGGAAGATCTGAAACGTCTGGGCTTCAACATGAACCTGGCCCCGGTGCTGGACGTCAACCTCAACCCGCGCAACCCCGTCATCGGCATCCGCTCCTATGGGGACTCGGTGCCGCTCGTGTCGGAGCTGGGGCGAGCCTTCGTGCGGGGCCAGCAGGACGCGGGGCTCGTCACCGTGGCCAAGCACTTCCCCGGCCATGGGGCCACCGACGCCGACAGCCACAAGTCCCTGCCCGTCATGAGCGAGTCCCGCGAGGAGGTGCTCGCGCAGATGGAGCCCTTCCGCGTCGTCATCCAGGACGGGCTGGACGGGCTGATGACGGCCCACGTGGCGGTGCCCGGCCTCACCGGGGACGACATGCCGGCCACCATCCACCCCCAGGTGCTCGACGGGCTGCTGCGCCAGCGGCTGGGCTTCGACGGGCTGGTGCTCACCGACGAGTTGGAGATGGACGCCATCGCCCAGCGCTACGGCGTAGGCCGGGCCGCGGTGATGGCGGTGAACGCCGGAGCGGACATGGTGCTCGTCCCCTGGCGGGCGGAGAAGAAGAGGGAGGTGTACGAGGCGCTGAGGGCCGCGGTCTGGAGCGAGGACATTCCCCGGGCGCGCCTGGACGACGCGGTGCGCCGCATCCTCACCGCCAAGGTGCGCCGCGGCCTCTTCGAGCCACTCCTCCCGCTGGAGGAGCGCCTGGCCACCCCGCCTTCTCCGGAGCACGAGGAGGTGGCCCACCGCATCGCCCGCGCCGCCGTCACCCTGCTGCGCGCGGACGGCAAGCACTTCCCCCTCTCCCAGGAGACGCGCCTGGGCGTCATCACCGCGGAGGACTCCCTGGGCGAGGCCATCCGCGCCCGCGTGCCCGAGGCCCAGGTGATGAACGTGCCCGCCTACCCCTCGCGCGCCCGCCGCGCCGTGCTGCGGCAACGGGCCCGCCGGCTGGCGCTCGCCTCGGACGTGGTGGTGGTGGGGATGATCAACTCGCGCCAGCTCGAGCTCGTCACCATGGCCGCCGCCACGGGGCGCCCGGTGCTGGTGGTGTCCATGGGACTGCCCTACCTCGCCGAACAGGCAGACGAGGCCCGGGCCGTGCTGGCCGTCTACTCCTACCAGCCCGCCGCCACCGAGGCCGCCGCCGCCGCCCTCTTCGGGGAGATCGGCACGCCGGGCCGGCTCCCCGTGGGGCTCAATGGGCTCGCCTTCGGTGACGGATTGGACGCGCCCCACCGCGAGCAGCGGAGCGCGCGCTGAGCCTCAGCCCGCGTTGGGCGGAGCGTGCACGCCGATGAGGCCGTACTGCCCATCCTCCTTGCGCCGGTACACCACGCAGACCTCGTGCGTGGTGGTGTGCTGGAAGACGTAGAAGTCCTGGTTCATCAGGTTCATCTGCATCACCGCCTCGTCCACCGACATGGGCTTCACGGTGATCTCCGAGGTGCGAACGATGCGGTGCGCGGGCTGCTCGGGCGCCGCGGGAGCCGGAGCGCTCGGCGCGGGCTGCTGTGCGGCGGGAGCCTCGGCGGCCTCCTCCTGGAGCTCCTCGGGGAGCTCGAAGACCTTGTGGCGCACCTTGAGGTTGTTCACCAGTTCCTGCCGGTGGTGCACCCGCTCGCGCCCGTGATGGTTCTTGATCTTCTCCTTGTACTTGCGGAGCTGCGCTTCGATCTTGTCCATCGCGAGATCGATGGACGCGTACATGTCCGCGCTCTTCTCCCTGCCGCGCAGCACCCAGGAGCCGGAGTGGATGGTGATCTCCGCGTGGTGCAGGTGCCGCTCGAGCGACAGCACCACGTGGGCCTCCCCGGCTCTATCCAGGTACTTGTTCACCCGCTCGACCTTCTCCTTCGCGTACTCCTTGAGGGAATCGGACGAGCCAAACTGGCGGAAGGTGATGTTGAGCTGCATGCGTGACTGCCTCCCATGGGGGCTGGGGTGAAACGACCTGAGCTCCGTGACAGATCAGAAACGTTCCGAGGGCACGAAAGCAACCCACCCACCGCGAAGGACGGCTGATCGCACTCCACTCAACAGGCGGTGTCGCCTTGACTTTCCAGCGCGACTGCATTCCCGGCACGGACAGAGCGAGCGACCAGGCGCCCCGGGAATGAGCGCGAGGGCCGCGCTGTCATCCAAAATCACAGCGGAAGCTCGACCACGAAGGCCGCGCCCCTTCCTCCAGGCCCCGGCTCCACGTGCACGTGGCCCTGATGGCCCTCGACGATCTGCCGCACGATGAAGAGGCCCAGCCCCAGGCCTCCAGCGCGCGCCGCGCCGCGCACCTGCTCGAAGCGCGCGAAGATGCGCTCGCGATCGGCCTCGGGAATGCCCGGCCCCTCGTCCCGCACCACCAGCCGAGCCCCCTTGGGGGTCCGCTCCAGCCGCACCTCCACCGGATTGCCTCCGCCGTGGCGCAGTGCGTTGGACAGCAGGTTCATCAACACCTGCTCGAGCCGGAGCCGATCGAAGCGCCCCACCAACGATGGCTCGACGTGCGAGATGAGGGACACGCCCGCCAGCCGTGCCTCGTCCGCGGTGCGCGCCACCACCTCGGACACCAGCGCCGACAGGTCCCCGGTGGAGAAGAGGAAGTCCAACCTGCCATGCCGGATGCGGCTGACATCCAGCAGGTTGTCCACCAGCAGCCCCAGGCGCCGAAGGGAACGGTCGATGGCCTCCAACCGCGCCCGCACCTTGGAAGACTCCAGCGGCAGGGAGGAATTCTCGGCCTCCAGCCGCCGCAGCAGCTGCATCTGCAGCGACAGGCCGGTGAGCGGCGTCTTGAGCTCGTGACTGGCGAGCGACAGGAAGTCGTCGCGCACGCGCACCGCTTCCTGCAGCGCCAGCTCCGTCTCCTTCAACTGGGTGATGTCGAGGATGGCGCCACGCACCACCATGGGCCGCCCCTCCCCATCGCGCAGCACGCGCGCTCGGCTGGTCAGCCAGTGCCAGGAGCCATCCGACCACCGGGTCCGGAAGGTGGAGGTATAGGACTTCACATCATTGGAGAAGATGCCGGTGACCTGCGCCTCCACCTCCGGGCGATCCTCCGGGTGCAGCGCGGCCAGGAACTTCTCGTGCGTCCATTCCGGCAGCTGCTCGGGGTAGCCATAGAGCCGGTCATGGCCCTCGGAGCGGAATACCTTGCCGGTGATCAGGTTCGTCTCCCAGACGGCCATCTCCGCGGAGTCGAGCGCGACCTGGAAGCGCTCACCCAACAGCCGGAAGCGCTTCTCCGTCTGCTCCACCAGGGCCTCGGCCTCCTCGCGCTGGGTGATGTCGGTGGCGAGCACCCACAGCTCCTCCCGCACGGGGATGACCGACACCTCCAGCCACACGCGCGGCGGCAACGAGGCCAGGAAGCGCGTGGGCCTGGGTGCCTCGAGTGCCGCCAACAGCCGCTCGTGCAACGTCCTGCCCGCCAGCGCCGGCACCGCCGACCAGGGCGCCTGACCTCGCAGCCGCTCGGCGTCCACGCCCAGCAACGACACCGCCCGCGCGTTGCAGTCGAGCACCCGCCCCCGCGAATCCAGCGAGAGGAAGGCCTCGTTCATGTGCGAGAGCAACAACCGCAGCCGCTCGTCGGTGGGGGGCGGGGGGCCGCCGGAATCGGAAGAAGTCGCCTGGCCGGAACCGGGCGCGTTCGGAACGGAGGACGCGCTCACCCTTCCACGGTCGCTGGCCCGGGCCCTTACGTCAAGACCGGGGAATGGTGAGTGAAGGTCCACGGACGAACCACCCCCTGGTTCCAGGCACAGCGGAAGCAGCCGGCAGGGCGAAGCACACGGAGCGCTCCTCGCCACCGCCCTCCCCCGGCTGGGTGTCCTCGAGCCACGCGTCGGGAGACGGGGAGCCCCAGCCCGGGTGGATGGGATTGGCGAGCCACTTCGCCCAGCGACCATTTCCTCGCACGTCCCACGGCGTCGAAGTCGATGCGCATATTCCAGGCGCCCTGATTCCAGCAAGGCCCGCGCCTCTGACACGGGAAGCGCACTCCCGGAGCAAATGTTCCGTGGGGGGGGGCGAACACCGTGAGTCGCGATTGCGGTGATAATGGGGGCGGCCCGCTCACCCCCCTCACCCCGAGGCTCGAGGGAGGGCGAGCCGTGAGCATCCGATGACACCTTCTGAAGACCCCTTCATGCACGCTCCGGCGACTCCGTCACGGGATACGCTCCGCTTGCGTGCGCTCCTGGCGGATACTCGCCGGCTCGTCTGGGCGGTGGACGAGATGGGGAGGATGCAGGAGCCCTCTCCCTCGTGGGCGGCCTTCACGGGCCAGCCGCCCGAGCAGATGAGGGACCGGCGATGGATGGAGCCGATCCATCCCGACGATCAGGGGAAACTGGAGCCGGGCGGGTCCGCCTTCACGAGCGCGCACGCCACCGGCGAGGAGCTCGCCTGCCGCGTGCGCGGGGCGGATGGGACCTGGCGCGAGTTGCACGTGCGCGCGTTGCCCGTGAAGGACGACGCGGGGCGGCGCGTGGAATGGCTCCTGGTCGCCGAGGACGTCACCGAGCGGGCCAATGACAGACAGGAGCAGGCCGAGAAGGCGCTGCACGAGAGCGAGGAGCGGTTCCGCTCGCTCGTGCAGACCTCGACGGCGGCCGTCTGGACCACCGACGCCCAGGGCGTCCCGGTGGAGGACTCCCCTTCCTGGCGGGCCTTCACCGGCTACACGCTCGACAAGTGGCTGGACGGCACCGCCTGGATGGAGAGCATCCATCCCGAGGATCGCGTGCGCGTCGAGGCCGTCTGGCGGAACTGCCTCGCCACGAAGACGCCCTACGAAGTCGAAAGCCGCGTGTGGCACGCGAATGGGAGCTGGCGCTGGGTCCGGGCCCGCGCCGTGCCCGTGTTCAACCTGGACGGCACCGTGCGCGAATGGGTGGGCACCACCACGGACATCTCCGAGCACAAGATCGCCGAGGAGGAGCGCAACATCCTGCTGGCGGAGCTCATGTCCAAGGAACGGCTGCTGTCCGCCGTCCTCGAGCAGATGCCCTCGGGCTTCCTCCTGGCCGGACCTCGCGGCGAGCTGACGTTCGCCAATGCCCAGGTGCAGGCCCTCTCGGGTCATCCCCTCTTCGCTCCGGAAACGGAGCGGGGCGCCGCCGCCTACCACTACCACCGTCTGGATGGCACCGAGTACTCGCCCGAGGAGCTGCCCTTGTCGCGCAGCCTGCGCCATGGCGAGGTGGTGCGTGGCGAGGTGCTCTGGCTGCACGGGAAGGACAACAAGGACAACCGCTTCATCCGGGTGAACTGCGCGCCCATCCGCGACGAGCGCGGCCAGACCATCGCCGCGGTGGCCATCCTCGACAACATCACCGAGGCCCGCCGGGCCGAGGAGCGCGCCGCGCGCCTGCAGTCGGCGACCTCCGCCCTCTCCCAGGCCCTCACCCCGGGTGACGTGGCCCGGACGATCCTCACCGAGGCCCTGGGCGGCATGGACGCCAACGCGGGTGCCGTCTACCGCCGGCGCGCGGATGGTCTGCTCGAGGTCCTCTATGACGTGGGATATCCCGAGAGCTACATCGGCAAGTATCGCCTCGTCTCCCCCGACGCGGACACCCCCGTCACCAACGCGGTGCGCACGGGCAGGGAGAGCTGGCTGCGCTCCAACGCGACCTTGTCCGAGCGCTACCCGGACGTCGCGGCGGCGCGCCCGGAGGTGAATGACCACGCGGCCGTGACACTGCCCATGTGGGTGCACGGCCAGCCCATCGGCGCGATCGTGCTCAGCTTGAACGACCCACGCACCTGCGGCCCCGAGGAGATGCAGTTCCTGCGGATGCTCGCGCAGCAGTGTGGCCAGGCCCTCGAGCGCGCGCGCCTGTACGAGGTGGCGGAGACGGAGCGCCAGCGCGCGGAACAGGCCAGCCGCCTGAAGGATGACTTCCTCGGCGTGCTTTCCCACGAGCTGCGCACGCCGCTGACCGCCATCCTCGGATGGACCCAGATACTGCGCACGTGGGAGCTGGCACCGGAGAAACGCGAGCGCGCCCTGGAGACCATCGAGCGCAACGCACGGGCACAGACCCAGCTCGTCGAGGACCTGCTGGACGTCAACCGCATCGTGAGTGGCAAGCTGCGACTGGACGTGCGCCCCACCCACCTGACGCGGGTCATCGAGAACGCGCTGGACGTGGTGCGCCCGGCCGCCGAGGCCAAGGGCCTCCAGCTCCAGACCCGGATGGACCCCCAGACGCCCCCCCTCCTGGTGGACCCGGACCGACTGCAGCAGGTGGTGTGGAACCTCGTGTCCAACGCGGTGAAGTTCACCCCTCAGGGGGGACGCGTGACGGTGTCCCTCGCCCAGGGGTCCTCGCATGTGGAGCTCCAGGTGAGCGACACCGGGGATGGGCTCGCGGCGAACTTCCTGCCCCACCTCTTCGAGCGGTTCCGCCAGGCGGACGCCTCCTCCACGCGCCGCTACGGCGGGCTGGGGCTGGGGTTGTCCATCGTGCGCCACCTGGTGGAGCTGCACGGCGGCACGATCGAGGCCCAGAGCCCCGGCAAGGGCCTGGGCGCCACCTTCATCGTCCGGTTGCCACGAAAGGCTCCCCGCCCGGACGTGGCCGAGCCGGTGCGTGCGACCACCCCACCTCCGCCGAGCCTCCCCGTCGACTACCCGCAGGAGCTTCGTGAACGCCACATCCTGGTGGTCGACGACGACGCGGACGCGCGCGAGCTGATCGCCACGATGCTGCGGGAAGGAGGAGCCCGGGTCTCCACCGCGGTCAGCGCGGCCGGGGCCCTCGAGCTCCTGGGCCAGGAGCCGCCGGAGCTCCTCATCTCCGACATCGGCATGCCGGAGATGGACGGCTACGCGCTCATGCGGGAGGTCCGCGGAAGACCGCCCGAGCAGGGTGGGCGGGTGCGGTCCTTGGCACTCACCGCGTACGCCCGGGAGGAGGACCAGTACGCGGCCCGGCTCGCGGGCTTCGACGCTCACGTGGCCAAGCCACTGGAGCCCTCGGAGTTGCTGCGGGTGGCCGCCTCGCTGTTGCGCCGGAGTGAGTGAGCCTCAAGGCTCGAGGGGAGGAGGCTTCTTCAGCAACCGGTAGCGGCCGGGGGACACACCCGTCCAGCGCCGGAACGAGCGGCTGAAGCTGCTCACGTCCGAGAAGCCCAGCCGGAAGGCCACGTCGGCCAGCTCGAGGCGCTCGTCGCGGATGAGCGTCCGCGCCTTCTCCGCGCGCACCCGGTCCAACAACTCCTGGAAGGACAGGCCCCCCTCCTCGAGCCTGCGCTGGAGTGTGCGCTTGCTCATGTGCAGCCGGGCGGCGATGTCCTCCGCGCCCGCCCCGGACTCGAGAGCCTCCGCGATGCGCGCGGCCACGGTGGAGGGGAAGTCCCCGGCCGAGGCCCTCGCGCGCAACGCCGAGTCGGCGAACCGCTCGGCCGTGGCGAGCAGGCGTGGGTCCGCGGTGGTCAGCCGGGCCTCCATCCACCCCGCGTCGAATGACAGGCCATTCCCGGCGCGGCCGAAGTCGAGCTCCTCCGTACCGAAGAAGCGATGCAGGGGAGGGAACAGCCAGGCAGGGGAGCGCCACGGCGACCGCCCGCTCAAGTCGGTCGGCGGTGCTCCACGCCCCCAGGACCCGCCACCACCAACTCGGAGGTCAGGCCGATGAACAGGCCATGCGCCACGATGCCGGCCCGCGCATCCAGCCTCGAAGCCAGTTCCTCCGGATGCTCGATGGGACCGAAGGCACAATCGAGGATGAGATTGCCCTGATCCGTCCGAAAGGGCGTGCCGTCCCGTCCCTCCCGCCGGGTGATGCGCGCACCCAGCTTCTCCAGGAAGAGGGCCTGCGAACGCCAGCCGAAGGGCAACACCTCCACCGGCACCGGCCAGTTCGTTCCCAACCGGGGCGACAACTTGCTCGCGTCCACCACGATGAGCACCCGCTGGCTCGCCTGGGCGACGATCTTCTCGCGCATCAACGCCCCGCCCCCGCCCTTGATGAGACGCAGCTCCGGCTCCACCTCGTCCGCTCCGTCGAGGGTGAGGTCCAACACCGGATGCTCTTCCAGCGTGGTGAGGGGCACGCCCAACGAGCGCGCCAGCTGCTCCGTCTCCACCGACGTGGGGACGCCCACCACGTCCATCAGCCGTCCCTCGCCACGCAGGGCTGCCAGCCGACGCACCACGAGCGCCGAGGTGCTGCCCGAGCCGAGCCCCACCACCATGCCCGGCTGGATGGAGTCCACGGCACGCTCGGCGGCCAGTCGCTTGAAACGGACGGCGTCACTCTCGGCGGGTGCGGACATGGAGGCCGGACCTCATCACATGTCGGGGTGCGCCGCCCCCACTTCCTCGCTCTTCTCGGCGATGCACACCATGAGGCTGTTCCACGACTTCACGAAGGAGTCCGCGCCCTCGCGCTGGAGCTGCGTGGCCAGGCCGTCCAACTCCACACCGGCCGTCCTGAACTCCTCCAGCACCTCGTCGCTCTCCCACTCCTCGCGCGTCAGCAACGGCCCCACCCGTCCGTGGTCCGCGAAGGCCAGCAGGGTGGGCTCCGGCATCGTGTTGATGGTGTCCGCGGCGGCGAGCGCCTCCACGTAGAGGGTGTCCCGCGCGGTGGGATCCTTCGTGCCGGTGCTCGCCCACAGCAGCGTCTGCATCGAGGCCCCCTCGGACACCAGCCGGCGGACGCGCGCGCTCTCGCGCAGCTCGCAGTAGGCCCGGTAGGTGCGCTCGCCCACCGCGATGCCCAGCCGGTTGCGCAGCGACTCGGGGACCTGGCCCGCCACGGCCTTGTCCCACCGGCTGATGAAGAGCGAGGCCACGGACGGCACCTCGGGTGACTCCCCCGCCTCCAACCGCCGCTCGATGCCCTTCATGTACGCGTCCGCGGCCGCCAGGTACTGCTCCGTCGAGAAGAGGAGCGTCACGTTGACGGGGACCCCCGCGAAGATGGCCTCCTCGATGGCGCGCAGCCCCATGGGCGTCCCGGGAATCTTGACGAAGAGGTTGGGCAGACCCGCCTCCGCGTGCAGCATGGTCGCCTGCTCCACGGTCAGCTCCGGCTGCTGGAAGGCCAGGAGCGGAGAGACCTCCAACGACACCCAGCCGTCCTGGCCCCGGGTGCGCTGGTGGATGGGCAGGAAGAGCTCCGCCGCTCGCGAGAGGTCCTCCAACGCCACCCGGAAGAAGAGCAGCTCGGGGCTCAAGCCATTCGCCGCCTCCCTGGCGATGGAGGCGTCATAGTCGCGGCTGCGGCGGATGGCGTGGTCGAAGAGGGTGGGATTGGAGGTGAGCCCGGTGACGAACAGGTCGGTGATGTAGTGCTCCAACCGACCCGAATCGAGCAACTCGCGGGTGATGCTATCCAGCCAGAGACGCTGGCCGGCCTCGTGCAGAGCCTGTGTCGCGATCATGGAGTGAAGTTGTGCACCCCACCCCGGGAACGCAGACCCGCACCCTGGCTCGCGGCGAGGCTGGCCAACGAGGGAGCGGCTGGTGCTCCTACTGCTGCGTGAATCGCACGGTGGTCGCGAGCAGGTTGCCCGAGGTGGTCGTCCCGCCCGTCACCACCACCTCCCCCGTATCCAGCAGCGTGGCGGTATGACCGATGCGCGCCTGGGGCATGTAGTCGATCAGGAACCACCGGTTGTACTGCGGGTCATACACCTCGGTGCTGGCCAGGGGACCGGACTCGTCGGATCCGCCCGTCACCATCAACGCGCCCGAGTAGAGCAGGGTCGCGGTGTGGCCCCGGCGCGGCCGGTTCATCGGCGGGGCGGAGAACCACTGGTCGTTGTACGGGTCGTACACGTCCACCGAGCTCAGCACGTTGTTGCTGACATCCTGGCCGCCCACCACCATCACGTAACCCGAGTAGAGCCGTGTCGCGGTGTGGGACTGGCGCAGGGTGGGAAGGGGCTGCACCTGGCGCCACGTGTTGGTGGCCGGGTTGTACACGTCCACCTGGTTGGACATGAGGGGCAGCCCGCCCGTCAGCATCACCTCGCCCGAGTAGAGCTGCGTCGCGGCATGGAAGAAGCGCTCGGTGGACATGGAGCCCGCGGGCGTCCACGTGCCGGTGGCCGGGTCATACAGCTCCGTGCTGCGGGACGCGTCCCCGACCGGCGTCATGCCGCCCGTCACCAGCACCTTGCCCGAGCCGAGCAGCGTGGAGGTGTGGAAGGCGCGCGGCACCCCCATGTTGGCCGTGAGGCTCCACCTGCCGGTGTCCGGGTCGTACAGCTCCGCGGCGCTGGAGTAGGGAGCACCGCTCCCATCCTGGCCACCCGTCGCCAGCACCAGGCCCGAGTCGAGCCGCACGGCGCTGAAGTTCTGGTGCGGCGCGTTCAGGGAGCCCGTGGAGCTCCACGAATCCGTGTAGGGGTTGTACAGCTCGGCGCTCCGGGAGATGACGCCCGAGCCCGTCGTGCCGCCCGCCACCAGCACCAGGCCCGACTCGAGCAACGTCGCCGTGTGCAGGTTGCGCGCGTCATACATGTTCGCGTTCCTGGTCCAGTAGGCGGAGCTGAGCGCCTGCGCCTCGGAGGACCCCACCACCCCTGCGGCCGGCGCTTCCGCGCCACCACACCCGCTCGAAACGGTCACCACGCCCGCCATCAACAAAGACAACCGAATCGTCCTGCTCATGAGTCTCCCCTCTCCCGGATGAATGCCGCTCGTCCGCCGGCTCGGATACGCGAGCGCACGCGGCACATTACACAATGAGCGGCTTTTTCAAACTGATTCTGTAATTCCGGGACCACGCGAGACCATTTTCCGGCGCACGGGGAGCCGAGGCTCCCCTCCATCACGACTGTCACAGGCACGGCGCTCGGGGCTACGGCCGCGAGCCCGCGCCGCCCTGCTCCGCCGTCGCGGCGAACCGGCGGAAGAAGCTGCTCTCGTTCCAGCGCGGGCGCTCGGGGGCGTCCGCCACGGTGCGGGCGAGGTCGGCGAGCATCCGGACGAACTTCGCCGCGCCCTCCTTGTTCACCGGCTGGGCGAGGTCATCCGATGGCGCGTGGTAGCGCTCGCGGTACCACTGCTTCTGGAGCTGCTCCTCCTTGGAGCCCGGCTCGAAGCCGAACTTGAAGGCCATGGCCGGCACGCCCTCGCGGATGAAGGCGTACTGGTCGCTGCGCACGAAGCCCATGCGGTTGGGCTGCGGGTCCGGCTGCACCTTCACGCCATGCGCTCCCGCCACCTGCTTCAGCGTCTCGCCCAGGGTGGACTCCTCCTGCCCATACGCCACCACGTGGGTGAGGGGCATGAGGGGCAGGAACATGTCCAGGTTGAGGTCCGCCACCAGCCCGCGCGCCGGCACGGTGGGACGGGCCGCGAAGTACTTCGCGCCCAGCAGTCCCTTCTCCTCGCCCGTCACCAGGGCGAAGAGCACCGAGCGCTTCGGCTTCGTCTCCGAGGCCTGGAGCGCCCGCGCCACCTCGAGCACCGCCGCCACGCCCGAGGCGTTGTCCATGGCGCCGTTGTAGATGCGGTCCCCCTTCACCGGCGCTCCCACGCCCACGTGGTCCAGGTGCGCGGAGAGGACCACGTACTCGCCCGCGAGCTGGGGATCGCTCCCCGGCAGCACACCCACCACGTTGGCGGACTTCACCGGCGCGGTCTCGAAGGCGACCGTGGCCTTCAGGCGCGCGGGCAGCTCGAACTTCGGCAGCGGCTTGTCCGCGTTGGCCAGGGCGACCAGGGATTCGAAGGAGTGCGGAGCGCCCGCGAACAGCTTCTGGGCGCGCGCCGTGTTGATGACGACGCCCACCTTCAATCCCTGATCATCGTTGAGGGCGGAGTCGGCGAACATCATCGAGGGCATCTTGCGCGCCCCAGCCACGCGCTCCCAGGGGACCTCCACGAGCTTGGGGTTCTGCACGTGAACGATGCCCACCGCCCCCGCCTTCTTCAGCGCCTTCACCCGCTCGCTCGAGGAGCCATGGTGGGCGCGCAGCGCGCCGGAGATCTTCTCGGGCCCGCCCTGGAGGACGACCGCGATCTTCCCCTGGAGCTCCACGCCCGCGAGGTCATCGTGCCCCGCCTCGGGGATGGAGAGCCCGTAGCCCACGAACACCAGGGGCGCGTCGACCGTGCCCGGCTCGCCCATGCGGGAGGAGATGATGGCGTCCTCGCCCAGGACGAGCGGCGTCTCCTTGCCGCCCCGAACCAGCGCCAGGCGCGAGCGCTCCTCCACCAGCCGGCGCGACACCAGGGACACCTCCTGGAGGTAGCCCTCGCCAGCCCCCGGCTTCACCCCAGCGGCGGCGAGCTGCTCGGCGACATAGGCAGCGGCCTTCTGGTAGCCCTCGCTCCCCGTCTCACGCCCCTTCAGCGCATCACTGGCGAGGAACTCCACGTGCTTCCACCAGCTCGCTCCGTCCGGGGAGGGCGCATTGGCGCGGGCGGCGGGCCCGGACAGGAGGGCGAGCGCGGCGAACAGAGAGGCGCGGGAACGACAGGACATGAAGGACTCGCTTTCGACCCGGAGGAGCCCGGGCCCGGAGGACGGAAACGGCGGGCCCCCAACACCCCGCGGCGCGGAACATTTCCGGAGCTCGCCCACTCGCGCCCCCGCCCTCGCACGGACAGAGGAGCCCCAATGAACCAGGAGTCAGGGTGCGAAGCCCCGGGTGAAGACATACACATCCAATGAGACGGAAACCAGGATGATGCCGCCAGGCGAATACGAGGCCCTCACGCCCACGGCAGCATGATTGCCTTTGACCGCCCATCGTCTTCTCGGAGACCGCCAGGACAGGCCCTTTCCTCTTGGGATGCACAGCACCTGTTCACTTCTTCACGTCAACACAGGAGCCACATCCCCCATCCGGGGGATATCTGGATTTTCTCTTCTTGACGGATTTCATGGCCTTATGACAAACGTCACGGCCGTCATTCACACCGAGGAATGACGGAGCGTGGGTCGCTCGTCGCCGGGCAGGTTCGACGCCCTGCGCCACGCTCCCTTTCAGGTTCATCCACCCCACCAGGCCCGACTGCCCCCTCTGGGTGGCCGGGCTGTGCCCGTTCAAGAGACATGTGACCCGATTGAACCGTCACGCGGCTCTTGGCTCGAACCGCTTCATCAACAGGAGGCAGGAGTGAGAAACAGGAACACGCTGGTTTGGACCCGAGCACGAAGCGCCGCGCTGCTGGCGCTCCAGATGCTCATCAGCGCCTGCGGGGCCCAGCCGCCCGTACCGGCGGAAGACCCGGGTGTCGTGGCATCCGCGGTGGACCAGAACGTCGCGCTCGGCAAGAGCATCACGGCCTCTTCGTATACGCAGGTCTACGCCGCGACGAACGCGAACGACGGCAACAGGAGCACCTACTGGGAAGGGGCACCCAACGCCTATCCCAACACGCTGACGGTGAACCTCGGCGGCAACCACAACATCAGCTCGGTCGTGGTGCAGCTCAACCCGGACAGCATCTGGGGCACCCGAACCCAGAACTTCACGGTGCTGGGACACAACGCGAGCACGAGCACCTTCTCCACCCTGGTGGCCGCGGCGACCTACACCTTCAACCCCGCGACGGGCAATCAGGTGACCATTCCCCTGACAGCCACCGTGAGCGAGCTCCGGCTCCAGTTCGCCTCGAACAGTGGCGCCCCGGGCGCGCAGGTCGCCGAGCTCCAGATTTTCGGAACGCCGTCCGGCGGAACGGCGACCTATGCCCTGACCGTCAACGGCGGCACGGGAAGCGGCTCCTACGCGGCCGGCACGGTCGTGAACATCGCGGCCAACGCCGCACCCGCGGGTCAGGTCTTCAATTCCTGGACGGGCGGGGTCGCCTCGAGCTTCGGCAACATCTACGCGGCCTCGACCACGTACACCATGGGCTCGGCGGCTGCGACCCTCACCGCCACGTACTCGGCGAGCACGGGCGGCAACAAATACGAGGCGGAGTCCGCGACCCTGAGCGGCGGCGCGGCGGTGACCACCAACCACGCCAACTACAGCGGCTCGGGCTTCGTGGAGGGCTACTGGACCCAGGGGGCGAGCACCCGCTTCAACGTCTCCGTGGCGAGCGCTGGCTGGTATGACGTGAGCCTGCGCTACGGCAACGGCTTCGCGGATTCCAACATCTCCGTCTACGTGAATGGCACGCGCCTGGTGCAGAGCGCCCTGCCCACGACCGGCAACTGGGACACCTGGGCCAACAAGGCCGAGACCTTCTATCTGAATGCGGGCGGCAATCAGGTGACCTACCAGTACGACGCCGGGGATGGCGCGAACATCAACCTGGACTTCATCACCGTCGCCCCTTCGACCGTGAAGAAGGCCGACCTGCTCGTGACCGACATCCAGTGGACCGCGGCCCACAATCCTCCGCGGGAGGGCGAGGCCATCACCCTCGAGGCCGTCGTCAAGAACAACGGCACCGCCGCGAGCCCGAGCGGCGTCCACAAGGTCTCCTTCCGCGTCAACAACCAGGAGATCGCTACCGCGACCCCCACGACCTCCATCGCGGCCGGTGCGAGCGCGACCCTGACGGCCAATGCCGCCTGGTCCAGCGCCAACGGCACGTATGCGATCACCGCCCTCGTGGACCCGGACAACGCCATCGCCGAGCTCAACGACAGCAACAACGGCTACACCAAGAACATCACGGTGACGCAGCTCCCCGGTCCGGACCTGGTCGTCCGGGGCATCTCCTGGAGCCCGAACACCCCCGCCGCTGGCGCCCCGGTCAACTTCCTGGTGACCCTCGCCAACCAGGGCCTCGATGCGACCAGTAGCGCCGCCGCAGTGAAGCTGGTCATCGATGGTACGACGACCCTCAACGGCGTCTCCACCTCGGCCATCGCCGCGGGCGCGACCTCCGTCGTCGCACTGAGCGGCACCTGGACGGCCACCAACGGCAACCACACCCTGCTCGCGACCGTCGACCCCGCCAACGCCATCTCCGAGGCCGTGGAGGGCAACAACACCTCCGCCTCGAGCTTCCATGTCGGCCGCGGCGCCAACGTGCCGTGGATCGAGTACGAGGCCGAGAACGGGACGACCAACGCCCAGGTCCAGGGCCCCAGCCGCGCGCTCGGCACCATTCCTGGCGAGGCCTCCGGCCGCAAGGCGGTCGTGCTCAGCGCGACCGGCCACTACGTGCAGTGGACCACCACCGCGGTCGCCAACGCCATCGTCGTCCGCAACAGCATCCCCGACGCGCCCGGCGGCGGCGGCATCACGGCGACGCTGAGCCTCTACGTCAATGGCAGCAAGCTCACCACGCTCACCCTCTCCTCCAAGGAGGCGTGGATCTACGGCGGTGATGACACCCAGACCAACAGCCCCTCGGGCGGCGCCCCCCGGCGCATCTACGACGAGGCCAGCAAGCTGCTGAGCACCACCATCCCCGCTGGCGCCACCGTCCGCCTGCAGAAGGACTCGGGCGACACCGCCGCGTACTACGCCATCGACTTCATCGACCTCGAGCTCGTCGGTCCCCCCATCGCGAAGCCCGCCGGCTACATCGACATCACGGAGCCCGGGCACGGATGGGCGCCCGCCGTGCCCAACGATGGCATCTCCGACGACAACGCCATCAATCAGGCCATCTGGGCGGCCATGGCCGGGCAGTACAAGGGCGTCTACTTCCCGCCGGGCGTCTTCGACCAGACCAACAAGTACCAGGTCAAGGGCATCCCCATCCAGGGCGCGGGCATCTGGTACACCCGGCTCTACAACGCCAGCCTGGCGGAGGACCCGGGCTGGGGTCAGACGGGCTTCATCATCACCGGTGACGGCGCGCAGTTCCGGGACTTCGCCATCTTCGGCAACACCGACGGTCTGCGCACCCAGGGCGGCAAGGCCTGGGTGAACTCGGCCTTCAAGAACACGGTCATCGAGAACATGTGGGTCGAGCACGTCCAGTGCGGCTACTGGGTCGGAGGCAACGCCGAGTCGACGAACCTGCGCATCAGCAACGTGCGCTTCCGCAACACCGGCGCGGACGCCGTCAACCTCTGCAACGGCACCCGGGACAGCGTGGTCGAGAACTCCCACGCCCGGAACACCGGCGACGACGCCTTCGCCATCTGGTCCGCGACCGACCTCTACCCCTACCCGGCCACCAACAACGTCATCCGCAACTGCACCGTGCAGATCACCTGGCGCGCCGCGGGCTTCGCCATCTACGGCGGCACGGGCAATCGCATCGAGAACAGCATCGCCTATGACACCCTGACCTATCCCGGTCTGACCCTCAGCTCCGAGTTCCAGCCCTATCCCATGCAGTCCGCGACGGTCGATGGCCTGACGCTCGTCCGGACGGGTGGCACCTACTGGGGCGGGCAGCAGTTCGGCTCCATCTGGCTGCGCGCCGACATGAACCCGACCAACGGAATCACGGTCAGGAACGTCGACATCATCGATCCGACCTACCAGGGCATCAGCATCCAGAGCAACAACGGGGGCGTCTTCACCAACGTCTCCTTCCAGAACATCACCATCTCCAACCCCACGACCTACGGCATCCAGATCCTGTCCACCGCCAGGGGCAGCGGCACCTTCACCGACGTGACGGTGAACAACGCCCCCAGTGGAAAGGTCGTCAACCAGAGCAATGGTGGCTTCACCCTCGTGAACGGCGGCGGCAACAACTGGTAGGCCGAACCCTCCGGTTCTTCCGCGCGAGGCTGCCTACCCTCCTGGTGGGCAGCCTCTTTCATTCTGGCGCGATGACGCACGGCATCAAACGAGCACCACCGGGACGGACGCCTGACACCGATTCTGTTGGAATTGACCCGGAAGTCAGGGATGCTTCCGCACGTTGCGCCCTACCCCCCTAGGAGGCAAATCCAAATGCGTCATGTGCTGATGGCGATGAGCGTCGCCACCACCCTGTTCGTCCCGACCCTGGCCGCCGCGGAGACGGTCGCCATCTCCTGTGGAACCGTGGGTAAGGAGTTCGAGCTCTGCAAGCAGGGCGCGGAGGCCTGGGCCAAGAAGAACGGTCATGAAATCAAGCTGGTCAGCGGCTCCACGGACGCCAGCGAGCAGCTCACGGTGATGCAGCAGCAGCTCGCCGCGGGGTCGACCGACGTCGACATCTACCGGGTGGACATCGTCTGGCCCGGCATCCTCGGCAACCACTTCATCGACTTGAAGCCATACATCCCCGAGGACGTGGTGAAGCAACACTTTCCCGCCATCGTGCAGAACAACACGGTGGATGGAAAGCTCGTGGCGATGCCATGGTTCACCGACGCGGGCGTGCTGTACTACCGCAAGGATCTCCTCGAGAAGCACGGCCAGAAGGTGCCCACCACCTGGCAGGAATTGACCACGGTGGCCAAGGCGGTGCAGGACGCCGAGCGCAAGGCAGGCAACGCGAAGATGGTGGGCTACGTCTTCGAGGCCAAGGCGGCCGAGACCCTGACCTGCAACGCGTTGGAGTGGATCGACTCCTTCGGCGGCGGCAGCATCATCGGGGAGGATGGCAAGGTCACCATCGACAACCCCAAGGCGGTGGAGGCGCTGAAGACGGCGGCCTCGTGGATCAACACCATCTCGCCGGCGGGAGTGCTCAACTACGAGGAAGAGGGCGCGCGCGGCGTCTTCCAGTCGGGCAACGCGGTGTTCATGCGCAACTGGCCGTATGCGTGGGCGCTGGCCAACGCGCCGGACAGCCCGGTGAAGGGCAAGGTGGCGGTGGTGGCCCTGCCCAAGGGCGGCGCGGACGGCAAGTCCACGGGGACGCTGGGTGGCTGGCAGCTCGCGGTGTCGAAGTACTCCAAGCACCCCGCCATCGCCGCGGACCTGGTGAAGTACCTCACGAGCGCCGAGGAGCAGAAGCGCCGCGCCATCCTCGGCTCCTTCAACCCCACCATCGTGAGCCTCTACAAGGACAAGGAGGTGCTCGAGGCCAACCCGTTCTTTGGCACCCTGCTGGACACCTTCACCAACGCGGTGGCGCGTCCGGCGAAAGTGACGGGCAGCAAGTACAGCCGGGTGAGCGCCGAGTTCCGCAACGCCGTGCACGCGGTGCTGTCCGGGAGGGGCAAGCCCGAGCAGAAGCTCAAGGAGTTGTCCCAGAAGCTGGGCCGTATGAACAGGCAGGGCAAGTGGTAGCAGGCAGCAGGTAGCACCGGGTCCTGGGAACAGGAGCTGACAACCGCGGCCATTTCCCCTCTCCCTTCGGGAGAGGGAGTATCTGCCCTGAGGAGGATTAGAGCCGGACCTCCACCCGGCTCCACCCCGCCTCCACCTCCAGCAGGAGCACGCCGTCCTCGAAGCGGTACTCCCGCGCGCCGAGCACCTCGCGTGGCGTGGACAGGGCGTACACGCACAGCGTCTCCGTCTCGCGAGCCAGGGGCAGCTCGCCCTCCGTGCTCCGCTCGAGCACGAAGCGGTCTCCCGCCCATTCACCGCTCAGCCGGGTGAGCCGCGATGCGCCGTAGCCGTCGCCCGCGTCCTCGTACAGGCGTGCCTCCACCCGGGGCGCCGCGTGGATGTGCCAGGTGAGGCGCGCCCAGTTGGCCGAGGTGGTGTGCAGCGCGGGCTCGGTGAGGGCCAGCGCGCCACCGGCTCGCAGCCACATGGGCACCGTGCCCAGTGGCGCCTCGGCGAGCACATGCTGCCGTCCCTCGACGGCCTCTCCCGACTGCCCGAAGTCGGAGAAGGGCAGCCACCGGCCCTCGGGCAGGTACGCATGCCGCCGCGTGCGGGCCTGGCGCACCACGGGGGCCACGAGCAGGTCCTTGCCGAACAGGAACGCGTCGTCCATGCGCAGCGCCTCCGCGTCCCCCGGCGCGTACATGACGAGCGGGCGCAGCGCGGGCAGGCCCTCCTGCGAGGACTCGTGCATGAGCGTGTAGAGCGTGGGCAGCAGCCGGTAGCGCCGCTCGAGCCACTCGCGGGTGAGGGACAGGTAGGGCTCGCCGAAGCGCCAGGGCTCCTGGAACGGAGTGCCCTTGGCGGAGTGGTTGCGCAGCAGCGGGTAGAAGACGCCGAGCTGCGTCCAGCGCACGAGCATCTCCCCGGTCGCGCGCCCCATGAAGCCGGGCACGTCCGAGCCCGCGAAGGAGACGCCGGACAGCCCCAGGCCCAGCAGCATGGAGATGGACAGCTCCAGGTGGGACCAGTAGCTGGAGTTGTCTCCCGTCCACACCGCGGAGTAGCGCTGGATGCCCGCGAAGCCCGCCCGCGTCAGGATGAAGGGCCGCCGCTCCGGTGCGAGCTCACGCAGCCCCTCGAACGCCGCCCGGGCCATGCCGAGCGCGTACACGTTGTGCACCTCGAGGTGGCGCTTGTCGCCATGCCGCGCGTCGTGCGGCAGCGTGGGCCCTTCCACCTTGCCCATGTCCGTCGCGGGCGCCGAGATGATGGAGAAGGTCTCCTGGCCGTTGATGAGGCGGAAGCAGGCCGGCTCGTTCATGTCGTTCCAGAAGCCGGCGATGCCCGCCTCCACGAAGCCCCGGTGCTGCTGGCCCCACCACTTGCGCACCGGCTCGCGCGTGAAGTCCGGGAAGGTGGCGGGCTTCGGCCAGACCTCGCCGAGCAGCACGTTGCCCCGATCGTTGCGCACCAGGTAGTCCCCCGCGAGCGCCTCGTCGTAGACGGGGTAGCCGGGCTCGGCCTTCACCCCGGGGTCGATGATGGTGACCAGCCGCACGCCGTGCGAGGCCGCCTCGCTCGCGAGCCCCGCCGGATTCGGGTAGCGCGTACGGTCCCACGTCCAGACCTTGTAGCCCTCCATGTAGTCGATATCGAGGTACACGCAGTCCAGCGGGAGCTTCCGGGTCCGGTAGCCGTGAATGACGGAGCGGATCTCCTCCGCGTTCTCGTAGCCCCAGCGGGACTGCTGCGCGCCCAGGCTCCACAGCGGAGGGAGCGGCGGGCGTCCGGTGAGGGCGGTGTAGCGCCGCACCACGTCCGCGGGCATGGGTCCGGCGAAGAGGTAGGTGTCCAGCTCGGGCCCGGTGGACTCCCACCGCACGCGCGAGCGGTCCTCGGACGCCACGTCCACCTCCATCCGCCACGACTCGTCGAGGAAGAAGCCCCAGGCGACCCCGTCCCGCAGGCCGAGGCTGAAGGGAATGGACTGGTAGAGCGGATCCGTGTCCGGGTGGTGCGGCACCACGTCCGTGTTCCAGAAGACGAAGTGCATGCCGCGCTTGTCGAGCGCCCCGACCTTCTCGCCGAAGCCCAGCCAGGCCTCGTCCGGCGGGGAGTGCAGGGAAATCCTCGAGCGGAAGCGCGTCACGGGGTAGTCCGTCATCGCCTCACCGGAGAAGCCCTCGCACCGGGTGATTTCCCGGCCGGAGGCGTCGAGCAGGCGCCAGGTGCCCTGGGCGAGCCGCACCTCCAGGGACAGCTCCTCCGTGCCCACCACGGCGACCCGGCCCTCCTCCTCGCGGCGGAAGGAGAGTGGCAGCTCCCGGTGCTCCACGACGGCCCAGGACTGCTTGGGCGGCAGCTCGCGAGGACCGAGCTCCCGGTGGCCGAGGCTCGGGAGGTGGCGCAGCCGGAGGACGCCAGGAAGGGGGCTACGGACCTCCAACGCGGTGCGCGAACCCCAGAAGGTGATGCGGGCGGACTCGATGGAAATGTCGTCGAAGCTCATGGGGGCGTGGAGCCTATGCGCTCCGACGCGCCGGGCACGGCAATTCTTCTTGCGCTAGTGTTGGCAGCGGGTCCCTCATGCCTCGTTCCCTGCCCTGGTCAGCCCCGCGCGTCCTGGTGTCCTTGCTCCTCGGGGTGTGCGCTCCGTCCACCGTGCATGCCGGTGAGCCTGTCTGCACGACAGGCCCCTCCGCCTACGAGGTACGGGAGCAGCAGCGGGCGATGAAGGAGATACGACAGAAGGCGGAGTTCCTCTGCCGCCACCAGCTCCTCCCATGGCCGGTGCTCTCGCGTCTCCCAAAGGCCGCCTCACCCTCCGAGTTCATCCGGCAGGAGGACCTCGACTTCGTCCAACGTCACCCACCCCGGGTACCGCTCACGGAGCTCGACACCCACGGCCTTCACAAGGTGCTGGCCCACTTCGCCCAGTGCCAGGTCAGCGTGTGGCGTCAGGGACAACGGGCCACGGCCTCCATCCGGGAGAGCCGACCCCGCTGGGAGGACCCCTCCCTGCTGACGCCCGAGGTGATCGCTCCCCAGACGCCAACGCGGCGCATGGCGGCCCTGGTGCGCTGGACCCTGCGTCACCCCGACACCGTCACCCGCGAGTATGAGCTGGCATTCCAGCTCACCCCCGCGGGCTGGCGCGCCGCCTACCTGCTTCCTGAAGAGGAGGAGCGGCGCACGCACCCCATCGACGTGAGCCGCTGCTCCGCCCAGCGCGAGGGGATGGCTGGCAGACCTTTCGAGCAGGACATGACCCCACCCAGGCTGCTTTCCGGGGCCATGCCTCCCTGGACACGGGAGGCTGTCGAGGCGCGCATCCAGGGCCTCTTCACCGCCCGGTGCCGCCTCACCCGCGAGGGCGAGCCCCGGGAGTGCTGCGTGCTCAAGTCCCTCCCCTTCATGGACGAAGCCATCCTCCGTGCCCTGTCGAAGATGCGCTTCACGCCCGTGGAGCAGCAGGGCCAGCCCATCGAGGTGACGTACGACTTCAAGTTCCGGATGATGCAGTTTCGCACGGACCCCTGCGAATCACCCGTACCGCCCTACATTGAGCTCGCGGTGCCCGCCGCCTCGAATGCAAGACCTTGACGGTCTGATTCGATCTTCAACCTCTCAGGGAAGCAGGCGGCGATTCGTCTGATCCCCCACCCGGGCACCCCGCCTGCCGCTGGACACCCGGGCCATCAGGTTTTCACCTCATGAAGACGATCGAGTCCTTCATCGAGAGCCTCTGTTCGGACTCATGTGCCGGCCGGGCGCCTGGGAGCGCGGGAGGACTGGCGGCCCGAGCCCTCGTGAAGGAGTCCTTCGAGGAGGCAGGACTCTCGCCCGTGGAGCAACCCGTCCCTGGCTGCTCCGGAGCCAACGTGCTCGCTTCGCTGCCGGGCGACCGGGAGTGATGGGTGCTCGTCGGGGCCCACCATGACCACGTGGGCCACTCGGGCCGGAGCATCTACCGCGGCGCGGACGACAACGCGGCGGCCGTGGGAATCCTCCTGGAGGTGGCCCGGGCGCTGCGGCAGGACGCGCCCAGGGATCGAGGCGTCCTCTTCGCCGCCTTCGATGGAGAGGAGCCGCCGTACTTCCTCTCGGAGGCCATGGGCTCGGAGCATTTCGCCCTCCACCCCACCGTTCCCCTCGACACGATCGACTTGATGGTGTGCATGGACCTGGTCGGCCACGCGTTGGGACCCGACGAGGTGCCGGGCGAGGTGCGCCAGTCGGTGTTCGCTCTCGGGGCGGAGCGGAGCGAGGGAACCGGCGCGTTGGTGGACCGGCTGGCCAGGGCCGAGACACGCCCGAGGACACGCCGGACAAGCTCGACTACGCCAAGATCCACGCCACGGCGCGGTGGTTGGAGCGGCTCGTCCGCGAGGCGTGCGCCCGACCGGAACCGAGCGTCCGATTCCTCCCGGGGGTTCGTGACGACGCATCGACGTTGCGCGGCCTCATCGCGCTCACCCAGACGCTCGAGCAGGTATCGCCCCTGGCCTCCACGGCTCGCCAGACGGCGGAGGGGCTCCTGCGCCGGTGCGATGGAAAGGGACGCCTCGCCGACGGGGAGCGCACCGCGATGCTGATGCTCGTGGCCCAGCTCGAGAACGCGCTGGCCTGAGGTGTCCTCGGAGCGCCCCATACACGGACAGGCGCACCTGGGCCGAGGGCCGGACATCCGCCGAGCCGTCATGCCGGGGCGAGCGCGTGAGACCACGTGATTCTCCCGGGCTGTGACGTCCGTCACAGCGGCCGGGCAGGGAGCATGCGAGGCTTTGCCGCGACGAACGGGTCATGCCACATTCAGCTGGCCCCCCAGCGAATGGGCAGAGGTTGGAGCACGAAGGAGAAGCCGTGGCACACCGGGCGGGGTACACCCTTCATCAGCAGCTCCATGCCAGCCATCGTTCGACGCTCTTCCGGGCCACCCGGCTCAGCGACCAGTGTCCGGTCATCCTCAAGCTGACCACCAGCGACTATCTCGACCGGCGCCGCACCCTCGAGCTGCGCCGCGAGTACGCCGTCGCCCGCCGCGTCGAGGGAGAGGGCATCGTCCGGGTGCTCGGCCTGGAGGAGTTCCCCGACCGGGCGGCGCTCGTCCTGGAGGACTTCGGTGGCATTTCCCTGCGCCAGTTGCTGGACGAGCGCGGTCCCCTGGACGTGACCACCTTCCTCGACTTCGCCGTGCGCATCAGCGCGGCGCTGGGGCACATCCACCACCACGGCGTCATCCACAAGGACATCAAGCCCCAGAACATCATCGTCAACCCCACCACCGGGGTGCTGAAGCTCACCGACTTCTCCCTCGCGGTGGGCCTGTCGCTGGAGGTCGTTCCCCCCGAGATCCCCACACACCTGACGGGCACGCTGGCCTATATGGCGCCCGAGCAGACCGGACGCATGAACCGGGGCGTGGACTACCGCGCGGACCTCTACGCCCTGGGCGCCACCTTCTTCGAGCTGCTCACCGACCGCCGCGTCTTCACCACGAACACGCCCCTGGAGCTGCTCCACGCGCACGTGGCCCTGGCACCGCGCTCACCGCGAGACCTCGTCCCCGAGGTGCCAGAGTGCCTCGCGGCCATCGTCCTCAAGCTGCTGGCGAAGGCCCCGGAGGAGCGCTACCAGAGCGTCTGGGGGCTCATCGCCGACCTGAAGGAGTGCCAACGCCAGCTCCGAGAAGGAAACCCGGCCGGCTCCTTCCCCCTGGGCACCGAGGATCATTCCCACCAGTTCCGCACGCCCCAGGGACTGCATGGACGCGGCTCGGAAATCGCCCTGCTGACCAGGACGTATGCGCGCGCCTCGACCGAACACGGCCAGTTCCTGCTCATCTCCGGCCCGGCGGGCATCGGGAAGTCCTCGCTCGTCAACGAGTTGTATCGGGTGACGGCCGCCAGCCGGGGGCGCATGGCCATCGGCAAGTGTGACCAGCTCCTGCGCAGCGAGCCCTTCGATGCCGTGCGTCAGGCCTTGCAACACCTGGTGCGGCAGACGCTCGGCGAGGGCGAGGAGGAGACAGCCCTCGCGCGTGAGCGCCTCCAGGAGGTACTCGGGGCGAACGCCGCCGTCCTCGTCGAGGCCGTCCCCGAAATCCGCGCGCTGGTGGGCGACCGACCTCCGCCCGCCCCCCTCCCCGCCTCCGAATCCAGGAACCGCCTCAACATGGTGCTCGCGAGGACACTCCAGGCCTTCGCGACTCCCGAACGCCCGCTCGCCCTCTTCCTGGATGACCTGCAATGGACCGACAGCGCCACGCTCACCCTGCTGCAGACACTTGCCAGGGATCCCTCCACCTGGCACCTGCTGCTCGTCGGCGCCTACCGCGATGCGGAGGTCTCCACGACGCATCCCCTCACGCTCGCGCTCGACGAACTGCGTGCCACCGGCATCACTTGGGAGCATCTCCACCTGGCGCCACTCAACATCGAGGAAGTCGCCCGGATGGTGCACGAGGCCATCGCCGCGGAAGCCGGACGCGAGCTGGACCTCGCCCGCCTCATCCACTCGAGAACGGGCGGCAACCCCTTCTCCATCAAGCTCTTCCTCCGCTTCCTGTACGAGCAGGGCCTGCTCCGCTTCGACATGCGGAGCCACCAGTGGGAGTGGGATCTCGCCCACCTGGAGGCCCAGGAGATCCCCGACGACATGGCCGCGCTGAGGGCAACCGAGAGCTATCGGCTGCCTCCGGAGACCCGCGCACTGCTCCGGCTCGCGGCATGCCTGGGCATGACGTTTGGCTTCCGCGATCTCAGGGTGGCCCACGGAACCACGGCCGGGGAGACGGCGCGTATTCTCTGGACCGCCATCGAGCACAGATTCGTGCTCCCGCTCGGCAAGGACTACGTGCTGCTCGATCCTCAAGGCGGCGCGGTGGAATCAACGGACCTGGATGTCCCCTTCCGCTTCCAGCACGACCGGATCCGGCAGGCCGCCTATTCGCTCATTCCCGAAAACGAGCGCGCGGCGTGGCATCTGGAGGTGGGCTTGCGCTTGTACGAGGATGCCCGCGCCACGAAGACGCTCGACGAGCGGATGTTCGCCATCCTGCCGCACCTGGGCCACGCGCCGGAGCGCATCACTTCGGACTCGCTGCGGCTGGAACTGGCCGACCTCTACCTGGCAGCGGGACGCCGGGCGAAGAGCTCGGGCTCGTACCGCACCGCCTGTGAGCTCTTCCGAACGGGCGGCGTGCTCATCCCTCCAGCGGCCCGGGAACGGGAGCACGAGCGGACCTTCGCACTCCAGAAGGAGCTCGCGGAATCCCACTATCTCGCTGGCGACATCGACGCGGCGACTTCCGGCTTCGCCACACTGCTCGCCCAGGTGCGAACCCCGCTCCAGCGAGCCAATGTCCTCTGCCTACAAGCCACCCTGAGCACCCTCGGCGACCGGCATGCCGAGTCGCTGGAGTATGCTCTCGAGGGCCTGCGTCTGCTCGGCATCGATATCCCGACCACACCTGACGACGCCACGCTCGTCAGGGAGCTGCGCACAGTGAAGGAAGCACTGGCGCGCCGCGACACCGCGGAGCTGCTCGCCCTGCCCCGGATGAGCGATCCCTCGGCGCAGCTTGCCTCCGAACTGATGGGCACCATCGCGATCTCCGCCTATTACGCATCCCAGAAGCTCCTCGTTCTCCTGACACTCCAACAGATCAGACTGAGCCTGGAGCACGGTAACAACCGGTTCTTGCCCTATGGCTACACCTCCTTTGGCTTCGTCGTTTCGACGCTTCTCGACGACCCTGTCGTCGGCAGGCGGGTTGGCCTGCTCGGCGTCGAGCTCGCTACACAGTTCAAGGATCCAATGCAGTACGCCCGCACTCTCTGCATCCAAGCGGGCTTCATCGATCACTGGACGCAAAGCGCGCGCGTTGGCATCTCCCAACTCGCCGAGGCCTACAAAATCCTCCTGGAGAGTGGGGACTGGAAGTATGCAGGAGATTGCTTCACCTTGTTGTCTTGGCGGCGCCTCGCCCTGGGAGATCCGCTCCTGGAACTCCTGGCAGAGAACCAGAAGTTCATCAACTCGCTGAGCACCCAGAAAGACCCTGACAACCACTACATGCACTGGGCGTTCCGGCAGACATTGCTGCTGCTGACCGGAGCCCAGGACGTGCCACAGCAGGCCATCCAGCTCTCCCACCTCCAGTGGCCAGCGGCCAAGGCATTCGTAGCGATGGTGCTGCTCGAGCAGCACTACCTGCTCCGCCAGCCATCCCAGGCGATGACACTGGCGGAGGAGGGGACCCCGCTGATGCGTGCCGCTCCCGGGGTCTTCCTGCTGACCACACACGCCTTCTATCACGCGCTGAGCGCGGCCTCGGTGTACCCGGGTGCCAGCGAGAGCCGGAAGCAGGAGCTGCTCGCGGTCATGGAGCAACAGCGCGCGTACCTGGAGAAGTGCGCCCACCGCGCGCCGGAGAACTTCTCGCCCTACCATCTGCTGGTCCGCGCGGAGCTCGCCCGGGTGACGGGACAGCACATCGAGGCGCATACCCTATACGAGCAAGCCATCGCCGCGGCCCGCGCCAGCGGTTTCACCAGCGTGGAGGCCATCGCCTGTGAACAGGCATTCCGCTTCCAGGCGGACCTGAGCCGCCTTCCGCTGGCCGCCGCCTACCTGGTCGAGTCCCTCAACGCCTACGAGCGATGGGGAGCCGCGGGCAAGGTCCATCTCCTGGTGGCCGAGCAGTCCCACCTGCTGCAAACCTATACCGGCACGCTCGGGGCCTGGGAGCACAAGCTCCAGCGAGCCGGCTCCCCGGCGGCACGGCCCCTGGGAGGTGAGTACCCGGAGTTCCAGTCCGGCCCCGACCTGTCCAGCACCGAGTCGCTCAACGAGGCGCTCGACGTGTCCTCGGTGATGAAGGCCTCGCAGACCATCTCCAGCGAGCTGCACTTCCCACAGCTCGCCGCCAACCTCATCGACATCCTCATGAAGAGCACGGGTGCCCAGCGCGGCGTGCTGGTGCTCCAGCGGGAGGACGACTTCTTCGTCGAGGCCACGGGCGAGGTGGGCAGCGGTAGCGGGCCCCTCGATTCCGCGCAGCGCCTGGCTCACAGCGACGCGCTCTGCCAGACCGTCGCCGCGTTCGTCCTGCAGACCGGCAGCCCCCTCCTCATCGACGATGCCTCCGCCCAGGAGCCCTACCGTGACGAGCCCTACATCGCACGGCGCAACGTCCGCTCGGTGCTCTGCGCCCCCATCCTCCACCGCAGGCAGGTCCTCGGCCTCTTCTACCTGGAGAACAACCTCATCGCGGGCGCCTTCAACTCCAACCGCCTCCGGGTCCTCGGAATGCTCTCGGCCCAGGCGGCCATCTCCCTGGAGAACGCCGGGCTCTACCGCAAGCTCGCGGAGTCCAACCGCACGCTGGAGCACCGCGTCCAGGAGCGCACGGAGCAGTTGCACCAAAAGAACGCCGAGCTCCAGCGCGCACTGGAGAGCCTCAAGGCCATGCAGGCGCAGATCATCACCCAGGAGAAGCTCGCCTCCCTGGGCTCGCTCACCGCCGGCATCGCCCACGAGCTGAAGAATCCCCTGAACTTCGTGAAGAACTTCTCCGAGCTGTCGCTCGAGCTGTTGCCCGAGCTGAGCGAAGCGGTGAACCGCGCCCGGGCCACCTCGAAGCGGGAGGAGCTCGACGCCCTGATGAACGAGCTGAAGCAGAACATCTCCAAGGTGAGCGAACACGAGCAACGTGCCAGCGGCATCATCAATGGGATGCTGCGGCACGCGCGCAACAACCGGGGAGAGCCGCAGCCCACCTCCATCAATCAACTGGTGGAGGAGACCCTCCGGCTCGTTCAGCAGGGGCTGCGCGCCCGGAATCCCCCACGTCACGTGACCGTCGACATATCCTTCGACGAGGCCGTGCCACAACTCCGCCTGGTGCCCGAGGACCTCCGCCGCGTCATCCTCAACCTGTTGGACAACGCCTGCTACGCGGCCCAGGAGAAGGCCCGGCGGCCCGAGATGGTCGAGCCGCCGCGGCTGAAGGTGTCCACGCGTTGGACCGGGAGCGAGGTGGAAATCCGCGTGAGGGACAATGGCCAGGGCGTCCCCGCCTCGCTGCGCGACAAGCTCTTCACGCCCTTCTTCACCACCAAGCCCGCGGGTGAAGGAACCGGGCTGGGCCTGTCACTCAGCCACGACATCATCGTCGCACTCGGTGGAAAACTGAGGGTGGAGTCCGAGGAGGGACACTACACGGAGTTCACCGTCGTGCTCCCGGGGAAGCTGGCGCGTCCGTCCGCGTGACGGTCGGGGTGTCGCGAAAAAAAGAGTCGGGGAGGAGCCGCCCCCCAGCAGCTCCCCCCCGACGTGGTTCCCCTGGCACTACCCCCGAAGACTGCACCTACCCGTCGTACTGCCCCCAGTCACAACGCAACTCCAAATCCCCAACCCCCCCACCCCATTCCCACCTACCCGCCCTACCCGACTCCCCGTCCTGCCCCGTCACGTCTACGCGGCGAATACCAAGCATCCCCCGTGCCAGCAGTGAGCCAGGGGCAGGCGCCAGTGATTTCAAGCGCTTATCGGGTAGCGGTGGGAAGGCCCCGCCCTGGAGACGGTAAGACCTACGGTCCAACGGCCTGGGCGCCAAAGGCAGCCACGCGCTCCGAGAGAGCCCATGGAAAGGCCTCATGCAACAGAGCCGCATTTATAGAGGGATTACACCAGACGAGGAGACCGCTGCTGCCCGGGTCTCCCATGCACCTCTCGGCGTGTGTCTAGAGCAGGTCCAGGGAGAGGAGCAGCCGGAGCTCGGAGCCGGGCGGCGAGCGGTGCACCGCGCCATGCCCCTCGTTGCCGGGCCAGGCCTCTCCCTTGAGGAGCCCCACGGCGAATGGAGCCATCCTCCGCGTCACGGCACCCGGGCGCGCGTCCAGCGGGGAGTGCTGCACATCCGCCTCGTCGAGATACTCGGTGCCAGCACCCGTATAGGTACACAGCAGCCGCACGCCCACCCGGTCCACATGGAAGCGGGGGCACATGGGGGCATCCAACGTGCCCAGCCGCACGCCCACCCGCTCCGCACCGAAGAGGTCCGCGTACAGCTCCACCAGCCCCGCCAACTCCTGGCGGAAACGCTCACGTCCCGGTGAATCGGGCAACGGGGCCAGCACGCCGCCCAGCTCCGCGTCTCCCACGCGCGTCTCCCGCACCTGGAGGAAGCGGTGCGTAGCGCACACCTCCTCCAGCCAGTACGACAGCACCGCGTCCGCCGGGCGCTCCCAGACACAGACGTTGAGGTGCTCCTCGAAGATGGCGGTCAGGTCGGCGACCTGCTCCACGGTGACGAAGGAGGGAGGAGGTTGACGGGTGGCGGGCAAGGGCATGGCCTCGACAATTAACGCAACCCTATTGCATCTGCAATTAAGTGAACGAGACTCCGCTCCCAATGCCATACGGCACGGCGGCTCCGTGGACGGCCCGGCAGGCGACGAGCGGCCCAAAAGAATCGGGGAGGAGCCGCCCCCAAGCAGCGCCCCCCCGACCCACTTCCCCTTCACGTCCCCGTACTACCCCCGAAGAGTCCCCCGACTCGTCTGCTTCCCCCCAACCCCCCATCCCCCCAACCACCAACCCCGACCTACCCGCCGCCCTGAAAGCCACCCCAACCGTCTCGAGGCTCCAGCCCCGCCCTGCCCCAACCACCCCGTCCTGCCCCGTTACCTCTACGCGACGGACATAGAGCATCCCGCGTGCCAGCAGGGCCACGGGCGCAAGCGCTTGTGATTCCAGTGGTTTATCGAGCTGCCGTGGGGAGCACCGGACTGGGAAGCGGTAAAACCTACCGCGGTCGCGCTTCAGGCTCGGCCCCACGAAAAGGAGAGCGCCGGGTCACGGGCATGTCACGCGACCCGGCGCCCACGCATGCGACCACTCAGGCGAGCACCTGACCGCCGGTGACGCCGAGGATTTCACCGTTGACGTAGGTCGACTCGTTCGAGGCGAGAAACACGAACGAGGGCGACAGCTCCACCGGCTGCGCGGCCCGGCCCATGGGCGACTGCTGGCCGAACTTCTTCACCTTCTCTGCATCGAAGGACTGCGGGATGAGCGGCGTCCACACGGGGCCCGGGGCCACGGCGTTGACGCGGATGCCGCGTTCGATGAGCTCCTGCGCCAGCCCCTTGGTGAAGGTGACGATGGCGCCCTTCGTGGCCGCGTAGTCGAGGATGCCCGGCGACGGCTGGTAGGCCTGGATGGAGGCCACGTTGATGATGGAGGAGCCGGGCTTCATGTGTGGCAGCGCGTAGCGCACCAGGTGGAACATCGCGAGGATGTTGGTGCGGAAGGCGCGCTCGATGCGCTCGGCCGTGAGCTCCTCGAACTTCTCCACCTTCTCGCCCTGGAAGGCCGCGTTGTTGACGAGCACGTCGATGCGGCCGAAACGCTTCACCGTGTCCTCGATGATGCGCCGGCAGACGCTCTCATCGGTGAGGTCTCCCTTGAGGGAGAGCACCTGGTGTCCCGAGTCCTCCACGACACGCCGGGTCACCTCGGCGTCCGGATCCTCGTTGAGGTAGGCGAAGGCCACGTCGGCGCCCTCGCGAGCGAAGGCCAGGCACACCGCGCGGCCAATGCCGCTGTCTCCACCGGTGACGAGCGCCACCCTGTCCTTCAGCCGGCCGAGCCCCTTGTAGGAAGTGAGGCCGTAGTCCGGCTCGGGCGTCATCTCCGTCTCGAGGCCAGGGTGCGACTGCTCCTGGCCGGGCAGAGGAGGCTTGGGTCCTGCTTCGCGGGGATTCTTCTGAGCCATGGAATGGGTCCTCTCGTGTTGACTACCCTGCCCACGGTGGGGAGAGCATCGGACCCCGGCAACCGCCGGGGTAGGGACCCTTGCCGGGAGGGCTGGCGGGCTCAGTTCGTGACGGAAACCTCCACGTCCTCGGAGTGGAAGAGGGCGCCCGCGCAGCCGGCCACGCCCTCGCAGGTGAGCACCCGTGGGGCGGCGGTGCCACTCAGGCGCAGGACGTATCTGGCCTCGACGGTGCCCGCGGGAACGGTGAGGAGGGCCGCGTTGCCTTCCTGCTTCACGTCGAGGTCGGCCACGGTGGCACTGGCCTCATGGACGAGGCTCGCCTGCACGGTTCCCTCCTGGACGGTATCGGTCTCGGGCAGCCACACGTAGGTATGGGTCTGCCCGCGCCGCAGCGTGCCGGCGGTGCCGCCGCTGCGCAGGAAGCGCCGCTTGGCCTTGGCGTCCTGGAGGACGAGCAGCACGGAGTGGGTGTCGTCCTGGAGGATGACGCGGATGTCCTCGGTGGGCTCGTCGTTCCACTGCGAGGGATCGAAGTCGAAGGTGGCGCTCGGGACCTCGCAGACGTCGCGCCCACCGGCGCCGGTGTCGGGGACACCGCCGAGCGAGAGCTTCATGGGCTGACCGTTGAAGGAGGCGGTGACGCCCTCGGTGAGCCGCGCGCAGGAGGAGCCTTCGGAGAACTTCAAGGTGAAGCGGTAGGCACCGACGGACGAGTCCCGCTCCAGCGAGTCCACGTCCGTGAGGACGAACTGGAGGGTGCGGTCCTTCAGGTCCGCGAGGGTGACGGGCTCGGCCACGGTGCGGCCACAACCGGCGAGGAGCCCCAGCGCGGCGAGCGCGCCCATGACGAAACGAGGAGACGAAGCGGAAGCCATCGAGCACACCCTAACACCCCCCCGGGGAAGGGTCCGCAACCAGGCGGCCGGTCGAGTCCCAACCAACGGTTCGCGCCACACGCCACGACGCTTCCTCACTCGCCCACCAGATGTGGCAAAAGGACGCGCCAGGACGAGACAGCGAGGAGGCAACGTGGCGGGCCGAGTGCTTCATCTGGCGGCGGGAAACCTGTACGGAGGCGTGGAGACCTTCCTCGTCACGCTGGCGCGCTCGCCCCGGCGGCTGGAGCACCGCTTCGCGCTGTTCTTCGAGGGCCGACTGGCCTCGGAGCTGCGGGCCGCGGGAGCCGACGTGGAGGTGCTCGGCGCGGCGCGGCTGGGGCGCCCCTGGACGCTCGTCGGGCCCCAGCTCCGGCTGCGCCGGCTGCTGAGCACGTGGCGCCCGGACCTGGTGCTCTCCCACTCCACGTGGCTGAAGCTCGTCGCGGCTCCGGCGCTGACCGGTTACCGGCAGGCTCTCTTCGTGCACGGGCAGATGGACCGTCACAACCGGCTGGACGCGCTGACGGCCCGCTTCCCTCCGCGAGCCCTCCTGGCCAACTCGGAGTTCTCGGCCGCGTCCGCCTCCGCTCTCATGCCCCGGCTCACGCCGCTCGTCGCCGGCTGCCCCGTCGAGGACCGAACCCCGAAGGAGCCCGGGGTACGTCAGGCGGTCCGCCAGGAGCTGGGTGTGGCCGAGGCAACGACGGTCATCCTCCAGGTGAGTCGGATGGAGCCGGGCAAGGGGCACGCGCTCCTGGTGGAGGCGCTCGCGCGGCTGGAACGTGACGGGGCCTGGGAGTGCTGGCTGGTGGGCGGCGCCCAGCGTCCCGAGGAGCAGTCCTACCTGGAGCGCCTGCGGGCCCAGGTGGCCGAACGTGGACTGACGGAGCGGGTGCGCTTCCTCGGCCAGCGCTCCGACATCCCCCGGCTGCTCACCGGCGCGGACGTGTTCTGCCACCCCAATGTCGTGCCCGAGGGTTTCGGCATCGTCTTCATCGAGGCGATGTACGCGGGCCTCCCCGTGCTGACGACGGACATCGGAGGGGCCCGGGAGATCGTCGACGAGCACTGTGGGGCCCGGGTGCAGCCCCGTGCGGACGCGGTCACCGAGGTGCTCGCGCGCTGGGTGGCTGACCCCGGCGTGAGACAGGCCCTGGGACGCGCGGGACGCCAGCGGGCCGAGCGTCTCTGCCTTCCCTCCATCCGGGTGGGCCTGGTGGAAGACACCCTCGAGCGAGCGATGCGGTCCTGAGGCACGCTCAGCGCTCGGCCAGCATCCGCTCCAGCCGCGCCTTCACCTCGGGCCATTCGCCGTCGATGATGCCGTAGTAGGCCGTATCGCGCACCACGCCGCCACGCACCAGCATGTGCTGGCGGAGGATGCCCTCGAAGCGCGCGCCGAGGCGCTCGATGGCCGCCCGCGAGCGCGCGTTGCGCCGGTCCGTCTTGAGCTGCACCCGCATCACCTTCAGCTCCTCGAAGGCGTGCCGCAGCAGCAGGTACTTGCACTCGGTGTTCACCCGCGAGCGCCAGACCCGCTTCGCCAACCACGTGCTGCCGATCTCCAGCGTGCGGTGCTTGCGCTGGATGTCCAGGTAGCGCGTGCTGCCCACCGGCGAGCCCGTCTGCTTCTCGATGATGACGAAGGGCCGCTCCACTCCGCGCGCCGTCGCCTCCAGCGCGTCGGAGATGTACGACTCCATGTCCTGGAGCGTGCGCAGCACCGTGTTGAAGTTCTCGAAGATGTCGGGCTCGGCCACGGCGGCCAGGGCGGGCGCATGGCTCATCGCCAACGGCTCCAGGCGCACCGCGAGCCCCTCCAGCGTCACCTGCGGGACGAGGAGGGGCGTGGTCTCACGGTAGAGGATGGGATCGGTCTCGGTGCTCATGAAACCGCGATGTGTAATCCCCAGACGTGTCGAAAGTCGCTAGGCTCGAACGCCATCGCTCACATTCTCTCCCATTGCGAGGTCCTCCATGACCGCTGATTCCACTGGCTCCTCGACGCCCCCCATCGCCGCGCTGCGCAACGAACGCTTCGCCAGCCAACCGGACCTGACGGGCGTACTCGCGGGAAAAGCCACACTCGGCACGGGTGCCAAGGGGCCCGGCGTGCGCGCCGTACAGCAGGCCCTGGCCGACATGGGCTTCAGCCTGCATGGAGGCGCGGATGGCGCCTTCGGCCCGCAGTCCGCCAAGGCGGTACGCAACTTCCAGACACACGCCCGCTCGGCCTTCCCCGAAGTGCAACCCACCGGCGTGGTGGATGCCGCCACCCTGCGGGCCCTGGATGCGCTCGCCCCGGCACCGGGACAGCGGAGCCAGACCCAGCACCTCCCGGCGCCGCGCTACAAGGGCACGCCCGTGCGCGTCGTCGTGGTGAAGGACGAGCACCGGACCTACCTCTTCGACCCCCAGGGCCAGCTCCAGGGTCTCTTCGGCAACGCGGTGGGCGCTCGCCACACGAAGACGGACTCCGGATTGAAGAAGGTGACGGGCAAGCTCAACGAGGCGCAGGCGCACGCCCTGGGCAAGAAGTTGTGGGGTGGCCCCGTCTTCGGGCCCCGCCTCATCGACCTCTCGTGGGCGGATGGCTCGCGCTCGGGAGAGGAGCTCCACGGCACCAACGCTCCCGCCCAGCTCGGCCAGGATGTCTCGCACGGGTGCATCCGCCACGATGATGCCGCCATCCTCGCCCTCTACGACGCGCTCCAGGTGGGGGACATGGTCGCCATTGTCGACAGCGTCAACGACCCGCACCTGGGCGCGGCGCCCACGACCCCGACGGAGAAACCCGATCTCTCGGGCGCGGTGGCCGCGCGTAAGTAGTGCCCCATAGGATGAGAAATCCGCGCGCGCTCCTTTTGACACTCCTCGGCCTGACAGGCTGCCTGCCCATCCCGAATCGCGTCCCGCTGCACCCGGACATCCAGGGAAGGGTGATTGCCCAATCGGATGGTCGTCCCATCACCGGCGCGGAGATTGTCATGGAGATCCACTCCGACCGCGAAGCCTCATTCCGAACGAGCACGAATGAAACGGGTGAATTCCACTTCGCGAGACGCACGCAGCTGCGCGCGTGGGTGCGTCTGGCCGACGCGCCGATGTGCTCGACCCGGCTGACGATCTCCGTGCCAGGCCATGAACCCTGGAGCTGTCAGTGGATGAGCAACCCCTCCTCGTCATGGAGTGGAGTCGAAGCGATACGCGGTCTCGTCGATTGAGGCTCGTGTCGAGAACTGCTGACAGAATTTCTTCAACTCAGGGTAGGAGGCAGTCGGCAAGACCTCCCGAAACTCCAGATGGGTCACGAGACAGAAGAGCGTGACCTCCAGATAACTCAGGTCCCGCTGTGGCGGGAGCACGGCGAGAGCGGACCTCGCGTTCTCCTCCAACCACGACATCATGTTGACCAGCCCCTTTCGCATCTTCGCGTGGTGGGCACTGCTGTCGCCGATGCCAGCCAACTTGTCCATGATGAGCGTCACTTCCGCCGCCATGGACTGAAGAACGAGTTCCTGCGCATTGGAGAGCAAGGGTTCGTCGAGGTCCTCCGGCCAGATCACACGGGGCCTGGGGCTCGACCGCCGCCACAGCTCGCGACAGATATTGAGTGCACCGAACCAGGCCCCTCGAGACGTCTGCAAGACCGGTATTCTGAGCGCGGGATTGCCGCCATAGTCCTCCGGATTCGAGGACATGAGATCGCGCACCACCCGGAAGGAATAGTCGATGCGCATCTCCGCGGCGAATATCCGCGCGACGCGCGTGAAGTGTGAGCTCGAGCGTCCGATGAGGACAGGCCTGACGAATTCTTCGATCGCAGCTGACATACTCGTTCCTCCAATCCGGGAAGCTACGCCGCGAAACCGTAGGCGTCTCCCACGCAGCGCACAAGCCAGAGGAGGTCTGGAGCCGCTCCGCGTCCTTCACCACGCCGCGAGTCATGCCTCAGCGTGGCTCGACATCGCGCCAACGCGTTGATTCCCTGGGCTCGGTGAGGCCAGCTATGTACACGGCGGTTTACTTACGACAACGACTGGTTTATGTCCAATGATGTACACGACCGTGTACATGCGCCGCGGCAGTCGAGTCGAAAGGACGTGTTCTGATGAATGCGAAGAACGGTGTGGCCTCCTTTTCTCCGGAGGCGCTGAGGGAGAAGTACCGGATCGAGCGCGAGAAACGGCTGCGTCCTGATGGCAACGCCCAGTACCGCGACTTCAGCGGCGTCTACGCTGATTTCGACAGGGATCCCTACGTCGAGCCCGGCTTCACCCGTCCGGCGTTGACCGAGCAGCTCGACGTGCTGGTCGTCGGCGGTGGCTTTGGCGGCATGTTGGCGGCGGTGCGGCTGCGCCAGGCCGGCGTCCACTCCTTCCGCATCATCGAGAAGGGCGGCGACTTCGGCGGCACCTGGTACTGGAACCGCTATCCGGGCGCCGCCTGCGACGTGGAGTCCTATATCTACATGCCGCTGCTCGAGGAGACCGGCTACATCCCCACGGAGAAGTACGCCAAGGCCCCGGAGATCTTCGCCCACTGCCAGCGGATCGGCCGGCAGTTCGACCTCTACGAGGCGGCGCTGTTCCAGACCCAGGTCGAGCGGATGGACTGGGACGAGAACACCCGGCGCTGGAACGTCACGAGCAGCCGGGGCGACAAGCTCGCGGCGCGGTTCGTCATCATCGCCGGTGGCATCATGCACAAGGCGAAGCTGCCCGGCATCCCTGGCATCGAGACCTTCAAGGGCCACAGCTTCCACACCAGCCGGTGGGACTATGCCTATACCGGCGGCGGCCCCACGAGCCGCATGGACAAGCTGGCGGACAAGCGCGTGGGCATCATCGGCACGGGCGCGACCGCGGTCCAGGCGATCCCCCACCTCGGTGCCACGGCCAAACAGTTGTACGTCTTCCAGCGCACGCCCTCGGGCGTCGGTGTGCGGGCCAACCAGCCCACCGACGAGGCCTGGGTGAAGACGCTCAAGCCCGGCTGGCAGGCGGAGCGCATCCGCAACTTCACCGCGATCGTCTCCGGTCTCGAGCAGGAGGTCGACCTGGTGCGGGACGGGTGGACCTATCTCCTCGATGCTACCGAGAGCCGCCGTGCCGAGACCCCCGAGAAGGCGGCCGAGCTCCACCAGCTCGCCAACTTCCGCAAGATGGAGGAGATCCGCGCGCGGGTGGCCGCCATCGTCAAGGATCCGGTGACGGCCGAGGCGCTCAAGCCCTACTACGACCCGCTGTGCAAGCGGCCCTGCTTCCATGACGAATACCTGGAGACGTTCAACCGCCCCAACGTCCAGCTCGTGGATACCGACGGCAAGGGCGTGGAGCGGATCACGCCCACCGGCGTGGTGGTGAAGGGCAAGGAGTACGAGGTCGACTGCCTCGTCTACGCCTCGGGCTTCGAGGTCACGGGTGACTACACCCGCAAGCTGGGCTTCGACGTCCGCGGGCGCGGCGGCAGGTCCTTGAGCGACGCCTGGGCCGACGGCCCGTCGACGCTCCACGGCGTGACCAGCCGTGGCTATCCGAACCTCCTGATGATCGGTCTCATCCAGAGCAGCTGGGCGATCAACTTCGTCCACATCCTCGGGGAGCTGGCGCGGCACGCCGCCTACATCGTCGATCAGTGCCTGAAGCGGGGCGTCGAGATGGTCGAACCAACGGAGCAGGCGCAGGAGCAGTGGTGGGGGAAAATCCTCGTCAGCCTCCAGAAGGGCCACGTCTTCGGCGGTGCCGAATGCACGCCCGGCTACATCAACAACGAGGGTGCCGCGCCTCACCCGAGCCTGATTCGCAGTGCCGGTTACGGGGGCGGAGCGCTCGAGTTCATCGACATCCTGGAGAACTGGCGAAAGGGCGATGATCTCCCGGGCCTGGAAGTAACGCGGAGCTAGAGCGCGGGAATCGAATAGGGCGCCCAACGGTCCTTCCATGGGCGCGCCTCTTCGAGTTGGTACGCGAGGCCAAGGAGCAGCGCGTCGTCGCCGGGCGCCGCGGCGAAATGGGTGCCAATGGGTAGACCGCCCTCCGGGAAGTGAAGAGGAACGGACATGGCGGGGCAACCCGCGATGTTATGGATCGGCGTGTAACCGAGGGCGCGCGCCGTGCGGCGCAGCAGCTCTTCACGCCCGTGAATCGGCGACAGGTGCCCGATGCGCCATGGCTCGGTGGCGATCGTCGGCGTGAGCACCACGTCGTATCCTCGGGTCGCCTCGAGATAGGCCCGCACCGCCCGCGCGAACACGGCGCGCGCGTGCGGCAGCGCATCGGGACCGCGCTCGAGGAAGGCATCGACCAGCTCCCAGGTGAACGGCTCCAGCTCGTCGTGCTGCACGGGCACGTCACGCGTCTGGTCCACCCTCTCGACGACGCCCGCGATGGCCGCCCCCGTGACGAGGTAGAACGCATCGCCCAGTGCGGAACCGTCGAACAGGGGCGGCGCGATCGGCTCCACCGTGTGACCGAGCCCGGTGAGCAGCGCCACCGACTCGTCGTAGGCCCGGCGAACCGGGGGCTCCGGCTCCGTGCCCATCACCGTACGCGTCCAGGCCGCGATGCGCAGCTTGCGCGCGATTGGAGCGCGCACGAAGCCGACGGGCGTACCACTCGAACGATCCTCGGTGAGCGAGAGGAACAGCGCGCTGTCACGCACCGAGCGGCTGATGCAGTGCTCGCTCGTCATGTCCCCGAAGTCCGAGCTGACGAAGCTCGCGGGCACCGTGCGACCACGGCTCGGCTTGAAGCCGAAGAGACCGCACGCCGACGCGGGAATGCGAATGGAGCCGCCGCCATCACTGGCGTGCGCGAGAGGAACCAGCCCCGCGGCGACGGCGACCGCACTGCCCCCGGACGAGCCCGTGGCCGAGCAGGCGAGGTCCCAGGGGTTGTGCGTCACGCCCTCGAGCAACGTCTCGGTGCTGAAGAGCAATCCGAACTCCGACATCGCGCTCTTGCCCGCGCACACGAGCCCCGCGTCCTCGAGCCGTCTGCCGTACGGAGTCTGCTGCTGGGAGACATTGGACGCGAACAGCCGCGAGCCCATCGACCAACGCAGACCTGGCCACGCCGTGGCGTCCTTCACCAGGAACGGCACTCCGGAGAATGGACCCGGGCCCACCCGACGGGGGCGCTCGCGTGCGACCGTGACGACGGCACGTAACAACGGGTTCAACGCGTCGATGCGCGCCATGCACGCGTCGAACAACTCGTCCGCCGAGACCTCTCCCCGAGCACACAGCTCCGCCTGTGCCACGCCATCGAGGCGGGCGAGAGAAGCCAGGTCCGTCATCGGACAGCCCCGTTCTGGAATGGAAACGAGATGTGCGTGATTGTCATTGCGGTCAAGGTCTCACATTCATACCAGCACCGTTGGTGAGGAGCCGTAGGGAGCCCGACCGACCATGTCCTTCGGCTTGTGCTTCAGGAACGGCCCGAACGAGGGCGGCTCCAACATGACCCCCGTCAGTTCGCCGTCGGCGTCCACCTCGTAGCTGGAGTTCGGCGGGGCGGGGGTCGCCGCGGTCACCCCCACCGAGGCGAAGGCGGTGGAGTTCGCGTAGGCACCATGGCCGGACGCGCTCTCGACGACGATGTTCACCGTGGTCGAGATCCGGTCGAGCTGCTCGAACCCGAGTCGCCGGAGGCCGACTCCGGGGACGAAGCCCAGCAGCGAGGGGGCGAAGTTGACGAAGAAGACCCAGTCGCCAGCGCTCTTCCCCCTGACATGCTCCTTGATCGTGGTGAGCACCTCCTCATACGTCACGCCGTGGCCCGGAGAGCGCAGGTCGACGATGTAGGCGTTCTGGACGCCCGAGAGGGCGTGCGCGTGCGACCGCTCCACCCCCCCCGCGAGGAGCTCGGACCCCGAAAACACGTCGGCTTCGCTCAAGAACTTCCATGCCGTATTGTTGCAAGATTTCATGATGAGCCGCTCTCCCCTCTCTGGAATCACAGTTCACATCGAATTTGCCAGTACGTGTTCAACCGGAGCCGTGTGGCACGGGTGTCACCCACCCTGGCAGATCTTTGTTGAACGGGCTGTGAAGGACCTCATTGCCTCCGGGCGACAGACATGTCCCTTGAGGAGAACGCTGCGGCACGCGCCTGGAATCCTGGGGGGATTCCAGGGAGGGAGACGGACACACGCGCCTCGTGCTCGTGTGCCCTGGCCAGCCGCGTACGCCTCCAGCCCCTACCCGCGCCGCGGCCCCGAGTCGCCCTACGGCGCGGAGCTGGTGCTCGTGCGGCTCTGAGCAATCGCGTACAGGATGGCGTCCCGCAGCTCGCTCACGTTGTCCGCACGGAAGAAGCTGCCCTTGCCCGCCAACGCGATGCTCTGGAGCATGGGGCTGCTGTCTCCGTAGCCGACGACGAACGTGCGCATCGTCTGGTCGCCCGGCATGTCGTCACGCAGATCCACATGCGACAGGAAGAAGGACACGTCATCCATGAAGTTCTTGTTGCCCACACCCAGGCCGGTCGGCCAGTTGTATTCGGTGTAGTCACACGCCGCCTTGGTGGAGCCGACACGATCGCAGTAGTTCACGCCGCCCACGTCCGGGTTCGTCTCGGGGTAGGCCGGGTCGAACCGGAGCCACGAGCCATCGTCGTGCCTGACCCCCCTCGCCATGAGGATCTCCATCATCCGGGTGATGGGCACCGTGTTGTCGGAACGGGGCGTTCCCCCACTCACCACGATGACGGCATTGGTCTGGGACGCGAAGCACGTGGAACGCCGCTGGGCCCAGGGCTCCTCCCAGGGCTGGCCCGGCATATAGGCCCCGGTCGATGGGTCGGTGAAGGGCGGCATCAGCCACTCGTTGTACGCCACACCCCAGTAAATGCCCTCCTTGCCCGTGTACGGATCATCGTAGGTGCCACCGTTGCAGCACCCCGGCCAGCCGAAGTACCCGGGGTTGAGGGGCTGCTTGAACCAGTTCTCCCACTTCAGGTCCATCCGCTGCGAGGAGAAGTAGCCCCCCAGACCGAACAGGGCCTCGCCAATGGAGCGCTCGTTGTTGCGGAACTGCACCCTGTTGACGGCCTTCTTCAGCCCGGGCCGGTCCATCGCCGTCTCGTCGAAGGTGGGATGGGACTGTTCGCAGGTCGGAGCCAGCGGTGCGAGCAGCTCCGGCGGATCGAACCAGCCGTGATCCCTGCCGAAGGTGGCCACGCCCAGGCGCACGTGGGTCACCGAGCTGATGACGTCCTTGATCACCTTGCGCGCGATCACGAACCTGGGCGGACGCACGTTGAGGACCCGGCCACTGACGACCCACCTGCGATACGCCTCGGGAGGAAGCGGTGGCTCACCGGGCTCCGGGAAGGGGCCATCCTGGTGCGAAACGGTCGTGGCGATCACCATCGGACCCCGCCACCAGCCCTTGGTGTTCAGACAGCTCATGCACTCCGCCATGAGCGAGGAGTTGGAGTAGGGATAGGGATAGTCATCGATGTCCCATCTCACCGAGTCGTAGCAGGCGACGAGTGCGTCACCCTTGATGCTGTTCAAATCGAAGTTTGGGTGGAGTGAGTACGGGGATTCCTTCACCTGCCAGGCAATGCGCCGGCCGCGAGTGTGGTAGAACCTGCCCGGATCGAAGAATGGAGAGACGAGGTCGGGGTCGCTGTCATAGACGACGGAGCCGTTCTTCATCCAAGGTCTCCAGGAGCGGGGTTCGTGGGCCTGGGGTAGTAACCGGGCGTGAAGGCCTCGGGCAGATACCGCGGGAAGTCCTGCATGGACTCGCTGTTGTCCAGCAGGAGGATGACATTGGGTGGAATCTCCTGCGCCTGGACCGGGAGGGGCAGCAACCCAGCCAGCCCCGCCGCCATCAGTCCCAAGGTCAAACCTCTACGTGTACCCCATCCACCTGACATTTCGCGTTCTCCAGACGAGCACCCCCCTGCATGGGTGGAGTGCTCGTCTGACGTGGATACACGCAGCCCCTGACAAATACGACTACGGCCCACGAAGGACGGTCAGTCCCAGGTCGGTGAGCACGAGCAGCATGCTCGGCTTCACGGTGGGTTCATAGACGAGCTGCAGGACGCGTTGACCCGACACCTCCTCCACCTGGGTCAGCGTCACGCCGTCCGGCTCCAGCCGCCAGAGGCCCGCGCCATTCGTGCCGATGTAGAGCGCGCCATCGTCCGTCGCCTTGAGCGCGAGGATCTGGTTCGTCGGCAGCCCGGCGAGCTTCGACCAGTCCCCCGCGGAGCGTGACTTCGGCTTCAGCGACCAGACACCGAACTCCGCGCTCCCCAGGTAGTAGTGACCCGAGGTGGTCTGTTCGAAGGCGCGCCAGAAATCATCGGACGCCTGATCATTGAGCACGCCGTTGAAGCCCTTGAACCTCCAGGGCGTGGGACCTTCCCAGGTGTACTCGCGGTCCCACTCCTCGAGCCTCGCGCTCGGGACGAGCACTCCGACCATCTGCTCGTTCGCGACGAGGACATCTCCGTTGCTCGCGAGGCCGAGCCCGTACATCGGCGGGCATTGGAGCGACTCGTCCTTCGTTCCGTCCGGGTTCGTGGTGATGAGGTACCAGCCCGGATGGCGGTGGCTGTTGTACGTGAGCCCCTGGATGCGGGTCACGCCGTGGTTCGTCGTGATGTAGAGGTCGCCGCGATAGGCGCCGCGTGTCACGCGAGCGCAATTCAGGACGCTGCGGTCCTCCTCGTAGTGGAAGTCGTTCGTGTTGTGGATGCCGATCTGCCTGCCCGCGTTCGACGCGCCGGTGGTGCGCCAGATGTGCTCCTCGAGCACGACGGTCCCATCGGGCTGGAGGCGGACCGCGTCGAGATCTCCCTTCTGGTACTCGGCGTATCGCTCGGGCGTGTAGTTCGCCTCGCCCGGTCCGGGGATGTACGTGCGCTGTGAAATGCCTTCCGCCCGCTGCATCTCGGCGGCGCGATACCCCACGTACGCGCGCCCGGCCTCACCGCCGCAGATGACCGTCGAGCCGATCGCGAGCGAATCCCGGCCGAACGGCAGGCGCGCCTGACCGACCCCCGTGGTCCACGTCGGAGCCGTGTCGCCCGGGCGCAGCACGCCGATGCGATTGCCGTCGAGGAACCAGAAGTTCAGCCCTTCATCGAGCCCAACGCTCTGCGGCCTGCCGACGCCAAACACCTGCGTGTAGTCGAGCACCGCCTCCACTGGCCACGGCCCTGCATCTGGCGGCTCGCCTTTGTCGGGCGACGTCCCCCCATCCCCGTCCGGTGTCCCCGCGTCCCCACCCGGTGTGGAAATCGGGGGTGTGCCGGCATCCTCCGAGGGAACGGGCGGGGTGCCCGAGGGAACTTCGTTTCCGTCCGATGGACCGGTCCCCTGATTCTCCCGCGGCTCGAGTGTCTTGTTCCGGTCAGCACAACCTGCCGTGAACAATGAGATGACCGCGAGTCCTGCGCCCACCACGCCTACGCGAATGCCCATCCGTGCCTCCGTCGACAGAGGCTCGTTCGCAAGTCCCGGGCCGACGGAGAGAAGTACACGCTCGAGCGGATGAGAACCGTCCCGGAAGGCCGCGCCCAGGAGAGACGCGGCCACATCGGGCCCGGCTAGAAGTAGCGCTTGCGCTTGCTGCTCGGGAGGATGCCCAGCACCTCGCGGTACTTGGCCACCGTGCGCCGGGCGATCTCCGTGCCCTGCGCCTTGAGCAGCTCGACGATCTTCTGGTCCGAGTACGGATTGCGCGGATCTTCCTGCGACACCAGCTGCTTGATGTGGTGCTTCACCGCCTCGCTCGCCGTGTCCTCACCGGACACGCGGGCGATGGACGAGTTGAAGAAGTACTTCAGCTCGAAGATGCCCTGCGGCGTGTGCACGTACTTGTTCGTCGTCACGCGCGACACCGTGGACTCGTGCATGCCGATGTCCTCGGCCACGTCCCGGAGGATGAGCGGCTTGAGGTGCGCGATGCCCTTGTCCAGGAAGTCCCGCTGGAACTTCACGATGCTCTCGGTGACCTTGTAGATGGTGCGCTGGCGCTGGTGGATGGAGCGGATGAGCCACTGCGCGCTGCGCAGCTTCTCCTGGATGAACTCCTTCGTCTGCCCCGGCCCCACCCCGCCGCTCTTCAGCGCGTTGCGGTACGTGCCGGAAATCCGAAGCTTCGACAGGCCGTCGTCGTTGAGCACCACCGTGTACTCGTCCTCGGCCAGCTTGTAGACGAACACGTCGGGGGTGATGTACTGCGCGTCGTCCCCACTGAAGTTGCGGCCCGGCTTCGGGTCCAGCTTGGGCAGCAGCTTGGAGGCCTCCACCACCTCCTCGAGCGACACCTTCAGGTCCTTGGCGATGGCCGGAAGGTTCTTGCTCTCCAGGTACTTCATGTGCCGCTTGATGATGAGGCCCAGCAGCGGCGCGTGCTTGTCCTTGAGCGCGGCCACCTGGATGAGCAGGCACTCCTGGAGGTCGCGCGCGCCGCAGCCCTTGGGCTCCAGGTTCTGGATGCGGCGCAGCGTGCGCTCGGCCACCGACATGGGCACGTCCGCCTCGTTGGCCAGGCGGATGAGTGGATCTCCCTCCACCTCCTCCAGCGTCAGGTACCCGTCCTGGTCCAGGTTGCCCAGAATGAGCATCCCGATACGCCGCTCGGCGTCATTGAGCCGCAGCGTGCCGAGCTGCTCCTGGAGGTGATCGACCAGGTCCTCCTTCTCCACGAGGTTGGCCTCGAAGGAGGGCATGTCCTCGGTCGCCACGTTGCCCCGGTTGGAGGCCGTCGTGGGCTCGTTGAACTGGTAGCTGTTGAGGTAGGCCTCCCAGTCGATCTCCGGCGGCCCGTCGCCGTCCGCCTTGAACTCGGGCGCGGCATCCGGGGTCCGCAACTCCACTCCCGCCGGAAGCTCGGTATTCGCGGCTTCCAGGGAAGCCTCGCCTGGCTCCTTGTCCGCCGTATCCCCGAAGGGGGCCTCGTCCGGCTGCTCCAGGAGGGGATTCTGGTCCATCTCCTCCCGGACCTGCTCCAGAAGCTCCATCCGCGAGAGTTGCAGCAGCTTGATGGCCTGCTGCAGCTGGGGCGTCATCACCAGCTGCTGCGAAAGCTTCAGGCTCTGCTTGAGTTCCATCGCCATTCTCTGTCTCCCGCCCGTTTCAACACTCGACTCGATGGCGGCCCGCCATCAAGGACCGTGCCAAAGTAGCAAGGCCCCCCGACTTCGTCCAGTGTCCGAGAGTCCGGCCCGTACCTTGCACTTCGTTAAATTCTTCATTTATTCCGCGTACTTGCATTGTCTCGAACGCCGCCGAAGACGTTCAACAATGGACGTGCGGAGGGGGAGCGGCACGCGGGTGCGGTCCGCCCCCGAGCGGCTCACGAAGCCGGTTTTTCGGCGCTCACACCGACTGCAAGCGGAATCGCTCGCCGAGGTACACCGCACGCGCCCGGGCCGAGGAGGCGAGCTGCGCCGGCGTGCCCTCCTCCAGGATCTGCCCCTGTGCGATGATGTAGGCACGGTCACAGATGCCGAGGGTGTCCTGGACGTTGTGGTCGGTGATGAGGACGCCCAGGCCACGGGACTTCAGGTGGGAGATCTGCCGCTGGAGGTCCCCCACGTTGATGGGGTCCACGCCGGCGAAGGGCTCGTCGAAGAGGATGAAGCGGGGGTTGGGGATGAGGGAGCGGGCGATCTCCGCGCGGCGGCGCTCGCCACCGGAGAGCGTCTCGCCGAGCGACTCGGCCACATGGCCCAGGCCGAACTCCTCCAGCAGCTCCCGGGCGCGCTTCTCGCGGGCGGACCGGTCCAGGTTCTTCTGCAGCTCCAGCACGGACAGGAAGTTCTGGCTCACGGTGAGCTTGCGGAAGATGGAGGACTCCTGGGGCAGGTAGCCCAGACCGCGCAGGGTGCGCCGGTGCATGGGCAGGTGGGTGAGCTCCTCGTCGTCCACGCGCACCCGGCCGACATCGGGCCGCACCAGGCCCACCACCATGTTGAAGCTCGTCGTCTTGCCGGCGCCATTGGGCCCGAGCAACCCCACCACCTCTCCCTGGGAGACGTAGAAGGACACGCCCTGCACCACCTTGCGCTTGCGGAAGGTCTTCTGGAGACCCTCGGCGTACAACCGGCTGCTCATGGCTTCGTTCCCCCCGCGCCCGTGTGGCCGGACGCGCTACCTGGATTGCTCCTACCCCCACCCTTGCGCTGCCGCTGCTCGAGCGGCGCCGTCTCCACGGTGATGACGGCGTCCTTCACCTCGAAATTCGATTTGCCCACCGTCATCCGCACCTCGGAGCCCCGGAGGTGCGTGGTGGGATCACGCGCCTCGGGGTTGCCCTTCACCACGAGCAGGCCGGTGGGCACGTCGAAGTCGGCCCGCTCGCCCCGAGCGGAGCGCTCGCCGTCCACCGCACGTACATTGCCCACGCACTCCGCGCGCGTCACCTCTCGTGGACCGTTGTAGTGGGCAATCATCTTGTCGCACCGCAGGTCCATCGTCCGCTGCTTCACCACCACGTCGCCCGTGAAGACGGCCTGGTTGTTCGAGCCGATCACCCGCCGGGCGGAGATCACCGCGGGCTCTCTCGGTGGGGAGGACTCCTTGCCCGAGCCCCTGCGCGACGGCGGCTTCAACGGTGCCGACTGGAGGGTGACGACGGCGTTCTCCACCTGGTACTCGTGGTTCTTGTTGCCCGCCGTCATGCGCAGCTCGGTGCCCTTGAGGTGCGTGGTGGCATCCTGCGCCTCGGGATTGCCCGTCACCACCAGCAGGCCACTGGGTACGTCGAAGCCGGCCCGCTCGCCCCTGGCCGTCCGGTCGCCGTCCACCGCGCGCACGTTGCCCACGCACTCCACGCGCGTCACCTCACGCGGGCCGTTGCCGCTGTAGAAGGCGATCATCTCGTCGCACCGCAGGTCCATCGTCCCCTGCTTCACCACCACGTCGCCCTTGAAGACGGCCTGGTTGCGTGAGCCCAACACCCGTTGGGAGGTGATGACCGTGTTGTTGCGAACCGCCGGAGCCTCCGCCCCGCCGGGCGAGCCGGCGCTGGCCTCGAACGCGGTCGGCTTCACCGGCTGGGCCAGGAAGAAGGCCGTCACGAGATACTCAATCATGCGCGGCTCCCAGGACGGTCCGCACCGAGCCCTCGAAGGCGAAGCTCTCGTCGGGGAAGGACAGGGAGAAGGCGTCCGCCTGGACGTGGTACTCCGGCCCGTCCACCTGCACACCTTCCGTGCCCCGCGCCGTCTGTTGCACCCCGTCGTAGGTGGCCCGGGGCGAGCGAGCCACCATCCCGGAGGCGGTGCGCACCTCCACGTCGCCCGAGGCCACCATCTGTCTCGTGCCCAGGTTGCCCTCCATGAGATTCGCACGCACCAGCGTGCCACCCGGAGGGACCTGCACCTGTGCCTGCGCGCCCTCGTCCTTCGTGCGCGCCTTCTTGCCCGCCGGAGGAGCGTCCGCCAGCGGGCTCCTGCCGAGCATGAGGAGCGTGGCCTTCGAGGCGGTGATGTCACCGTTGCGATCGTAGGTGGCCCGCTCGGCCTGGCCCGTCATGGACAGGGTGCTGCCGTCGAACGAGCGCAGCCGGACCCCGTGCATCACCACGGCGGGCGGCGCTGAGGCATCACCTGGAGCCTGCCTCGGGGAGCAGGCGGCCAGGAGGCAGAAGAGGCTCGAGAAGAGGACGGTACGTGGCACGAGGCCCTTTTGTATCATCGGGTCTGGGTGGTGGGACGGGTCTTCCAACGCTGGTGCATCCACACCCATTGCTCAGGTGCCCGGCGGATGGCTGCCTCTATCCTCTCCGAGAGAGCGGCCGTGAGCGCGACGGCATCGGCCTCCCGGTCCCCGCTCGCCTGCCAGGGCACCTCCTCCATCCACAGCCGGTAGCCCTCGCCCTCCCGCTGGCAGAAGCCCACCACCGCCGCCGCGCCCGTGCGCAGCGCCAGGTCCGCCGCCGCCCGGGGCGTGGCCGCCAGCGCTCCGAAGAAGGGCACGAAGACGGACTGCACCTTCGTGTCCTGGTCGATGAGCAGCCCGAGGATCTCCCCCGCCTTGAGGGCGCGCAGCATGGCTCGCGCCGCGCCCTCCTGGCCGCGCCAGATGCTGCGCACCCCGCCCTGGGCCCGGAAGCGCTCGACGAGCGCGGTGAGCCTCGGGTCCGTGGTCTCCTTGGCGATGCTCTGGCTGGGGTAGCCCGCCCGCGCCACCCGCCGGGCCAACAGCTCCCAGTTGCCCACGTGGCCGGAGACGAAGACGACGCCCCTGCCCCGGGCGAGCGCCGTCTCCAGGACACGCCGGTCCTCCTCCGGCCAGCGGACCAGGCGCTCGAGCTGCCGGTCCATGGAGGCGGTGGCGCCCACCTCGAAGACGGCCATGCCCAGGTGGCGGAAGGAGGCGCGGGCGAGCGCATGCCGCTCCGCGTCGGACTTCTCCGGGAAGGCGAGGGCCAGGGACTTCAACGCCTTGCGTCGCTCCCCGCCGGCCACGGCGAAGGCGAACCGGCCGAAACCCGCCCCCAACACCCGAGCGAGCCCCAGCGGCAGGCTGCTCACGATGGTCAATGCCGCACGGACGAGCAGGTAGCGGAGGAAACGCTTCAGGCGCTTTGCTAAGGGAGGGCGCTCCACGAGCGTTTCCATACCCCATGCGCGAATACAACTTCGACGGCATCGTCGGTCCCACCCACAATTACGGCGGCTTGTCGCCCGGCAACCTGGCGTCCGCCCTCCATGGCGGCGAGGTGAGCCACCCCCGCGAAGCGGCCCTCCAGGGGCTGGAGAAGATGCGCTTCGTGGCGGAGCTGGGCGTGGGCCAGGGTGTGCTGCCTCCCCAGCCGAGGCCCTCGCTGCGGGCGCTGCGCGCCCTGGGCTTCTCCGGTACGGACGAGGAGGTCATCACCCGGGCCGGGCAGGAGGCCGAGCACCTGTTGCGGCTGACCTCCAGCTCCGCCGCCATGTGGACGGCGAACGCGGCCACGGGAGCGCCCTCCGAGGACACGGCGGACGGGCGGATGCACCTGACGCCGGCCAACCTCCAGCAGATGTTCCACCGGGCGCTGGAGGCGGAGACGACGCACTCGGTGCTGCGCTCCATCTTCGCGGACGAGAAGCACTTCGCCGTCCACGCGCCACTGCCCGGCGGTGGGCACTTCGCGGACGAGGGCGCGGCCAACCACACCCGGCTCGCCACCCCGGGGCACAAGGCGGTGCACCTGCTCGCCTGGGGCCGGAGCGCCTGGCGGGATGACGTGCGCCACCCCACCCGCTTCCCCGCACGGCAGACATACGAGGCCAGCCAGGCGCTGGCCCGGTTGCACAAGCTGGATCCGGCGCAGGTGCTGCTGCCGCAGCAGTCCCCCGAGGGCATCGACGCGGGCGCCTTCCACACGGACGTGATGGCGGTGGGCAACCAGAGCTTCCTCATGCTGCACGAGCTGGCCTTCGTGGACCCCCAGGGGTTGCTGAAGACGCTGCGCGAGAAGCTGGGGGATGAGTTCACCTACGTGCTGGCCACCAACGAGGAACTGCCCGCGCGCGACGCGGTGAAGGCCTACCCGTTCAACTCGCAGGTGCTGACGCTGCCGGATGGCACCATGGCCATCATCGCGCCGGAGGAGAGCCGGGAGACGGAGCCGGCGCGGCGCTTCCTGGAGCGCGTGGTGGCCGAGAACAACCCGGTCAAGCGCGTGTATTACCTGGACGTGCGCCAGTCGATGAACAATGGAGGCGGCCCGGCCTGCCTGCGCCAGCGCGTGTGGCTCACCGACACCGAGCGCGCCGCGGTGAAGGCGAACGTCTTCTACACCCCGGAGCTGCACGAGGCGCTCGCTGGCTGGGTGAAGCGGCACTACCGCGAGGACCTGCGCGCCAGGGACCTGGCGGACCCGAAGCTGGCCCGCGAGACGATGACGGCGCTCGACGAGCTCACGCGCATCCTCAACCTGGGCAGCGTCTACGATTTCCAGCGGTGAGACCCGGGGCGCGTGCCCGCCCGCCTGGGAGGCACTCGCCCGGCGCGCCATGGCCGGAGGGACGGGGGCAGTCCACCTTCGAGACAGAGGTGCCGCCCATGATCCCCGTCCCCATCCAGGATTACCTCCGGCAGCAACACGTCCCCTTCCTCCGTCACTGGCACCCACGCGCGATCACGGCGCAGGAGCTGGCCCAGGCGCTCCACGTGACAGGGTACCGCGTGGCCAAGTCGGTCATCGTCCGGGCCGGCCAGCAGCTGTGGATCTGCCTCCCTCCCGCTTCGGAGACACTGGACCTGAAGAAGGTCCGGGAGGCGCTCGGTGTCCGGGAGGTCCAGCTGGCGACCGAGGACGATTTCGCGAACCACTTCCCCGATTGCGAGCTGGGCGCGGAACCGCCCTTCGGTCACCTCTACGGGCTGCCGGTGCTGATGGACGAGAGCCTGGGCGTGGCCGAGGACCTGCTGCTGCGCGCCGGCTCGCACGAGGAGGCGCTGGAGGTGAGCGTCGAGGACTTCATCGCGCTCGAGTCACCCCAGATGGCCGACATCATCCACGAGCGCCCGGGTCGACACGTGGAGCATCACGCCATGCATCCATGACACCCGGAGCCCAGCGGCTCAGGGTGCCTCGTCCTCTTCTCCCCCCGCGTCCTCGTCCGCGCCTACCTCCCACAGGAGCCGGTCCCGCGCGTCCACACCCATTTCACGCACCCGGCGCCGCTCCTCCACGCGCTGGCGCTCCGCGGCCTCCAGGCGATCCACCCACGCCTCCCCCTCGGCGCGCTGCTCCGGGGACTGCAGCCGCAACCCCTCGCGCACGGCCCGCGCCGCCGCGTCGAGCTGGTACAGCGACTCGTGCAGCCGCGCCACCTTGAACCAGACGCCCGCGGAGGGCTGGATGCGCGCCGCGGACTTCCAGGACTCGAGCGCTCGCGCGCGGTGCCCCTCCTTCTCGAAGCTGGAGCCCTCGAGCATGAAGAGCTGGGCGCGCAATCCCAGGTCCGACACGAAGGGGCTCACCTGCTGGAGTGTCTCCCGCGCTCGCCGGGTCAGCCCCGCTTCCACCTCCATCCGCGCGAGCGTGAAGGCCAGCTCCACGCTGCCGGGGAAGCGGGTGCGCAGGGACTCGAGCGACTCGAGCGCCTCGTCCTTGCGCCCCTGGGCATGGAGGACCTCCGCGTGCAGCAGGTACGAGGAGAGCGCGTCCGGGGCCCGGCGGGAGACCTCCGCGCTGGCGGCTTCCGCCTCCGCCAGCTCCTGTCGCTCCAACCGCAACCGCGTCTCGCGCTCCCAGAGCTGGACGGCTTCGGGAGTCGCGTCGAAGTGCTCCCGGGCCCAGGCGAGCCAGGGAAGGGCCACCTCGTGACGCCGGGTGCGCATCAGCTCGGTGGCGAGCAGCACGGCGCTCCGTCCCGACTCCGGCGTGAGGGCCCGCAGCTCCTCCAGGGTGCGCGCCCGCCCGAGCGCCTCGCGCCACAGCACCTCCTGGTCCCCGGCCTCGAAGGCCAGGCGGTACTCGAGGAATGCCTGGGTGCGGCGTCCCAGGGTGAGCAGGGCGCGTGCGGCCACGCGGTGGGCCCGCGCATCCACCGGGTTCAGGAAGAGGGCCCGGTTGACGAAGCCGAGCGCCTCGACCGCTTCCGCGCGCCCCAGGCCCGTATGCGCCAGGCCCATCAGGACCTGCAGGGCATGATCGGCCGGGTGCCGCGCGATGAGGGCGAGCCCACGGGCACGCACCTCGGCCAGGGGGGCCCGCGCGCGGACGAGGTCCCCGAGCTCCTCCTCGGCCTCGGCCAAAGTGCTCCGTCCAGGGATGAGCGCGACCAGCGCCAGCACGGCCAGGACGCCACCCACCGCGAGCACGCGCAAGGGCGCATGACCGCGCCGGGCCACGCAGCGCTCCCGGTCCTCGGGCCGGGCCACGCAGGCCAACGCCACCCACGCCGCCACCGCGCTCGCGGGCAGCTCCAGGCTGAAGTCGAAGAGATCATGCAGCCCGAGCGCCGCCACCCCCGCGAGCACCGCCCATTCCACCGCGCCAAGGCCCTCGCGGCGCACCAACCGGATGAACCCCCACAGCCCCACGGCGAGCAGCAGCAGCCCGGGCACACCGAACTCGGTGGCGAGCTGCAGCACCGCGTTCTCCGGGTGCGTGAGCGTGTTGAGGACGGGCCGCTCCTGGTAGCGGGGGAAGACGGACTCGAAGGCGCCGCGGCCCAGGCCGAGCGGATAGGCCCTCGCGACCGAGGCCAACGCCGGCCACAGCTCCAGCTTGCTGTGGCGCAGCTTCTCCACGCTGTCCGCGGTCTCCAGCTCGGCCAGGAGCTGCTCGGAGGCGATCTGCCCGCCCACCGTGAGCACCGCGAGGAGGCACAGCAGCACGGTGCCGCTGCGACGCCACGTCCGACCCCGCTCCGTCCCCGCCCGGCGCCCGAGCAGCAGGAGCGCGAAGGCGAGCTGTCCGAAGACGAAGAAGGCGACGCCTCCGCGCGAGAGGGACAGCAGCACGCCAGCCCCGCCCAGCAGGGTGGCCACCACGAAGGGCGCCGCGCGCAGCCGCGTCCCACTGGAGAGCGCGAGCCCCAACGACACGGTGGCCGACAGCCCGAGGAAGGCCGCGAGGTGGTTGGGGTTGCCGAAGGGGGTGAGCAGCGGCGGACGCGCGTGGATGAAGGCGATGAAGCCCAGGAGCCGATCGAGGCCGAACAGCGAGTGCAGCAGGCCCAGCACGGCCACCGCCGCTCCCGTGAAGGAGAGGGTGCCCAGCAGCCGTCGGCGCGCGCGCTCCGAGCGGCACACCTGCACCGCGGCGACGAAGGTGAGCAGGTACGCCAGGTGCCTGGCCAGCTCGCGCCAGGTGGCCGGAGGCTCCATCGACAGGGGCCTCGGCCCCTCCAGTCCCAGCGGGACGAGGACGAAGTCACGCAGCCCGGCCGCCTCGGGGCTGAGGACGGCGAGCAACCCCGGCGGCAGCGGGACGAGCTGCAGGAGGCACAGGAGCGCCCCCGCCCCGAGTGGAAGCGAGAGCAGCGGCAGGTGCAGCGACCGGTGCTGCCTCCACGCCCCCAGGCACGCCAACACGAAGGCGAGGCCCGCGAGCACCACCAGCGGCCAGTGCACCCACGTGGGCGCGCCCCCGAGCGACAGAGGCAGCAGCACCAGCAACACCGCCAGCACCGCTTCGGCGCCGAGGGCGTACCGGGACGTGTGCGAACGGGAGTGGGACGCGGGGAGCATGGAGGGTCGCGATTATGTCACGGGTCCACGCGGACGCCTGGAAGTGGACGACCCGGGAAAGTGAACGGGTGGACGCGCCCGCCTGCTCAGAAGACGAGCGAGGCCACCGGGATGAAGCTCTCGCCCCGTCCATCGCGCCAGGCCTGCACGGAGGACTCCGGCCTCGTCCGCTTCAACTCCCGCAGCTCGTCCTCGAGCGCGCCGCGCTGGCGGATGAGCTCCTCCCGCTCGGCCTTGACCCTGCTCGAGGTCTCGAGGCCCGTGACGATCCCCGCGATGAGCAGGGCCACTCCGCCGCCGCCGAGCACCGAGAAGACCGCGCCCACGGCCACGAGCGTGGTCGCGTACGACACGGTCGACGTCAGTCCAATGATGATCATCGGGATGCCGACGAGCAGCAGCGGCGCCAGCACGTAGCCCGAGTAGGCCATCACGAGGGAGCCGATGGGCCAGTTCGCGTCCGTCCGGCGGAGGCGGGCGTTGATGTCCTCCACCTCACGGGTCAGCTGGCGGATGCGCGCCTCGCGGTCATCCGGAGCCGGCGCCTCCAACCGGGAGCCCTCCCCGGCGGGCGCACCTTGCGCGACGAGCAGCCGCGTCGAGGCACGGAGCTCCGTCTGGACGGGCGCCAGCAGCGAGGGCTGGCCGGGCAGGGGCGATACGGCGAGCAGGACGGCGACGAGGGACACCATGGCTGAACGGCCTCCAGGAAAGTGAGCGGCCAGCGAAGCTAGCACCCCCCCTTCGTTCGGCCATTGCTTGCATCCAGGGCGCCATCTGGCATCTTCACCCACCCCATGCGCCGCTCCGCCACCATCACCCTGCTCTTCTCCGCCCTGCTCGCCCTCGCTGGCTGCAAGAACCCGTGCCGGGAGTTGTCGGAGCGGCTCTGCGACTGCGTCGAGTCGTACCAGCGCGACGACTGCGTCCAACTGGTGGCCGAGCGCGAGCGGAACATCGAGCCCACCGACGAGGAGCTGAGCGTCTGCGAGCAGAAGCTGCAGACGTGCACCATCGACGCGAACAGGCCGGAAACCTGCGACATCCTCGAGACGGAAGCGGGCAAGGACGCCTGCGGTCTGTCTCGCTGAACCCGGCGCGTTGAACCCGGCCCGCTGACGGGCCAAGCAGCACCGGGCTCGGGAACGCGATCCCCGGACAGGAGGAGCGCGGTCCCAGGCCGTCCCCGGGGCGGACTACCGACGACCCAGGCCCATGTACGTGAAGCCCATGTCCCTCATCCGGTCCGGGTCGTAGATGTTGCGGCCGTCGAAGATGACCGGGGTCTTCATCAGCGCCTTCATGCGCTCGAAGTCCGGGTGACGGAACTCGTTCCACTCCGTGACGACGAAGAGCGCGTCCGCGCCCTCCAGCGCCTCGTAGGGCACGTTCGTGTAGCGGATGCGGTCGCCCAGCACGCGCCGCGCGGTGTGCTCGGCCACCGGGTCATGCGCCGACACCTTCGCGCCCTTGGCCAGCAGACCCTCGATGACCTCCACGGACGGTGCCTCGCGCATGTCGTCCGTCTTCGGCTTGAAGGCCAGGCCCCACACCGCGAAGGAGCGCCCCTCGAGCGAGCCGAAGTGCTTGAGCGCCTTCTGCACCAGCAGCTTCTTCTGCCGCTCGTTGGTGCGCTCCACCGCGCGCAGCAGATCCAACTCCAACCCCTGCTCACGGCCCTTGGCCACCAGCGCCTTCACGTCCTTGGGGAAGCACGAGCCGCCGTAGCCCACGCCGGGGAAGAGGAACGGATAGCCGATGCGCTTGTCCGCGCCCATGCCCTTGCGCACGAAGTCCACGTCCGCGCCCACCTTCTCGCAGAGCGCGGCGATGTCGTTCATGAACGAGATGCGCGTGGCGAGCATCGCGTTGGCCGCGTACTTCGTCAGCTCGGCCGAGCGCGTGTCCATGTAGAGGATGGGGTTCTCCGTGCGCACGAACGGCGCGTAGAGCTGGCCCATGACCTTGCGCGCCCGCTCCGACTCCGTGCCGATCACCACCCGGTCCGGCTTGAGGAAGTCGTCCAGCGCAGCGCCCTCCTTGAGGAACTCGGGGTTGGAGACGACGTCGAACTCCACCTCCGTCACCCGGGCGATGGTCTCGCGCACCTTGTCCGCGGTGCCCACCGGCACGGTGCTCTTGTCCACCACCACCGTGTACTGACGCATGGCCCGGCCGATCTGCTCCGCCGCGGCCAGCACGTACTGGAGGTCGGCCTCGCCGCTCTCGCCCTCGGGAGTGCCCACGGCGATGAACACCACCTGCGAGCGCGCCACCGCCGACGCCATCTCCGTGGTGAAGGACAGGCGCCGCTCCTTCGTGTTCTTGCGGATGAGCTCTTCCAGTCCCGGCTCGTAGATGGGGACCTCGCCCTGCTGGAGCATCGCGATCTTCCGCGCGTCGATGTCCACGCAGGTCACGTCATTTCCTGAGTCCGCGAAGCAGGTGCCCGCGACAAGCCCTACGTAGCCCGTTCCAATGATGGCGATATGCATGATCGTTCCAGATGCCAGAGGCAGGGATCGCTCATACGCCGGGAACGGCATGGAGGGGAAGGGGGCAGTGGGCGCCCAGGCCCCGTCTCATTGCCCGGTCAGCAACCGGCGCAGACGCTCCGAGCCCCGGACATGGCTCATCTTCCCGGGCTCGCTCGCCGGAAGGACGACCAGCCGATCCAACAACTCCCGCGTGGCGCGGCGCAGCGGGGGAAGTGCGGGCTTCAGATTCTCGGCAATCGAGGGGAAGAGCCGCGTCAGGATGGACAGCGACGTGTAGAGGGCGCGCTCCAGCCGCCACGCCTTCGCCCGCTCCAGCAGGACCGCCACGTCCACGGGGCGCGAATAGACGCTCCCCATCGACGTCGCCCCCGTCATCAGCTCGCGCAGGTCCAGGTAGGACAACCAGGGCATCTGGTAGCCCTCGCGCGCCTGCTCCAGGCACACGAGCAGCACCGCGTCCTCCAGGTCCGGACGGAACATGGACGGGCCGTACATCCTCATGGGCTTGGAGCGCTCGAAGATGCCCTGCACCTCCGCGCGCCGCTCGGCGCCGAGCACATCCGCGTACAGGAAGATGGGGGTGCGTCCGTCCGACACCACCTTCATCGCGCCGTGGGCCGGCTCGTTGGGCTCCGGGCGGAACTGGTGCTGGGCGAGGTAGCCAGCGAAGGCATCCACGTCCATGCGCCGCAGCAACATGGAAATTTCCAACACGGGACGGAAGCCCACGTGCGGATAGAGCGTGTCGGCGAAGGCCGCTCCGCCCGTGAGGAGCAGCTGACGGCCCTCGAGCTCGTCCACGCAGCGCTTGAAGTTGACGAGCTTCATCACGTTGTCGTTGACCGAGCCCGAGTAGATGCTCAGCAGCCGATCCCTCGCCCACTCCGGCGCGTCGGCTCCGCCGGCCAGGCGGTACTCGAGGTTGTAGGAGGCCAGCGGCGCCAGGCCCTGCGCGATGGCCCAGTCCACGTAGTCCTCCCAGGGAGCCCCGCGCAGCGAGCCACGCGGCGGGTCGAACGAAGCAAGGACGCGGAAGGTGTCGATGAGACTGATGGCCATGGCGACGCACCTTTAACGATTTCCACGCACAGGGTGCAATGAAAGCCCGCGACGCCCGGAGCATGGCAGTGGGAGCGACGGAGTTGTCCGGATGTGGCACCGCCCTGTCCGGAGATGGACAGGGGGAGGAGGACTCCGCGTGAAGAGGGAAGGTGCCGAGGGGCGGCCCGCTCGTGAGGAATAGGGGCGGGCTGGCACGGGTTGTGCGCTCTCTTGCGGACATGAGCCCACCGCCCACTCCGCTTCCCGCCCCGCCGTCCGAAGCCCGCCCGATAGACGCCAGCGAGCGACTCGACCTGCTCGACGTGCTGCGCGGCTTCGCGCTGTGCGGCGTCTTCGTCTCCAACGTCTTCGGGTGGTTCTCCGGCCGGGCCTACATGCAGCGCGCGCAGCTGGAGGCCGCCATGGCCTCGGCCTCGTGGTTGGACACCGCCGCCGTGTATGTCTCCGGGACGCTGGTGTCCGGCAAGTTCATCACCCTCTTCTCGTTCCTCTTCGGCCTGGGCTTCTCCGTGCAGATGATCCGCGCCGAGGCACGCGGCGCCGCCATCGCTCCGCTCTACATGCGGCGGCTGTGCGTGATGTTCCTCATTGGCGCCGCGCACCTGTTCGGGCTCTGGCTCGGTGACATCCTCACCACGTACGCGGTGCTGGGCTTCGCGCTGCTGCTGTTCCGCAAGCGCGCCGACAAGACGCTGCTCATCTGGGCCGCCGTCCTCATCTTCGCCATGCCGCTCGTGACGAACGTCCTCATGAAGGTCGTGCCCATGCTCGTGAACGGCGGTGGCGCGGAGGGTGCGGCCGAGGCGGCCAAGGCGGCCATGGAGCGCTCCAACCAGGCCCGGGCCCAGACGCTGGAGGCCTTCACCCACGGCACCTACTTCGAGGTCGTGCGCGCCAATGCCCGCTACTACCTCGGCCACTTCATCCAGGGCATGCTGCCCGTGCTGTTCGCCCTGCTCGGCCGGTTCCTGCTCGGGTTCATGGCCGGACGGCGGCGCCTCTTCCACGACGCGCCCCAGCACCTGGGGTTCTTCCGCAAGCTCCTCGAGTGGAGCCTCGTCCTCGGTGCCATCGGCAGCGCCGCCGGGCTCGTGCTGCAGTACATGATGCGCCAGAAGATGATCGACCCGCAGGCGCAGTGGCTCGTCCTCATGACGCCGGTGCGGCAGCTCAACGAGGTGGGCCTCGCCGCCGTCTACGTCTCGGGCCTCGTGCTCCTCTTCCAACGCGAGACGTGGCGGCGCTTGCTGCTGGTGCTCGCACCCGTGGGCCGCATGGCGCTGACGAACTACCTCGGCGAGACGGTCATCAGCCTCTTCGTGTACTACGGCTTCGGACTGGGGCTCATGGGGAAGCTGGGCCCCACGGCGAGCATCGGGCTCACCCTGGCCATCTTCTGCGTGCAGGTGGCCTTCAGCCACTGGTGGCTGGCGCGCTTCCGCTTCGGCCCCGCCGAGTGGGTGTGGCGCTCGCTGACGTACGGCAAGGCCCAGCCGATGCGCCGGACCGGGGCCCCCGAGGTCGCGACCGCCACGGCGGCCTGACGTGGCGCTCAGTCCACGGGCATCGCCGCGGGCAGGGTCCACTCGAAGTCGCGCACCTGGGCACTCACCCAGGGGCGGGCCTCCGCGACACCGAGCGAGGCCAGGGGACTGTCCGTCGGAATGAACCAGTCCGCGCCCTGGAGCAACCGGGGCGAGAAGCGGAGGTCCGAGTCCTTCGGGGCGTGCACCCGTCCGTTGAGCATCTGCAGGTTCGGCAGGCCGATGGGGATGCGGACGCTCGGCGGCAGCGCGGCGAGTGGCTCGAAGCGGACCCGCGCCAGCAACTTCCCCTGGGTATCCCAGCTCGACCCCGCGAAGGCACCTCCGCCCGGGGGCTGATGGTCGAGCTCGAAGCGCGCCATCACCTTGGGCATGCCCCACAGCGCGCGCCCTCCGCGCAGGGAGCGCTCGCTGTCCACCCACATATGGGTGACCGTCATGCCGAGGCGACCCGAGCCCCGCGTCTTCACACTGATGCCGCCGAAGAGCTCGCCGTAGGTCAGCACGCTCCCCTGCTGGTAGTCCACGAAGCAGGTGATGACGCACGCGCGGCCCGCCAGGGTGAACAGCTCGAAGGCCGGATCCAACTCGAACCGGACGCGCTCGGCGGGCACCATCCAGACGGAGAGGTACATCTGCCCGCGCAAGGTCCAGGGAGCGGGAGGGTAATCGTTCGACACCGAGGGCTCGACAGAGGAAGTGCTCACGCGTGAGTCTCCTTGACGCAAGGCGGCACAGCGTAGCGCCCCAGGGTCGGGACTCAAGACGTGTTCAAGGGGGAGAGGGGATGCGTTTCCCACGCAACGCCGCGAGCCCGTCCTCCCGCAGCCGGCGCACGGTGTAGCGCACCATGGGCAGCAACCGGGGCGCGAGCAGCAGCTTGGCCACCACCCACGCCGGCTTGTGCCGCATCAACTCCGTCCCCAGCAGCCGCTCCGCGCTGAAGAAGCGCGCCGCCATCCGCCGCTGCCACGAGGGCGGCGCCAGGGCGGCCAGCACCTCCTCCGGCACCGGCGCCCCCATCAACCGCCGCGCCGCCTCCAGCGCGTACCAGGCCAGGTGGGGGAAGGCCGAGCCCCGCGCCACCTCCACCACCCGCCCCCAGTCCAGCCCCGGGTGCGCCAGCATCAGCAACTTCAGATCGAACAGCCACGCCAGCCGCTGCAACAGGTGGTTGCTCGCGTGGAGCGCCAGATAGACGAGCTCGTCCTCCGCGCGCAGGTAGCGCACGCGCCGGCCCTCCAGCACCGACTCCTCCGCTCGGGCCAGCAGCGCCCGCGCCTCCAGCGCCTGGCCGTACCCCACGAGCGCCCGGAAGTGCAGCTCCACCATCCCCGCCGCGCCCGTGAAGGTCAGGTGGTGCTCGTGCTCCCGCGCATGCGCCGCCGCCGCCTCGCCGAGCGGCCTCAGCCCCAATCCCACCAGGGCACGCGACGCCACCTCCACCTCCGCGTCCGCCACCAGCAGGTCCACGTCCGTGGTGGCCCGCTGCAGCGGCTCCGGGTAGAGGCGCAGCGCCAGGCCGTACCCCTTCAGCAGCACCGGTACCACGTCCACGGCGGCCAGCGCTTCCAGGCTCCGCAGCAGCAGCGCCTTCACCCGCATGCCCCGCGCGGCCTGCGCCAGGGCCTCGCGGCGCAGCCGGGTGCGCACCGCCTCGTCCGGTGTCCACGCCGAGCGGCCCACCACGTGCTGCATGAAGCCCGCGAGCCCATGCCGGGCCGCCGCGTGCACCAGCGCGTCCACGTCCCCGGGCACGTCGCCCCGAGCGACCTCCGGCCAGGCGCGGAGCACGTCCAGCAGCGCCCGCGCCCCCACGCCGCTCACCGCCGCAACGCGATGACGCGCTGCGGATCCGCCTCGGCCTGGGCCAGCAGCTTCGCGGCCCGGTCTCCCAACGCGTCCGCCACCAACTCCAGCGCCAGCTCCTCGTCGCGGTTGATCTCCGCGCGCCCGTCACTCCAGGCCATCAGGAAGCGGCCGAGCTTCTGGTCCCCGCCCTTCACATCCAGGAACACCTCCAACGGCAGCGCCGAGCCCGCGGGCCGCTGCGTCTCGAAGGTGAGGCCATCCCGGTGATGGCCCTGCTGGCGCTCGAGGCGCAGCTCCAGGCGGGAGGCCTCGAGCGCATCCGCCAGCGGACGCACCGCGGCCCACAGGTCCTTCACCCCGGTGGCCGAGCGCACCGCGTCGGTCACATCCCTCACCAGCGAGCGCAGCCGGATGTTCCTGCGCCGCACCTCGCTCACGCCGCTGGCGCGCCGCAGGTCCAGGTAGCCCAGCTTGCGCATCAGCACCGCCACCACCACGCCCATCCCCATCAGCAGCATGGCGCTCTGGGCGCGGTTGGCCCAGTGCAGGCCGAGCGCCGTCAGGGTGAAGAGGGCGCACAGCCCGTACATCACCAGCACCGCCGAGCGGTGGCTGAGCACCAGCCGGCTCATCAGCCGGTGGTGGATGTGCTCCTTGTCCGCGCTGAACATGGGCCGGCCCACGAGCGTGCGCCGGATCATCGCCAGCAGGGTGTCCATGATGGGCAGGCCCAGCGCCATCACCGGCACCAGCATGGCCACCGCGGTCCCGCTCTTGGCGCTCGTCTTGATGGAGACGGCCGCCAGCACGAAGCCCAGGAACATGCTGCCCGTGTCCCCCATGAAGATGGAGGCCGGGTTGAAGTTGAAGACGAGGAAGCCGAGGATGGCGCCCGCCAGCGCCGCCATCATCAGGCACAGCACCACGTCCCCCCGGCTGAGCGCGAGGATGAAGTTGGTGCCCACCCCGAAGAAGGCCACTCCGCCCGCCAGCCCGTCCAACCCGTCGATGAGGTTGAGCGCGTTGATGACGCCCACCACCCACATCACGGTGAACGGCAGGCCGAGCACCCCCAGCGGCAGCTCCGGCCCGAAGGGGTTGGCGATGTGATCGATGCGGAAGCCGAGCGCGTACAGGCCGAGCGCCAGCACCAGCTGCACGGCGAACTTCAGCTTCGCGCCCGCGCCACGCAGGTCGTCGTAGAGGCCCAGCGCCGCCACGCCCAGGCCCCCACCGAACAGGCCCCACACCAGCGCCGTCTGCGACTGGAAGTGATTGCCCACCCCCGAGTCCACCAGGAAGAGCGCGCACAGCGGCGCGAAGAACCCGCCCACGATGCCGATGCCACCCAGACGGGGAATGGGCTGCACGTGAATCTTGCGGCTCGAATTGGCCTGATCCAACAGACCCCACGCCAGCGCCCGGTTGCGCACCACCAACGTCAACACCATCGCCACCATCAGCGCGACGAGAAAGGCGACCAGATAAGTGATCATCTTGGTGTCTCCAACCTCAATCAGGGCCGCGCATGGTGGCGGGGATGGCGCGGAGCGTCAATGTCGCATAAAGCCACATTTGTGTCGCCTGGATGCTGGGGGTCCCAACGGATAGGGATTCCTCGTTCCATGGTACTCATTGGGTGGGAATTCGAGGCTTTCTGTCATTTGCTATCCCAAGGGATGGGAATTCGGTAAGGGGGGCGCATGCAAAGGGAACGCTCCTCGAGCATGGCCCTGGTGACCGGAGCTCCGGCGGGTGCGGGAGGGATGGGGGTACACGCGGCCACCGTGCTGCGCGCGCTCGCCCACGGAGGGGCGCCGCTCCACGTGCTCGGGCCGCCTCCCACGGATGCTCGCCTGGCCGCTCTCCCTGGCGTCGTGTGGCACACCCCTCCGCGACTCCTGCTCTCGTCGGTGCAGCGCTGGACGCCCTACCGGTGGCTCACGGGAGCCCTCCAGCTGCGGCAGGACGCGCACCTGGGGCAGTGGGCCGCCTCCCGCCTGGAGCAGCTGCGGCCCTCCCGGCTGTACACCTTCACGCAGGTGGGGCTCGAGCCCCTCGAGTGGGCCCGGCGAGCGGGCGTGCCCTCCGTCGTCGACAACCCCAATGGGCACATCGCGGGTTTCCGAGCCATCTACGTCCGGGAGACGTGGCGACAGGCCCGCCGCCCCCACCTGGGACATCCCACGCCCGCGGCGGTCCGCCGCATCGAGCGTGAGTACGCGCTCGCCAACGCCATCCGTGTCGCGTCCCCGTGGTCTCGCGACTCCATGGTCCGCGGCGGCGTGCCCGAGGGGAAGATCGCCGTCATTGATCATCTCATCGACATCGAGCGCTTCCGCCCACCGGCCACGCGGCCTCCCGCGGAGGGACCGCTGCGTGTGTGCTTCGTCGGCTCGCTCGATGTACGCAAGGGCTTCCACTACCTGCTGCGCGCCATCCGTCAGGTGGGCGCCGGGCGCGTCCAGCTCCGCATCGTGGGCGCCACGGGAGACCGCGTGTCCCGCCAACTCTTCCAGAGGGAGAGTCAGGGGCTCGCGCTGGAGGCGGTGCCGGGAGATCCACGCCCGGCCTACGCGAACGCCGAGCTCTTCGTGCTGCCGACGCTGGAGGATGGCTTCGGGCTGGTGGTAGGAGAGGCGATGGCCAGCGGGCTGCCCGTCGTCGTGACAGACCAGTGTGGAGCCGCCGCGTGGGTCGAGCCCGGGCAGACGGGCTGGGTCGTCCCCGCTGCGCGGGAACAGGCGCTCGCGGCCGCGATGGAGAAGGCGTTCCGTCAGCGCGCGGAGCTATCGGGTATGGGAGCGCGAGCCCGGGCCGCCATCGAAGCACGCGCGGCGGCGGACCCGTTGACCCGGCTGCGCACGTGGTTCGAATCCGTCGTTTCATGACTCGAGAGAAGGGAAACGAAAATGGAAGCACTCATTACCCGGCTGCGTCCGCTCGCCCGCTTGTTGCCGGCGGGGCTGAATGACACCCTCCGGGGCGTGGTCCGTGACTGGCAGCTCCGTCGCGCCGTGGAGCGCATCGCCGCGCTGCCGCCCGGCCAGCTGCCCACGCGCCAGATGCTGGAGGAGCTGCGGGCTGGCTGGGGCAACATGGGCTATGCCGCGCGTCCCGAGTACCTGCAGGAGCTGATGAACCGCGCCGTGAACACCTCCGGCCCCATCCTCGAGTGCGGCTCGGGCGTGTCCACCCTGCTGCTGGGGCTGCTGGCGGGCCGGCGCGGCGTGGAGACGTGGACGCTGGAGCACATGCCCGAGTGGCACGCGCGCGTCTCCGGTGCCCTGGAGCGCACCGGCATCCCCAACGTGCACAACTGCCTGGCCCCCATCCAGGACCGCGGTGGCTACTCCTGGTACACGCCCCCGGTGGAGCGCATGCCCCGGGCCTTCCAGCTCATCATCTGTGACGGCCCTCCTGGGAACACCCCCGGCGGACGCTATGGACTGTGGCCGGTGCTCGGCGAGAGGCTGGCTCCGGGCGCGGTCATCCTGCTGGACGACGCGGAGCGGCCCGGCGAGGAGGAGGTCCTGCAGCGCTGGTCCAAGGAAGCGTCGATGCGCGTGGACATGCGCCGGGTGTCCGGCGGCGCCTACGCCGTCATCACCCGCTCCTGAGCACCCGGCGCTCGGCTCACTCCCGCCAGCGCAGCGTGAGATAGCGCCGCACGGCGCCCCGGGCGAGCCGGGTCCGCCAGACCGTGAGGAACAGCTGCCCCTCACGGTACCGGGCCTCGGAGACGAGCCCCCGCTCCCGGCACCGGCGCCACACCGCGAAGGACTCCTCCCGGAGCCCCTGCTCGCGCAGCTGCTCGCCCACGCTGAGGTGGAGCCGGGCCAGCAGCAGCCGCCGCCGCGAGGTGAGACCACCACTCGCCTCCAGGTAGCGCTGCCCGGAGGCCACGGCGCGCTCCACCCCGCGCAGCTGCGCCGGCCCCCGCTTCTTCACGGAGACGGCGACCCGCGCGGGCGTCTGCACCCGATGGAAGAAGCAGGGCCCGTCGGGGAAGCACCGGTAGCGCGCTCCCCGGGCGAGCGCGCGCACGTAGAAGTCCCAGTCCTGCCAGCACGGCAGGGCCTCGTCCCACGGGCCGAGCGCCACCAGGGCCTTCCTCCGCCAGAGGGCCCCGGCCGTCTGCCAGGGAATGTCCACGCGCAGGTAGCGCTCGATGTCGTCCCGATCCGGCTCGGCCGGCGTCACGTGCCGCATGTCCCCGGGCCGCTCGAGGAAGTGCTGGTGGGGGAAGACGCCGAAGTCCAGCTCGGGACTGGCCTCCATCCGCCGCACGCGCTCGCGCAGGCAGCTCGGGGAGAAGGCATCGTCATCGTCGAGGAAGACGAGGTACTCGCCCGTGGAGGCGGCGAAGCCGAGGTTGCGGCAGCGGTTTCCCCCCGCGGGCTCTCCCTCTCGCACCACCCAGCGGATACGAGGGTCGGCATCCGCCCACTCCCGCAGGCGCGCCAGCGTGCCATCCCGGGAGCCATCGTCCACGACGATCGCCTCCCAGTCCGCGTAATCCTGCCGCTGGAGCGACTCCAGCGCCTCGGTGAGCAGCGGCAGACGATCCTTGGTGGGAATCACCACCGAGACCCGGCCCCGGACACCGATGTTCGTTCCGGTGGGCTCTGACATGGCGGCGCATCCTAGACGAAACGCGGCCGATGGCGACGCGTGATTGCACGGGCCTGCTCGCCCCCCGACCAGCAGAGGGAGAATGGGCACTTGCCGCGAGAGAGGGGATGGCCGATGGTGCGCCGGTGACTCGCTCCAGTCGATTCCTGAGCGGCTTCAGCTTCGGACTCGCCAACCAGGTGCTGACCCTGGTGGTGGGCCTGTTCCTCACGCCCTTCCTGCTGCGGCACCTGGGCCAATCCGACCTGGGCATGTGGCTCGTGGCCAGCTCGCTGATGGGCTACCTGGGGCTGCTGGACCTGGGAGTGGCCGCGCTGCTGCCGCGTGAGACGGCCTACGCCGCGGGACGCAACCCCGAGCGGCCCCTGCCCGCCGTGGCGGACGTGTTCGGCCAGGCGCTGCAGATCGCGCTGCTCCAGCTGCCCCTGGTGGCCGTGGGAGCGCTGCTGCTGCTGCCGCTGCTCCCGGAGAGCGGCGAGAAGCTCCTCTACCCCTTCCTGATGGTGCTGGGCACCTTCGTCCTCATCTTCCCGCTGCGCCTCTTCCAGGCGGTGCTCTCGGGCCTGCAGGACCTGCGCTTCCTCGGCATCCTGCAGACGGTGAGCTGGGCCGCGGGCACCGCGGCGAGCATCGGCCTGGTCCTGGCGAACGCGGGCCTGTTCGCGGTGGCCGCCGGTTGGGTGGTGACCCAGGGCCTGTCGGCGCTCGCCTGCCTGTGGCGTCTGCGCACCGCCTACCCGGAAGCCCTGCCCCGCAAGCTGCCCAAGCTCTCGATGGAGGGCATCCGCTCCTGGCTGTCGCGGTCCCTGTGGATCACCGTGTCCAACGTGGCGCAGCTGCTGCGGCTGGGCACCGACGTGGTCATCATCGGCAAGCTGCTCGGGCCCGAGGCGGTGGTGCCCTTCACCTGTACGGCCAAGCTGGTGAGTGTGCTCTCCAACGCGCCGCAGCTGGTGCTGTCCAGCGCCCAGCCCGCCCTGGCCGAGCTGCGCATGAGCAGCAACAAGGAGCGCATCACCGAGGTGGCCAGCGCGCTCGAGCGGCTCACGCTGTTCGTCAGCGGCGCCGTCTTCTGTGGCGTGCTGTCCATCAACGAGGGCTTCGTCCTGGAGTGGGTGGGCGCGGAGCAGTACGGCGGACTGGGCCTGACGCTGCTGTTCCTGACGAGCATGCTGCTGCGTCACTTCTGCCTCTCGGTGAACACGTGCCTGTTCTGCTTCGGCCATGAGCGGAGGCTCGCCCTGACGGCCATCACCGACGGAGCGGTGACGCTGGTGGCGATGTGGACCGGCGTGTACCTGGCCGGGTGGAAGGGCGCCGCGCTCGCGCCCATCATCGGCATCTGCACGGTGTCGCTGCCGATGAACCTGTCCCTCTTCGCCAGGGACACCGGGCGCTCGGTGGGGCAGGTGCTGCGCAACCTCGCGCCCTGGGCCGTGCGGTGCGCGGCGGTGGCCGCGCTGTCGCTGGGCATCACGATGGTGCTGGCGCCGCGAGGCTTCCCCCTGCTGACACTGGCGGGTGCGCTGGTGGGCGGCGTCTACCTGTTCATCATGAGCCCACTGCTGTTCCAGGGGACCCTGGGCACGTACGTCCGCCCCCGCCTGGAGGCGCTGCGCGCCCGGTTCGTCTCCGCCCGGGGAGGCGGCAGGCTGGGCACGGGCTAGCGGAGCTCCACCGTGGATGTCCCCTCTCCCAGGGGGAGAGGGAGCATGGCTCACCTCACGAGGTGCTCGCACAGCGCGTCCACGTGGGCCTCGGCGTTGAAGCGCCGGGCCATGCGCCAGGCCCCCTCGCGTAGCCGGGCATGGTGGCCCACATCGGAGAGCGCCCGGACGATGGCGCCCGCGAGCCCCTGGGACGTGGGCGGATTGCCCGGAGCCAGCTCCCCGGACACGCCCGGCTGGCACCAGTCGGGGATGCCGCCCACCGCGAAGGCCACCGCGGGCAGGCCCACTCCGCCCGCCTCCACCCCCACGAGTCCGAAGGGCTCGGGCCAGACGCTGGGCACCGCGAGCAGGTCCGCCTTCCGCATCAGCTGCTCCCGCGCGGGCCGGTCCACCCAGCCCGCGAAGCGCACCGGCACCCGCCGCGCCGCCGCCTCCTGTTGGATGCGCGGACGCTCCGGACCATCTCCCGCCACCACCAGCTCCAGCTCGCGGCCCAGCGCCGCACGGGCCACGGGCAGCGCGCGCACCAACTCCACGCCGCCCTTCAGCTCCGTGAGCCGCCCCACCATCAGCAGCTGTCCGGAGGGAGGCCGGGGCGCGGGCGGCTCCGCATCCAGCACGCCATCGCCGAAGAGGCTCACGCACACCACCTGGGACTCGGAGAGCCCGTGTCGGAGGTACTCCTCGCGCATGGCCCGGCTGCCCACCAGCACGGTCCCATAGCGGCGCACGAGCGCGAGGCGGCGCTGCTGGTAGTGGTACTCGCGCACGGCCGTGAGGGGACTGCGCCCACCGCAGCGGCGCGGGAGGTAGTGCACCAGGCATCCGGGGCCGAGCACGCGCTCACAGGGAACGGGCCAGGGGAAGGCATGGCGCTTCATCCCGCTGATGCACGTGCCGTAATAGGCATGGAGGAAGAGCAGCGCCGGGTAGCGCTCCAGCAACGCCTCCTCCAGTTCGAGGTCCTGTACACCTTGCTGGTAGACACGCTCGGGCCGCCACGCCGCCACGCCCTCGAGCGCGCCCCGCCGTCCGAGCGCGGCGAGGTTCCACACGGGAAGGTCGAGCCCCTCGTCGACGCGCGTCTGACCCGGGCCGGCGTCGTGCTCGAAGAGGAGCCCGGGGGAATGACCGCGGGCCTGGAGGAGTGGCAGCAACGTGCGCAGGTACGACTCCACTCCACCCACCACCGCGCGGTGCCGCGTGACGAGGAGGATACGAAGGCCGTGGCTCATGAGGGTCTCCCTATACCGCCCCAGCCCCGGCCCCGGGGAACGATCCTTGCCTGCTCAGGCCTTTCCACCCCCGGGCAGCCGGCCAGGCCTTGTCCGACTCCTCGCTGCTTGCATCCGCTTCTTGACCTGGCCAGTCGCCTCTGGTGGTTTGCGCCGGGTGCGTTTGCTCTTCCTGAGTCCCGTGGGCGTGGTCGGTGGTGCGGAGCGGACACTCCTGGACCTGTTGGATTGCCTGCGCCGTGCGCCAGATGCCCCGTGGCTCGGTCTCATCACCGGCGCGGAGGGGCCTCTGACCGAGCAGGCGCACGCCATGGGCGTGAAGACGCTCGCCCTCCCCCTGCCCACCGAGCTCGCCTCGCTCGGGGACTCGCAGCTGCGGGGCGCTGGAGCGGACCGCTTCCTGCGCTTCGGCGCCTCCCTGGCCCGGGCCACTCCGGCCGCGGCGGCCCACCTGCGCTCCCTCCAGCGGGCCCTCCAGGACTTCCGCCCCACCCTCATCCACTCCAACGGCCTCAAGACCCACCTGCTCACCGCCGTCTGCGCCCCGGGGGCACCCGTGGTGTGGCACCTCCATGACTTCCTCGGCGAGCGGCCCCTGGTGCGGCGGTTGCTGCGAGTGGCCGGGGTGCGCGCGTCGGCGGCCATCGCCAACTCGGAGGCGGTGGCCAGGGACGCCCGGCGGGTGCTCGGCCGCGTCCCGGTGCACCCGGTGCACAACGGCGTGGACACGGAGCGTTTCTCGCCCGGTCCGGCCGATGGCGGACACCTGGATGCGCTCGCGGGTCTGCCTCCGGCTCCCGAGAACACGGTGCGGCTCGGGCTGGTGGCCACCTACGCGCGATGGAAGGGACAGGAGGTGTTCCTCCAGGCGGCGGCACGCCTGCGCGCCCGGGTCCCCACCCAGGCGGTGCGCTTCTACGTGGTGGGCAGCCCGGTGTACCGCACGCCCGGCTCTCAATTCTCAGAGGCGGAGCTGCGCGACACCGTGCGGACGCTGGGCCTGGAGGGCCACGTGGGCTTCATCCCCTTCCAGACGGAGCCCGCGCCCATCTACCGGGCCCTCGACGTCATGGTGCATGCCAGTACGCGGCCGGAGCCCTTCGGGATGACCATTGTCGAGGCCATGTCGTGTGCCCGGGCGGTGGTGGTGTCCGCCGCGGGTGGGGCCGCGGAGCTCGTGCGCACCGAGCATGACGCGCTGACCTTCGTGCCCGGGGACGTGGAGGGGCTCGCCCAGGTGATGGCGCGGCTCGTCCGGGAGCCGGAGCCGAGGACGCGGCTGGGAGAGGAAGCCCGGCGCTCGGTGCTCGCGCGCTTCACCCGCGAGCGCTACGCCGCACAGGTGCGGGACATCTACGCGCGGGTGCTGGGAGGGCGGACATGAGCGGACGGTACGCGGATGCACGCGGCGTCTCCTGGCACCTCCTCACGGGCGAGTTCCCCCCGCAACCCGGCGGGGTGAGCGACTACACGTGGCAGGTGGCCGAGGGGCTCGCGCGCGAGGGCTGTGCCGTCCACGTCTGGGCTCCGGGCGAGTCGCGGAGCACGCCGTCTCCCGAGGGGGTCACCGTGCACCGGCTCCCCGAGGGCTTCGGTGTGAGGGGCCTGGCACGGCTGGAGCGCGAGCTGGAGCGGCTGCCCGGCCCGAAACGGCTGGTGGTGCAGTACGTGCCCCACGCCTTCGGCTACCGGGCGATGAACGTCCCCTTCGCGATGTGGCTCGCGCGGCGCCGGCGGGACGAGGTGTGGATGTTCTTCCACGAGGTCTGCTTCCCCTGGGGCTGGAGGCTGCCGTGGCGCCACAACGTGCTGGGAGCCGTCACGCGGGCGATGGCGGCGCTCGTCCTGGCTCGGGCGGACCGCGTCTTCGTCTCCACCCTGTGGTGGAACAGGCTCCTCCACGCGCCGCCGCGCCGGGTGCCCATCGAGTGGCTGCCCGTGCCGAGCAACCTGCCCACGCAGCCACCCGCGAGCGCGGTGGAGGCCATCCGCGGCTCGCTGCGCACGAGCCCGGACACGGTGCTGCTCGGCCACCTGGGGACGTACGGCGATCTCATCGCGGGCATGTTGGAGGAAGTGCTGCCCGCGCTGCTGCGCCAGGACGCGCGCCGGGTGGCCGTCCTCGCGGGCCGGGGAGGCCCACGCTTCGCCGAGCAACTCATCGCCCGTCACCCGGAGCTCACCGGACGCGTGCGCGCGCTGGGCGGGCTGCCGGGAGACGAGCTCTCCGCCACGCTGAAGGCGTGTGACGTGCTCCTGCAACCCTTCCCCGACGGGCTCAGCACGCGCCGCAGCAGCGCCATGGCCGGACTGGCGCTGGGCGTGCCGCTAGTGACCAACGCCGGCCCCGCCACGGAGCCCTCCTGGCACGGCTCCGGCGCGCTCGCGCTGGCCCCCGAGCCCACGAGCACCGCGGTCCGGGAGGCCGCCGAGGCCCTGCTATCCGCGCCGGAGACGTGGCCCGTCCTCGGCCAGCGCGCCGCCGACTTCTACACGGAGAACTTCTCGCTCGCGCACACGCTGAACGTGCTGCTGGACCGCACGAGTGCGCGCGTGGTGGAGGACACATGAGCCACGACGAGAGCCCGCTGCGCCTGGCGTTGCTGATGGACCCGCTCGAGGAGGGGTGGCCGAGCATGGACCTGGCGGGCGAGGCGCTGCACCAGCAATTCCACGGCCCTCTCGCGAATGAGGTGTGGGTGACGTCGGTGCGCCCGAAGATGGTGCCCCTGGCACGCAAGCTGCCCGTGCTGCGCGAGCGCCGGGCCGCGCTCAACGTGGACCGGGTGCTCACGCGCTTCCTCACCTACCCGGCCCGAGCGGCCCTCCGCAACCGGGGGCAGGACGCGTACCACGTCGTGGACCACACGTACGCGCAGCTGGTGCACGCGCTCCCGCCCGAGCGCACGGGCGTGTACTGCCACGACCTGGATGCCTTCCGCAGCATCGTGGAGCCCCAGAAGGAGCCGCGGCCGGCGTGGTTCCGGGCCATGGCGTGGGCCGCGTTGAAGGGGATGCAGCGAGCGGCGGTGGTGTTCCACTCCACCCAGGCGGTGCGCGAGGAGTTGCTGCACCACGGACTGGTGCGCCCGGAGCGGCTGGTACACGCGCCCCTGGGCGTCTCGGCGGAATACGGTCCCGAGCCGCTGCCAGGAGACACGAGTGACGAGGTGCTGCGTCCGCTCGGAGGCCGGCCCTTCGTATTGCACGTGGGCAGTGGGATTCCCCGCAAGCGCGTGGACGTGCTCTTCGAGGTGTTCGCGGCGCTGCGCCGCCAGCACCCGGAGCTGCACCTGGTGCAGCAGGGGGCGGCGCTCAACGAGACACAGCGGGCCCAGGTGGCGCGGCTCGGCCTGGGCGACGCGCTGCTGCAACCGCCGAAGCTCGACAGGGCGACGCTGGCGGGGCTGTACCGCAAGGCCCGGGTGGTGCTCGTGACGAGCGAGTCCGAGGGCTTCGGTCTGCCCGTCATCGAGGCCCTGGCCTGCGGAACACCCGTGGTGGCGAGCGACCTGCCCGTGCTGCGCGAGGTGGGTGGGGACAGCGCCACCTATGCCCCGGTGGGAGACATCGGCGCATGGGCGGAGGCGGTGAACCGCGTCCTGGAGTCGACGGAGCCCGACACGGCGCGGAGCCAACGCGTGACACGCGGGCGCGGCTACTCCTGGACGAACCACGCCCGCATCATCCTCGACACCTACCGCCGGCTCACGGGACGTTGAGCCGTGCTCCTTGGAGACGCATGAAGCTGGCGCTCGTCACCCACAACGTCATTCGCGGCGATGGCCAGGGTCGCGTCAACTACCGCCTGGCCCTCCACGCACTCGCCCGGGGCCACCAGGTGCTGCTGCTGGCCGACCAGGTGGAGCCGGATCTGCTCGAGCGCGGCGCCCGCTGGATGCGCATCCACCCCCGCGTGCAGAAGCCCCACCTGCTGAAGGTGGAGGAGTTCACCCAGCGGGCCTCCGCCCTGGTGCGGCGCGTGCGCGGCGAGGTCGACATCATCCACGCCAACGGCTACGTGCTGGACACGCCGCACCACCTCAACACCTCGCACTTCGTCCACGCGGCGTGGCTGAACTCGAGCGTGCGGGCCTCCGAGGTAACGGGCCGCCTCCAGTCCAGCTACCAGTGGCTGTACACGGCGGCCAACGCGCGTTGGGAGCAGAAGGCCTACCGTCAGGCCCGCCTCGTGGCCGCGGTGTCGGAGCCGGTGCGCGCGGACCTGCTCGCCACGGGCCTGTCCCCCGAGCACGTGGTGACCGTCCCCAACGGCGTGGACCTGGAGGAGTTCCGTCCCGGGAAGGAGTCTCGCGCGCCGTGGGGCCTGCCCGAGGACAAGCCCCTGGCCCTCTTCGTGGGAGGCATCCGCACGGGCCGCAAGAACCTGGACACGGTGCTGACCGCGCTGCGCGAGGTGCCGGGGCTGCACCTGGCCGTCGTGGGAGATGTACGCGGCTCGCCCTTCCCCGCCCTGGCGCAGCGGCTGGGAGTGGCGGACCGGGTGAGCTTCCTCGGCTTCCGTGACGACGTGGCCCGGCTGCTGCGCGCGAGCGATCTCTTCGTGTTCCCCTCGCGCTACGAGACCTTCGCGCTGGTGGTGCTCGAGGCCCTTGCCTCCGGCGTGCCGGTGGTGACGGCGAGTTCGGTAGGGGCCGCGAGCCTCGTGACGCCCGAATGCGGTGTCGTCCTGCGGAACCCGGAGGACGCCGCCGCGCTCGCCCGGGCGATGCGCACCCTGGTGGAGGACGCACCGCTGCGCGAGCGCATGGGACTGAAGGCGCGCGAGGTGGCCCGGGAGCACGGCTGGGAGCAGATGGCCGATTCCTACTTCCGCCTCTACGAGCGGCTCGCCCTCAGCGCATGACCCGCTTGAGCACTTCGCGCACGCGCCCGGCCAGCACCGCGTAGTGTCGTGGCGCGATCGCCAGATTCTCTGGCGGAGGGTTCGATTCCCGCCGCCTCCACTGGCACACCCAGCTTTCACTACCTGGGATTTATCGAGCGCTCTTGAGCCCTGGACGCTGGCGGGGGCGGCGCTGGTGGACTCGACGGGGGAAGAGGTGGAACTTGCCCGGTGGCTAGAGGCGCCCATTCCCCCGGGGCCGACTGGGGGCTTTATCGTGGTAGGCACCGAGAGAGCACCGGAGCAACTCGGCTGCCCCTGCACCCTCAAGCTATGGGAAGCGCAGGGGCCCCGCACCGTCACCCTCGGGAACGTCACGTTCCCGTCTGTAGAGCAAGGAGGCGAGCGCAAGTGAGTAGTGCCGTCGCCCCATGCAGCCCGAGGGAAGCACTACCTACCCGATGTTTTTTTGGCACCTCACCAGACCCGACGGCTTGACCTAGCTATCAGCCGTTTTCTGTAATCGGCGGGTTTTGCTTCCAACTCGGGCGGCTCGCCCGGAGAGGTGCGTAAATGTCTAGGCATGCCGTCGATACTCGCCCAGTGGGCACACGGCGGCCCTTGCGCGTGGGGGTGCTGGCCCTGGCGGCGTTGATGCTGGCTACAGCGTGCGCCACGGGGGCTCCCTCCGGCGGACGGCTGACAGCGTACCGTTCCAGCCTGCCCACTCCCGAGGGCTCCTCCGAAGCGTGGACGCTGGAGGCGGAAGCCTACGAAGAAGACACAGGCGACGGCGAGGCCATCTTTTCCAACCTGCCCACGGACTTTCAGCCGGTGAGGGTCAGTGACTCCGAGCTCAGGGCCGCTCTGGCAACGTTTTGGCTCGAAGTCCCGCTGCGGGTGTCCACCTCATGCCCCCCGTTGTACGTCGGCCGGAAGCTGGCACTAGCGTCTGCGCCTTTGAGCGGCGAGGCGTGGCAATCAGACCTGGCGCAGTCCTATGGGCGATTTTGCGAGCGGCGCGGTACTCCTGGCGACTGTCTAACGTTGTTCGACGATGGACCCCGCCTGCAAGCCAACGATAAGCGCAGCATCGCCCTTGCCCTGGCGGTGGGGCCCGCCCTGGAAGGCGTGGATGCGGAAGTGCGGGCCATGCTCAACCCGACGCGGGTACTTGCTACTCTCAGCTTCACGATTACAGCCTATATGGCTCTATTGCTTGCACCCGAGCCCATCACGAAGGGCGTTGCGCTCGCGTTCTCCGTGCTCATGTGGGGCTATCTCGGATGGGAATTCTTCGAGCTGCTACGAGCCTATGCGCAGCTTTACGAAGATGCGCCGCAAGCTTCTAGTTTTGCGGAGCTGCGGGAGATAGGCGAGCGATTCGGCCGTGTCACCGCCCCCAATAGCGTGCGAATTCTCGTCATGGTGGCGACGGCGGCGATAGGTGAAACGGCCGCGCTCATGTCGAAAGGGCCGAAGCTGCCGGGCTTCGGGCAAGCCTCGCGCACGGTCGAGGCAAACACTGGGCTTCGCCTGATGGATGCGGCAGCCGGTGCCGAGCGAGTCATTCTTTCCGTGAACGAGGGCACGATCCGCATTGTCCTGCCAGTTAATGCCGTGTCCATGACTACGCGGAACGGAGGAGGCGCGCGCCCTGCACTCAAACCCAATGAGCCCACGAAAGGCGGCAGACTTCTCACAGGTGGTTATCGTGCCTTCAAGTCGTTCAGAGCTTTCAAACGTTACATGGGCAAGGCAGGCGACGGGCTGGAATGGCATCATCTTATCGAAAAGCACAAATTCAACCTCAAGCGCTTCGGTGCCGAGGCTCTTCATAACACTGAAAATATTATTCCGCTAAACAAGGATCTGCATGCGAAGGTCAGTGCGTTCTATTCTTCAAAGAGGCCCAGCATTACAAACTCATACGACTTGACCGTGCGAGAGTGGATAAGAACTCAAAGTTATGACAAGCAGCGCTCGTTTGCGCTGCTTGCCATAGAAAAGATCAGAACTGGGGAGTGGTGATGGCGAAGGATCTAGAAAGGATTGTGGAGGAATTTGCGGAGAACGTGGCCGCGCAGACGGAAGCGATAAGGAGAGGAGACGCAAAGACGGGCAACAAGCACGCTAGTCGTTATATATCTGCGCTCAAGAAGCTGCGGTTGGAGGGTGATGCCGGACGTGATGCACTCGCCGTTCTGCTCAAGCATCCTCGCGCGGATGTACGGGTTAGTGCTGCTGCGTTCTTGCTGCGTTATCGAACGGCAGAAGCAAAAGCAGTGCTGGAGGCAGCCGCCTCCGGGGGCGGTGTTGCGGCTATTGATGCGATCATGGCCCTGAAACATTGGGAGGAAGGCACCTGGAACTTGGATCCTGGGTGATCCCCGAAACACGGGCCGGTGGTGGCCATGGCAGCCACCCCAAGGCCGCGAGGAGATGCCCGAAGCTCGGGCCGGTGGAGGCCCCCAGGGCGGCAGGCGAGGCCGGTACTCGGGTCAACGGTGCTCGGGGTGGTGGTGGTCCCCAGGGCGCGGCAGGCGCGGCTCGGGGCGATGGATGCCACCGGGGCCGGGCATTAGTAGGCTAGGGCATCGGCGCCAGAAGTTAGCCCGAGGGACGAAGTGCTCGCCACTTATCGCCCGGCGAGGGGTCCAAGGGGAGTAGAGGGGGGCGGGAGGCGCGGTGCTGCTCGGGTTCGTCGGCGCCAACTGCGAGGGTCCGCTTCCGCTCGCCCTCTCGCCGAGTCTCACCCGCAGCCCGTTTCCTCCTCGCCTCTCATCGAACCGGACGTGCGGATTTCCCGCATCCGGCTCTCGGACAGATTTCACGTGGGGCATTCAGCGTAAGAGGCTTTGCAGTTCCAGCACTCCGAGATCGCGGTGCACCTCGGCGTACGTGAAACGAGCCGTTGACGACGGCAACTTGTGGCGCCTCCTCAGGAGATTCCTCACCCTCTGCGCGACGTGGATGTCCATCACGCGAAAGCTGGGGCGGGGCGTACCATAGGCGAAGTAGCCCGCCCACCCGTGGAGGAACCGGTTGAGCTCATCCCGTATCTCCTCCCAGCGCTCGGTTCTGCCGCGCCAGAGAAGTTGGCTGAGCCGCTTCCGGGCTGCGCTCATTGCCTTCTTCGAGGGCCGGGCCCCCAGGTACCGGTTGCCGGTCTTCTTATGCACCATCGGACCAAACTCGTACCCCAGGAACCGGAAGTGTTCCTTCCGCGCGTCGCGAATGCTCGTCTTCTCCTCATCCCGCCTTATTCACGAGAGGTGCAGGAGGATGACCGGAAAAGGAGGGTGACGCGCCTGACCTCCCGAGTGGTAGAGGGGTGTTGTTCAGACATCCACCACCACAAGGCAGGAGGCGCGTCATGGGTGAAATCCTCAACGACTTCGGGCTGGAGTTCAACGGCTCCGTGAAGCTGGAGGCGAGGGCGGAGCGGTTGACGTCGGAGGCAGGTGCGGTGCTGCTGAGGGAGGTGGACGAGCGGTTGGGGCTGACGCGCTGGCTGGGGGAGATGTTGACGGACACGCGAGACGAGAAGCGGATAACCCACTCGCTGAGGGAGTTGGTGCGCACGGACCTTCTGCTGTTGGGGCAAGGGTGGAGAGACCACGACGACGCGGACGCGCTCAGGAGGGACGCGGCGTTGAGGTTGGCGGTGTCGGACAGCAAGAGCAGCGTGCCGCTGAGGGGGAAAGAGGGGGGAGCGGAGGGGTTGGCCTCACAGCCCACCTTGTCGCGGCTGACGGCCATGTTGGCGCGAGAGGAAAACCGGAAGGTGCTGCACGAGGCGCTGGTGTGGCAGACGGGGCGGAGGCTGAGGCGCAGCAGCCCAAGGGCCAGAAGCTCAAGCAGGTGACGGTGGACGTGGACGGGTTGCCGGTGGAGGTGCATGGGCACCAGGAGGGCAGCGCGTACAACGGGCACTACGGAGTACGCATGTACCACCCGATTGTCGCCAGTCTGGCCGAGACGGGAGACCTGCTGGACGTGAGGTTGCGCGAGGGAAACGTGCACAGCGCCAATGGAGCGCTGGAATTCATCGACGAGTTGCTGGGGCGAGTGGAGAAGGAGGTGTGTGAGGTGGCGGCGGTGCGCTTCGACGCGGGCTTTCCCGAGGAGAAGCTGCTGGCGAAGCTGGAGGAGCGAGGCACGCCCTACGTGGCGCGCGTGCGCAACACCAGCGTGTTGCAGCGGGAGGCGGCGCTGCCGCGCTTCATGAATTCGGGAGTGCCGCAGGGGAGCCGGGCACCCACCTGTACGAATGGGAGTACCAGGCGCAGGGCTGGAGCCGTGCGCGGCGCGTGGTGTTGGTAGTGCTGGAGAGGAAGGACGAGCTCTTCCCGCACGCCTTCTGGCTGGTGACGAGCTGGAGCAAGGAGCAGATGCCGGCCGAGGCGCTGCTGGAGCACTACCGCCAACGCGGCACGGCGGAGGGCCACTTCGGAGAGCTCATGGACGTGCTGGCCCCGGCGCTCTCCTCGGCCAGACGGCCCAAGTCCAAGTACCGGGGGCAGCCGCCCGTCCAGCGCGCGGTGTCCATCGACGCCTTCGCCAACAACGAGGTACGCCTGTTGCTCAATGCCCTGGCCTACAACCTGGTGCACGCCGCGCGCGTGCTGATGGAGCAGGCCACGGGCGAGGGCTGGGGCTGCTCCGTGTGCGCGAGCGGGTGCTCAAAGTAGCCGCGCGGGTGCTGTTACACGCCAGAAGAGTGGTGCTGGTCATTGGCCGGGAGTCGGCCAGCCTCTGGCAGAAGCTGTGGACGAAGCTGGGCTCGCTGAGCACAGCGCAAATCACGTAGCTGCCTGGAGTCAATTGCAGCTCACGTGTCGCACTCTCCCCACTCCCCTCTCCATCTCCTCCTGCTTGCTACCCGCTGCCCCGGGGCGGGCTTCCTCTGCCTTGTGCCCGATAACTCAACCCAACGCGCTCGACCTCAGCCTTCATGCATGTCTTGAGCCAGTCGTCGCGAATATGGTGGGCTCATTCAACTTCAGCTTCATCCCCTCCAACCATCCCCTTACCTGCGCCAGGGCCTGCGCCGCGCCTCTGCTACTCAGCACGACGAAGTCATCCGCGTAGTTGACAAGCACCGCTCCGCTCCGCTTCATCAGGTCGCTCCTCGCAAAGGCCTTCAGCAGCCGGTTGATGTAGATGTTCGCCAGCAGCGGCGAAATCACACCTCCCTGCGGCGTCTCCTGCTTGGACCTCTTGCCTCCGCTGTACCTCGGCCGCCCCAGTTCGTCTCTCTCTTCGATTGGCACCTTCAGCCACATCTTCACCAGATGCAGCACCGCCTTATCCGACACCCTCCTCGCCACGCACTTCATCAACTCGGCGTGGGGAATCGTGTCGAAGTACTTCGAGAGCTCCGCATCGACGACCTCGGTCCTCCCTCTGCCCAGCTCCTGATGGACCTTCCGCACCGCCTGCACGCCGATGCGCTCGGGGCGATACCCGTACGCCGCATCATCCAGGTCAGCTTCGAAGATAGGCTCCAGGATGAGTTTGGCTGCCGTCTGAGTGACTCTATCCTTGATGGTCGGAATCCCCAGCGGCCTCTCTCCTCCTCCTGGCTTTGGAATCAGCACCCTGCGCACTGGCTGAGGCCGTACCGCTTCTCCTGCAACTCGCGTTGCAGCTCTTTGAGCCACCGTTCCTCTCCGTACTCCGCCACCTGCTCGAAGGTCTGCCCATCGACTCCGGCTGCGCCTCGGTTCGCCTTGGCTCGCTTCAGCGCCTCCACCAGGACATCCCAGCGATAGAGCTTGTCGTACAGTTGGTAGAACCGGAACGTCGGCTCCACTTTGGCCTTCACGTAGAGCTTCTCTTGGAACTCTTCAAGCTTCGTAGGGGTTTTCAGGCTCACGCCAATCTCCCGCTCGTCCATTCCTCGAGCAGCAGTCTGAACCAGGGCCCCTTCCCTCCACGGTCGTTACCCGCTTCCCAGGTACTACGAGCCCCTCCGACTCCTGGGCGTGCCACGCCCTTTCGGCGTGTTCGGTCTTCACCCCGCCCGCACAGGTCTCCCGTGTTGCGCACTCCACCTTTTGCACACATGCCGCGCCCATTACCCCGGTGGGTCACCAGGCTTGGTCGATTGCCGCCACCTGGTACCTCGGCCTTCCCCGCTTTTGGGACGGGTCGGCACCCACGCAGTCCTCTCGGGGCCTGCTCAGGCTTCACTCGCGTTGCAGCCTGCGCGCTCGCTCGACCTCCTTTCGGGGCCTTCTTCTTCGGGGCTTCGGCTCAGAGGGTCACCCCTCTTCACCGCCCGATGGCTTCCGAGGTGCATCGACAATTCATCGGGTGGGACTTCCACCCACTGGTGACGTGCACCTTTCACGGCGCACCCAAAAAAGGACCAAACCGAACGGACGCGCCTGGACTCGCCCGGACAGATGGCCGCCCCATTTTCAGAGGGAAAACGGGAGTATGCCTCTGGTCCCGAGTGGGGGCGGATCCGCCCTTGGCGGCTTCGATTCCCGCCGCCTCCAATAGAGGTTGCCCGCCGCTCAGAGCCGAGCCTCCTCCCAACCTGGCCGCTGCCTGGGGCGCCACGCTCGCCACCTCCTCTCCTGCTTGGGGGGAGCCGCAGCGGAGGAGTCGCCTGGTTTTCGTGGGATCCAATCTGGACCCTTGGGTATAACGAGGCTCTGTCAACAGCAACTACATACGAACGGGGTGCGTTATGCCTAAGGGTTCCTGCCTTTGTGGGGCTGTGAGTTTCGAGGTCGCCGGGACTCTGCCCCCGCCCGATGCCTGCCATTGCACGCAATGCCGAAAGCATTCAAGTCATTTCTTCGTATCCACAGACGTTCCCCGCTCCGCCGTGACGATCCACGGCACCGACAAGATCACCTGGTACCGCTCCTCCGAAAAGGCGCAACGAGGTTTCTGTTCCATCTGCGGCTCGTCTCTCTTCTGGGACCCCATCCACAAGGATTGGATCGGCATCGCCATGGGCGCCTTTGAGCTGCCCACTGGCACGCGACTGCGGATCCATATCCACGTGGCCGACAAGGGCGATTACTACGACATCGGGGACGGCTTGCCGCAAAACCAGCATTAAGGAACATGCAATACCCGCGGGCGATGGACTCGATGCGCGCCAGATTCTTCTCGCCCCATTCCCCTAGCCGCGGGGCTGGCCCGCTGCCTGGGCATGCGGGACGAGGCGATGTATGCCCATGACGAGGCACTCCAATCCGCCTGGGAGCATGGCTTCCTCCAGAACGCGGGCCTCGCCGCCGAGCTCGCGGCGCGATTCTGGCGTGAGGGGCGGGTGCCCACCATCGCCCTGCTGTATGCCCGCGCGGCGTACCGGAAGTGGGGCGCCCACGGCAATCTCCAGCACCTGGAGGACCGGTGGCCCCTGCTGAGAGCGAGGGGCCAGGACGGGGGGCCATGGCCCCCCCTGGAGATTCCCCTCACGCCAGACAGGGCCTGAGCACGCCGTGCGGGGAGTTGCTTACTTCTCCAGATTCCTGAGGATCCAATCTGCCGCGTACTCACCGCTCAGCCAGGCCCCGTGCGCGGTGGCGTACTCCTCCTTGGAGGAGCGTAGGGCCTCGCCAGCAAACACGATGCAGCCGTGCACCACGGCCTCTCGCAACGTCTTGCGTTTCTCGCCCCCGTCAGGCCTCGTGTACGAGTACGCGCCGCGGCTGTAGATGTCCTCGCTCCACCGGCTCGTGTGGATCTTGCCGCTCCACGACTCCAGCACGTCGCCTTCCTTCAGCTTGAGCGCGGCGGCGAGCACCTGGAGGGCCACGGTAGCAGTCTCCTGATCGTCGCGCTGATCGAGCTCCTTCGCGTACGCGCCCCCGACGAATCCAACGACCACGTTCAACGCCCGACGGTAGAGGAACTTCCACGGCACCCCGCTCGCCGAGAGCGTGAACAGCGAGGGGTCCGTCTCGCCTTCGGGTGGGACGGTCGCGTCCTCGACCAGGGACTCGAGCGCCGTGGCAAGGGGGGATTCCGCCTTCAGCGGCAGGAAGATCTTCTTGTAGTGCCCCATGGGCACCGCCGCGAAAGCCTCGCGGATGTTCTCGGGAAGCGCGGGGGTGAATTTGATGGCGTTTCGCAGCACGATTTCGGTGGGCACGCACACGACGACTCCGCGCGCGTAGAGCACGCCCTGACCTGTCTCGAGCCGGGCGTAGGTCGTGACCTGGACGTTGGATGGTACCTCGACTTCGGACCTGCCCACCGTGATCTCCGTGACCGGGCACTCGAGCCGTACGCTCAGGTACGTGGGATTCTCTTTGTTGAGCGCTCGGGCATGCTTCTCGATGAGCGCGCCATACCCCTCGCGGGACATCCTGTTGCTCGTCCCGACATCCTCTTTCGCTTCCTCTTCCTCTTCCTCTTCCTCGTCTGCCTCGTATGACGTGAAGTCGGTCGGCTCGATGCCTTCGTCGAGCTCCGCGCTCATCGCGAGCGCCAACGTCAGCAAGGGGTTCTCGAGGAGCTTCTGGATGCGTTCTTCCACCCTTTGCGCGAAGGTTTCTTCCTGGCCGCGGCGGATTTCCTCCTCAAGCCTCTTGTGATGCTTCTCCTTGATGTCCTTACGCGCCAGTTCGAGGAGCGAGGTCTGTACGCCGCCCTTGTTCTCGAGCCACGCATCGGACTGGAACGCTTCGTGTTGCTCCCTGAATTTGTCGAACTCCTTGACCCTGCTCTGTAGCCGGCTTTGCTCTGTCCTCTTGTTACGGTATATCTTGAACTCCTCTGACTTCATATCCTTGGGCTGCTCGGGCAGAACGAAGCCATCGAGCTCCGAACGCGCCTGTTCGGCACATTCCCGCAGCTCGTCGACCTTGTCGGACACCTGCTTCCTATACCGCTGGACGAAGTCATGTTCCTTCGCCAGGGATTGGGCGAGCTGCTCGAGTTCGTTCTTCAGGTTCGCCTCCAGCTCCGTTTTATCTTCATCGCGGACCTGGTCCTCGCAGTACGCCTTCACTTTGCGGTCGAACGCTTGCCGGACACTCTCGTCGGCCTTGGAACGAATCCCCTCTCCATGCGACTCCGCCTCGCGCCAGAGCGGGTGCTCCTCGGTCACGACTTCGTCCTCCAAGGGCACGCGGATCGCCGTGACCTGTTTGTGCCAGAACGCGCTATGCCCATACTGGCCCGCGAGCGGAACGAGGGGGTTGGTCTCCGCGTCCTGCAGGAACTGGCAGCCCAGATCGATGTCGAGCCCCTCCCATTTGATCGTGCGCGCGCGTCCGCCCAGGTAATCGCGGGCTTCCAGGAGCACCACGGACTGCTCCGGGGCTGTTTCGAGGAGCTTCTCCGCGGTGCGGATCCCCGCGATGCCACCGCCCACGATGGCGATGGGGAGCACGTCGAAGTACAGCCGCCGCACCCCCACCGAGACCTTCGTGTTCTCTTTCACCGAGAGGATCCGCAGGCGCGCCAGGTAGGGGCCCTTCTCGAACGTGAAGACCCCATCGGGGAACTCATCACTGGACCGCACGCCGCTCAGCCGGCCCTGGGTGTCGTGGTGGTCCTCGCCCTTCTTGACCTCCACCATGCCGATGGGGCGGTCATCCCCGTGCGGGTAGATGTGGATGTCGGCGGCGGTGACGTGTTCCCAGCCCTCGATCTTCCAGCTCAGCACCAGCGAGCCCTCTCCCGGGACGTGGACGTAGTAGCGCCCCGGCGCGTCATGCGAGAGGTCGTCGTGCTCATCGGGGTGCCCCTCGTGCGGGCTGTTCCCCACGCCGAACCCCGAGATCCTCACCTCGTACATGCCGGACTCGCAGGAGGTGATGAGGTCTTCCTGCGGCTCCAGCGGCTTCCACGCCTTGGCCTGGATGGGTTTCATCTGGAAGTTTCCTCGTCGCACGGCCACGGAGTGGGAGACGACTCCTCGCGGATCCGGGCCCAGGTCTCCGGAGGAGTGCGCACCCACACCGCGTGGATCCGGTGGTCGGGAGCAATCCCCCTGTCCTGGAGGATCGCCTGGACGGAGGGGTGTTTGTCGAAGTCGGGGGAGTGCATCGCCATCGCGACGAAGAACTCCACCAGCGCGAAGGGGTCCGTCATGCCGTACGCCGCCGCACGTTCCCGTGCGTGGGCCACCCGGCGCTCAAGCAGCGCGTCCGGCCATTGCGCGACGAGCGCGGGCTCATGACGTCGCACGTACGCCGCGAGCGAGCGCACGAAATCCTGCTCACGGTGGCGCTGGAGTGACTGCAACTGCGCGTCACGAATCGTGAGCATGGAGGCATCTTCCCCTGGGAGGAGCGAACCTACCACGGCCTTCCCGGTGCCGGGTCCGCAGTAACTGAGCACGAGTCCGGGCTCGCCCCGGTGGGCAGGCCCGTGTCCTTCCGCCGGGCCTTCAGGGCCAACCGGGCGATCGGCCTCGGTTGCGGCCGGTGCCCGGCCCACGTGGCGGAGAAGGCCCCACACGACGGGACAACGTTGCGCAAGGACTGCTGCGACGCGTTGGAGCGGGATGTCCCCGCGCCAGCGCTCGTGGACGTCTCCAACCAGGCCTCCCCGCTCGCGGTCCCGCCGGCCCCGCCGCCGATGTGGCACCCCGTCACGGCTCCCGCGAGTGGTGGCTACCTGTCGCTCGCCCGCTGGGACACGCCCCACGCCCAGGGGCCACCTGTCTTCCTCCGCATCCGCTCGATGCTCATTTGAGCGCTCCCGGCGCGCGCCCCTCCGCCCGTCGAAAGCCCTGAGGGGCCGGGCGCGCCGTTCCGCTCCGGCCAGCCATTCCCCATCGCTCTGGCGTATAGAAGGAAGGATGGGAGGTGTGTTGAGGGAGTGGGCAGGAGCAGAGGGGCCGAGGAGGGCCGCTGACGGGGGCCGCCCGAGCCCACTGTCAGCACCACGCTCGCCGCCCCCGCCTGGACCCAGGGGCTGGCGAAGCGTCCCTTGAAGAGGCGTTTGGTGAGCAGCACCAGCCCCGTGCCGTCGAAGTACAGCACCTTGGCGCGCCGACGGCACCGCCCGACGAAGAGGAAGACGTCACCCTTGAGCAGCTGCCCGCCCAGCTGCTGCTCCCCCCCGCCGCCACGCCTGCAACGTCGGCTCCGACACTCCAAGACTCTCCACCACCGACTTGAGCGTCTCTCCCTTCTCCTGCGCCTGCGCCAGGTAGCGCACCGCGAACGCTCTCAGTGGCTCGGGGAAGGGCCCGAGCCCTTCGCTCGTCCTGCCCTCAGCCTCTGCGCCTCCTGCCGGAACTGCTCCAACTCCTTCTCCACGTGCACCTCCAGGTTCATGGCCTGGACGTCTCACGCCACTGCTTCTCTCGTCACGACGGGGTCCGGCGAGCAGTTACGACCCGCCAAGCCCGGCCAAAAGCCCGACGAGCGCATCGAGACGTTCGTTGCCTACGTCGTTCAGTAGGTTTTGCCACCATTTTCTACGGTGATGACGACATTTCCCTTTTTATGCCCTTGTTCGACATAGCGATGCGCCTCGATGATCTGTTCCAGCGGATACACCCGATCAATGACAGGTCTTACTTTGCCCGCCTCGACCAGTTCCTTGAGCAAGAGCAGGTTTTCAAGCTTGTCGCCGCCGGCCGAGTCGGCATGAACATTGAGGTAGATGCTTGCCTGCTCACGCGCCCTCTTCACCTGAGCAGGTGAGAGCTTGCCCACCGCGTCAAAAATGACGTCATAAGTCTCGCCGCTCTGAGTAAAGTGCTCGCGGCTGTAGTCGATGACCTTGACGGCGCCCAACGATTTCACCAATTCCAGGTTCGCGGCGCTGCATACCCCCGTCACTTCGGCTCCGAAGTGGTTCTTTGCAAGTTGTACCGCGTTCGTGCCCACTGAACCCGAAGCGCCGTAGATCAGAACCTTCTGCCCAGGTTGGATTCTCCCCTTCTTGAGACATTGCAACGCCGTCTGGCCTGCGCCCGGGACGGCGGCTGCTTCCGCGAAGCTGAGATTGGCCGGTTTGTGCGCCAACACCCCGTTTTCGGGCAGGCATTTGTACTCGGCGTAGCCGCCGAAATCTACCCCGAAGGTAGAGGCAAAGACCAGGTCACCAGGCTTGAAGCGGGTCACTTTGTCGCCCACAGCTTCAATAGCCCCAGCCAGCTCCATCCCCAGGATGGTTCGCTTGGGTCTGCGAAACCCCAGATAAAGGCGCGCCAAGAACCGCTGCCAGAACGGGCCAGGGATGTTGAGGCTGCGCATGATGGTATCACCGATGGTGACAGTGGTCGCATGAACTCGGACCAGCACTTCTCTGGCGCTGGGGGTGGGTTTCTCCACCTCTTCGAGCTTTAGAACATGAGACGGTCCATATTCGCGATAGACCACGGCTTTCATTCGTTCGCCTCCAAGCGATCAGGTGTTTTGAAGCGGGAATTCGGGGACGGGGGGAAGGAGAGGAGGAGGTGAAGGGTGTCTGCGGATGGGAGGCCTCGGAAACCATGGTCGCACGAAACGGCCCACCTGCGAGAATGGGCCGAGAAGATTGCCGCCCGGCGCGGCAAGAAGATTGCGGTGGTGGCAATAGAGGTTGCCCACCGCGGTGGAGGGGATGGGACGGCGCGAGCGGCGCCGTGGCCTGGACTGGCCCCCTCTGTTATGGATGATCAGGTATGTCCTTTGATCTGCTTGCCTCAGCAGTCGACAACAATGCAGCGTGGTGCGACGCAGTGTGCCGCGCACATGGCTACCCGGGTGAGTTCTCCCGCTCTCTGTGGCTGAACCGTGCCGGAGTCCTCAAGTTCTACCCGAACGCCATTACGCTCACGCGAGACGACGAGGCTCAACAGCTCGAGCAGATCTCCGCGCTCGACGTGCCTGGGCAATGGGGAGTCAAGGATAGCTTCGCGACGCTCGACCTTGCTCCGAGAGGTTTCACAGAGCTGTTCGCCGCACAGTGGCTCATCCTCTCCCAGGCGGCACCTGCGGCTGCTCCTGCCAGCGGAGTTCGTTGGCTCCCGATTCGGGAGGAGACCTCGCTCGCCGCATGGGAAGTGGCCTGGCGCGGACCCTCGGGTAGCCACCTACCAGAGCAGGAACACGCCCTCTTCCGCCCCACGCTGCTGGACGACGCGAACATCCAGTTCTTCGCCGCTTACGACAACGAGGCCATCGTCGCCGGTGCCATTGCCTACCGGGCCGCGGGTGTCGTGAGCCTGTCGAACACGTTCTTCGTGGAAGGAGCACCCGCCGTGCTCCGCGCGGAGATGCTCGTCCATGCCATGGCGGCATTCCCGGGGCTGCGGCTCGTGGGCTACGAACACGGCGACGAGCTGTCCACGTGGTGCACCCAGGGCTTCGAGCCGGTAGGAGCCCTGCGGGTGTGGCTGAAGCGGGCTGGATAGAAACTGTACACGCCTGCCCAGGCCGTCCTCCCAAGTGGTGCGCGGTAGGAGCCCTGGGCCTCTCTGGCTGACGAGGAGCGCGTCCAGCAGCCGGCCTATCTCCTCGCGCAGTGTTTCCACCGCCTGCCGAAGCGCCACGCCAGGGCCGCGTCGCGCAGGGCCTCGTCGGCGCCATGCAGGGCGAGCTCCTCGCGCAGCCGCAGGAAGGCCCAGACGGAGGCCGCCTCCAGGTGCGCGGCCTGGGAGGAACGTCTCGCGCTCCGAGAGGAGCTCAAAGAGCCTGGGCACCCCATGGAATCCCCAACGGAAGGCTCATTGAACTTCTTTCAGGCCGGGCCGAGGTCACGCTTCCACGCGCGAGCCAGGGCGAAAACCGTTTCCGGTCCTCGCCGGCGCCCACTATCCTACTCCGCCGAGCGGCCCGGCCCATCCCATGTCCGCGAGCCCCTGGCCAGCCGCGCGCCGCTCGCCAAGGAGACGACATGACGCGCGAGTACCCCCAGGAGCAGCTGATGGCGTTCGTCCAGGCCATGGCCAACGTGGCGGCGAGCGATGGCCGCATCACCGAGGACGAGCGCCAGCAGCTCGATGACGTGGTGTTTGGCATCGGCCTGTCGCCCCGCGACGAGCAGGTCGCCGCGCTCATCGAGCAGGAGTTCCAGAAGCCCAGCCGCCTCACCGACATCGTCAGCAAGATCGAGAGCCGCGAGCTGCGCGCCTCCCTGCTGCGCATGATCGTCGAGGTGGCGTGCGCCGACGGCGAGATCGCGAACGAGGAGCGCGCGTCGGTGAAGGAGGCCGCCGGCGCCTTCGGTCTCGACGTGTCGGTCGCCGACGAGCTCATCGACTGGACGCTCGCCTCGATCAAGCTCGAGCAGCGCGAGCGCGAGATCATGGCGAAGCTGCTCTAGACCGGGGCGAAAAGCTGTCGCGGGGCAAGCCCGCTCCCACATGGCCGCAACCCGCCGATGGGACCGGGCTCATCCCGGTCCCATCGTGACGATCACGACTTCGGGGTCAGCTTGCGCAGCGCGCCGTCGCTGCCGCCCTTGACGTACCAGATGCTGCCATCGAACGGCGACACCTTCAGTGCGCGCACCGCACCGGTGTACACGCCGTTCGCATCGCGGCCGTAGCGCTCGACGCCCGTGACGTTGTTGGACGCCGGATCGATCACCACGCGGTACAGCGCGATGGACGAGGTGGAGCCGAGCAGCGCGGAGCCCTTCCACTGCGGGAACAGGTTGCCGTTGTAGAACGCCAGCCCGGACGGCGACATGGAGTTGGTGGTGGAGAACCAGCCCCAGTACGCCGCCGGCTGCGTGAACTGCGGCGCGGTGTCGTGGCGCGGATACGGCTGGCCCGGCATGTAGGCATCGCCGTTGTAGTGGTTGCCGTTGCTCACCAGCGGCCAGCCATAGTTACCGCCCTTGGCGATGAAGTTGAACTCGTCGCCGGAGGCCGGGCCCATCTCCGTTTCCCACAGGTTGCCCTTCGCGTCGAACGCCAGGCCGTACGGGTTGCGGAAGCCGCTGGCCCACACCTGCCCGCGCACGCCGCCGGCCGACGCCTCGGGGTTGTCGGTGGGGGTGCTGCCGTCGAGGTTGAGGCGGATGATCTTGCCCAGTCCGGTGTCCGGCATCTGCGCGGTGACACCGCGATTGCCGTTGGAGTCCGGAATGTCGCCGTCGCCGACGGAGAGGAATACGTACTGGCCATCCGGTGCGAACGCGATGCGCGCGCCCGGCTGGCCGCGCATCGAATAGCTCGACGGTTCCTGCCAGACGATCTCGAGGTCGGCGAGGTTCGCGGCACCGGCACTCTCGTCGAGGCGCGCGGTCGCCAGCGTGAGGCGGTTGTTGCCGTCCGCGGCCTTGGCCACGTAGCTGAACCACAGCGTGCGGTCCTGGGCGAAGGTCGGCGATGCCGCCACGTCGTGGAGGCCGCTCTGGCCGCCACCGCCGTTGGCGCCCACCGAGACCGGCAGGCCGCCGATGGACGTCTTCGCGCCCGCGGACGTCACGATGTACATGCGGTCGCTCTTTTCGGTGACCACGACACGGCCGTCGGGCAGGAAGTCGAGGCCCCACGGGTTGTTGAACGGTGCCACGTCGGTGATGACGAACGGCGCCGCGGGTTCCGTCTGGTTGCCGGAGATGCGCGCGTTGTACGACACGGTGGGCGCCGTGCCCGGCTGCTGATCAGGGGAGTCGCCCGGCCCGCCGCCGCCGCTGGCGCCGTAGACCTCGAACTCGTACAGCGAGTAGCCGTACTGGGTGTTCTTCTCCGTGCCGTACATGGAGACGAAGCGCGCCGAGACGGGATTGAACGTGATGTCTTCCGTGCCGCCCTTGCCGTTGGCGTTCGTGTACACGGTGGTCCAGTTGACGCCGTCGTTGGAGACGTTGAGGGTGTAGACGGTGGCGTGCGCGTTCTCCCAGCGCAGCACCACGCGGCCGATCGACTGCTCACTGCCGAGGTCGATGGTGATCCACGAGGGGCTAACGAACTCCGAGCTCCAGCGGGTGTCCAGACGGCCGTCGTTGGCGTTGGCCGCATTGAACGCCGCGGCGTTCTCGGTGCCGCTGACGCTTACCGGCTGGTTCAGCGCGAGGTTGACCGGCGTGCTCTGCGCGAAGGCGCACGGGGTGGCGGCGAGGCCGGCCAGCAGCAGGAATGAGTGTGGCACGCGACGCATGGCGGAACTCCATGTTTGGGTTGGGCCGAAGGAAACCCAAAACGGACGAGAGCGCCGAATTGGGATGTCGGTCGCAATATCATGAGGTGCGGGTCGTAGGAGGCGCCCAATTCACGAGGCGAATACAGGAGCACGCCTGCGGCGTATGAGAAATTGGGAGGACAGTCGAGGGATTGGGCTGGCTCAGAGACGCTGCAACGGGGGCACGGACTTCGCGCCCGTGCCCTTCGAAGCAGGTCATTGCCTACTCAGGTGTTCTCAACGTCTGAGAGCGGGTGACGGCTACTCCTGAGGCGGCGGGCGGCGGCGGTCGATGACGAGCGACTGCACCGGCTCCTCGCCCGAGGCCAGACGGGACGCCTTCTGCGCGACGCGCTCCTGCTCCATGGGCTGCAGGCCCATCCACGTGCCGAGCTGCTCCACGGCGAAGGCGCGCTCGACCTCCGGCAGGCGGGAGATGGAGGAGTTGTGGTTCCCGCCGGGGACGAAGAACCGGTACGAGTCGTTGCGCTCGCGCACGTCGAAGGCGTTGGTGGACCACGGGTCCAGCTCGCCGTAGATGAACAGCATGCGCTCGCCGCGCGCCTTCACCCACGCCTCGACGAGGGGAATGGACCAGAAGTCGAACCCGTAGGGCTCAATCGCGAAGGGCACCATGGCGGCGGGCGCGTACTGCCGCGGGTAGCGCACGAGCCCGCGCAGGTGCCGCTCGTCGGAGCGGTAGCTGCCCAGCTGTGTGCCCGCCTGGAAGTAGTAGGGCGCGTAGTACTGGATGGACGGGTCGCTGAAGCTGAAGTAGCCGACGATGCCGCTCAGCGCCTCCAGCACCTGCTCCGCCGGCGCGCCGGGCGCGGGGATGGTGGTGCACGTCTCGGGAGGGCTGTACTGCCAGAAGGAGAAGGGCAGCTCGAGGACCATGAACTCGAACGCCTTGTCCGCGCCGAGGAAGTCGAGCGGCGCGCCCTCGGCCGTCGCCGCCGCGGCGACCTGGGGCACCAGTTCCTCGCGGCGCGACAGCGCGTCACGCTGGAAGTCGCGGATGCGCTCGCGGCACGCGGCGTCGCCCACGGTACCGAGGAAGTGGACGTAGCGCGGGTCCCGCGGGCCGTGGCTGCTGGGCGCCACGTAGGCCACGGTGGCGTCCACGTCGTTCGGGTAGAGGGCGCGGTGGTAGACGGACGTCATGCCGCCCTTGCTCGCGCCGGTGCTCACCCACTTCGCGCCATAGAGGGACTTGAAGGCGCTGACGATGCGGTGGTGGTCCGCCGCGGCCTGCCCCAGCGTCAGGTGCGCCCAGTTGGCGGGCTCGGGGATGGAGGGGCCGAAGAAGCGGTGCTCGACGAGGAGTTGGTTCGCCTGGAGGATGGCGGTGGGCTCCGTCTGTCCGGCGCTGGTGCCGATGCCATAGCCCGTGCTGGCCAGCACCATGGGCGCCTGCGTCGAGCGGTGCAGCAGCGTCATGCGCTGCTGGAAGCGTTGGCCCTCCGGGTGCCAGTGGTCCGCCGGCTGGTCATAGGTGAGGATGAAGAAGCGCGTGCCGGGGATGCGCGTCGGGCCCTCCCGCACCGTGAGCCCGGGGATGGACCGCAGCGCGACCAGGATGTCTGGCTCCACGTCCTGCGCGGTGGAGGGGAGCGCCTGGGCGCTCACGGCCGCGGCCTCCGCCGGCGGCGCCTCGCCCTGCTCCGGTGGCGGTCCTTCGCCACACGCCTGGAGTCCCAATGCAATCGCGCACGTCAGCGCGGTGAACGGACGACGAAAGAGCTTCCGCATGGTTCGAGAATCCCTGTCCGAGTACACCCGGAAAATTCCGGGTGGATACTCAAACGCGGAGGACGGGTCGGTATTGCACCCGCAGCGGGATGACTCGCCGGCTGAAGTCATTTTTTCAGCCGGGTGAGACAACTCCCGGCGTCGTGACACTGGACCCTTTTCAGGGCTCCAGCTCGCGGAGCAGCGACTCCATCAAAAGGCCGCGGCTCCTCCTCGCGGCGCCCTTTCGCGCTCGGAGCAACTGCTTCCACTTCTTGCTGGTGCGGTACATGTCCACCAGCGGCGACACCAGCGTCACCCGGGGGCTCCAGGAGGTGCCATCGTCGTCCTCCTGCAAGGATTTCAGGGAAAGAATTTCCGACATACAGGCCAGCGGGGAGTGCTCCCACACCTTCCGCAGGTCCTCGGCCGTCACGTCGCCGATGAGCTCCCCGCGCGACTCGTCCACCACCGGCAGCCAGTCCAGCCCATAGCGCTGCATGAGCGCCAGCGCCCGCATCACCGTGTCATTCGGAAACAGCGTCACCGCCTTCGCCACCAACGCCTTGTGTGCTTCGAACTGCTCCGCCATCGCCCACCTCGCCACCCGATGCTGCCCGGCAGGGCACCTGGCAAAGCGCTCGCCAACGCTCGGCGGCCTCAGGCGTCCTCCTCAGGGGGTGCGGCTCGGCGCCGCGCCCGGGCCGCTCGCTCCCGCCTTCCAACCGCTCGCCCAGGCCAGACCCTGTCTCAGCCCCCTCCTGCGTTACCTCTGCTCCTGCCCGGCATGCCCGCCGGCCGTAAGGAGACGCTCCATTATGAGCACCAGGGGAAGTGCTACTCGCCCGCCTTCAGCGCCAGGCCCCCGCCCCAGTCGCTCGGGCAGTGAGTGGCGTGGGCGCTCGCGGGCTCAGGGAGGGGGTCAGTGGGTGGGTTCAACCGTCCACGCCCAGTCTCGTTCCGGCTCGGGTCTCGCGTTTCGACTCCTTTGACCCAGCGCGAACGCACGGCGCAGCAGCCCCGCCTGATCCAAGCGGGGCGTGCGCTCCTTCCGCGGCTCCTCCACCGTCGCGACCACCAACGGGCTCTCCTCTTCCGGCCGCGGCTCCGCCCTCGCTCGAGGGAGCAGAAATGGCCGCACTTTCGCGCCTGGGGCGAATACGCCGTGGAACCTCGTCAGGTTCGCCCGAGGCAGGCGGAGGCACCAGGGACGCCACACGGACCTCCGCGTCCGGGTGCGGCGCATCGGGCCCATGGAGACCGAGCGGGTATTCTCCTGGAGGCCCCGGCGGGCCTCGACTCATCGACCTTCCAAACGCCGTGGCGCGGTCCCTCCCGCCCTCGCATCACCCCTTCGCACAATGGCGGCGATGTGCTCGGAGATCCGCGCCCAGAGCCCGGGCGGAAGGTTGTGCCCCATCCCGTCGATCAGCACGAGCTCGGCCCCCGGAATCGCGGCAGCCGTGGCACGCCCACCGCTCGGGTCGCACAGTGTGTCAGCGAGCCCGTGCAGCACGAGCGTGGGCACATCGATCGCACGCAGCAGCGGGGTGCGGTCACCCGACGCGACCGACGCCACGGCCTGGCGCGCGATGGCGACCTCGTCGTGAGCGCGATCATACGCAAGCCCCGCGCTCTCGGCCACGGCCGCCGGATCCGCCGGGAACGCCGGCGAGCCAACCACCGCGATGCTGCGCACGGCGCGCGCGACGACCTCCTCACGCGTGCGTGCGGGAGGCCCTCCGAACAACGCCTTCATGGTCGCGGGGTGCGCCTGCCCGACCGACATGTCGCCGGTCGTCGACATCATCGTCGTGAGCGATCGCACCCGTGTCGGATGCTCGATCGCGATCGTCTGCGCGATCGCGCCACCCAACGACGCTCCCACCACGTGCGCGGCGTCGATCTTCAGGGCATCGAGCAGGCCAACCGCGTCAGCAGCCATGTCGGAGAGCGTGTACGACGCCGATGACAGATCGCCCTCGAGCGCCGCGGGCAGCTCGGGAGGCGGGGCATCGCGCATGTGCGTGGAGTGCCCCGAATCACGGTTGTCGAAGCGCACCACGTGGAGCTCGCGCGCGACGAGCGCCCGCAGGAAGCCGAGTGGCCAGTTCACGAGCTGGGCGGCGAGTCCCATCACGAGCAGCACCGTCGGGTGTTTCGGATCGCCGCGTTGCTCCCAGGCGATGTCGAGATGTGCCGGTCCGACGTCCTTCGCGATCTGTTCGTTCAGCATGGTTCGTGCTCCGTCTTGTGAAGGCTGGCCAGTGCCTGGTTGAGGTACCGCATCAGCGCGGGGCTCCACCCGGCGAGGTTCTTCGGGGGCGCGAGCCGGCGAAGGTGCGCGAGCGCCTCCAACGTGGCGCGGTCGCCACCGGCGAACTCAACGATCCGCGCCAGGGCCGCGCGGGCCACGGCGCGAGGGCCCGGGGCCGAGGGGGCCTCTCCCGCCTTCATGCACGCACGAAGCTCGTCGCCCAGCTCCCGCCACCGGGCCTCTGCCTCCTTCGATGCGTTCCCCTTCTTCCGGAGTGCGTCGCCACGGCGAACGACCCGCGACATGGCCTCGATCGTGGCGAGCACGTCGGCGGGGTTAGACGCCACGGTCCGCGTGCTCGCACGCGTGATCGAGGAGCGTCCGAAGCTTCCCGAGCCGCTCGAGCTCGGCCTCGACGCGAGCCCGATGGGCACTCAGGACGTTGGCGAGCTCGGCGCGGTCGTCATCGAGCATGCGACCAATGTCCGCGAGTGAAAGCCCCAGGTCGCGCAGCGCGCGAATGCGGTAGAGGCGCCGCACGTCATTCTCGTCGTAGAGCCGTTGGCGTCCGTCCGTCCGTCCGCGCCGCGGGCGCGAGCAGCCGGATGTGCTCATAGTGGTGGAGGGTACGCACCGTCAGGCCGGTGGCGTCCGCCAGTTCGCCGATACGCCAGCGGCGTCGGCTCGTCGCTCGCTCCTTCATCACCGGCGAACGGTACAACCTGACGCAACGTCAGGTGCAAGCGTGTGCCAGGAGATGACCGCCAGCGGCAGAACGTCTTCCGCTTCGTGGCCCTGGAGCACGGCTGGGTCTACGAGCGGCTCGCGCTCAGCGGATGACCCGCTCGAGCACGTCGCGCACTCGCCCGGCCAGCACGGCGTAGTCGAACTTCTCCCGGGCCACCTTCACCAGGGCCTCGCCCGCGCGCAGCCGCTCGGGCCAGGCGAGCAGCCCCTCCACACGCTCGGCCAGGCGGGCCGGGTAGGCCTTGTCCACCACACCCTCGTATGGCACCCGCATCTCCTCGGGCAGCACCAGCGAGGCCTCGCCCACGTCGGTGGCGAGGATGTAGCGCCCGTTGGCCATGTACAGGGGCAGCTTCCCCGTGGTGCGCACCTGTCCGACGACGTCGTTGCTCTGCGTGGACACCACCACATCGAGCGCGCGGAGGTACTCGGGCACCGACTCGTACGGGATGCGGTCGATGAAGCGCATCTGCTCCTCGATGCCGTAGCGCCGGCACCGCTCGCGCAGGTGGGGCACCCCGCTGCCATCCCCGATGAGCACGCCCTTCACGGGCCGGCCCTTCAGCAGTCGCATCAGCTCGACCAGCTCCCACCCCACCGCCACCTGGAGCCGCTCGCTCCAGAGGGAGGAGCCAAGGATGCCCACCGTCAGCACCCCCTCCAGACCCAGCTTCCGGCGCACCTCCTCGGCGGGACGGGGCAGGAACGCGTCCACGTGCACACCATCCTGGATGACGGTGCTGGCGAGACCCTGCTCGGAGAGCAGCCGCTGGTGGAACGTGCCACGCACCACGATGGCGTCCGCGGTGCGCAGGCCGAACTGCTCGAGGGCCTCGGTGAGCAACTCCCCCACCCGGCCCCGGCCTCCCACCGAACGCGCCAATGCCGCGATGGCGTCCCCGGTGTCCACGACGCGAGGACAGCGCCCGCGCAGCGCATGGAGGGCCGCGGCGGCGACACCCGAGTACCCCAGGTCCATCACGTACATGGCATCCGGCCGCAGGGCGTGCAGCCCGGACACCATCTCGGCGATGGCGCGCACCTTCTGGGGCCGCCGGTGGAGCAGCTCGCAGTCGAAGTCCTGGCCCAGTGCCCGCGCGAAGGATTCGGCGCGGGTGCTCATGGGGCTGCCCGGCGCGCCATTCACCACGAAGGCCACCCGCTTACGCGTGCTCATGCCCGACCTCCCGATCTTCCGGCAACCCGGGCCCCGGTACCGTCATGGGCGGCCTCGGCGTGTGGGTGGCCCTGGACACCGCCGGCCGGGGCCGTGGGACGGTCACGGGCCGCCGCGTCCCGACGATGATGCCCATCCAGAACAGCAGGAAGGTGGTACCTGGAATCGAGGACAGCGTGCCCGTGCCGATGATGGCCGTTGCCCACATGACCAGCACCGTGGCCCACATCATCCGCTCGGCCATGATCGAGCCCCCCCGGCGTCTCGGCGGTAGCCGTGTGAAGAGCCAGCCGAGGAAGCACAGCCACAACAGCAGCCCGATGAGACCCTGCTCCATGGTGATACGGGCGTACTCGTTCTCGAAGCCAACCTGTGGCCGGGCCAGGTGCGACAGGAAGAAGGGAATGCTCGTCCCCGCGGCGCTGCCCAGCCCGTTGCCCAGCGGATAATTCGTGATGACGTCCAGCAGGCTGGTGTTCACACTCATGGCCACCCGGTCCGAGACGTAGCCGCTGTCATCCAACGTGAGGAAGCGCTGGAAACGCGGGTTCTGCAAGACGACCACGCCCACCAGGACAGCGATGCCCGCCAGGCCCGCGATCAGCTTCAGCGACAGCCGGGTGACGAGCAGCAGCCCCCCCACGATGGCCAGGAGTTGCACCACCGGGCTGCGCGCCGCGCAGATGAAGAGACCCAGCACGCTGCCCGCCAACACCAGCCCCGTGAAGAGGCGGTCGCGGAAGGAGGCACGCCGCTCCCAACGGCGCACCAGCAACGGCAGCGACAGCAGCATGGTGCCGCCGTACGCGTGCGCGGTGTTGAAGATGGCCGGGATGCGCAGCGAGCGCTCCTCACCCACGTCATTGGACTTGTAGAGGATGTCGGTGACGGAGTTCCTCGGGAAGAAGGGCTCCACCCCGAAGCGCAGCTGCAACATGGCGAAGACGAACGCCACGGCGTTGAGCCACAACACCCACTCCCCCAGCGAGTCCAGCTCCTCCTCCGTCAGCCGCGAGGCAATGACAATCAACGGCAGCAGGAGGATGGCCATGCGCAAGCCCACCAGCTGGATGAAGAAGTGCTGCGAGTCGAAGAACGGGGAGATGAAGAGGGTGCACAGGGGCCACACCATCAACGCCCGGACGAAGAGCCGCATCACCTGGCCGTCACGGCCGACCCGCATCTTCCGCATGCGGCCCGTGAGGATCGACAGGTAGAGGCCGGCCACGGCACCATCGAACATGAAGTGCGAGAAGCCGTCCGGGTGGCGCGCCCGGAGGATGCCGTAGAAGTAGCCGACCAGCAGCAGCGTGCCCAGCCCATGGCCCAGACCACGCCGCCGCGTGACCTGGAACGTCGCGACGATGGACAGGAGCGTGAGCGCCAGTCCGATCACAGCCGCCGCGCCTCCTTCACCGTCCGATAGACGTCGAGCACGCGCTCGCCCATGCGCGCCTGGGAGAACTCGGATAGCACACGGGCACGGCCCGCCTCGCCCCACGCCCGCCGCTGCTCCGGGTGCGCCAGCATCCGTTGGATGGCCGCGGCCAGCGCCGCCTCGTCGCCCGGCGGCACGGTGAGGCCGCTCTCCTCGTGGCGGCTGACGAAGGGCACCCCCGAGTCCAGCGCGGTGTTGATGACGGGTAGCCCGCACGCCAGGGCCTCCAGTTGCACCAGCGCGAAGGCCTCGGCGCGGGTGACGGAGGAGAGCACGAAGGCATCACACGCGTAGTAGAGCGACACGAGCGCCTCGTCCCCCAGGCGCCCGAGGAAGTGCACGCGCTCGGCCACGCCACAGCTCCGGGCCAGTGACTCCAGCTGGACGCGCAGCGGCCCCTCGCCCACCAGCAGCAGGTGCGCCTCCGGCACTTCGCGCAGCGCGCGGATGGCGTGGTCGAAGCCCTTGTAATAGACGAGCCGCCCCACCCCCATCAGCAGCGGCGCCCCACCGTACCGGGCCTTCACGGCCGCGGCCGCCGCCTCGCGCTCGGGCGTGAGGGCGAAGCGGCTGGCGTCGATGCCGAAGGGCACCACGTGGCACCGGTCCCGGTGCGGGCGCAGCATCTCGGACGTCTCCACGTAGTTGGGCGAGCCCACCAGGATGGCATCCGCGCGCGACAGCACCCGGTGCATGAAGGGCGCGAAGAACTTCAGCAGCCGTTTCTGGCGAACCACGTCGCTGTGGTAGGTGACGACGAGCCCGTGCCGCCGCGGCCGCAGACTCCCCAGGTACCCCATCACCGCCATGGGGTGCGGGAAGTGCATGTGCAGCAGCTCATACCGGCGCCACGACAGCTCCAGCGACAGCGTGGGGTTGAGCGAGGTGGAGGCCACCTTCGCCAGCTCGGCGCACCGGGTGACGCGCACGCCGTCCACCACCTCGCGCATGGTGCGAGGGACCGTGTTGGAGACGAGCACCTCCAGCTCCACGCGGTTCTTGAGCTCCGCGCACAGCCCGGACAGGTGCGTCTCCATGCCGCCCCGGTAGGGGGCGTAGTACTTACCCAGTTGAAGAACCTTCATCACCGGCGCTCTCTAGCTGGCGGTTCGCTGCTCGTCACGCTCGGCGCCATAGCTGCCGTAATATTTGTAGGTCTGATAGTCGTACCGGCCATTCTTGCCATCTGCGTCGTTGAGAAGGGCGCCGATGACCCGGGCCTTCACGTCGCGCAGCGCGCGAATGGCGCGTTTGGCATGGTCGCGGTGGGTGCTCCCCGCCTTGAGCACCAGGAGGATGCCGTCGGTCTGCTTGGAGAGGACGAGCGCATCCGACACGGGCCCCAGGGGCGGGCTGTCCAGCAGGATGCAGTCGAAGCGCTCCCGCAGCTCGTCGAGCAGCTCGGAGAAGGCGCGCGAGTGGAGCAGCTCCGCGGGATTGGGCGGGATCGGCCCGCAGGGCAGCACGAAGAGGTTGGGCACATCCGTGGACTTGATGGCGCGCTCCAGCGAGCCCTCGCCCACCACCAGGGAGCTGACCCCCACGTCGTCGGGGATGCCGAAGGCCTTGTGCAGGCGGGGCCGGCGCATGTCCGTGTCCATCAACAGCACCCGGGTGCCCGTCTGCGCCATCACCATGCCCAGGTTGATGACGACGGTGGACTTGCCCTCGGAGGGCCCCGCCGAGCTCACCACCACCGAGCGGAAGGGCTTGTCCGGCGACATGAAGAGCAGGTTGGTGCGGATGGCCCGGCACATCTCCGCCGCCGGCGAGCGCGGATGGCGGTGGATGAACAGGTCCGTCGAGGTGCCGTCCTCGGCCTTCATCGGGGGCATGGCGCCAATGAAGGCCAGCCCCAGGCGATTCTCCACGTCCGCGCGGGTGGCCACGCTCGCGTCGAGGAACTCCAGCCCCACCACCACCGCCACGCCGCCCAGCAGGCCCAGCAGGAAGAAGAGCAGCACCGCGCTGCGGGTGTTGGGCCGCACCGGCACCGGGTTGGGCAGCGCCGCGTCCAGCACGCGCACGTTGCTGGTGCGCAGCAGGCCCGACAGCTCCAGCTCCTTGAAGCGCTTGAGGACCATGTCGTACAGACGCTGATCGTTCTCCGCCTCGCGCCGGAGCTTCTCGTAGGCCATCTCCTTCTCCGTCACCTGGAAGGCCTCGGCCTTGGCCTCCGCCACCCGCGCGAGCAGGTTGCGCTCGTTGGCCTGGACCGCCGCCAGCTCCGTCTCCGCGCCGCGCACCAGGTTCTCCAGGCTGCGCCGCAGCTCCTGCTGCACCACGGCCAGCTTCCCCTGGCACTCCTGCATCTTCGGATGCTCCGGCAGGTAGCGCTCGGACAGCTCCACGCAGGCGGTGCGCTGCTCCAGCACCTGGGTGCGCAGGTCGCGCAGGGCTCCCTCGTTGGCCTCCGGGAGGCCCTCGGCCCAGTGCTCCGACTCGGAGGTGACGTTCTTGCGAAGCTGGCGCATGGCATCCACCCGAGCCTGGAGGGCGGCCATCTTCGTGCGCACGGTGATGAGCTCGGCCATGTAGGTGTCGTAGGCCTGCTTCGCCGCGCCCGGCTGCTGCCCCGCCTTGCCCTCCGTGGCCAGGGAGAGCACGTCCGCGCTGCGCTTGAACCTGTAGAGGTCCATCTCGCTGCTGCTGGCGCGCGAGCCCAGCTCGCTCAACCGCTCCTCGAGCCACGCGCTGGCGCCCTCGGTCGTCTTGAGCTTGAGGGCCAGGTTCTCCGCGATGTAGGCCTCGGCCACCTCATTGGCCAGCAGCGCCGCGCGCTTGGGGTCCACGTCCTCCACGACGATGCGCACCACGCGCGAGTTCGACGAGGGGATGACGGCGATGCGCGAGCGCACCAGCGCCACCGCGTCGATGGACTCCATGGCCTTCTTGCGCGCCGCCTCGTCCTTGATGCCCTCCACCCCGAGGAAGGCCGGGTCGTTGCGCAGACCCAACCGGTCCGCCACCCGGGAGGCCACCGCGCGCGAGGTGATGACCTCGCTCTGCGTCTGGTAGTACTCCTTGTTGGCCCAGTAGTTGCCACGCTCGTCGCCCATCACCTCCTTGACATCGGTGTCGAGCACGCGGGGCGCGGCGACGTCGATGATGAGGGAGGTGCTGGCCGCGTAGATCCGGGGCTGGCGCAGGGAGTAGAACACGCCCACCAGCATCATCACTACCGTCACACCGAGGATGAGCCACTTGCGGCGCCAGAGCGCGCGGACGTATTGCATCACGTCCAGTGTGGGCTCTTCTGCCTCGGGGGCCTCGGTCGGTGTCACCTCTTCCACGTCGTTCTCCATGCCGGGGCGCGGGTGCGTCCAATCGGTGGCGAAGGGGGCACACTGCACTGGGAGAGCCGGAGGGGTCAATCTTCCTGGACTCGCCCGGAAGTCCTCCGACTACGCCACGGGAACGCATACGAGCACCCGCGCCTTCCGTGTGGTAGTCACGGCGACGTGAACCCGTCGCTCTCGTTCGTCATCCCCTACACCGCCGAGTCCGCTCCGGTCGCCTCGCGCTTCGCCCACGAGCTCGCCCCCCGGGGCGCCGAGGTCATCCTCGCCGGGGACGGTCCGCTCACGGTGCCCCCCATGGCGAACGTGCACGTGCTCCCCGGCCTCCCTGGGAGGGGAGCGGCCATCCGGGCGGCGCTCGGACGGGTGACGGGAGAAATCACCGTGCTCCAGGACGCGGACACGGCCTACGCCCTGGAGGCGTGCGAGGCGCTGTGCCGCCCCATCCGCGAGGACACGGCGGACGCGGTGTTCGGAAACCGACGGTTCCAGGGACTGGCTCCGGAGCTGCTGGCGGACAAGGCCCTGGGGCGCGTCACCCGGTTCGTCACGGACGTATCGCTGGAGGATCCGCTCTGCGGCCAGCGGGCCTTCCGCACCGCGGCGCTCAAGTCGGTGTCGCTCACCAGCGACGATGACGCGGTGGACGCGGAGATCGTGGTGAAGCTGGCGGCGCAGCTCTTCCGGCTGGCGGAGGTCCCGGTGGGAGTGGACACGGCGCCGCGCCGGCCGCTGGCCACGCAGCTGGCGCGGCTGCGCACGCTGATGCGCTACGCCACGGTGCAGAACGACGCGGACAACCAGCACGAGGGCTACACCACGCTGGAGCGCATGGACGGTGCCAGCAACTACAACGCGTGGCTGGGCCAGCGCTTCCGTGAGTACCTGGGCCGGCGCGTGCTGGAGATCGGCGCGGGCATCGGCACCATCACCGAGAAGATAGAGCCGGGGCTGGAGCTGCTCATCGCGCTCGAGGTGGACCGCTTCTACGTGGACCGGCTGAAGAACAAGTTCCGGGGCAAGCCGCACGTGCGGCCGTACCTGTCGGACGTGGCGCTGGCGGACTGGGAGGCGCTGAAGGCCGAGCGGCTGGACACCATCGTGCTGTCCAACGTGCTGGAGCACATCCCGGACGATGCCTCGGCGGTGCGCCGCTTCCGTCAAATCCTCCCGCCGGGCGGGCGGGTGGTGGTGCTGGTACCGGCGCTGCCTCCGCTCTTCGGGTCCATCGACGAGGCGGTGGGACACTACCGGCGCTACACGATGGCCGGCCTGCGCGAGGTGCTGGAGGGCAACGGCTTCGAGGTGGAGAAGCTGGAGTGGATGAACCTGGTGGGCATCCCGGGCTGGTTCATGAACAGCCGGGTGATGCGCCGCCGCTCGGTGCCGAAGCTGCAGCTCAAGGTCTATGACCGGATCGCTCCATTGTTGGCGAAGGCCGAGAGTCGGGTGAAGCTGCCGGTAGGCATGAGCCTCTTCGCGGTGGCTCGCGTCTCGGGAGGTGTCGAATGAAGAAGATCGAAGCCATCATCAAGCCGTTCAAGCTGGATGAAGTGAAGGACGCCCTGAACGAGGTGGGAGTGCAGGGCCTCACCGCGGTGGAGGTGAAGGGATTCGGCCGGCAGCGGGGCCACACGGAGCTCTACAAGGGCGCCGAGTACGTGGTGGACTTCCTGCCCAAGGTGAAGGTGGAGGTGGTGGTGGACGACGACATGGTGACGCGCGTGGTGGACGCCATCGTGCGCGCGGCCCGCTCCGGAAACGAGGGGAAGATCGGCGACGGGAAGATCTTCGTCCTGCCGGTGGACGAGGCCGTGCGCATCCGCACGGGGGAACGCGGCAGCGACGCGCTGTGAGTGTCCCAGGGGTCCCGCCGCGCGCCGTCTACGCTGTGCTGGTGGCGCTGTACGTGTTGCTGTTCCCCTACCACCCCGGTTTGCGCTCGCCCAACGAGCTGTGCCGGCTGTGGCAGACGCGCGCGCTGGTGGAGTACGGCACGCTGGACATCAACCGGGCGCTCCAGGACTTCGGCTACGTCGGGGACCTGTCGGTGAAGGACGGGAAGTACTACCCGTCCAAGGCGCCGCTGCTGTCGTTCGCGGCGGTGCCTGTGTACGCGGCGCTGCGCGCATGGAGCGGTGGCTTCCTCTTCGCGGTGCGCGAGGTGCCGCTCGTCTTCTTCAGCCGGCTCTTCCTCACGGTGCTGCCCACGCTGTTGCTGCTGTGGCTCGTGCGCCGCTTCCTGGGGACGTACCTGTCGCCAGGGGTGGCGGACGCGGTGACGGTGACGTACGGGCTGGGCTCGCTGGCGTTCAGCTACTCGCTGCTCTTCATGAGCCACCAGACGACGGCGGTGCTGCTGTTCGGTGGCTTCTACGCGCTGTGGAGGCTCGCGCGCGACGAGTGGCGTGAGCGGGGCTACCTGGTGGCGGGAGCCTGCGCGGGCGCCACGGTGGCCGCCGAGTACACCGGTGCGCTGGGCGTGCTGGGACTGGTGCTGTACGCGGTGCTGAGCGTGCTGTGGCGCGAGGAGCCGCCGCGCGCGCGGTGGGCGCGCCTGGGACGTGGCACCGGGCTGGCCCTGGTGGGGGCGCTTCCCTTCGTGGTGGGGCTGATGCTGTACCACCAGGCCGCCTTCGGACATCCGCTGGAGAGCGGGTACAAGCACCTCAACGACGCGGCCTACCAACCGTGGCACCTGGGCGGCTTCCTGGGCATCCGCTACCCGGACCCGCGCGCCTTCGCCCTCTCCTTCTTCTCGCCGCTGCGGGGCCTGTTCACCCTGTCGCCCTTCCTCCTGCTCGCGCTCCCCGGCGTGGTGGTGCTGCGGCGCGAGGCGCGTGCCCGCCCGGAGATGCGGGCGCACCTGTGGCTCGTGGTGGCGCTGCTCGCCGGGTACACGTATTTCACCTCGGCCTTCTCCTATGACTCGTGGGGCTGGACGACGGGCCCGCGCCACCTGACGGGGCTGGTGCCCTTCCTGCTGCTGCCCGCGGGCCTGTTGCTGGAGCGGCTGCGGAGCTCGGGCCACCCGGCACTGACGGGCGTGGCCGCGGCGCTGTGCACCGCCTCCATCGCGTTCACGGGCGTGGCCACCTTCGTCAACTACGTCCCCGATGACGTCTCCAACGTGGTCCTCGGGCTGGCCGTGCCGCTGCTGCGCGCGGGCTACCTGCCCCCGAGCGTGCTGAACCTGCTCGGCATCCCCAACCCGGTGGCCGGGGTGCTGCTGCTGGTGCTGCTGCTCGGCCTGGCCGGCTGGGTCTTCGTCCGGCTGGGGCTGCATGGGACGGAGCGGCCCGGTGCCTCGCCCGTGGTCGCGGGACTGGCGATGCTGGCGCTGCTGCTCGGGCTCCAGGCCGCGACGGTGAAGCACCACGCCGCGGACCAGGGCGCGGTGCGCTTCCTCGAGAAGGTCTGGCTCGTGCCGCCTGGCCGCGCCCTGGGCTTCTGAGCAGGCCATCTCTCGCGGTTTCCCTGGCCATCGCCCGCCCTGTCGGTCGACACTGCGCCCCGTTACCGAGCCGTGCCTCACCTGGAGAACCCCCCATGAAGATCCGGTCCGCCCTGCTGCTCTCCCTCACCCTGGCCACCGCCGCCCAGGCCGCCGACGAGGCCGCCGCCGAGCTATGGACCGCCAAGTGCAAGTCCTGCCACGGACCGGATGGCCGCGCGCAGACCCAGATGGGGAAGAAGGAGTCCATCGTCGACATCTCCCAGGCCGCCTGGCAGCAGGCGCAGACCGACGAGGACATCCGCGAGGTCATCGCCGAGGGCTCCCACCGCAACAAGAAGATGAAGGCCTACAAGGACAAGCTGACCCCGCAGCAGATCGACTCGCTCGTCGCCTACATCCGCACGCTCAAGAAGGGCTGATTCCCTTCCGGGCGTGGGGTGAATATCCCCTCCCTGCGTCCCGTCCCCTTCGTGACTGGAGGCATTCCCCCATGCGTACCCTCACCCCCGCCCTCGTCTCCCTGTTCGTCCTCGCCAGCCTCCCAGGCTCGCCCGGCCGCCTGCTCCTCACCGCGGCCCACGCCGGGACCCACATCGTCCCCTCCTCCCTCATCGACGGGGATGGAAAGGGTGGTGGTGGTGACGGCGGCGACAAGGGAGGCGATGACGATGACGACGATGAGGACTTCCGGGTGTTTGGGTGAGTAGGTGGTTGTAGGCCGGGTGCCCTGAGTGACTGTCGCCAACCGGGCCCCTCGCTCTTCCGTTGACCCACACGGGTCCGGCTCCTAATTACCGGTGGGCCCTTCAAGGCGGCCCACGGATGGAAACTCCTTTCAACCAGAAGTTCGAGGCGGAGGCCCTCCGCGCACCTCCCGTGACCGGGGATCCCTTCGCCCGGGTGCTGGAGCTGCTGCGCGTGGGTCAGCGTGTCCGCACGCAAGGTCTCCAGGGGGCCGCCCGCGGCCATGCACTCGCCCGGCTGACACGCACCCTCGAGGCCCCCCTCGTCTGCATCGCCACCGACGAGGAGTCCGCGGATGCGCTCGCCCAGGATCTCGCCTTCTTCCTGGGCGGCAGGGGCACCCCGCGCGAGCCTCGCGTCCTGCGCCTGCCCGCCGACGAGGTGCTCCCCTACGACGAGATCTCCCCGGACCCGGACGCGGTCGCGGACCGGCTCGGGGCGCTCTTCCACCTGTCCCAGGGCACGCGCTTCCCCGCGCTCGTGCTCTCGATGCGCGGCCTCTTCCGCAAGGTGCTGCCGCCGCACGTGATGAAGGAGCTGTCCGAGCGTGTCGGCGTGGGCCAGGACTTCGACCGCGACGAGCTCGCGCGCAAGCTCGCCAACATGGGCTACCAGTCCAGCCCGCTCGTCGAGGACCTGGGCACCTTCTCCGTGCGTGGCGGCCTCATCGACGTCTTCAGCCCGCTCTACGACAAGCCGGTCCGCATCGAGTTCTTCGGCGACACCATCGAGTCCATCCGCGCCTTCGATCCGGAGACGCAGCGCACCGTGGACTCGCTCAAGGAGATCATCCTCCTGCCCGCGCGCGAGGTCATCTTCTCCGAGCAGACGCGCGCGCGTGCCGAGGCCGCCGCCCGCGCCGTGGCGGACCGCATCAACCTGCCCACCTCGAAGCTGCGTGAGCGCCTGGACGCCATCCGCGAGGGGCTCCCCGGCTTCGGCCTGGAGGGCCTGCTGCCCGGCTTCTTCGAGGGAGGACTGGGCACCGTCTTCGACTACCTGCGACTGTGGCACCCGGAGCCGCTCTTCTACCTGGACGATCCCATGGGCCTCGAGCGCGTCGCCGAGGAACTGTGGAACGACGTGGAGCGCTCCGCGCGGGCATCCGATGAGCGCCAGGATCTCTCCGCCCCGGCCGAGGAGCACTTCCTCACCCGCGAGCAGGTGGATCAGAAGCTCGCGGCCTTCCGTGTGATGGAGGGTGGCGGCCTGTCGCTCACCCAGGGCGAGGCGCCGCCCGTGCACTTCCCCTTCGGCACCACCCAGGACGTGAGAGAGGCCATCCTCGCCCACCATGGTGAGGAGGGCGCGCTCACCCCGCTCGTCGAGCGGCTCCAGCGCTGGCGGGACACACGCATCGCCTGCGCCGTGGCCTGCGGCACCCTCAGCCAGGCGGACCGGCTCAAGCGCCTGCTGCTGGACCGCAACGTGATGGTGCGCGTGCACACCGAGCCACTCGCGGATGTGGCGAAGCTCTACGAGCCCTCGGTCTCCGCGCACCTCTTCACGGGCGAGGTGAGCCACGGCTTCGTGGACGGCGCGGGTGGCATCGCCGTGCTCTCGGACGAGGAGATCTTCGGAGCGCGGGCCCGCCGGCGCGTGCGCCGCTCGAAGAGCCTGGACGCCTTCGCCGCGGGCTTCAAGGACCTGAAGGAAGGCGACATCATCGTCCACACCGACTTCGGCCTGGGCCGCTACGCGGGCCTGACGAAGATGCAGGTGAACGGCGTGCCCGGGGACTTCCTCGTCCTGGAGTACGCGGGCAAGGACAAGATCTACCTCCCGGTGGGCCGCATGCGGCTCATCCAGAAGTTCACCGGTGGAGACCCCACCAAGGTGACGCTGGACAAGCTGGGAGGCACGTCCTGGGAGAAGACGAAGAAGCGGGTCAAGGAGCAGCTGCTCAAGATGGCGGCGGACCTGCTCAACATCGCGGCGGCGCGCCGGGCGCACCCGGGCCACGCCTTCAGCCCGCCGGACCGCTACTACGCCCAGTTCGAGGCGGACTTCGAGTTCGAGGAGACGCCGGACCAGGCCAAGGCCATCGAGGACGTGCTCGCCGACATGCAGAAGAGAGAGCCGATGGACCGGCTCGTCTGCGGCGACGTGGGCTACGGCAAGACGGAGGTGGCGATGCGCGCCGCCTTCAAGGCGACGCTGGACCGCAAGCAGGTGGCGGTGCTGGTGCCCACCACCGTGCTGGCGCAGCAGCACTACCTGTCCTTCAAGAAGCGCTTCAAGGACTACCCCGTCACGGTGGAGGTCATCTCCGGGATGAAGAAGCCGCCCGAGGTGCGCGAGATCCTCAAGCGCGCCAAGGAGGGCAAGGTGGACATCCTCATCGGCACGCACAAGCTGCTGGGCGGGGATGTGGCCTTCAAGGATCTGGGGCTGCTCGTGGTGGACGAGGAGCAGCGCTTCGGGGTGAAGCACAAGGAGCAGATAAAGAAGCTGCGCTCGCAGGTGGACGTGCTCACGCTGTCGGCGACGCCGATTCCGCGCACGCTGCACATGGCGATGTCCGGAGTGCGGGAGATGAGCATCATCGCCACCCCGCCGCAGGACCGGCGCGCCATCCGCACCTTCGTGATGAAGTTCGATGAGCAGACCATCAAGGAGGCCATCGAGCGCGAGCTCGCCCGCGGCGGCCAGGTCTTCTTCGTGCACAACCGGGTGGAGTCGCTGCCCGCGATGGAGGAGACGCTCAAGCGGCTGCTGCCGAACGTCAGCATCGGCGTGGCACACGGGCAGATGGGCGAGGGGCAACTCGAGAAGGCGATGCTGGACTTCACCGAGAAGAAGTACCAGGTGCTGCTGTGCACCAGCATCATCGAGAGCGGCATCGACATCTCGAGCGCCAACACGATGATCGTCAACCGGGCGGACACGTTCGGACTGGCGCAGCTCTACCAGCTGCGAGGGCGCGTGGGCCGCTCGAAGGAGCGCGCGTACGCGTACCTGCTGGTGCCGGCGCGCACGGCGATCAGCAAGGACGCGCAGCGGCGCCTGGAAGTGCTGCAGCGCTTCACCGAGCTGGGGGCGGGCTTCTCCATCGCCAGCCACGACCTGGAGATCCGCGGCGCGGGCAACCTGCTGGGTGCCGAGCAGTCGGGCTCCATCGCGGCGATCGGCTTCGACCTGTACGCGCAGCTGATGGAGGAAGCGGTGTCCGAGGTGCGGGGCGAGCCGCCGAGGACGCAGATCGAGCCCGAAATCACCATGCCGATTCCCGCGCTCATCCCGGACGACTACGTGCCGGACGTGCACCAGCGGCTGGTGTTCTACAAGCGCTTCAGCCAGGCCAGCAATCCGGACGAGGTCCAGGACCTGCGCTCCGAGCTGGTGGACCGCTACGGCGAGGCCCCGGACGAGGTGGACAACCTCTCGGAGCAGACGCTGCTGAAGATCGACATGAGGGAGCTGCGGCTGCGCGCGCTGGAGGCAGGTCCGGGCCGGGTGGTGGTGACGCTCGGCGCGGACGCGCTGCTGGACGGGATGAAGGTGGCGACCCTGGTGCAGAAGTCCAAGGGCGTCTACCGGCTCACCCCGGACATGAAGCTGGTGGTGAAGCTGGGCGCCGAAGTGAGGGGCCAGTCGCTCATCGCGGAAGCCAAGAAGGTGCTGCGCGACCTCGGCACCTGCGCCCTGCCCCAGGCGTAGCTCGCCCCTCAGGGGGCCAGCGTCTTGAGCCGCTGCTCGGCGTGGGTCCTCACGTCGAACGGCAACGTCTCGCTGGACGCGAGCAGCTTCCGGAACGCGTCCACGGCGCACGCCTTGTCCCCCCTGGCGTCGCAGGCCCGCGCGAGCGTGTCCAGGTAGCTCGGCCGCTCGCCCCGCGTCTCGATGGCGGCGCGCGCCAGGGTGACGGGCTCCTCGCCCTTGACGCCCCGCTCCACCAACAGGAACGCCAGGTTGTTCTGCGCATCCGCGCGCAGCGCCTTCTCGCGCTCGTGGAAGCCCGGAATGGCCTTCCGGTACTCCTGCTCGGCGCGCGCCTTGTCCCCCTTCTTCGTCAGCAGCTGGGCGAGGTTGTAACGCGCATCCGCGTAGTCCGGGGCCACCTTCACCGCGGCCTCGAACTCGGCGAGGGCCTCATCCATACGGCCCTCGAGCGCCAGCTTCGCGCCCCGCGCGTTGTGGGCCGCGGCTTCCTGGGGCATCCGCGTCGCCGCGTGCCACTGGGCCAGGAACATCCCCAGCGACTCCGTCTGCGCGGCCTTCGGAGCCAGCGCCTTCACGCGCTCGGCCGCGGCGAAGGCCCCGTCGAGCATGCCCAGCCGCGCTCGCAACAGCGCCAGGTCGTACCAGAGCTGGACCGCCCCCTCGTCCAGCACCACCGCGCGCTCCAGGTGCTCCAGCGCCCGCTGAAGCTGCTCCTCTCCCTGGAGCACGCTCGCCAGGATGTAGCGGACGGCGGCGCTGTCCTCCACCGTCACGCTCTTCTCCAGCTCCGCGATGCCCTCCTCCTTCTGGCCCAGCATGATGCTCGCCATCCCCGCGTAGGCCAGCGCCTCCCCATTGTCCGGCTCGCGCCTCGCGAGCTCACGGGAGAGCGACTGGAGGCGCGCCCAATCCTTGCTCTCGCGCGCCTTCTCGCTCCCCGCCTTCAGCTCATCGACGGTAGCCGAGTCCTTCACCCCGGGCCTGGCGGACGCCTCGGGGGCGCCGCTGGAGGTGGACGAGGTGGAGGAGGACGGGGTGGTGGCGCAACCCACCGTCATGCACAACACGCCAAGGAGGAGCTTTCGCATCCGGCCACCTTAACAGGTGGCTAACGGCTGCTCGTGGTGGTCGTCGTCCCCGTCCCCGGAGCCAGGACGATCTCGATGCGGCGGTTGAGGCTGCGGTTGTCCGCCGAGTCGTTGGGAGCGATCGGCTGGTACGGACCGTAGCCCGCGGCGGACAGCACGGTGGGATCCACGCCCGCGTCCTGCAGCGCCCGCACCACCGCCATCGCCCGCGCCAGGCTCAGCTCCCAGTTCGAGGGGAACGGACCCTTCGGATCCGTGGGCACGTCATCCGTGTGTCCCTCCACCCGGATGATCTTCCCCTGCACGCCCTTGAGCGCCTCGGCGATCTTCTTCAGCGCCGCCTCCCCCTCCTTGCCCACCCGCGCCGAGCCCGAGGCGAAGAGGATCTTGTCCTTCAGGTTCACCGTCATCCGGCCCCGGAGCTCCGACAGCTCGATCTTCCCCTCGGAGATCTCCGTCTTCAGGCTCTGGGCGAGGCTCTCGTACTCGGCGCTCTTCTTCTCCAGCGCTTCCTTGGCCTCGGTGAGCTTGCGCTTGGAGGTGGCCAGCTCCTCGTTGAGCGCGGTGAGCTCGGCGATCTTCTGCTCCAGGCCCCGGCGCTCGGCGGCGCTCGAGGTCAGCCGCGCCTCGGAGGTGTTGAGACGCGCCGTCAGCGCCTCCTTCTCCTGCTCCAGGCCCTTCACCTGCTCCTCCAGCTGCCGCACCTTCTCCTCGGCCGCCGCACGAGCGCCCTGCTCCCCCTTCAGCTGCTCGTCGAGCGTCTGGGCCCTTTGCATCGCCGTGTCGTACTTGCCCTGGGTGACGCAACCCGTGGCGAGCGTGAAGGCACAGAGAGAGGTCAGCAGCCGGTTCCGCATGTCGTGTTCTCCTTGAGAAGATGGAATATACTTTGAGTATCAAATACTATTGTTCGAGGGTCGCGGGCGAGTGGGAAGTGCGCGCTCCCGCCGCTCCTTACAGGGGGAAGGCGCTCGTCCGCTCGCCGCTCGACGCTGCCGGCCGGCTCCGCTCTTCTGCGCGGCATGAGCCACACGCGCCGCACCGCCCTCCACCGCCGCACCGTCCTGAAAGCGGGCGCGGCCCTCGCGCTGCCCTTCGTGCTGGGCCGCTGCGCCCGTCCCGAGAACGACGCCGGGCTGCGGCCGGACCCCGACGGCATCCTCGACCTGCCCGAGGGCTTCCGCTACCGCATCCTCGAGCGCCGGGGCGAGCGGATGAGCGATGGGTACCGCGTCCCCGGGCAGCAGGACGGCATGGGCTGCTTCGCCGGACCCGAGGGCAGCAACACCCTCGTGCTGATGCGCAACCACGAGCTGGAGGCGGGCCAGGAGGACATGAGCCCGTACTTCCCGGGACAGGCCGTGCCGGCCCAGGCGTACCGGCCCGGCTCCGGTAGCCCGGGCGGAGTGACGCGCGTGGTGGTGGATGCCACCACCTTCACCCGCGTCTCCAGCAACCTCGTGCTCGCGGGCTCCGCGCGCAATTGCGCCGGAGGGAGCTCTCCGTGGGGCTGGCTCACCTGCGAGGAGACCGTCAAGGAGGGTCACGGCTACGTCTTCCTGTGCGACCCGGAGGCCACCGGGGTGCGGGACGCGGTGCGCATCCCCGCGCTCGGCAGGATGAACCACGAGGCGGCCGTGGTGGATCCGACGAGCTTCCTCACGTACCTCACCGAGGATCGCGACGACAGCTGCTTCTACCGTTTCGTCCCCGAGAACCCTGGCGAGCGGCTCGGGCCCGGGTCGCGCGGCCGACTGCAGGCGCTGCGCATCGAGGCCGAGCCCAGGCGGGACATGAACGTGGGCGTACGGCCGGGCGATACCTTCCAGGTGGACTGGGTGGACCTGCCCCGGCCCGAGGCGGAGGACGACTCACTCCGGGCCCAGGGCGCCGAGCGCGGCGCCGCCCTCTTCCGCCGTGGCGAGGGCCTCTTCTTCCACGACGGCTCCCTCTTCTTCTGCGCCACCACCGGGGGCCCGGCCGCGGGCGGGCAGCTCTGGCGCTACACCCCCTCGGGGAGTCAGGGCGGCACGCTGCGACTGCTCGCGCAGTCGGAGGACCGGAGCCTGCTCGACATGCCGGACAACATCTGCGTCGCCCCCTGGGGCGATGTGGTGATGGCCGAGGACGGAAGCGACCCGCGCTGGCCCGACGAGTTCCTGCGCATCCTCACCCCGTCCGGGCAGGTGAAGAACCTCGCGCGCAACGCCATGAGCCGGGGCGAGCTCGCCGGTGTGTGCCTCTCCCCGGACGGCCGCGCCCTCTTCGTCAACATGCAGAGCGACGGCGTCACCCTGGTCATCACCGGCCCCTTCCAGCAGTACACCGGCACGGGGCTGTAGCCAGAGGGCTCAGGGAACGATCCAGGGACGCGGCCGAGCGGATGCGTGCGCCGCGTCCGGGCCGCTCACCACCAGGCTTCAGCCTGGAGACCCACCGAAGTGCCAGCCTTCTGGTCACCAAACACCTGACGCAGACGCGACGTCGGGTCGAAGCTCAAGCGAGCCGCCTCGTCCCAGATGGCGTGCGTGACGAACAGACGGACCGTCGGGCGGGAGCTGGCCTGATCGCCCGCGGACACCGCCGTCGCCAGGGTGAGCTTGGTCATGTTGCGGGTGTGCCCACCGTTGTCCGGCTTGACCACGTCATGGCCAGCCTCGGCCAGCACGCGGAAGGGACCGATGACATGCGTGTCGGAGCGGACGCCGATGCCAAACCACTTGTTGCCAGCGTTACCAGCGGCCTTGTTGATGCGGTACTCGGCCAGGCCCTCGATGATGGTGCCACCCAGGGAAGCCGACTGCTGAAGCACGACACGGCTGTTGCGCGTGGTGCCGTACCAATCCATCTTCAAGCCGACGAGCGTGTTGCCCCCGAACAGGACGCCGTTCAGGGTCTGGTAGAGACCCACGGCCAGCCCATTCGCGTCCACGGCCGGAGAGTCGGAGGACACCTGGTCATCGCTCCGGAGTTGCACGGACGGAGTGACGTACATGGCAAGTTCGCCACCGGGCAGGTCCTTGATGCCGGTCAGCCGCACGGGCACGCTGATGCGGTTGTTGTTGGCACTCCCGCGAGGGTTCAGCATGGCGGCCACGCTGAGCTTGCCGATGACCACGTTCATGTCCTCGATGCCCGCGCCATCGCCATCGTTGATCTCGAGGAACTGGTCGTTGATGCCCGTCTGGAGGCGGTTGTAGAAGCGCCGGCCCACCCAGATCTTTCCGTTGCCGAGCGCCGCGATGTTGGTCCCATAGGCATAGACCTGGCCGAAGCGGGCCACGAGCTCGTCCGTACCGCTATCTGGAATGACCACCCCTGAGTTGTAGGTTTGAAACTCCTTGCCTCCCCAGGCGCGATAGATTCCGGGCATGAAGTGCACATGCCAGTCAGAGCCCGAGGCCGAGACGAGCCTGGCATTGAGGCTCGGCTCGATGACGTAGTCACACTCATTGCCCAGACGCCATTTGGTGTCGGCACCGGGCAGGCCGGCGCAAACTTGCGTACCACCCCGAACGTTGATGCCAGTCCCGGCGCGCATGTAGCCCGAGAAGATGATGGGGATGGGGAGCGGGTCGGCATGGGCCGTCACGGCGGCACAGGTGGCGGTGATGGCCGCGAGCAAAGCCTTGTTCGTCATCTGGGTTCTCCTCACTAGGTGTTGGGTGATGGCTACGGCGGACGCGATTGAAGAACGGAGTCTGTTTTTAGAAACACGAGGACCGCTCATGCCCACTGCCGCCAGGAAGAGGCGAAGTAGTTGGACATGCAATTAAATTCCGAGATAGGAGGCAGTGGCGTACGGAGGGGCGTGACAGTAACAAGGGACGAGCCTCGTCCGTCAAGTACGCGATGGAACAATTGTGACACCGGCAGTGATTGACTCCACGCGTCACATCGCGGGTCGAGACCCCGAGCACCGGGCGCAATTGAAATTTTCAACGAGTATGTGATCCAGAGCATCTCGGCGGGGCCGAGGGCGCCCGGTCCCATGACAAGCTCGTGGGGAGCCGAACCAGTTGGGCGCCTCACCCACCAATGTTGCCCCATCCGGATGGAATCATTGCCGCGAAGCCGGGATGATAAGCCCTGGCGATGAAGCCTCTGCGGGCCCTCCTCCAGGCAGGCGAGGGCTCGCTGTGCGGCATATCGGTGGCCAGTAGAATGGGAACTGGCGCGTCACCCTCCCAGGTGTTCGCACGGATGAGGTTCTCATGGATTACCCGCCTGCCTCCTCGCCAGGTGCGTCGGACGCACTGCTTGGAGACCTGGAGGCACTCAACGGGATAACGAATGGCAAGACCGACGAGCGCAGCCAGGTGGAAGCGCGCCTGGCCATGCAGAACCGGCTGCTGGAGCTGGTGGCGCGTGGCACGCCACTGCCGGACATGCTGCATTCCATCACCCGCGCCATCGAGCTCTTGAGTCCGGGAATGATGGCCTCGGTGCTGTGGGTGGATGACGCCGGCCTCCTCCACGTGGGCGCTGGAGCGAGCCTCCCGCCGGACTACAACGCCCTCGTCGAGGGGCTGGCGATCGGCCCCACCGTTGGCTCCTGTGGCGCAGCCGCGTATTCGAAGCGGATGGTGGTGGTGACGGACATCGGCACGCACCCCAATTGGGCCCCCTACCGGGACTTGATGAAGGCGTTCCGGCTGCAGGCGTGCTGGTCCGGCCCCATCCTCTCCTCGGAGGATCGGGTCATGGGGACGCTGGCCATGTATTACAACGAGCCGCGGGCCCCCACGGAGCACGAGCTGCACCTCATCGAGACCATGGCCCACATCGCCTCCGTGGCGATGGAGAAGGCAAAGGCCGAACAGGAGCGTGAGCGCCTGCTGGCCCGTGAGCGTCAGGCCCGCCAGGAAGCCGAGGCCGCCAGCCGGATGAAGGACGAATTCCTCTCCACGCTGTCCCACGAGCTGCGCACGCCCCTCACCGCCATCCTCGGGTGGGCCCAGTTGCTGCGCACGCGCGACATGCCGGAGGACAAGCGCCAGCGGGCCCTGGAGACCATCGAGCGCAACGCGCGGGCCCAGACACAGCTCATCGAGGATCTGCTGGACATCAGTCGCATCGTCGCGGGGAAGCTGCGGCTGGACGTACGTCCGTTGGAGCCACTGCCCATCCTGGAGGCGGCACTCGACGCGGTCCGCCCGGCGGCCGAGGCGAGGGGCGTGCGGCTGGCGCTGCGGGTCGCCCCCGACGTGGGGCTCCTGCCCGTGGATTCCGAGCGCCTGCTCCAGGTGGTGTGGAACCTGCTCACCAACGCCATCAAGTTCACGCCAGCGGGAGGTCAGGTGGTGGTACGGCTGGAGCGTGGAGAGAGAGAGGCCCGGCTGGAAGTGGAGGACACGGGCCAGGGCATCCCCCGGGCATTCCTGCCACATGTCTTCGAGCGCTTCCGCCAGGCCGACAGCAGCACCACGCGCTCCCATGGAGGCCTGGGCCTGGGGCTGGCCATCGTGCGCCACGTCGTGGAGATGCACGGGGGCAGTGTGTCGGCGCACAGCGAGGGACCGGGCCGGGGCTCCACTTTTCGTGTCACCCTGCCGCTGACGCCGTCGCGCGCATCGGAGCCGCTCCCGGCCAGTCAGGACCGGGCACAGCAGGACACCCGCCCCCCGGTGGCTGAATCGTCTTCCCTGGAAGGGCTTCGCATCCTCGTGGTGGAGGACGCGCCAGATACCCTGGCCCTCGTCACCGAGGTGCTGGAAGGCTGTCGCGCTCAGGTGGTGTGCGCGGCGAGTACGCAGGAGGCGCTGGCGCACCTCGGCACCGTCCGGCCCGACGTACTCATCTCGGACATCGGCCTGGCAGGAGAGGACGGCTACAGCTTGATTCGTTGGATCCGCGCCCAGGAGCACAACGGGGAGCGGCTCCCCGCCGTGGCGCTCACGGCCTTTGCCCGGAGCGAGGATCGGCGGCGCGCCCTGGCCGCGGGCTTCGATGTGCACGTCGCCAAGCCGCTGAACGCCTCCACGCTCATCTCCGTGGTGGCCTCGCTCGTCCCCACCCGAAGCTCCTGACGGAATGGGCCGCCGCCTCGGTCCCTTTTCGTGGTACGGACGGAGGGAAGGATCCAATGGATCGGAGCCAATGCGCGGCAGCGACTTCGCGGATCTCAAGGCCCTGGCGACCATCGTCCAGGAGGGGAGTTTCTCTCGGGCTGCGGCCCGGCTACGCGTCTCGCGCTCGGCCCTGAGCCAGACCATCCGGAATCTGGAGGAACGCCTCGGCGTCCTCCTGTTGAAACGCACCACCCGCAGCGTGGCCCCCACCGAGGCTGGAGAACGCCTGCTGTCGCGGTTCCAGCCGGCGCTGGCCGAGATGGAGGCCGCCATCGCCGATGCCCAGGACCTGAACCGGAAGCCGACGGGGACCATCCGGATCCACGCCCAGCGGCTGGCTTCCGAGACCTTCCTGGAGCCCATCTTCGCGGAGTTCGCCGAGCAGCATCCCGACGTCACGCTCGACGTGAAGATCGACGATGCCGTGGTCGACATCGTGGCGGGCGGCTTCGACGCGGGAATCCGGCTGGGCGAGCTGCTCGACCAGGACATGGTCGCGGTACCTCTCGGCGGAGAGATCCGCCAACTGGCGGTCGCCTCCCCCGATTACGTGGCGAAGCATGGGGCGCCAGCGACGCCGAAGGATCTGCACGCGCATCGGTGCATCGCCTTCCGGTGGCCGGGAGCCGACGCGATCTACAATTGGGAGTTCAAGCGGGACGCCAACTGGTTCTCCGTGGCTGTCAAAGGGCCGCTGATCGTCAGTGATCAGCGCGTGGCCGTGCGCGCCGCGGTGGCTGGCGTCGGGATCGCGTTCTGGGTCGAGAGCGAGGTGCGACCCCTGATCGACGCCGGGAAGCTCATCCCCCTGCTGGAGGACTGGTCACCGCTGTTCCCTGGCTTCTTCCTGTATCTGCCACGGCAACGGCACCGCTCGCGGGCACTGCAGGCCTTCGTCGAGCACCTGCGCCGCCGGTTTGGTCAGCGCTCCCAGGCTCGCCCGATGACCCTCCGACCGTCCTGAAGCGTGACAGGCGGTCGAGAGGCTCCGGCAGGCGCCTTGGGAGGGTGCCCGTGGATTGTGCAGTCGTGGCTTAACAAGCCATCCACATCATGGCGCATTATCGCCACAGTGGTGGCGACTACCTTCCGATGCGAGGCCACGAATGAGCGTGGCCGCCCTGAGGAAGGACAAGTCATGACGCTCAATGCAAACCCCGTGAAGGAATTGGAAGGCAAGGTCGCCATCGTCACCGGCGCCGCTGGTGGCATCGGCCGCGCGACCGCGACGCTGCTGCGCGCGCGCGGAGCCCTCGTGGTCGCCGAGGACATCAAGCCCGAGGTGGAAGAGCTCGCGTCGCTGGGCGGCATCGCTCCGTTGGTTGGCGACGTGTCGAAAGAAGAGACCGCCCGGCGCGCGGTGGCCCTCGCCATCGAACGCTTCGGCAAGGTCGACATCCTCGTGAACAACGCCGCCCGGATCCTGAACAAGCTCGCGGTCGACATGACCGTCGAGGAGTGGGACTCGATCATGGCGGTCAACGCCCGCGGGATGTTCGTCCATGCGCGCGAGGCGCTGCGGGTGATGATCCCCAAGGGAAGCGGGTCGATCGTGAACGTCGGCTCCTACGCCTGCTACTACGCCCTGCCGACGATCGCCGCCTACGCGGCGTCGAAGGGCGCCGTCGCCCAACTCACCAAGGTGCTCGCCATCGAGAATGCCGCCCATGGCGTGCGGGTGAACGCGGTCGCTCCGGGCGACGTGGAGACTGGAATCCTGGATGACGTCCGGCCGGACGGCCGCCAGTTCCTGGTCGAGCATGGGAAGGGCGCACCCATCGGGCGCGTCGCCCAGCCGGCGGAAATCGCGGAGGTCATCGCCTTCCTGGCTTCTGACCGCGCGAGCTTCGTCACCGGCTCCGTCGTGATGGCCGATGGCGGCTACACCGCTGTCTGAGTGATACCGGTCCGCTGACAGCACACCAGAAAGGAAAAGCCATGGAACAGAACCACTCACCGGTCTGGCTCGTCACCGGGTGCTCGACGGGCTTTGGCCGGCACATCGCAAGCCACCTGCTCGAGAACGGTTACCGGGTGGTCGTTACCGCCCGGAAGACCGAGCAGGTCCAGGATCTCGCCCGACGCGGCACGGCACTCGTCCTCGAACTGGACGTCGCCGACCCGGTGCAGGCCAGGGCCGCGATCAAGGCGGCCGAGGAAGCCTTCGGGGGCATCGACGTCCTCGTCAACAACGCGGGCATTGGCTATTTCGCCGCCGTCGAGGAGAGCGACCCGGCTCAGGTCCGCAAGTTGTTCGAGGTGAACTTCTTCGGCGTCGCCAACATGATCCAGGCCGTGCTTCCGGGCATGCGCCGCCGTCGGCGAGGCTTCATCGTCAACCTCACCTCGATTGGCGGCCTTTGCGGCTTCCCCGCGGTGGGGTACTACTGCGCGACCAAGTTCGCGGTCGAAGGCCTCTCCGAATCGCTCCGGAAGGAAGTCGAGCCCCTCGGTATCAAGGTCCTCACCGTGCAGCCCAGTGCCTTTCGCACGGATTGGGCCAGTTCCTCGCGCGAGACCCAGGAGCCCATCGCGGACTACGACGCGACCGCCGGCGCGGCCCGTCGCGCCTACCATGAATCCGTCGGCCGCCAGGCCGGAGATCCAGCACGCGCCGCCGCGGCCCTGGTCAAGGCGGTGGAAGCGTCCAAGCCGCCCCGCCGGCTGCTCCTGGGCAACGAGGCCTACGAGGCCGCGACCGCCAGGCTCGATGAACTGCGCGAAGAATTCACGCGCTGGGAGGCGACCACCCGCGGTGCCGATTTCCCCGAGGCCACGACGCAACGCGCCCACTGAGCCGAGGGATTGATGTCATCCCACCCGAGCGGGCTTCCGGTGGAGGCCCGCTCCTGCCTCGCTCAGGACTTCAGCTTCTGCTGGAACTGCTTGAAGATCTGGAAGGCTTTGTCCAGTCACCGCGCCTGTCTCATGTGGCGTGGGGCAGCAGGACGTGTTTGGCGGACGCGTCACCCTTCGCAACAGCCTCGTAGGCCTCGGTGGCCTGGGCCAACGACCACGTCTTGACGGTGGGCGGTTGAAGCTTGCCCTCCTCGAAGCCCGCGCGCAGGCCATCCATGATCTTCGCGATCTCGGCGCCGGAGAGCTTCGCCGTGTCGACCCCCAGCAACCGTTGGCGATTGTGGTAGAAGTCCGTGAGGTCGAACTCGACGCGCTTCCCGCCGACGCTGGTGATGACCACCTGCCGACCATCGAGCCCCAGCGACTTCAAGGCCGGCTCGAACACCGGGCCTCCCACGGCATCGAGGACCACGTCGACGCCCTTGCCGCCCGTCAGCGCCTTGACCTCGGTCGGCAGGTCCTTGTGAGTGGTATTGATGAAAGCATCGGCATCATTCGCTCTCTCGGAAGTGCCGGCGCCGATGACCCGGGCCTTCCGCCAATGCGCGATCTGCGTCGCGGCCCGGCCGACAGCTCCCAATGCGCCCGTGATCAGGACGGTCTCGCCCGCCTGGACGTTCGCCGCGACGACCAGCGCGGACCAGGCCGTGACATAGGGCGCCCCGACCCCCGCCGCATGCGGCATCGTCATGTTCGCTGGCTTCTCCGAGAGCCAGTCCGACGGCAACACCACGTACTGAGCATGCGCCCCGTCGCGGACCACACCGAACCCGGCGCCGCTCCCCCAGACCTCCTTGCCTTTCATCCGTTCGTCGCCGGCGACGACCACCCCCGCGAAATCCCGTCCCGGAACCCGTGGAAGTGACGAGTTGAACGCCCCACTGACGATCTTCACATCGCTCGGGTTGATGGCGGCGGCGTGCAGTTCGACCAGGACCTCACCGGGACCAAGGTCCGGAACAGCCACCTCGCGAAGCGAAAGAACCGACGGCGGTCCATACTTGTCGAAGCGCAAGGCTTTCATGGTCTTCATTTTCGTTCTCCCCTTCGAGCGCGGAATTCCTTCCGCTGCGGCACAACCCCCAGGAGCGCCGCGGACGGATGAAATCTGGCACTCGAAGGCTTGACGGAACAGTCGAATAATCTCGACACGTAGGTTCGAGTAAATCGAACACCACCAGGACGGACCCCCTCTGTTCTGCCTACCTCCAGACGTGATGAAATGTGCGTGGAAGGATGAAGACTCGAATGAAACGGTAGCGCGTGAAGCCGGATTGGAAAGCGCAGCAAGTCAGGTCGGCAGGTCACCATGAATCCCTCATCCCGTCCCCGAGCCCCCCTGGCCCGCTCGACGCTCCTGAAGATGGGAGCGCGGATCGCCATCGTCATCGCCCTCTCCACGCTCTCCAGCTACCTCCACATGCGCCACACCCTGCGCACCGAGGCCCTGGCGCATCTGCAGCGGCATGTCGCCGAGCGCAGCCAGCGGGAGCAGGCCATCTTCGCCCTGGCCGAGGACAACCATGCCTTCCTCAAGAAAGCCCTGGAGGAGAGGATCCGGGAGCTGCAACGCGAGGAGGTGAGCGCCCGCTTCGACAGCCTGTTCAAGCGGCTGCCCGATGGCACGGTCCGCAACCGGCCCGAGCTCCCGGAGTCCCAGAGGACGGTGCATGTCTTCATTCCCCGGGACGTGACGCTCGACACCTGGTTCCGCACCCGGCTCCTGGCCGCGTACGACGTGCTCTCCAGGTACGGGCCCGCCTTCCATGTCCGCTTCAAGACGACCTACATCACCTTCCCGGAAGGGGTGATCGCGGGCTTCAGTCCATGGACTCCCAACTGGAGCCTCGGACTCGCGTCGGACTTCTCGCTCGCCGACTTCGAGGACTTCATCCTCAGCCAGCCCAGGAACAACCCACGACGGCAGACCACCTGGACGGGTATCTACAAGGATCCCGTCTCCAACGAGTGGATGGCCTCGGGCGCCACGCCACTGGATCTGGACGGCCACCATGTCGCGACCATCGGTCACGATGTCCTGCTCGACGAGTTGATGGACCGAACCAGGAACGACCACCTGTCCGGTGCCTACAACGTGCTCTTCCGCGACAATGGCCAGCTCATCGCCCACCCCGGGCTGAGGATGGAGAACGCCAGCGGCGCCTACAACATCCTGAGCGCCGCCGAGCAGACCGACGTCGCGGTCAACCTCCTCGGCTCCCAGGAGAACGCCACCCACCTGCGACGCATCTTCGAGCGGGTGGAGAAGCGAGACCCCGGCCAGACCCTCCTGGAGCTCCCGGAATACGACGAGTACATCGCCGTGACGCGGCTGAGAGGCCCCGGTTGGAATCTCGCCACGGTGTTGCCCGAAAGCGTGGTGACCCAGCCCGCCATCCTCTCGGCACGCTACGTCCTGCTGCTCGGCATCCTGTCGCTGCTGGTGGAGCTGGTCATCATGTACCGGGTGCTCCAGCAGCAGATCACGCTCCCGCTGATGTCCTTGAGCCTGGCCACCGACAAGGTGGCCTCCGGTGAGTTCCACGTCGAGCTGGACACCTCACGCGGCGACGAGTTGGGGCAACTGGCGCGCTCCTTCCGGCTCATGGCCGATCAGGTGCAACGGCGCGAGGAGGAGCTGCGTCACGCCAATGAGGGCCTCGAGCAGCGCGTCGAGGAGCGCACCCGCGAGCTCAAGGACATCCACCTGCAGCTGGTGCAGACGGCCCGGCGCGCGGGCATGGCGGAGATCGCCACCAATGTGCTGCACAACGTGGGCAACGTCCTCAACAGCGTCTACACCTCCGCCCAGCTCGCCAAGGAGCGCATGGCCAACATGCGGTTGGAACACGTGGGTCGCGTCGCCGGCATGCTCCAGGAGAACCAGTCCGATATCGGCAGCTTCCTCACCCAGGACGCGCGTGGACGCAACGTGATGCCCTTCATGAGCAAGCTGGGGCAGAACCTGCTCGAGGAGCAACAAGAGATCGTCTCGCTGCTCGATGACGTGGGCCGCTACACCGAGCACATCGGTGACATCGTCAAGCTGCAGCAGAATTACGCTCGCACACCCCGGATTCACGAGCCCGTCGATCTGGCGGCACTGATGGAGGACGCCTTGCGCATCAACTCGGCCGGGCTCTCCCGCCATCAGGTGAAGGTACAGCGGCACCTGACGCCCCTGCCGCCCGTGATGACCGACAAGCACAAGACGTTGATGATCCTCGTCAACCTCGTCAGCAATGCCAAATACGCCCTGGACCCGATGCCACCGAGCGAAAGGCTTCTCCAGATGAGGCTGGAGAAGGCCCCCGCGGACCGCGTCCGCATCGTCATCCACGACAACGGAACGGGCATCGGGCCGGAGATGCTCACCCGTATCTTCCAGTATGGATTCACCACGCGCGACGACGGGCATGGCTTCGGCCTGCACTCCAGCGCCCTGGCGGCCCAGGAGTTGGGCGGCACGTTGACCGTCCACAGCGATGGACCCGGGCGTGGAGCCACGTTCACCCTGGAGCTGCCCTACCACCCGGTCCAACAGACAGCCTGAGGAGGAGCGCTCCGCCCCTGGCACCGCGAGCGAGTGCATCCAGGCCAGCCGCACCTTTTTGAATCCCGCCCCGTGGACTGCCGCCCGCGAAACCGCGTACTGCGATGATTTGAAGATTCACCTGCCCGTACGGGCTCGGCAACAAACACAAACAGGCGGGTGGCTACATGTCGTTTCACATACGGGGGCCTCGCCTGGAGTGGGTGTTGCCCATTCGCTCACCCCACCCGGGTTGACTCGAAATCGACCCATTGACTCGACACGCCGCTTTTTCCATGAAAATCACTTTTCCTGGAAGGCGAGAGGATAGAGCGCGAGACTGCTCCGCGATGTCCTCCCATCGTTTGAGAGTTGTAGAAGACTCTCGAAATCCTTGTTTCTCTCGAGCGTCGGTCGGTAAATAGACATGCGTCCCCCCCACGCATTTCATCAAGGAGAAAAGACATTGAAGATCCGCCCCCCATCCACCGGGAGAGAGCGTGCGCTCATGCGGCCACGCCCGGTCACCGCCCTGCCCGCGTTGTTCGCCGCCCTTCTGTCGCTCACCGCATGCAGCGGCGGCGCCGACTCGAAAACCAGCGATACCCCGTCGCAGGCCGATCCCGCGCCCGCTACACCCACCGGCGCCGCGCCCATCTCGGAGCCCGCGCCAGTGCCACTGGAGACACCCGGGCTGGGAGCGACGGACTATGTACCCCTCCATGCGGCCGGCACGCAGGTGTTCGAGCAGATTCAGTACAAGGAGGCTGACGGAACACTGGTCACCCTCGCTGGCTTCCGTCCGACCAACCGGCATGCCCGCGAGCGAGGCGAGCCCTGGTTCGAGCCCGATATCGGCCCGGGCAACTACTTCACCTTTCCGACGTGGTACTTCCAGAACCGGACCTTCGGCCTCTTGATTCGTGACCAGGTCCCCGCCGGGCGTTCGCGCATCGAGATCTCCCTGCGCGTGAACGACGGGACCTTCATCAACACGGGCCTCAGCGCGTTCCGGCGTGATGATGCCGACATCCGGGATTACGGCTGGAAGATGAACGTCGGCTTCCAGAATCCCAAGGAGGGAGGCAAGAACATCTGTCACGCGACCTCGGCCCGCGAGGACTGCATGGTCGTGATCACCGACAACTGGCGCGCCCCGCAGCCCGGCACCCCGTTCAAGGTGGGCGACGTGATCGAACTGGCCCCCGCGCCGTTCCTCCCGCATACGCCCGACAACAAGGCCCTGATCGATGGCGGTGGCAGCCGTTACTACTCCTTCGAGCAGCTGTACCAGGTGGGCGTGGGCATGCGTCCGTGGTACGGCGTTGCCCCCATCCTCGACTCCGTCCCCCTGCCCGACAGCACGCTGCTGGGTGGCGAGGCCAGCGTCTCCTACAACTACTCCGAGGAGCCGCACCGGGTGTTCCAGCAGATGGCCAACAACATCGGTATCGAGAACACCAGGCGATTCGTCGAGGGCCGACGGCTGTTCCACACCTCGTTCGTCGACGGGAAGCACTCCGAGAGCCCGGACATCAACCCCGCCTTCACCCAGCACGCCCATCAACTGGGGCCGCGCTTCAACAACATCCGGTGCATCGCGTGCCACGCGCTCAATGGCCGCAGCGCCGTTCCGGCCCTGGGCAGCCGGCTGGACACGATGACCATCGAAACCGCCGCGGCGAGCTCCACCTCGGGTGTGACGCCAGATCCCACCTACGGCTTGAATGTGCAGCAACAGGCCCTGGCCGTGGGCGCGCCGGACTACTCGGTCTCCGTGCAATCGTATACGAAGACCGTGCACACCCTGCCCGATGGCGAGACGGTCGAATTGCAGACCCCCGTCTATGCCTTCAAGGGGCCCGTGCCCGCGCAATACTCCGTGCGGCAGGCGCCACAGGTCATCGGACTGGGACTGCTCGAGGCCGTGGACGAGTCGACGATCCTGAAGCTGGCCGACCCGGATGATGCGAACGGTGACGGCGTGCGGGGTGTGCCGAACTGGGCCATCAACCCGGAGACCGGAAGCCGGCACCTCGGCCGTTTTGGCTGGAAGGCGGGCAAGGCGACCCTGCGCCAGCAGTCGGGTAGCGCGCTCCTCAAGGACCTGGGCGTCACCTCGCCTGTCTATAAAACGCTCGATTGCCAGCGGGGCGTGGCCAATTGCAATGCGTCGACGGCCGAGACAGCCATCTCCGAGACGGAGCTCGAGCGGCTCGCCGCCTACATCTCGCTGCTCGGAGTCCCGGCCCAGCGCAGCCTGCGCAGCGGCTACCCCGACGGCATGCGTGTCTCGCCCGAGCATGACGTGGACCCCACGCTGATCAGCCGCGGCAGCACGTTGTTCGCCCAGGTTCAGTGTGTGGCCTGCCACACCGCCCAGATGAAGACCGGCGCGAACCATCCGTTCGCCGAGCTGCGCAACCAGACCATTCATCCGTACACCGACCTGCTGCTCCACGACATGGGGCCAGGGCTGGCCGATACGTTGACCGAGGGACAGGCCGGACCGAGCATGTGGCGCACCCCGCCGCTCTGGGGCATCGGTTCGCTCGAGTACGTCCAGGGGGGTGCGCAGAACGTGCGCTACCTGCATGATGGGCGTGCGCGCACGCTGATGGAGGCCATCGCCTGGCACGGCGGCGAGGCGACCCACAGCCGCAACCAGTTCGAGGCGCTGAGCAAGAACGATCGGACCGCGGTGCTCGCGTTCCTCGAGTCACTCTGAGACCAGGACACGCCGGCCCAGGCGGCGGAGGGCACGCGCCACACGCCGCCTGGGTCGTAGGTCCGACGTCCGTCAGGCCGCCGCCATGTGGACCTTGGCCCGGCTCATGACGTGGTCCACGGCCGTGAGGTGCCAGGCCACCTGATCGATGCGAGCCAGGTTCTGGGGCTCGGCGCTCAGGGCGGCGACCACCTCTTCCACCGGCAGTCCGGAGGCCCTGGCCTCGTCCAGGATGATCTTCTCCACCTTCTCGCGGCTCGGGGTCAGCCCATCCCGCTTGCTGATGGCGCCCAGGGCCAGGGCGATGCGCAGCCGCAGCTCCACCTCGGCCCGCGTCGACGCGTCCCGCAGCCACGCGCGGAGCGACTCCTCCCGGAGAGCCTCGTCGAAGCCCAGCTCGCTCATCGTGCGGCCCTCGCTGGCGCTCCAACGGCGGCGGATCTCCTCATCGATGAGCGCGGCGGGGACCTTCACCCGGGTGCGCGAGGCCACCGTGGCCAGCACCTGCCGCTGGACCTGGCACAGCAACAGCTGTTTGGCCTCCGCCTCCATCTGACGGAGGACGGCACGCGTGGCCTCCGCGAGCGTGTCGCCGTAGCCGAAGGCCCGGAGGAAGGCGGGGCTGCTCAGCTCGGGGTAGGTCACCTCACGCGCCCCCTTGAGCTGGATGGTGAAGCGCGCGGGCGCCCCCCGCAGGGACTCCACGGGGTAGTCGGCGGGCAGGGTGAGCTCCACGGTGATGTTCTCCCGGGGCGAGCGGCCCACGAGCGACTCGTAGAGCCCGGGCAGCAGGGGCTCGGGCGCCAGGGTCATCCACACGTCGGTGCGCAGGCTGAAGGGGATGAGCTTGCCGTGGCTGTAGCCCACGATGTCGAACAGGATCTCATCCCTCCACGCCAGCTTCTCGCTGGGATAGCGGTAGCGCTCGGTGGCCAGGGGACGCGCCAGCTCCAGGAAGCGCTCCTGGACCTGCTCCGGGGTGAACGCCTCCGGGGGGGAGATCGTGACGGAGAGCCCCTCGAGCGAGGGCGCCTCCACCTGGGGAAGGGACATCAACACCGACGAATCGTCCTGCTCGTACGACGCGGCCAGCTGCGGAATCACGATGGAGCTCATGGAGTGACCCTCGGGAACGCGGAGGTGGAACTACCAGCCCTTGAAGAAGTCCTTGATGCCCTTGCCGACCTTCTCGGCGGTGTCCTTGATGCCCTTGCCGACCTTCTCGGCGGTGTCCTTGATGCCCTCGCCGACCTTCTCGGCGGCATGCTTGATGCCCTCGCCGACCTTCTTGGCGCCATCCTTGATGGCGCCTCCGAAGTTCTTCACCACCTCGCCCGCGACGGAGGCGCCCGTCGAGATGGCTCCACCAATCTGGGAGACGATGGGGATGTTGGTCGCGGCGAGCGCCGAGCCTCCGGCGACGATGCCCGAGGTGATCTTGTCGCCGAGGCTCGCATTGGGGTCCTTGATGGTCTTGACGGCGTTGGCGATGTCGAGGCCCGCCATGGCGACATTGAGGCCCGGGACGAACCTGCTGGCGGCCTTGCCACCCGTCTTGAGCAGGCTCTTGGCGAGGTCATCGGCCTTGCCCGCCGCGGAGGAGGGCTTGGCGTCCGGGGCGGAGGGCTTCTCGGCGGAGGGCTTGGACTCCGGCGCGGAGGGCTTCGCGGAGGGCTTGGACTCCGGCGCGGAGGGCTTGGCGTCCGGGGCGGAGGGCTTCGCGGAGGGCTTGGACTCCGGCGCGGAGGGCTTGGAGCTCGGCTTCCTGAACGCATCACCCAGGTCGGCCACGCCGCTGGCCAGGTCGGCCACGCCGCCGGCCAGGTCGGCCACGCCGCCGAACTGGCTCATCGGGTCGACGGTCTCACCGTAGCCGCCGTAGTCACCGTAGCTGCCCTGGTCGCCGTACTGCCCCAACTGGTCGGCGCTGTACTGGCCCGCCTCGAGGTTGCCCGCGGCCAGGGGACCCTGGGTATGAGCGATGCCCTGGAGGACATCGAGCTGGCGCAGATCCGTACCGCTGTTGATGGCGCCAGCGACGCTGTTGGCGATGTCCAGGGGCATCCGGGCCGACAATCCCGAGAGGGCGCCCGCGGCCTCGTTCCGCAGGCCGGCGAACTGCTGCGAGGCGATGCCCGCCGCGAGCTCGAAGCCCGCCTGGGCGGTGGCCAGGGCTTTGGCGGCCACCTCGAGGTGGGTGTTGATGAGGGTCTGCTTCCCCAGGCTCTTCTGGAGGGGGTTGTCCGCAACGCTTCCGAGCAGGGCGGGCATGGCGCCGCGCGCGGACCCGCCGGACATCTGCTCGAACGCCGTGATGTCCTGCGGCATCGCCAGCCGCTTCTTCGCCTCGACAGGCGCGGACTGCTGCTCGAGAGCCAGGGGCAGGACGGCCTTCTGGGCGACAACGTCAGACGTCGTCTGGCTCTGGGGGAGCATGATGGGACGGTTACCGGAGATAGGGGCGGTCATGGGGGCCTCGAAGAGAAGGAACGGACACGACCCACAGCAGGTCTCGTGCCAACCCTTCCCGAGAGGGAAGAGCCACGGCTTCCCTCTGGAGCCTCCCGGCGAAAGCCCCGGCCGGCCCCGCTGCCCCTGGTGACTGCCGTTCGAGGTGGTGACAGCTGTCACCACCAGTAGACTCGGCGGGGCGAGGCGGTCGCGATCCAGCGCCGCGAAAGCAAGGAGGAGACATGGAGCGGCTGCGGGAGGCGCTCGAGGCGTGGCGACGGGAGCTGGGCGAGGACCACGTGCTCACCGACGAGTCGACGCTCGTCCGGGCGCGCACGGCGACCTTCGCCACCACCCAGGATGTGGGTGCGGTGCTGCGTCCCGGAAGCACCGAGGAGGTGCGCGCCTGCCTGCGCATCGCCCAGGAGATGCGCATCCCCGTCACCCCGGTGAGCGCCGGGCGCAACCAGGGCTATGGCTCGCGGGTGCCGGCGCGCAGCGGCGTGCTGCTGGAACTGGGCCGGATGAATCGCGTGCTCGAGTTCGACGAGGAGCTGGGGTACCTCACCGTGGAGCCGGGCGTCACGTTCGAACAGGCGCATGCCTTCCTGGAGGAGAGGGGCTCGCGGCTGCAGCTGGCCACCATCGGCGGGCCACCCCAGTCGAGCCTCATCGGCAACGCGCTCGAGCGGGGAGACGGGACGGGGCCTCACGGGGACATCTTCCAGTACGTGTGTGGCCTGGAGGTGGTGCTGCCCACGGGCGAGTGCCTTCGCACCGGGCCCGGGCGCTACCCCCATGCCCAGGCGGCGTCCGTGCTGCGCTGGGGCGCGGGCCCCGGCCTGGATGGGCTCTTCAGCCAGTCGAACCTGGGGGTCGTGACGCGGATGACCTTCTGGCTGGCGCCGCGAGCGGCCTGCCTCCGGCTGGTGTCGGGCGTGCTGGAGGACCCCGCCCAGCTGGGCCCGGTGGTGGAGCGGCTGCGGCTGCTTCGGATGGAGGGCACCCTGCGCGAGGCCTTCTCGCTGTGGAACGACTACAAGGTGATGTCCGTGCTCGGCCAGTACCCGTGGGAGGAGACCCGGGGGCTCACGCCGCTGCCGGAGTCGCACCGCGCGAAGCTGCGCGCCAGGTTGAACGTCTCGCCCTGGCACCTGAGCTTCGTGCTCGAGGCCCCGAGCGAGGCCCAGGCCCAGGCGGCGCAGGAGCGGGTGGAGCACGTCCTGGGGGAGGCCATGCCCACCCTCTCTTGTATGCGAGAAGAGGAGGTGGGGCCGGGGACGCTCCGGCAGGTGCCCTCGGCGCGCAACCTTCGGATGATGTACTGGCGCAAGCGCTCGCCCCCACCCGAGGTACCGGAGCCGGAGCGCGACGGATGCGGCTTCATCTGGCTGTCGTGCGCCGTGCCGATGACGGGCTCCCACGTGGAGACGGCGCTGGCGCTCGCCGAGCCCCTGCCGCTCCGGTTCGGCTTCGAGCCCAACCTGTGTGTGCTGGGCGTCTCGGCGCGGTGTGCCTACCTGGTGGTGGCGATCATCTATGACCGGGAGGTGGAGGGAGAGGACGCTCGCGCGATGGCGTGCCACCATGCGCTGCAGCAGGCCCTGGGTGAAGCGGGCTACTACCCGGCGCGGTTGGGCATCCAGTCGCCCGTGCTCCCCATCGCTCCGGAGGATGACTCGCCGAGGGTGCTGAGGACGCTCAAGGCCGCGTTGGATCCCCACGGCATCCTCGCCCCCGGGCGCTACCTGCCGTGACTGGTGACAGCAGATATCACTGGTGACTGCGCACCCCAGGGGGCTCCGGTGACGGCGGTCACCACCCGGGCCCTCGCGCGGCCCTGCCTCCGCGGAACCCCCCGGAATCACGTTCATCTCCGAGTTCGCCAACCCTGGCACGGGCGCTGCAATAACGCCTTCCCGTCAAGGCGTTCCCCGCACTCTCTCGGCACCAAGCCCCGTCTTCTCAGGAGATATGTCCATGCGTATCGGCAAAGGCTTCAAGTTCCCCAAGCTCGACCTCCCCGACATCAAGGGTCCCAAGAAGCCCGACATCAAGCCCGGCAACGGGCCCACGCCCTCGCCCCGCCCGGACATCAACGGCAACATCCCGGGCAAGAAGCCCGACACCAAGCTCGACAGCGGGCCCAAGCCCTCGCCCCGCCCGGACATCAACGGCAACATCCCGGGCAAGAAGCCCGACACCAGGCTCGACAGCGGGCCCAAGCCCTCGCCCCGCCCGGACATCAACGGCAACTTCCCGGGCAAGAAGCCCGACTTCAACCTCGACGGCTTCAAGCCGGGCAACCCGCTGGACAACCTCAAGAAGCCCAACGGCTTCGGCGGCTTCGGCAACGGCTTTGGCGGCATCGGCAACGGTATCGGCAATGGCCTCGGGGCCGTGGGTGACGTTGTCGGCGGCGTGGCGAGCGGCGCGGCCGGAGTCCTTGGCGCGGGCCTCGAGGCGGCCACCATGCTGCCTGGCGCCCTGGGCATGATGGACCCGTACGCCATGGCCGGCGCCCCGCCCATGGACCCGTACGCCGCTGCCGGCATGGACCCGTACGCCGCTGCTGGCATGGACCCGTACGCCGCTGCTGGCATGGACCCGTACGCCATGGCCGGCGCCCCGATGATGGACCCGTACGCCATGGCCGGCGCCCCGATGATGGACCCGTACGCCGCTGCTGGCCTGCCCCCGGCTCTCGCCGGTGGGCCGGTGATGGACCCGTACGCCGCCGGTGGCCTGCCCCCTGACCTGGGCTCCCTGACGTCGCCGGACGCCTCCCTGCAGTCGGGCCTTGGCAACATCCTCAACTCGGTGGCCAACGCCATCAACACCGCGACCCAGGCCCTCGAGACCGTGAAGGGGCTCGTGGACGGGGGCACCGCCACGGCGACCGACACCCTGAAGAAGGTTGCCGCCGAGGCCGAGCCCCAGCTGATGAAGGCCCTCAAGCCCGCCGAGACCGTGCTGTCGCAGGCCCGGAGCGGACTCGCGGGCGCCTCCAACACCGAGCAGGCCTGAGCCCCAGGCGAAGAGGGCCCTGGAGAAGGTGCCCTCGCAGGACCCAAGCGCACCCCGCCCGATGAACGATCTCGGGCGGGGCTGCGCCATTTCCAGACAAACAGGCTCAATAGATGAACAGAACGGGCTGCTGCTGGTTCGGCCCGAAGAAGCCAGGGTAGAAGGCGGCGAAGTGAGTGCCCTCACCGAACCGATAGGGTGAGTAGCTGGGATACACGCCGAACAGGTTCCCGTTCCGCGTGCCCGTCACTTCAACGTGGGAAGGGTAGATGGTGATCTGATCCACCTCCGCGGTCCCCGGCCCTCCGGCGGTTCCAGGGGCCGACGTCCAACCCGCCGCCAGCTCCGCCAGCCGCAGGGTCCGCAGCGTGCTCGGGCTCAGGCGATGAACATGGGTGACGGCCCATCTTCCGATCCCGAACTTGACGTATTCGCCTCCGGAATAGGCGGCCACGAGTCCCTGGGCAGTGGCCGCGATCGCGATCGTCGGCTCGAGTATCGAGGTCCCCAGTTCGACGGTCGTGGGCACCAACGAGCACGTATCGGGCGAAACGACCGCACTCTGAACGGAGACCCTGTAGAGGGGCCGCGGCATGGGCTCATCAACGTCCTGCAACACCTTGATCGTGTAATCGCAGCCCTGCCAGGACGCCTGCGCCGTCTTGACGACGGGCAGATCCGCATGAGCCGCTGGACCGAGCAACGCGACCACTCAAACAGCAATCGTTCCGAGGATGCGCATGAATGAGACCTCGATGGAGGTGAGACCCTGAGCCCAACAGGGGCGGGAAGGATACACGGCGCGGTGACATGAACCCGGCAGGAGTCCGAGAGGGTGGCCGGTGAGCGGGTGTCAAAAACCTCGGGTTCCGAGAGGGCGGCAAACGACCCGGTGTCCCGCGGTGACTGGTGACAACAGACATCACTGGTGACTGCGCTCTCCAGGGAGCTCCGATGTCGGCGGTCACCACCCGGGCCTTCACGCGGGTCCTCCTCCACGTAAGCCCTCGGAATCACGTTCGTCTCCGAGTTCGCCAACCCTGGCACGGGCGCTGCAATAACGCCTTCCCGTCAAGGCGTTCCCCGCACTCTCTCGGCACCAAGCCCCCCGTCTTCTCAGGAGATATGTCCATGCGTATCGGCAAAGGCTTCAAGTTCCCCAAGCTCGACCTCCCCGACATCAAGGGTCCCAAGAAGCCCGACATCAAGCCCGGCAACGGGCCCACGCCCTCGCCCCGCCCGGACATCAACGGCAACATCCCGGGCAAGAAGCCCGACATCAAGCCCGACAGCGGACCCAAGCCCTCTCCCCGCCCGGACATCAACGGCAACATCCCGGGCAAGAAGCCCGACATCAAGCCCGACAGCGGGCCCAAGCCCTCGCCCCGCCCGGACATCAACGGCAACTTCCCGGGCAAGAAGCCCGACTTCAACCTCGACGGCTTCAAGCCGGGCAACCCGCTGGACAACCTCAAGAAGCCCAACGGCTTCGGCGGCTTCGGCAACGGCTTTGGCGGCATCGGCAACGGTATCGGCAATGGCCTCGGGGCCGTGGGTGACGTTGTCGGCGGCGTGGCGAGCGGCGCGGCCGGAGTCCTTGGCGCGGGCCTCGAGGCGGCCACCATGCTGCCTGGCGCCCTGGGCATGATGGACCCGTACGCCATGGCCGGCGCCCCGCCCATGGACCCGTACGCCGCTGCCGGCATGGACCCGTACGCCATGACCGGTGGCCCGGCGATGGACCCGTACGCCGCTGCTGGCATGGACCCGTACGCGGCTGCTGGCATGGACCCGTACGCCATGGCCGGCGCCCCGATGATGGACCCGTACGCCATGGCCGGCGCCCCGATGATGGACCCGTACGCCATGGCCGGCGCCCCGATGATGGACCCGTACGCGGCTGCTGGCCTGCCCCCGGCTCTCGCCGGTGGGCCGGTGATGGACCCGTACGCCGCCGGTGGCCTGCCCCCTGACCTCGGCTCCCTGACGTCGCCGGACGCCTCCCTGCAGTCGGGCCTTGGCAACATCCTCAACTCGGTGGCCAACGCCATCAACACCGCGACCCAGGCCCTCGAGACCGTGAAGGGGCTCGTGAACGAGGGCACCGCCACGGCGAGCAAGATCCTGAACCCGGTGGACGCCGGGCACGTTGCGCCGAAGATGCTCAGCAGGCCCTCGGAGCCCGTGTCCCTGATGGAGAAGAGCCTCAAGACCGCTGAGGCCGAGCCCCTTCTGGAGAAGGCTCGGGTCGGACTCGCGGGCGCCGTTCAGGAGTCCATGACCAGGGCCACGGAGGTCTGAGTCCCAGGGCCGAAGCACCGAACAAGGGGGCCACACCCGGCCCCCTATCTCGAGCGGTCGATCTCCAGGTATGGGATCGGCCGCTCACGCTTTCGTGGGTAGGGAGGATGCAACACCATGCCCGGCGAGACGAACCTGGGCGTACTGCTGAGGTCGATGAGGCCGGTGCTGAGAGAGGGCGAGTTCGTCTTCCTCACCACCCGGCGCTCCCTGCTCGAGGTCGCCCCCCTCGAGCCCCTCGGGCTCTTCCACGAGGAGGAAGGGCTCACCCTCATCCTCTCCCGTGAGAAGGCCGAGGCCGCCGGACTCCCCTACACCGCCGTCTTCCGGATGGTGACCCTCTCCGTCCACTCCAGCCTCGAGGCCGTGGGATTCCTCGCCGCCATCACGAATCGGCTGGCCGCCCGGGGCATCAGCGTGAACCCCGTCTCGGCGTACTTCCACGATCACCTCTTCGTGCCCTCCGCTCGGGCCGAGGAGTCCCTGGCGCTGCTCCTCGAGCTCGCGCGCGGCGACGCGTCCCCGGGCTGACCCGGCGTGGGCCCGGCGCCCGCCTGGTGACAGCGGACATCACCGGTGACCCCGCTCACCAGGGGACTCCGGTGACGGCGGTCACCACACGGGCCCTCTCGCGGGTCCGCCTGCATGTAAACCCGCGCAATCCCGTTCATCTCCGGGCCCACCCGCCCTGGCACGGGCGCTGCACTGCTGCCTTCACATCTCCGAACAACGGTGCCCCCATGACCATCCGCTTCCGGCCGCCCCGAGTGAACCTCACCCAGACGCCGAGCATCCGGCCCAGCTCCACTCCGGACAGGACTCCGGCGAGCCCCAACCCCCTCCGGAGCCCGAGCGGGCCCCAGACCCACGGCATTCCGAAGAGCGCCGACAGCTTCGAACGCCCGCCGCGGCCCCTGGCACCCAACCCACGCCCGGAGCTGGCGGGAACCCTGGCGGAGCCGCGCATCCCGGTGGAGCAGGCCATGGGTCCGGCCCTGTCGTCGGGCAAGCACAGCACCACCGCGGCCCAGGTGCTCGACCTGAATTCACCCCTCTCGCACCCCGACGCACCGGCGTTCCAGAAGGCCTTCTCCGCGCTCGGCATGAGCGATGCGAAGAGCGCGGAGGTCTGGGGCGACATCCTCCACGGCGTGAAGCGCCAGGAGCAGATCCGGGCCGACGTGAAGGAGAGCCGGACCACGCCCTTCACCCCGGACAAGCCCAGGCCGGACACCTCCAACCCGCACTACGAGAAGGTCGCCCAGGAGATGGGACCCTACCTGCGCATCGAGCAGGGCCAGGGACCGCTGGCGCTCTGGTCGGGCGGCTACGACGTGAGCAAGCACGCCCAGCTGAAGGGGTACACCACGCTGGAGAGCACACCGGCCGGCCGGGCGCTCTCGGGGTTGGAGATCTACAAGGACCCCAAGGCCGTCACGCCGATGTGGAACCACCTCTCCGAGGAGTTCGTGAGGCAGAACCCGCAGGGGCCGGCGCACGCCTTCATGCGGACCCATGATCCGAAGAGCGTGCTCTATCGCCAGGAGCTCCAGACCATCGAGCAGTTCTCGCCCAATCGCCCCGTGGTCTTCCATCCGCTCGTGGGGGACAAGCTGCAGGATTTCCAGGCCGTCCGGCCGGACAAGACGCTCGGCCCCGACTCGGCGTATACGAGCGAGGCGGAGGCGCGCAAGGCGCTCAAGGACTACCTCTCCCAATCGGGGACCGAGAACTTCGCGGCCCACTCCATGAAGATCCTCTGAGGGACCTCGAGACGCCCGAAACAGGGGCGGCACGACGGAGTTGCCAACGAAAGGGAGTGGTTGGCTCACTCCGCTTGGGAGTGGCCGAGGTGCCAGATGCGCACCTGCCCGGTGCCCGGGTTGTACCAGAGCACGCTGGCATGGCCGTCACCCCGAGGGAAACGTGGCCCGGGTCCCCGTCTCCCTACGCCATGCGGACACCGAAGCGCTCGGTGTAGGCGCGGAAGCGCTCGGCGACCCGCTGGGCATCGAGCCCGTAATATTCCAGCGAGTACTGGTGAACACCGTGCTTGTTGCGCGGGTTCTCCGCGAGCCACGACTGGACCACCCCGGAGGCGGCCTCCTCGCCGCCCAGTCCGGCCCAGCGGTGGATGCGCTGCACCTGCCCCGCGGGGTCCGCCATCAGCTCCTCGTAGTGCACGTCGAGGAACTGCTCGGGAGATGCCCTGGCGCGCACCGCCATCGCCCGATCCATGGCCTGGCCCCAGGTGTCGAGCCACTGCCGTCCCAGCTCCACCGGCTCGTGGTCGCGTGCCGCCGCGACGCGTGCGGTCTCGTACAAACTACATCCAGAGGCCACCACCGCGCGCGGATCCCGGTGGGTCTGGATGATGCGCGCATCCGGAAAGACGGTCAGCAGCGCGTCCAGGCTGTAGAGGTGCAGGGGGCTCTTGAGCACCAGATGCCGTGCGCGCGCCTTCCAGGTGAGGAGCTGGAGAACCTCGCGGTAATGGCGGTAGGCCGGCACCATCACGTCCGCGCTCATGAGCCAGTTCATGTAGCCCGGCACGTGCGCACGGCTCTCGGCGGTGAAGTCGGTGAAGCTCTGCGCGAGCGCGAAGATGCACTCCTCGGGCGCGGTGGCCACCAGCGGGTGGATGGTTTTCAGCGCGGGCATCGCCTTCTGCGCCTGTTCGGTGAAGCGGCGGGTCCTCTCGATGCGCGGGTCCGAGCCCTCCGTCGCGGGGTCCGGCGGCGGCGAGGGCCACAGGAGCTCCCACAGCTTCGGCGCCCAGGCTCCGGGCATCCTCGCGAGCAGGTTGTAGAGCAACGTCGTGCCCGTCCGCATGAAGCCAAGGATGAACAGGGGCCGCTGGATGGGCACCTCGCGGATCTCCGGGTGGCGCCTGAAGTCCTCGGCGATGTGCAGCCGCTGAACCAGATGCCTCATCACATCCCGGTGGATGGCGATCCGCCCCACGAGTGACAGGTCCGCCTCTTCCTCGTAGGCGCGGGTCAACCTGCGCAGGGGCTCGATGAAGCTCTCGTCACCGAAGTCGTGCAGGCCCGTCTGCTTGCGCGCCTCCGCCATGAACCGGTCCGCGTTCAGCGCGAGGACCCTACGGCCCACGCCACTACCGAGCTGATTGAGCAGCCGGATGAACAGGGGGAGTTGTATCGCCGTCACGGTGTTCTTGCCGTCCATGGTCGTCACCCTCCTCGGAGTGGAACCGTGGAACTCGAAAGTGGCCAGGGGATTCCCGGGAAGCCGTTCGATTTTCTCGAACGATTCGAACCATCTTTTGCCCGTTTCGTCGTAACGACTGTCGCTGTACATCTTCCTCATCAACCCGACGCGAGGTTCCGGGCGACGGGCTGACGAGTCTTTTCCCTGTCACACCTTTCTCATGGAGGTAGTTCCCAATGCGCACCACCCTTTTCGCTGCCCTGCTCTCGCTTTCCCTCTCCGCCTGTGGTGAGGACATCACGGACCTCTCCACCCCGAACCTCTCCGGCGAGGTCATCTCCGAGTCCGCCGCGCTGCTCGACACCGCCGCCAGCTTCGACGCCACGTACCAGACGCCCTTCTGCTCCGACCCGGGCTCCGCCTGTGACTCCGGCTCCCTGCTCAACGGCCGCTCCGACTCGGCTCCCGAGGTGAACGGTCCCAATACGCTCTTCTCCTCCTGCGCCGACGGCACCTGGGGTGGCTACTTCTCCAAGCGCGCCATCGAGCACCTCTCCGTGAGCACCTCGGATGGCTCCACCCTCGCCGCTGGCAAGACGGTGACGCTCGAGGCCACCGTGTATGCCTACTCCCTCGTCCAGGACAAACTCGACCTCTACTACTCGGCCAGCGTCGACAGCCCTTCGTGGACGTATCTCGGCACCTATGCCCCGAGCCGCAGCGGCCTCAACACCGTCTCCGTCTCCTACACCCTTCCCGCCGGCAGCGTTCAGGCCGTTCGCGCCAACTTCCGCTTCGTCGACTCCTCCAACACCAACAGCCCCGCCTCCTTCTGCAGCACCGGCAACTACGACGACCACGATGACCTGGTCTTCACCGTGCAGTCTTCGGCGGCCTCCCTCTGACTCACTTCCACCCGGCGACGCATGGGCGCGGCGATAGCGCCCATGTCGCGCCAGCAGGTCCTCGTCTCCATGCCCACAAGGCAGATCTCCGGAGAGGACCTGGAATGGCTCAACCTAGCGCTTGCGCTCCGAGAGCTCCAACCGCCCTGCCCGGGCCTCGAGCTTCATCTCGAAGCGCGCCAGGAAGCCGAGCCCCAGCAGCCCATCCACGTCTGGAGGCAGGGTGGACATGACGGCCACCTCGACGTTCTCGGCCCGGGCCCCCTGGAGCGCGATGCTCGGGACGCGAACCACCGGGGCCTTGATGAGGCCATTGGCCGTGTGGAACGACAGCGTCCGGGCGCCCTCGAGCTTCAACCCGAGTTGGTCCGCGAACGCCTGAGAGACAGCCACCGTGTTCGCTCCCGTGTCCAGGATGAACCGGCCACGCTTGCCATTGACCAGCGGCTCCACCCACATGGGGCCCGTCTTGCTGACGGGGACCACCGCCTTGCCCTTCCCGAGGTCGCACCCCATGGCCGCCAGCTGTGCGATCCGCTTCGTCACCTCGGGCCGTCCGAGGGACTCGCGGTTGGACTGCTGATGCTCCAGCATCACGAACTGGGCGTCACACGGCCGGTCCAGCCGCTCGTAGGCGGTGGCCAGCTGGTTGGCCACCTGGAACTGCTCCGGCTGGAGGCGGAAGGCCTGCTGGAAATCGCCCAGGGCCTGCTCGGACTGCTCCCGGGACTGATGGGCCATGGCGCGCCAGACCCAATACCCGGCATTGCCCGGCGCGCTGTCGATGAGCTCCGTGGCATCCCGGATGGCGAGGTCGAACTCGCTCAGCTGCATGTGTGCCGAGTAGGTGATGGACCGGAGCTGGGGAAACTTCCCGCACCGCGCGATGAAGTCGTCGGCGAACTGGATGCTCCCCCGCCAGTCCCCGGCGGAGAACACGGTCTGGGTGTACTGCACCGCCTTGGTCCGGTCGCAGGGCTCCTTCTCGAGCGCATTCCGTAGCTGCGTGACGAGCCCGCGCTTGGGTCCGTAGTCGAACGAGGGCTCCGTCTTCGCCTGCTCACAACCCCACAGGCAAGCACTGCTCATCAAGGCAACGAGGACGCGGGCGGAGGATGGCATGGGGCGGGATTTCTATCCCGCTCCTTCGTCCTGGGCAAATCAGACATCTCCCTCGTGGCCGCGTGGCTTGCCGTGCGTGGGTGGCAGCCGCACCACGTGCTGCGACCCCGTAGACGAGCAGCAAGCTTCGTCAACGGCACCGAGCTCTTCGTCGACGGTGGCATGGCGTAGCGCTGAGAGGTCCCCTCCCCCTCGAGCGCCAGTGGCTCCGCTGATGACCCCGGACACCAGGGGGTGACAGGGGCCACTGGGGCAGCGCGCTCGGGTGGCGCAACTGCATGGAACCACGAGGGCGCCAGGGCTGGCACGACGGACGCAGGGGGCCCGTCATGTTCATCATGCCCCTGTCCAGGCAGCCTCCCATCCACCGGCCCTCCCCTCTCCAGGCAAACCCCGTGGCCGTGGAGAAGCCAGGAAGTGTCCTTCGATGGGCTCTCCGCAGGTGCACGCCCTGTCGCGCATCGCTCGCCACGAAGGGCTGCAGGAGGCCTTCCACGCCTTCCTCCTGCTGCCCCACGCACGCTCTTTGTCGGACGAGCGCGAGGACACGCGGGCATTGCTTTCGGTGTTGATGCGCAACGCGGCGCGCAACATGCGCCGACGCCACCACCTCGCGATGCCCCATGACGATGTGGACTCGGCGCAGGAGCTCTCCGCGGGAAGACGACGGTGCCGAAGCCGGGTAGGTGTCGAAGGAGTCCTTCGACACCGCGCCCCATGACGAATCGTCAGCACCCCGGCCCAAGACATTTCGTACGGGACACTTCGTCCGGAGATCGAGCGAGCACCTGGCGGGTAGGACGCCCCGAAGGCACCGAGTAGCTCCTGGAAGAAGGGCTCGGCTCCATGCGAACAAGCGCCTCGGGCTTCAAGCAGCCGGGGAGGCCAGAAAGGGGCACGCGTGGACGAGAAGAAGGCCGAGGCGAGCAGCGAGGAGGAACTGGAGCAACTGGGGCCGTACCGGCTCGAGGAGCAGGTGCCGCAGTCCGCAGACAGTCAGGGAGAGCTCTACCTGGCCTCGCACGAGGCGAGCGGAGCCACGGCCCTGGTGCTCAAGCCCTCCGAGGAGGACAAAGTCCCCCTGAAGGACTGGCGGGTGCTCATCAGTTCTTCGGACTCGGCGCGCTATGTCGCCATGCAGGTGGAGCAGACTCCCTGGGCCGTGTCCCCCGAGAAGCAATCGGTGGAGTCACTGGTGTTCACCTTCGAGGGGATGCTCGAGGGCGTTCGCCGCATGGCCCGCGCCATTCCCTCTCCCTACGAGCCCCGCCCTCTCTTGCGCTTGGGGCTGAGCCTGGCGAGCGCCGCCGCGGTGTGTGCCCTGGTGTTCGCGCTGGTGCATCTGGCCTCCGTGCCTCAACCGCCGAGCGGCCCGGAGCCCCTTGCAAGCACCTCGCCCGCCCCCATGAGCGACGAGGTGTCCACGGTAGCCGGGACTCCGGACCCCTTCGATATCGGGACGCTCGTGGACACCTCGGACGCTGGAGAATCATCCGTGCTCGCCCGTCCGCTGCCGCGCGAGCCCTTCAAAGGCCAGAAGCGCCCTCCCTGCACCCGCTACGCCGAGGTGGAGCTCATCGGTGCTTGCTGGACGCCGCACAAGCTCAAGGCCCCGTGCCCGGACGTCCTCTACGAGTACCAAGGAGAGTGCTACGTGCCCGCCTTCAGCGCGAAGCCGCCGCCTCAGTCGCTCGGACTGTGATTGGCGCGGAGCCCCTCGCCGACGACCAGGTCCGTCTAAAACGAATCGTTTGACACCTTCGGTCGGCATTCCCGCGGACACGTCTCGTTTTCGTTCCTCCATGTGCGGCCCGGCTCGGGTAGGGTGTCCGGGTGATGAAGCGGTGTGGCGACGATCTGTGGTGGGTAGACGGCTCCCGGCTGCTCATCCAGTGCGAGCGCAAGCGGTCGAGGCTCATCCGCGGCGGCTTTCTCCTGTTCACCGCCGCGGCGTCGGGCGCGTGGCTGGTGGCCCGGCCCGGCGAGTTCCTCTCGCCGCTGCTCGTCCTGGTGCTCTCGCTCACCAGCGGCCTCGAGCAGCTGCTGGGTGTCCGGCGGATCGTCCTGGAGCGTGGGGAACATGGCCGGATCACCTGGGGCAGGGGTCTCGGCATTCCCTTCTACCGGAGCGAGCGGCCACTCGCGGCGTTCACGCATGTGCGGCTCCTCACCTCGGAAAGCCAGTCGCAGCGAACTCCTCCTGGCAAGGTTTTGCTCCACGGGCCCGGAGGGGCGGCCCTGCCTCTGTCCAGCACCCGTGACGACGACGAGGCGCTCGCCCTGGCCGAAGCCGTGGCCCGCCACGCAGGCCTGGGACTGCAGGTGGACGGTGGGCGCGTGCGTTCCTTCGAGGAGACGACCGCTCGCGAGGGCTCCCGGTTCCGCTCGTGGAAGGAGGAGCGCTCCACGAGCTCCGAGCCCGAGGCTCCGGCGAGTGCGCGCATCCAGGTCGCCGAGCAGGAGGGCCGGCTCGTGGCGACGCTGTCTGCTCCCGGGTGGCGCGGGTGTGGGTGGCGGCTGGGCACCGAAATAGGCGTGCTGGGGCTGGGTCTGGTCCCGTGCTACCTGGTGATCGACTCCTTCAGGTCGCTCGCCCCGGGCGTTGTGCTCTCCCTGCTGGGGGGCGCGGCGTTCATCCTGGGCATGGGTTTCATGTCGCTGCGGAAGACCCTGGATGCGATGCGCACCACCTGCCGGCTCACCGTGTCGCGGCAGGGATTGGAGGTGGCATGGGCCGGGGGCAGGGCTCGGGAGCCGATCCGGATCGCCGCGCACCTCATCCGGGACATCGACGTACGCGTGCACCGGCCGCAAGGCGAGCAGCGCGCCCTGCCCATGCTCGTCATCGAGCGGGAGGGTGGAGAGCTGCTCGCGCTTGGAGCGGAGCTGCCTCGCGAGGCGCTGACGGAGTTGGCGGGACGGTTGCGCCAGCGATTGGCCGAGGTACTCGAGACCCGTCGTCGAGAGCAAGGAGATGAATCACGGCAGGCACAGGTGCGGCGGTCACCGGTGAGGGGACGATGCCACGAAGGCTGCTGATGCTGGTTGCGCTGCTCGTGCTGGAGACGGGTTGCCCTCATGCCTGGGGGCGAGGGGGGAACCCTCGACGAGGCCCTGGCCAAGGACATGCGGGAGTACCTGTCGAATCGGAGCTGCACGCTCGAGGATGAGGAGTGGTGGGCTCAATGCGGCGAGGATTTCTGGAGCAGACCGCGCATCGAGCAGAACGAATGTCCGCTGGAGTGCCACCCCCCCAGGCCGAAGCAATGAGGGCGAGCGGATGAAATGGCGCACGGTTCTCCCGGGCCTGCTCGGCATCCTGCTGCTGCTGCTGCCCTTACTGGGGCTTGTCTACCTCGCCATGTCCCGCCACGGCGCACGGCCCTCCCCACCCGCGGGACACCACCTCGTGCCCATGCTCGCGCCGCAGGTGCGCCAGGGCCTTCGTACCTACGAGCAGGACTGCCGCACGGATGCGGATTGCGAGTCGCAGCTCCGCTGCTTCTACAACAAGCGGACGGGACGCCAATACTGCACGGACAGTACGTGCGGGACAGACGAGGACTGTCCGGAGGACTTCGCCTGCCGAACCCTGAGAGCCAACAACCATGAGGACTTCATCCGCGCCTGTTCGCTGCAAGGCAGTCGCAAGGAGGGCGAGCTCTGCGAGGAGCTTCCCGCCCTTCTCGTGGACGGTTGTGAGAAGGGCCTCATCTGCTCGGGCTTCTGTGGCCGGCCCTGTCGTCTGGATGAGCCCTCCAGTTGTCCCGAAGGGTACGTCTGCAAGGAGGGGGACCACGCCCCCTCCTGCGTGCCCACCTGCGAGGGCCGCTCCTGCCCCGTGGGCCAGCGTTGCGTCTCCTTGATGGGAGGGCATGGCTCCGTCTGCATGACGGTCTACGGCCAGGACTGCGAGCTGAATCCTTGTCCCCAGGGGCTGCACTGCACCCGGAATACCTCTCCGGCAACCCCGGGACGCATCTGGATGCAGTGTCTGCGCCGATGTGGCCGGAGTACGCCTCCCTGCCCCGAAGACTCGGTCTGCTCCCTGTTCCAGTGCCGCAAGGCGTGCTCGCCAGAGGGACCTCCGGTCTGTGAGCCGGGCTTCGCGTGTGGGCGCAACCAACCTGACCAGCCGTGGGTGTGTCTACCGAGCACGAGGTCCGAGTAGCAGGGCGAGGTTGAACGCGGGCTCAGGGGCTCTTCGCCAGGCACCTGGAAGGTGTCGAGGTGCACGGACATTACTGACGCCAGCGCGACGCCCCCCGTGCGAGCCCGGCCTTGTAATCCCCTCCGCAGCACGCGATGGCACCTCCGTGCCATGGTGAAGCTCCGGAAGTGGGGCGTGTGGGACCGGAGCAACGCGACTCAAGTGCCCGGCAGGGCCGGGGCCTTGGGCCAGTCGAGCTCGGTCTGGGCGACGACGGCCACGGCATTGGTGAAGCTCCTGAGGGTGACCGCGGCGATGACGTCCACCACCTCGGCATCCGAGAGGCCCGCCTCGCGCGCGCGGACGAGCTCGCCCCCCGCGCCGTGCCCGCCGGTGCGCACCACGCGGCGCGCCAGGGCCAGGGAAGGGCAGCAGGAGGCCTTCCACACCTTCCTCCTGCTGCCCCACGCACGCTCTTTGTCGGACAAGCGCGAGGACACGCGGGCATTGCTTTCGGTGTTGGTGCGCAACGCGGCGCGCAACATGCGCCGACGCCACCACCTCGCGATGCCCCATGACGATGTGGACTCGGCGCAGGAGCTCTCCGCGGGAAGACGACGGTGCCGAAGCCGGGTAGGTGTCGAAGGAGTCCTTCGACACCGCCCCTGCCCAATCAAACGAATCGTCAGCACCCCGGCCCAAGACATTTCGTACGGGACACTTCGTCCGGAGATCGAGCGAGCACCTGGCGGGCAGGACGCCCCGAAGGCACCGAGTAGCTCCTGGAAGAAGGGCTCGGCTCCATGCGAACAAGCGCCTCGGGCTTCAAGCAGGCAGAGAGGCCAGAGAGGAGCACGCGTGGACGACTCGTAGGTTCCCCGTTTGCACCAGCGCTTCGTCCAGTTGAACCACCGGAACAACCAACCACCGTGCTGGTCCCAGCAACTGCGGCGGACACGTGAGACCCGGCCACTCGGCGCACCTCACCAACAGGCCTGCCTTTACTCCATGGGCAAGCACGTAGCGCAACCGGCCCACCAGCGACTCGTCCGACGACTGCGCGGGTGAGCATCCGCTCGCTTCCCAGGGGATGAAGCCGCCCTCTGCGAAGCAGTGGCCGAATACGCATCTACATGACGACCCACGGCACCCTCTCCAGGACCGCGCGCAGCTCCTCGGGCGTCGTGTCGAACTGCGCCGCCTCCGAGGGAGCATGGTCTGTTAGAGCCACAATGCTCTGGTCCTGTCTTTTCAGACCCTCGATCACCACCCGCCCGTACGTGCCGGGCCACTCCACGCGAGCCAGTTCCTCTGCACGGCGGACTGGGTCCAGGATGGTGAAGCACGGCCAGCGCGGCAGTCGAATCGTGCTCATGTCGCAGTTGTAGAACCGGCAGGCGTCGAGCCGCGCCTCCGAGAAGTCGCAGTCAGCAATCCCACCGATCCGCCACTTATCGAGATCGTCCTCGCGAAAACCGAAGTCATTGCCGGTAAACCGGCCCTTGAAGCGGCACCCCCTGAAATTCATCCGAGCCCAGCGCTTGTTCTTCAACTCGCCCTTCGCCTCGATGGTGCAGTCGATGAACTGCCCCGACATCAAGGTGAGCCAGCGCGAGGCCACGCTGATGACAAGGGTACAGTTGCGCAGCGTGAGGTTGGGCCCGAGCCAGTAAAGCGCGCCCTTTGGCAGTTCCAATCGCTCGCCTACGATCTCTCGATCCTTGTAATGAATGTTCGGAGTCACGCGGCCCTCAGAAGAAGATCATGCGAAAGAAGGTGCTCGCCATCCGGCGCCCGTGCAGGGCGAAGTTGGACTCCGTACCAGACATGATCTCGTAGTGATAGCTCTGACCTGCCGGGCCCGTGATGTCGACCCCTCGGTCATTCCAGGACAGACCCGGGAACCGCTCCTTCAACCGGGCCTCGACCCATCGGCCTCGAGCCTGCCGCTCCAGCAGATTCGCCCGGTGCTCCTTGCCCAGGCGCCGCATCTCGTCGATAGCCTTGAACTCCGCCTGAGAGAGATCTCTTACTGACCACCTAGCTGCCTCCTCCTTCGCCGCTGCCTGCAGTTCATCCCCCAGCCGGTCCTCGGCCGGAATGTCCTTGTAGCTCTTGCCCCGTGGGAGGTGCCATCGCTCCCCATTGCCGAGGACGACCTGCTTGTTCCCGCCACGGTGCTGGATGGCCACGGTGCCCGAGGGACCTCCAGCAGTTCCCCCGCTGCCGCTCTTGGCCAGGACGCTGATGGCCACCGGCGCCTGCGGGGAGGTGAGGACGACGAACGCGCGGCTCTCCTCCATCACCACCTCCACCGCGGCCACCTCCTCCATTGCCACCGCCACCGAGCCCTCCATGCCCTGGGCCGCCCACTGCGCCTGCACCTGGTTGAACCTCGGTAGCGAGCGCACGTGCACTGCCACCTCGCCGAGCATCCGCCCGCTGAGGGAGGCCACCGCGAGAATGAGGGCCCGGGCCGCGTCCACCCCTATTCCCCTGCCGAAGGCCTCGCCTGCCTCTCGCAGCTCGTCGAACGTGGTGGCTTCGTGGGCCCGGTGCGCCATGCTGGCCCACCCATCCAAGAGACCCCACATGGCATCCACGCCAAGCCATGCAAGCAGCACAACCGAGAGCGAGGCCGCAAGACCCTTCGATAACGGCTCGGGAAGCAACCAGAGCGACAGGTACAGGCCCACGGCCCACACGAGTGACGAGAGAATCGCCTTCGGGCTCAACTCCCGCCCCAGGGCGGCCTGCGTCTCGTCGAGCACCGTGCCGAAGGCCAGAGCAAGCGCCAGGGTGCGCCTGTCGTCCGTACGCAGGTAGGGCCCATCCGAGAAGAGGTCCAGGCAGTCACCGCCGCCGCGCCGCTCGCACCAGCGCAGGTATTTCTCTTTCAACGCCGCCTCGGCCTCCGGCACGATCGGGCCCTTGTCGTTGAGGGGCACCAGCGTGAGCACCCTGTCGCGGTACACCTCGGCGAGTAGCTCCTCCTCCGGCATGGCCTGGAGCAGCATCTGGGCCGTCTCCTGGGGCGACCCCTTCACCTGGAAGCGGTGGCCGAGCTGCCGCACTGCGCGCTGGTACTCTGCCGCCGTGAGGGCTACCACGCGGGTATTGCGGTGCGCCTGGGGACTGTCCGCGAAGACGACAACGACGGGCTCGAGCTGGCGCGGAGCCGTGCGGACATCCTTCGCTGGAGACGGCCGCCAGCGATTCACCCCGGCGAGCTGCTCCCCCATGGGCGCCTGCGTGGCGCATGCCGCATGGAGGAAGAGAACGATGAGCCCGAAAGCCCCTGCGGGTGCCCACCGCGGCGGGCCCCTCGTGGTTCCTCTCCGAGCCTCTTGCTGCGTACCGCCGCCCTCCCCCACCCGTGGACTCCGGTACTCATTCGCCATGACGCGGGCCTTTCCCCCTGGCGCAACAGCCCTGAAGAATAGGAGGCGGGATGGCCAACCACCTAGGGGAGGATGCCGCTCTCCTCCTCGCTGGTGCTCGGCGCCATCCTCACGGCCGCCGGGGCCTCGGGGAGATGAAAGAGTCGTACTCGATTCCCAGCTGTCGGGTGGAGCGGGTAGTGCGGAGCGGTTCCGCGCAGCCGGGTAGTAGGTGTCGAAGGAGTTCTTCGACACCGCGCCCCATGACGAAGCGTCCGTCCCCCTGCCCAGGACATTTCGTACGGGACACTTCGTCCGGAGGTCGAACGTGCACCTGGCGGGTAGGACACCCCGAAGGCACCGAGCACCTCCTGGAAGAAGGGCTCGGCTCCATGCGAACAAGCGCCTCGGGCTTCTGGCAGCCGGGGAGGCCAGAGAGGAGCACGCGTGGACAAGAAGAAGACCGAGGCGAGCAGCGAGGAGGAATTGGAGCAGCTGGGGCCGTACCGGCTCGAGGAGCAAGTGCCGCAGTCCGATGACGGTCAGGGAGAACTCTACCTGGCCTCGCACGAGACGAGCGGAGCCACGGCCCTGGTGCTCAAGCCCTCCGAGGAGGACAAAGTCCCCCTGAAGGACTGGCGGGTGCTCTTCAGTTCTTCGGACTCGGCACGCTATGTCGCCATGCAAGTGGAGCAGACTCCCTGGGCCGTGTCCCCCGAGAAGCAATCGGTGGAGTCACTGGTGTTCACCTTCGAGGGGATGCTCGAGGGCGTTCGCCGCATGGCCCGAGCCCTTCCCTCTCCCTACGAGCCCCGCCCTCTCTTGCGCTTGGGGCTGAGCCTGTTGAGCGCCGCCGCGGTGTGTGCCCTGCTGTTCGCGTTGGTGCGTCTGGCCCCCGTGTCCCAACCCCCGAGCGGCCCGGAGCCCCTGGCGAGCACCTCGCCCGCCCCTACCAGCGACGAGGTGTCCACGGTAGCCGGGACTCCAGACCCCTTCGACATCGGGACGCTCGTGGACACCTCGGACGCTGGAGAATCATCCGTGATCGCCCGTCCACTGCCGCGCGAGCCATTCAAAGGCCAGAAGCGCCCTCCCTGCACCCGCTACGCCGAGGTGGAGCTCATCGGTGCTTGCTGGACGCCTCACGAGTTGAAAGCCCCATGTCCGGACGTGCTCTACGAATACCAGGGCAAGTGCTACGTGCCCGCCTTCAGCGCGAAGCCACCGCCCCAGTCGCTCGGGCAGTGAGTGGCCCGGACCCCCTCGCCGACAACCAAGTCCATTTCAAACGAATCGTTTGACTCCTTCGGTCGGTTTGGGCGTAGGCCAGCCCAAACCCGTCAAGGCAGCGGGTGGGAGCCGAGGGACCGAGGAGGGACGCCGACGGGTCCGGCTGGCACCATGCATCTGTGAAGCAGGACAGGGGGTGCTGGTAACGCGAAAGTGGCGGCGTATCCTCATGACCGCTGCGTTGCTTCCCACCATTGTCGCCACTGCGCCATGGCTTGACGCTGGCGGCTGACGAGCCAGCCCGGTTGAAAGGGCACTTGTCGGCCAGAATGGATGCACAGTTCCAGGGACGCACGGGCGCGCGTATCGAACGAGGCGCGCGAATGCATCAGTTCCTCGATGCACAAGCCCAGGCCATGGGGCTGGCCGAGCCGTATCCGTGTCTTGCCCTCCAAATGAGAGCGATGCTCTCGCAACCATGCGCGCCACACGGCCGCATCGACGCTGGGCCGCACTACCTTCCGCCCGGACACCTCCGAGGAGTCATCGTCCGAGGAGTCCTCATCAAGAACCTGGGCCTCTTCCATGAGTTCCGCCCCCGTCATGAGGGCCAGTGCGGAAGCCGCAGCCGCCTTTACCTCCGGAGCGCCATGGCCCAAATGCTCCAGCAGAAGCGGTATGGCCGCGGGAATCCCAAGCAGGCCCAACGCCTCGAGCACCACTGCCGTCAGCTCCAGCCACCCGTGGAGCCGGCTCAACGGGGCGAAGTCCTGGGCGTCTCCAGCCAACCCCAGAAGCCATGGAAGACGTGGAGGAACCGGCCCCAGGGTACGGCAGGCCTGACGACAGGCCTGCAGCGCCCGGGGAGAGCCGAGCCGCAGCGCCGCGAGTACCCACGCACTCCATTCGTCCGCTGCCGTGTGGAGCAGACCGCGCTCCAGCAACGGGAGCGCGGGCCGGTAGCCCATCTCCGCTACTGCCATCGCCGCCGCGGCGCGAACCTCTGGCACTGCATCCTCGAGCAAAGGAAGGAGTGGCTCCGCCGCGCCATCACAGCGGTGCCCGAGTACGCGCGCGGCAACAACCCGAACCTCTGGGCGCTTGGAATCGAGCAGTGTTCCGAGCCTCTCGGAAAGTTGGGAATGATGCGCCAGCATGAGCGCCTCGCCGAGGCAAGGCAGCAGCACCGCGTCGGCTTCTGCCATGCGGGCTAGTACTTCAGCGATCCCCTCACCGCCGGGGGCCGCGAACACGAGGGCATGGGCTGCCGCGGCAAGCTCATCCGGCGCCTCGCTGGAGAGCATCTCCCGTGCACACGAGAGCGCCATGTCCCCACCCTCCCGCATCGCCCCGACATGGGCGAGGATACGCACCTCCAGCGGCTCCACCTCGGGCCACTCCACCTCGGGGTCGTGCAGGTATTGCTGACGCCGCGCGAGAAGGAAGGCCAGTTCCGACAAGTGCTCCTCCTGAAACCCACGGAGGAACTCCGAAGCCGAAGGGTGCTCCAGCAGGTTGCGAATCATGGGAGAAAACCTCACCCCTCGATGAGGGGCGTGTTCGAGCAGAGAACGGAGACCAGATGCTTCAGCTCGCGCTCGCTCTCGGCCGCCAACTCGAAGCAGATTCCTCCACGGACCGGCGCCCTCGTCCCCAAGATGGCCGCATCCTTCCGCTCATACATGGGGCGCAGGGGCAGCGAGAACGGTAGCTTCTTGAAGCCCAATTTCAACGCCCTCTCCTCAACTACGGCCATCATATCAGTCGAAGCGGCCGGCCGGACGGACAATCTCGACAGAGAGGGACTGATGAGCGTTTCATGGGGAAAATTCTCCATTCTTTTCACACGGAACGCATTGGCGAAAAAGAATCCCTTCATCAACGCAATCGTGCTCCACGGGTCCTCGACGAACCCCCCGTCGTTCGAAAATCGAAGCACTTTATAGTCCCCATCCACCAACTCATCGAGGTCCAGGTAGTAATCCAGGTATGGATCCTGCTCGTGCTCCGCGATGAAGAGATAGCGCTCAGGAGGGACCCAATCGTTGGCGCCATAGATGGCGGTGACTACGTCAATGCTGAAGTTGGCGTCGGCGATCTGGAAGTCCCCCATGCTCCTTCCCATGTACCGAAGGAACTCTTTGTATGGAGCGGGGAGTTCACGACCCACCAGATTCTGGAGACGAGCGATCTCCTCCTCAGTAGCTCCATGGAGCTTCTTGGCATAACCAGGATCGTATGTCTCTATCAATTCAATGAGTTCCTTCATCATGACGGCTTCTCCGCGCATCGCATGGACGGCAACTGTTCTTCAGCCTCAGCTGCAAGGATGCTTCTTGTTACCGCACAGCATGGGAGTCACGAGCTTCTTGCACGTATCGCACGAAGGAACGGTGTCTCCATTCCGGAACACATGGGTCACGATGGCGTCTTTCCGAATCCGTTTCGAATTCAATCTTCGATATGTAATCTTGACCCGTCCCGAGCCTTGAGGGTCGAAATACTCCTCAGTCATGAAGGCAGGCCGGTGCCCTTCTCTCTGGGCTTGTTGGATGAGTTTCTGCGCGGCACAGACGCCGGGTTTGTTGTAGCCCGGCATATCCACCGGAATTCCCGTAGCCGGGTTCGACAACAACCGGCTTTCCGTCCGCCCACTGCTATCAAGCACGGCACTGAAATCCACGGGGCCACAAGTGCTGAACCCGAGCTTCTTCGCCGCCTTCTCGAAGCCCCTCGTCATTCCTCCTTCCCCAGACATGGCGGCGTACTTCTTCTTGCCACATTTGCAGAGGAGCACCCCAATCATGTACGGCCGTCGAGGCCTTCCCCTGCGAGCTGGTGGTTTGAGCACTTCGTTCTTGTCCTCGACCGGGTCGTAGAGGCTCATCAACTCCGCAGCGAGTCCCTGAGCAGTGGCCTTGGTCTCAGGAGTCTCGATGATGCGATGGGTCCGCTTGGGCTTCTCACAGCGGGGACACTCCTGGAGGGGAGACGCATCATCTCCGTAGGCCCACCCCGTTCCGCCCGCTTGGATGAATACGGAATTGAAGGTATTGCCGTTGTGTTGGGTGACATCCAAGAATCGGACGACCCCCTTCCCCTCGAACTTCACATCCGGGCTGTAGCTTCCCCAGGTCAGCTTTCCCTTGGTCTTCGAAGAAATGAGACCCCCTCCGGCGGTGCCTGGCTCGTCACCCGAGCTGGTACTCAGACACGAACTCTGGACCGCCACCGGATTTCCCTCGATGGAAACCTTCGTGGTGCCTTTGGACAGGTCTCCATCACGCGCGGAATTGACGTATGGAACCGGGACAGGCCCACCGGGTGACGGTGTCTTGCAGACATCCGGTGTCGCACACAGATTCGTCCGGCCGTCCCCCTTGTGGACCACCGACCGTCCATTGACATAGACTTTGCTCATACTCCCCCCCTCGATGATGCAGGCTCCCACCTGCCCGGTATCCGAACAGCCATAGAGCAGCGCACGCGGTGCACTCCGGCCTGCCCGAGTACATCGCTTCAGGTGCGCCAACGCCAGCCCGAGTTGGACCACACCAGCGCCCGCCCCAACGTCTCCCAGACTGTCGGAGACGAGACTCACATGAAGAGGCTCCGGCATGAGACTCGCGTTGCGCAGGTAGGCCATGGAGAACTCCCACGCCCAGAAATATCCATTGGGTTGACATGAGAGGACGATGTCCGTCCGCCGCTCGTTCATCCCCGGATGCTGGCGCAGGCTCTTGAAAGCCTCGGCGAGGCCCACCGCCGATCGCGGAGAATCACCGCGGAACGGGTGGGGCTCCTTCGCTAGAGCCACAACGGGAATGATGGCTCGAACGCTGAGACCCAACCGGCGAGCGGTCTCCACCTGAGCCAGGAGGACAAAGCCGGCCCCCTCACCCGGAATGACGCCATCCGGGTTGGAGGGTCCCAACACCTTGTCCTCCTCCGCGAGTCGCCGCAGGGACTCCACATCGCACATCGAATCCACCGCGCCCACCAGTGCCAAGGAGGCCTGTCCCGATTTCAGCAAGGAAACGGCGGACTTCAACGCCAGGAAGAAGCCCGCTCGTCCTTCCTCAAGACGGAGTGTCGGCACGGAATCCCATTGGACGGCGGGAGCCGCGAACTCGCGAAGAGCCTTCTCGAGCACATCCACATCAACGGGAGCCTTACTGTCCACTTCTGGAAGCGCCAGGACCATTCTCACGCGATGCAACGGGGCCGCAGCCATACCTCCGAGGCATTCGAGCAGGGCCGTCACGGCCATCGGCAGCATCCGCTCCGTTCGCGAGCCCACTGGATCCAACAAGGTGAGCATCGAGGCCCGAATGGACTCACCTTCCTGATCCATCACCGGGGTCCGAAAGAAACGGACCGTGCCAGCCTCACACTCGGCCACGGTGTTCCGGGCCGCCAGCCCGAGAGGTGTACACAGGCCCAACCCAACGACGGCGATTTCCGTCGATGCGTATCGCGGTGTCATTTCGGGAGTTCCTCCCATGACTCCATGAGGCGTACCTGTGTGTAGGGATGATCAAAAGGGTTCCCATTCAGGGGAATCGCCGCGCGCCACATCATCGTGAACGTTCCCGCGTCAGGTTCGAGCAGGAGCGCATCCAGGCGCATCACCCGTTGCTCCTGACGATCCGAGAAGATGCTCCTCACCAACAGGCGGTATTGAGGAAGCGCGAAGGCGAGGGGACCGTCGTGATGCATCCCCTCCAACAGGACCCGCTCTCCACCCTGGAGGTAGGAGCCCGTGTTGAGACCAGGAGTTGCCGCCTGGAAGAAGCGCGGATCGAGATCCTTCGGCCAGAGGGGAGCGCGATTCTCGACCCAGGCCGCATCGTAGGTGCCCGCATACCCAAGCCGCGGCTGCCATCCACGAGAAACCGGGCCGAAGCCCGCGGGTGGAGGCCGATCCGACCACGAAGTCACCAGCGCCTGAGGATCCTCAATGTTCGGCAGGAGCTGCTCCCGCGCCTGCTTGCGCGAAACATAGAAACCGCGCCCTACCGGATTCCTCGCCTCGAACGTCTCACCCCCCTCCTCATCCCGGGCCGTTCCTCCAAAGGCGCGCTCATAGACGAGCGGCATGGACTCGAAGGGTAGTGGAGAAGACGGACTGAGCCCTACCATTCCAGACATCCAGAGCCGCTCCCCAAAAACCCGGACGGTCTTGTGGCAATGTCCTACCGCCAGGCTGACGTCCATGGCCTTGACAGGATGGCCACGCTGCGCACGGGCATGCCCATTCAGGTAGATATCCGTGCCTGGGCGGAAGTATGCGTTCTGGCCCTCGTAACGCAGGCTGGAGCAGGCTGGAGCCCCCCAATAGGAGTCTTCGAGCTTCGGGGGAAGCTGCTCATCGCGCAAGACGGGGGCTCGGGATGCTCCACAGGGACGAGGCAAGGTGAAGGTCCCCGCGACGACCACAAGAAGAACCTCCCGGTCCTCTCGAGTCACCGAGTGCAGCGTTTCCGCCGTGAAGGGAGTAATGTTATCAACATCGGTCGTTTCGATGCTCAAGCGAGTCCCCCCCGCGCTCCTCGGACTGATGTGCTGGTACCATAGTTCAGTCCGTCTCGATCGGCAGGGTGTTCTTGGGTGACCCGTCCACCTCGACTCGGAGCCGTGGCCTTGAAACCCCGCTGCAGTGCGCGTGACCTGAGGGCAACTGCTGCCTGGATTTATTCAGGCCCTCAAGGATGCAACTCACCGCCCAAGCTTGCGCGCGCCAGGCCAGCACCCCCTCATCCTGCCGCCGTACCTCACGTACATGATGTCCAAAAGCTCCGTGGCTAGTACGCCCACCGTCCCACGGCGTAGCCCCTCGCCGTCGCGAGGTTCAGCGCGAGCAGGGCCACGAGCACGAGACCCTGGAGCCAGACCGGACGTCTGGCACACCGGTCTCCCAGGAAGAAGAACAGCGGGAAGACGACGGTGCCGAAGCGGAACACGTTGGCCACCTCGCCCTGGAGCAGCATCACGCCCAGCGAGAGCCCTGAATAGAGCCCCAGCACGGGCTGCCGGCGCGCCAGCAGGAACGTTCCTATCAGCAAGAGCCAGAACACGGCGTAGCGCAGCAGGTAGGGGCTGCGCGTGCTCTGCCAGGGATTGCCGAACACGAACGTCTTGAAGACGGCCGCCACCGAGTCCGCGCGGTGCCACCCGCTCTGCGCGTGGAGGAACGCCAGCGGCGAGCCCGAGGCCAGGTACTCGAACGCGAGGAAGCTCAGCGCCCCGAGCGCCCCGAGCGCTCCCACGACGAGCAAGGCGCGCAGCCGCCGCGTCCCGCCCTCTTCCCGCGAGGCGGCCAGCAGGGCCGTGGCCACCACCACGAAGGCCCCCTGGTTGCGCGTCAGCACGCACAGCCCCGCGAACAGGCCTCCCCACCCGGGCCGCCGGCTCGCACCGGAGAACAGCGCGAGCGCGGACAGCAGCAGGAAGAGTGACTCCGTGTGGTGCGAGTGGAAGACGTAGCTCGCCGGGGCGAGGAGGAAGAAGAGCCACCCGAGCCGCGTCCGGGGCACCAACCCCTCCGGCAGGTCCTCCCTCTCCCGGGCCTGTGCGACGAGCACGGCGAAGCAGAGGAAGGCGGCACTCGAGAACACCATCCCCAGCACCTGCACCCGCTCCACGCCGAGCACGCTCGCCAGCGCCCGCACCGTCATCGGGTAGAGCGGGAAGAACGCCCACAGCATGCCGCTGTATCCGTCACGGATGATGGTGCTGTAGTGGTTCGAGTCCCAGCGGTTGAGCAGGTCCGTGAACGCCAGTCCCCTGCTCCACGACACCCACAGCCAGAGCGTCAGGTGGGCGGCGAATACCACCGCGGTGCTCCAGAGCAGGAACGCGCGTGACGCGGGGGCCTCTTCCTCGAGCGGAGCGGCCACTTCCAGGGACGGTCTCACTTGTGCTCGTTACGGACCGCTCCCGTCCGGCCCGCCTCGAGGATGGCCCGGGAGAGGTCATCCATCACCCGCAGCAGCTCCTGCCGGACCTCCTCGGAGGATTGGTGGAGCTGCGAGGTGAGCATGTGCAGCGTGTCGCCCGGCTGCGAGGCCTGGTGCAGCATGCGCGCGGCCGTGCGCGTGGCGGTGAGCGGACCTTCCAGGTCCTCCGCCACGAGCCGGCGCAGCCGCTCCAGCACCCCCGAGGTCCCCATGTTGGGAACGGTGGCGGCGGCCGGGCTCGCGGGCGCCGGGGCCTCCTGGCTGAGCGAGACGGGACACACCCGGTTTCGGCCCGTGCGCTTAGCGTTGTAGAGCGCCGCGTCGGTGAGCTCGACGAGCTCCGTGATGGAGGTGGAGTGCACGGGGAAGCACCCCACTCCGGCGCTGATGGTCAGCGTGCGACTGCCTCCCCTGGCGCCCCTCACCAGGGCTCCGTCCACCGCGGCCCGGAAGCGCTCGGCGGCGATCAGCCCGTGCTCCAGGTCCGTCTCGGGGAGGATCATCGCGAACTCCTCGCCTCCGTGGCGGGCGACCACGTCCGTCGAGCGCGCCGTCTGGCGCAGCCGCTTGGACACCTCGCGCAGGGCCTCGTCTCCCGCGGTGTGGCCCAGGGTGTCGTTCACCTGCTTGAAGTGGTCCAGATCCAACAGCACCAGGCTCATCGGGTGCTTGTAGCGCTGGGCCCGGCGGAACTCGACGCCGAGCGCCTCGTGGAAGTAGGCGCGGTTGTAGAGCCCGGTGAGCGGGTCCGTCACCGCCACCAGCATGGCGCGGTCGCGAGAGGTGCGCAGCTGACGCTGGCGGCGCTGGCGGCGCAGGGCGCTGCCCAGGCGGGCGGCCAGCTCGGCCATGGGCGTCTGCAGCGTGAGGTAGTCGTCGGCGCCGGCATCGAATGCGATGACTCGCCGCGAGGTGGACTCGGTCTCGTCCACCACGAGAACGGCGGGCGCCTCCTCGTCGAAGCCGAAACGCTTGAGCAGCGGCTGATCCCCCTCGAGCGCGATCGGGTAGCTGACGACGAGCAGGTCGGCGTCCGAGGTGAGCATGCGCTGCTCGGGGGAGCGCTGGGTGAGCTGGAACTCGCCGCCCACGGGCGAGCCACGCAGGGCCCGTGCGAGCCGCTCGCTCACCACCGGCATGTGGTGGATGATCTCCACCCGGGCCAGGGGCGGAGTGGGAGCCTCCGGCTCGCGCATGACGCGGGCCATGGCCTCGTGCTGCGCCTGCAGCTGGGCGCGCATCTTCCCGAGCGAGATGAACGAGCGCACGCGCGCCAGCATCTCCGCGTCGGGCGCTGTCTTCGTGAAGAAGTCGTCGGCGCCCGACACCAGGCCGTTCACCCGGTCGTCCGTGGAGTCGAGCGAGGTGAGCAGGAGGATGGGCGTGTTGCTGGTCCGCGAGTTGCCACGCAGGCGGCGCGTCAGCTCGTGGCCATTCATCTCCGGCATCATCACGTCGAGGATGAGCAGGTCGAACGGCTGGGACCCGTCGGTGGCCAGGCCGAGCGCCTCCCGTGGCGACGTCGTCATCACCACGTCCAGTCCGCTCTCCTGCAGCCGGGAGCCGATGGCCTCGAGAGCAATGGGGCTGTCGTCCACGAGGAGGACGCGGCCGGTGGTGCCGATGGAATTGAGCGCTGCCATGGTCCGATCTGACCTCGGGCTTCAGGCTATCAGGAGGAAGGGGCGGAAAGGCGAGAGGGGGGACGAACTATCTGCTCCCTCCAGGACACCCGGAGCGCGAGCCATACCGAGAGTCCGTGGAGCGCTCGCGGGAGGGCGCGGGTGCTCACCAGCTGATGAGGTAGCCGCAGCGGTCGCCCCGCACCTTGCGACACGAGCTGGCGCTGTCATGCGTCACGCGCGCGTTGGACGCGTAGCGCTGGGCCATGGCCGTGAGCAGCCCCTGGTCGAACGCGCAGGGGTAGGGGGTATTACACAGACTGAAGATCTTCCGCTGTCCGGGCACCGGCTCGTAGCCGTAGTGACCGATGCCCTCTTCCATCCGCCGGGTCCGCGAATCCCACATGACCCGGCCGTTCTTGCGGTGGTTCAGGTGTTGACCTCGATGCCCTCTTCGAAGGGGACGAATTGCATGCCGCGGCCACCTCCCCCTGGCCCTGGCGACCCACTCGGGCCGCTGCACGGCCCTGCCTAGAATGACTGTACCCCTCAGGTCAAATGCGCCGACAGGATTGACGCGCTCCCGCTCAACGTCCGGAGTCGGGTACCGCCGCTCCACAAAAGTGCGCGATGGCGCGTGAGAGGTACGCCTCGCATCGCACCAGGTCCTCCATGGGTACGAACTCACCCGTCTGGTGCGCCACGCGGATGTCCCCCGGGCCGAACACCACCGCCTCCGCGCCCAGCTCCGTGAGCTGCGGGGCCTCCGTGCCGAAGGGCACCGTGATGGGCGCGTTGCCGGACAGCTCCGCCAGCACCCGAACCACCTCCGCGTCCGCCCACGTGTCCACCGCCGGCTCGGCCCGCAGCAGCCGGATGCGCGCCTCGTAGCCGGGCTCGTCCCGCACCAACTCCCGCCGGATGGACTCCAACAGCTCCATCACCCGCTCCTGGGGCTGCCGGGGAATGGGGCGCCACTCCACCGTGAAGCGGCACGCTCCGGAGATGACGTTGGGCGCCTTGCCCCCACCAATGAGGCCCACGTTCACCGTGGTGAAGGGCGGCTCGAAGGACTCGTCCCGCTCCTCGCGCAGCCGCGTGCGCGCCAGCGTCTCCAGCTTCTGCAGGAAGCGCCCCGCGCGGAAGATGGCCGAGGCGCCCTCGTCCGGGTACGCGCTGTGCCCCTCCCGGCCCAGCACCTCCACCTCCGCCAGGCAGTAGCCCTTGTGCGCGCGCACCGGCACCAACCGCGTGGGCTCGCCCACGATGGCGTGCCTCGCCCGCCCCTTGCCCTGCGCCACCAGGTGCTTGGCGCCCTCGCAGCCCAGCTCCTCGTCCGCCGTCAGCAGCACCATCAACGGCGAGCGCAGGGGCCCCGCGTAGTGCGTCGCCGCGTGCAACGCGCAGGCGATGAAGCCCTTCGTGTCGCACGCGCCCCGGCCATACAAATTCCCGTCCCGCTCCGTCAGCCGCAGCGCGTCCGTCCACGCCGCGTCGTACGGCACGCAGTCCGTGTGCCCCACCAGCACCAGCCCCGCGCGCTCGCCGGCACCGCCGCCCTTCACCGCGATGAGGTTGACCTTCTCAACCCCGGCCGCGTCACGGTACGGCACCCGCTCCACCTGGAAGCCCGCCGCCTCCAACCATCCCCTCGCCAGCTCCACCAGCGGCGCGTTGGGACGGGAAGACGTCGTGTCCAGGGCGACCAGCTCCGACAGCGTGGCCCGCAGCGCGGGCAGGGTGTCACTCACGGGATGGGCCTCCAGGGCTCGGGCTACCGCGCTTCGCGCGGGATGTGTCCCCACCGAATGTAGACCCTCACCCCCGCCCTCTCCCAGGGCTTACGCCCGCGCCTCGGCTTCCTCGGCCACCCACGGACGCTGGCGCACCGCTTCCTTGATCCACGTGATGTGCCGCTCCTCGTCCCGGCGGTTCTTCTCGATGAGCGAGCGCACCTCGGGGCTCCACTCGAAGCTCAGCGCCAGCTCGTAGGCCCGGTTCGAGAACTCCTCGTTGCCGAGCATCGCCACCAGCGCGGCCTCCGTCCCCATCATGCTCGTCATCGCCGTCAGGCCCTTCATCGCCGCGCCCTTCAGATCCGGCCGCAGCTCCACCGGCTCCCCTCCGAACCGGAGGATGAACGCGTTGAGATCCTGAACGTGCCGCACGTGGTCCACCCGGAAGTCGTTCAGCCGCTCGCGCACCAGCGGCTCCTTCACCCGGGCAATGGCCGCGTCGTAGGCCCCCACGGCGTCCACATCCAGCTGGGCCAGGCTCCGCAGCTTCTCCACCTCGGACTTACGTGACATCAGAAGTTCCTCCCCCCGCCCTTCCGGCAAAAAAGACCCAGGCAATCTGAGGGGGCCTGCCCGCACGGCCAACCCCACCGCCACCGAGCCCGCCCGGATAGCGGGCAGGGAAGCGCGACCCCGCGCCCCGCCCCTCCGTGCGCACCTTCCATTCACACCTCTCACCAACGGAGGCATCGGAACACATGAAGAACGAAGACACGGTCACCACCAATGTCGAGCTGCAGACGCGGCGCATTCCCTCCATCAGCTTCCTCGGAGTCGCCGTGGGGTGCATGGCCGTCAGCGCCGTGCTGATGATCACCGGCCGCAAGACGTGGGCGAACTTCGTCGGCCAGTGGGCACCGACCATCCTCATCCTCGGCACCTACAACAAGATCGCCAAGACGTTCTCCCCGCCCATCAACGAGGAGCAGCGCGTCCAGCACGGCGGCAACGCCTCCCTGCTGAAGTCCCCGGAGGAGCTCTCCCGCCAGATGTCTCCGCAGACCGTGAGCTGATCCCAACGGAGCGGCGGACCCCGGGCCTCCGTGTCTCCCTCGGGAGTCATGGGGGCCTTCGTGTTTCCGGAGGTGAGGCAGGCAGGAGGGTAGGCACCCGAGCACGAATCCCGGCACGGAATTTCACGGCAGCGGCGCCGAGGCGGACACACCCTTCCTCCGTAGCAACCACTCGCAAGCCACGAGGTCGTCCCATGAAGGTTCGTGACGTGATGACTCCGGACGCCGTCGCCGCCCACCCCGAGACGACGCTGATGGCCGCCGCCGAGATGATGCGCCTGCTCAACGTGGGCTCCCTACCGGTCGTGGAGGGCGAGCGCGTCGTGGGCATCCTCACCGACCGGGACATCGTCGTGCGCGGCCTGGCCATGGGCTTCAACCCACGCACCGTCTCCGTCGCCGATGTGATGACCCGCAACGTGCAGACGTGCTCCGTGGACGATGACGTCGAGGACGTCGCTCACCAGATGCGCGACCTGCAGGTGCGCCGTCTGCTCGTCGTGGACGAGCAGGAGCGGCTCATCGGCATCGTCTCCCTGGGGGACCTGGCCATGGAGATGGAGGATCAGCGGCTCGCCGGACGCGTGCTCGAAGGCATCTCCGAGCCGTCCACGTCCCTGGCGCACTAGGCGCGCTCAGAAGCCGAGCGGCACCACGAAGGCCGTGCCGTTCTGCGTGCCCGTGCGGTAGCTCAGCGGCGCGCCGATGACGAGGGTCGGCGGGTAGCTCGTCCCCGCCGCCGTCCCTCCCGCCATCAGCGCCAGGTCGTTGCCGAAGCCCGAGCGCTCCGCCACGTCTCCCGTCAGCGTGAGCATCGGCGAGAGCGCTCCGGTCATCCCCGCTCCGCCCTTGTACACGAACACCGCGCCCCCTCCATCCGAGGCCACCGACGCGCCCGGCGCGCTCACCACCAGCTCCGGCACGCTGTCACCCGTCAGGTCCACCCCGCCCGCCAGCGCCGTGCCGAAGCCCACCGCCCGCGAGCGATGCACCAGCACCCGGGGCTGCAAGGAGATCTCCAGCGCGCCCACCAACGCCTCGCCGGAGGCGGGCAGACGCTTCACCAGCTCCGCCGTGTTGAAGAGCAGCACCGCGGGCTGCGTCACGCCATCGTAGGGCACGCTCGACGCACTCACCGCCAGATAGTCCGCGCCCGTCTTGCCCAGCACCTGGCCCACTCGCGCCATCGACACGCCCAGGCCCATGAAGTTGATGCCCACCTCCGGGTCCGCCGCCAGCCGTATCGTCGTCGGCACCTTGCGCCCCTTACACTTCGCCCCGCTCGTGTCGTATCCGAACAGCACCACGATGCCGGACCGGGCGTTGTTGTCCGAGTAGCGCCACGCCACCTCGGCACACCCATCCCCGTTCAGGTCTCCCAACGCGGTGGGAGCCGAGGTCGTCTGCGGGGTATTGGAAGACGTCGCGAAGTAGGGCGACGAGTAGACGGGGTCGCACACCATGGTCCGCTTCGCCAGCGAGGCATCGTCCGGAGCCCGCCCCAGGAACAGCTCGAAGCCGCTGTTGCGCAGCGCCCCGATGTCCTGCTTGCCATCCCCGTTGAAGTCGAAGCCGCCCACCACCCCGCGCCCGATGCCCGCGCGCGAACAGACACCATTCGAGGTGATGCAGTTCTCCGTGATGTTGCCCAGCGCCCACAACCGGTAGGCGGGCTTGTAGCTCCCGTCCGCCTGGGCCAGCGACACCAGCACTCCGCCCGCGTTCAGCTCCGCGCTGGGGAGGCACTCGCGCCGGACCTCTTGATAGGCGTCCCCGAGCTCCGAGGCGGACGCGGTGGACTTCGGAACGAGGAGGGTCGGCGCGCCCAGCACCAGGTCCGCCTTCCCGTCTCCGTTGAAGTCCGTGAAGGCCACGTCCGAGCCCACGCTGCGCCCGCTGTGCAGCGGCGAGGGGGCCCCCTCGGCCACGAGCGTGCCCGTGCCGCCCTGCGCGCCATACGTCCAGGCCCGGCCCGCCGACAGGGCGTTGCCGTCGTCGTTCGGCCCTGGACCGGACCAGCCCGGCGAGCCCACCAACACCAACGGGTTCCCCTTCGCGTCCTTGCCCAGCGCCACCGACTCGCCGAAGCGCTCCACGCTCGGCTTCGCCGGCAACAGGTAGCTGGTGCGCGACCACTGCGCGAGCGAGTCACCCGCCTTCACGAAGGCGTCCACCCGCCCGGTGAAGGCGCGCCCCTGCGTCGAGGCCCGCCCCGCGAAGACCACCAGGCCCGAGCTCCCCGGCAGCGGCCACGGCGCGATCCCCGCGCCAAAGGCGTCCGACTTCGCCAGCCCCGGCAGGAAGGCCAACGCCTTGTTGATGGAGATGCCCTTCTTCAGGTCCTTGAGCGGGTACACCAGCACCTTGCCGCCGTAGCGCAGCGACGTGGTCCCCGAGGGGATGCTCGCATAGGGAGCGCCCAGGAGCAGCTCCGGGCCCGGCGTCCCGTCCACGTCGGCCACGGCCCAGCTCCGCCCCGCGTAGATGTCCTTCGCGTCCCCGTAGAACCGGGCGAAAGCATCCGCGAGCTTCAGTTGTGCCGGCTTGTCCGCGGGCTCACCCGTGGGCTTGTACGCGCTCAGGTCGAAGAGCAGCGCCCCGCCCGCGTCCGTCATCTTGTCCTGCCCGCCGCTGGCGCGCAGATCCGGCGAGTCCGCCCGGTCCAGCAGCACCATCAGCAGCGGCAGCCGAGACCCCTCGGCCGGCACGCTGCCCAGCCGCCAGCTCCCCTCGTTGCCGTTGGCGTCCGAGGTGTTCATGGGCAGCACGAAGACATCCGGCGTGGCACGGAAGCGTGGCGCCTCGGCGCGCGCGAAGAACACGGACACCGAGGGCTGCACCACGCCCAGGGAGGTGCCATTGTCCCTGAAGCGAGAGGCCCTGCCCAGTGCCGCCAGGTCCGGCAGCCCATCGCCATTGAAGTCCTCCACCACCACCCCCAGCCCCAACCCCGTCCTGGCGCGGGGCTCGATGGCGCCGCTCAGCCCCAGATCGCTCCCGCCCAGACGGACGGACGGCAGATCCGGCACGGCCTTCCCGCGGTCGAGCTGGAAGATGTCCACGATGCCCCGGTTGAAGAGCTCACGGGTGGCGGCCAGGTCACCGTTCGGCGAGCCCACGAGCAGGTCCAGGTCCCCGTCGCCGTCCACGTCTTTGAGGTGCAGGCCCGAGCCGAAGGCGCCCCGTCCCAACGCGGAGAGCGGCGAGCGCAGGGGCTCCGGCCCGTTCGCCCCGAAGCGGTACAGGTACACCGCGCCCGAGCCGTCGATCGTGACGTCCGCACCCGGTGCGGAGACCACCAGCTCCGGCCTCCCATCCCCATCCAGGTCGCCCGCCGCCAGGCTGTCGCCGAAACGGGCCGTGTCCGTCGCGCCGGTGAGCATCCACGTGGGCTCCGAGGGCAGCCCCGCCGTGCTTCCCTTGAAGATGAACACCACGCCGCCCTGGGGCCGGGTGAGATCGCTCTCGGGCCGACCCACCGCCACGTCCGGCACCCCGTCCCCGTCGAAGTCCGCCGTCACCATCCCGGCCGTGTCCGTGATCTGCCCGTGCGCGATCGTCTCGCGCTTCAGCTCCGTCAGCACGCGCACGGACACCGTCGCCGTCTGGTTCGTGAAGGGGTCCGACGCCTTCAGCACCGTCGCGCCCGTCGCGTCCGGCGCGATCGAGAAGCGCCCTCCCTCCACCGTGCCCGGACCGGACTCCACCGTCCAGGTGATGCGATCACTCCCCCCCACCGTCGCCAGCGCCACCGACGAGCCCGCCGGCAGCGCCAGCCGCTCCGGGTCCCCGCGCAGCACCGCGTCCGCGCGCACCTCGTACTGGAGGAGGACCTCGTCGCCCGTGCGGCTGTCGCGCACCCGCACCAGGTCCTCGCCCTGCGCCTTGCCCGCCGTGTACAGGCCCGAGGCCGTCAGCGTGCCGCCCGAGGCGCTGCGCTCCAGCGTGAAGACGGGCTCGCCCAGGAGCCCCGCCACCTCGATCTGGAAGGACGTGCCCGGCTTCAGCAAGGCCCGCCCGGGGGCCACGTCGAAGGCCGCCACCACGGTGACCTGCGCCCGCGCATCCCCGGGGCAGCGCAGGTCCTCCACCACCAGCGTGTCCGTGGCCGGCGTGAGTCCCGCGATGAAGCGCGAGCCCCGCATCTCCCCCGAGGAGCCTCCGGGCTCGACGCGGTAGCTGTAGTAGCCACTGCCTCCCGAGGCCGTGAGCGACACGGGGTCCTTCACGCGCACCTTCGCGTGACTCGTGGTGAGGGAGAGGGGCGGCAGGCCCGCGCAAGCGTCCACCGCGGGAATCTCCGGCTCCTCTGGGTTGCAGGCCGCGGACAGGAGCGCGAGCGCGAGCGACGCGCGGAAGACTCGGGTCATGGTGAGACGCCTCAGGGATTCGCGCCGGTGGCAGCCCAGCGCTGGATGAGGGAGATGAGCTGCGGGTCCAACGGGCCATCCGCCGGCATGCGCTGCTCGCGTACCGCGGCGATGATGAGCGAGGCGTTCTCCTTCCACAGCTCATACGTGGCCAGCGGCCGGCCCGGCCCAGAAACATGGCAGTTCGCACAGCGCGACTCGTGGATGGGGCGGATGTCCTTGTCCCAGCCGAGCGCCACCGTGGAGAGGGGCTGGTAGTCGAACACCACCGAGCGCCGGGCTTCCGTGCCGTCCGCGTAGAGCGCCACGGCGCTCAGCGTGTGCGGCCCTGGCTCCAGCCCCACGAAGGAATAGGGCCTGGGCGTCCCATCCGCCTCCGCGCCCCCGAGGCTGTACTCGGGCCCGCGCACCGGCACCTGCACGCCCGCCACCTCGAAGGTGAGGCTCAGCGGCGCCACGCCCGGCGCCACGCGCGCGCGCACCACCAGCGTGTCCTCCACCACCTGCATGCCCTCGAGCAGGCCGAGCACCCGCGGCACCGGCCCCCGGCTGAGCGCCACCGTCTCCGCGCCCAGCTGCACCCACGCACAGCCACTCTCGTCGGCCGCCAGGAAGCGGAACTCGCGCGTGTCCACGCCCGTGGCCTCGCCCCACCTGTCCGCGTCCGCGTCATAGGAGAGGAGCTTGTCGCCCGCCCTCACCCAGACGAAGCGCCCCGCCGCCAGCACCTGCGTGGGCGTCTGCGCCAGCGCCACCTGCCGCCACCCGTCCGCCGCTCGCCGCAGCAGCCGCTCCGACGTCAGCACCCACGCCTCCGCCTTGCCCTTCTCCGAGGCCCCCAGCCCCACCACCACCAGCGGGCGCTCCTTCTCCACGAGCGGGGCCTCGGCCTGCTTCACCTGCCAGGTCCCCGGAGCCGTCCGCACCGCGGTCCACAGCGTCTCCTGACGGAGGAACCACAGGGCCTCGGTCCCATTCTCGCTCGCCGCCGCCAGGCTGGTGATGCCATCCAGCGGCTTTCCGTCCACCCGCAGCGAGGACATCGCGCCGTCCTGCAGCCGGTAGAGGCCCGAGTCATGTCCGAGCCACACCGCGCCATCCGCCGTCGCCGCCGTGGCCCTCAGCCCCGTCCCCAACACCTCGCGCCAGGGTGGCGCGATGAGCCAGCCCGACTGCGCCAGGAAGAGACCGTTGTCGGCCTCCACCAGCGCCGAGCCCGCCCCCATCCGGAAGACGGCGTGGACGCGCCCCGGCGCCACGGTGTTCCCCGGGTGGTTCTCCAACGCGCCCCGCGTCCCGTCCAACCGCAGCCGCAGGGCCTCGCCCGTCGCCGTCGCGAAGATGCCTCCGCCCGTCTGGTCCGCGAACCCCGACGCCGCCGCCAGCGAAGCATCCGTCTTCGTCTGCACCGGCTTGAAGGGCTCGGGACTCGGGTGGTCCGAAGGGAGTGATGGCGAGCCGCAGGCGGACAACAGGCCCCCCAGCAGGAGAGAACATACCCTCACCCCAACCCTCTCCCGGAGGGAGAGGGGGCGTACACGGAACACGGCTCGAGTCTTCATCACGTCGCCAGGAGGGCCTTGAGGGGTTCGACTCGCGTGATGCTGTAGTCCAGTCCGGCCGACGCCAGCACCGTCGCGATGATGTGCTCGGGGAGGATGTTGGTCCCGTTGTTCGGATCCGCCGCACCCGTCTTCAGGTCCACCACCGCCGGCGCCATGGCGATGTCGCCCGTGTAGCCGAACACCTTGTTGTGCTTCAGCCCCGCCCCCATCAGCAGGCAGCTGTTCGCCAGGTGGTGGTCCCGCCCGTTCGTGGAGTTGATGAGCGGCGTGCGGGCGAACTCGGAGTACACCAGGATGGTGGTGTGATCCATGAAGTTGCCCCCGGACGGATGCGGGCTGGCGCGCAGGTCATCCACCAGCTTGCCCAGCGCGTCGAAGCCCGCGAACAGGTTGTTCGCGTGCGTCAACTGCGAGCCGAAGTGCGTGTCCAGGCCTCCCACCAGGTTGATGGACACGCACTGGCTGATGCCCTCCTTCAGCGCCGTGGCCACCAGCGCCGCCCGTCCCGACGGGTTGTCGTAGGACCCGCTCCTCGTCGTGCCCGTGGCGGACAGTCCGTAGTGGTCGATGACCGCCCGGTTCTTCTCGAACGTGAACTTCTCGTTCAGCTTGCCCGACAGCACCTGCTGCATCTGCCCACGGCTCGTCGCGTACGTGGTACCCACGCCGCCCGCGCCGTACGCCGCCTGCTCGCAGGTGATGGGCTGACCGCGGAAGTCCACGAGCTGCTTCTCCAGCTCGCTGTCGAGCACGGTGGTGCTCGCCGACAGCGTGAGCAACAGGTCGTTCAGCTTGCTCACCTTCAGCGCGTTGGCGCTCCCCGGGTAGCCCTCGTTGTACGACTCCACGTTGTACGCGATGGACGGGATGGGCTGGGTGGGCACCATCTGCCCCACGATCTCCGTCGCCGTGGACGAGCCACGGGCCGCGGCGCCGATGGGACGCTTGCCCGTGATGAAGTAGCGCATGCCCTCCTCATGCGCGAGCGTGGTCATGTTGATGCCACGCACCACCGTCATGAGATCATAGTGGGCCGCCAGCCGCTTGCTCATCGCCGGACCGAAGGTGATGTTGGAGCGGGCCGCCCCCGGGCGCGTCGCCGGCACGAAGGGCCGCTCGTCGGGGAAGAGCGAGGGGCTGTTGATGAGATCGTAACCCGGGAGGATGCGCGTCTCCGCCACCCGCTCGGGGGTGAAGATGTCGGGGTCCCTCGGATCGAGGGCGAGCAGTTGGTCCCACCCTCCGCTGAAGTAGACGAAGACGAAGCAGCGGTCCGCGGGCTTGAGCGCGGCCGTCTGCGCGAAGGCGCGAAAGGGCAGGCCCCCGAACAGGGTGGAGCCCATGAAGCCCGCGGCGGCCTTCAGGAAGGTGCGGCGCCCGATGGAGGTCTCGTGGTTCTTTTTCATGGCTGCATCTCCCGGAGCCGTCAGTAGGTGAGGAAGCGCGAGTCCGTCATCAGGCTGATGCACACGGCGGCCAGGGCCTGGTCCCGCTTCTTGATGACCTCCCCGCGTGCCGCCGCCTTCTTGAAGAAGCCCACCCAGCGCGTCAGCTCCTCGCCCTCCAGCGGCACGCCCCAGAAGCGGGTGGACAGGTACACGAGCAGCTCACCCACCTGGGCATCGGTGAGCTTGCTCAAATCCCCCACCGCGCCGGAGGGAAGGGTCCGGCTGAGCACGCGCGTCCGGGGATCCGTCGACTTCACTTCGGCGCTCGCCTGGGCCAGGCACACCTTGCGAGCCCCGTCGTCGAGGAACTTGGCGAAGACGAGGTTGGGCTCGGTGCTCTCCGAGTTGACGAGCGCGTAGTCCGCGCGCCCCAGCGTGGCCGCCACGCTGTCGATATCCGTCCAGGACCTGCCCACCGCGACCTCGATGGAGCGGGCGAGCTGATTGACGGTGAGGCGGCGCGGAGCGCGTCCCACCCGGCCGTCCTGCAGCTCCGGGTCCGGCAGCGGAGTGGCCATGTCCCCGTGCGGGTTGCCCACGGGCTCGAGCTGGCCATCCACCGGGGGCGGAGTGGGTTGGGTGTTCTCGCAGCCGGCGGCGCCGAGCGCGAGGAGCGCGAACAAGAGCAGGCGTCGCATCAGTCGATCCTCCGGTAGGCGTCGGACATCACCACGCGCTCGATGAGCGCCTTGAAGCGGTGGCCGTCGCGCGCGAACTCCTGGGCGAACGGCTCGAGGTACATGCGCTGCTCCTCCGCCGACATGGGCCGGCCGAGGAACTCCTGCCAGACGCGCCGCACCGTGCAGCGCTCCAGGTCTCCCGTCTGCAGCATGCGCTCCACCAGCAGCTCGGGGCCGCCGTCGATGTTCTCCTCCTCGTCCGCGGTGCGGTAGAGGTACGTCTTGAGCATGCCCAGCGATTGGGCCCCATCGCCGTCATAGGCCTGCATCACGTACTGGCCACACTCGTTGTTGCACGAGGTGTTGCCGGAGAGCGCGCAGTCGCGGCACTTGGGATCGTAGCGGGGGAAGTGCTCCGGATCGAGGAACTGCGCGGAGCGCTCGGCGAAGCGGCCCCAGTGGGCGCCGGTGGGCTCGATGGTGGCGTGGCAGTAACTGCAGCCGCAGCGCTTGGCCAGGTTGTTCTCCCGGTTGCACGCGTCCTCTGCGGCCGGCTGGCGGGCGTTGTCCGGCGGAGCGAAGCTCTTGCAGAGGAAGGCCGCGTAGAAGTGGTTGACGCGCGCGCGCTGGGTGGGGAAGCGGTAGAGGAAGGAGGGCGTGGTGAGCACGCCCGAGTGCTCGGGCCCGCGCACGTACTCCTTCCAGGAGTCCGTCTCCGCGTAGGGGACTTCCGGCACCACGCTCGGGTCCTTCGGGCGCGCCACGTTGAAGACACCCAGGCCCTGCTGCGGATCCCGATAGAGCGCGGCCAGCGGACCGTTGACGAAGGAGCGGCGCGTGGTGAGGAGGTTGAAGTAGGGCTCGTCGCGGCGCACCACCGACTCGGCGATGAGCTCGGGCTCGGTGTTGATGGCCGCCACGCGGGCCTTGTGGGTGGAGCCATTGTTGTCGGAAGACTCGCAGCGGGCCATGCCCTCGCCGCAGCCGCACGAGCGGTCCCCGTTGAAGCGCGAGGTGGTGCAGGGCTCCATCGTCCACGGGTTGGCCGTACGCGTCTGCGCCTCGATGGCGCACACCCTCACGTCCGGGCCTCCGGCGTTCCAGAAGGGCGCGGGCCGCGTCACGTAGCCCTCGCGCTGGATGCAGCCGACCTGCGGCGTGTAGGAGCCCTTGATGCCGTTCTTGAAGGAGAGGTTCAGGGTGCACCGGTCGAGCCGCTTGACCGACACATTGGACGGAGCATTGGGGTACTCGAAGGCCACCACCCTGCCCGCCCCATCCAGCACCTCGGAGGAGAAGTTGGCCGACGTGGGCTTGCACACGTACGGCTTCAGCTTGCCCGCGTCCGCGCCACTGGTCGCCCGCCGCATGTCGCAGAAGTAGAGGTACTTCGCGTCACTGCCCAGGGCCGTCGCGGAGCACCCGGTCGCGTTCAGCGGAGTACAGGTGTAGTAGTTGGTGCTGTAGTCCCAGCTCACCGGCTTGGGCACGCCGCGCTCGTCGTAGCGCTCCTTGGCGCAGGCGTCCGCGGTCGTGGGAAGCGCGGGGTCCGCATGCGGATCCTGCCGGGCGTCGCACACGTCCTGGGCGAGGTAACTGTCACAGCCCTGGCCGTTGCCGCCCCGCAGCGGGACGCTGCTGTTGCTGCGCAGCGACAGCGCTTCCGTGGCCGAGCCATTGCCGTACAGGCGTGAGTTGTTGTTGTTGTTGATGCTGGAGTTGATGTTGCTCCAGAGGAGCGCGCGGTGGTAGGCGCGGATGCGCGTGTAGAACTCCTCCTGCTCCATCAGCGCCCGGACGTCCTCGACCGTCACCTCGCCCTTGGCGCGAACGGCCTCGTACTCTTCATAGGTGGGCGGGCGGCCGAGCAGATCCAGCGAGAGCTGGCGCAGGTGGCGCTCGAGGGGAACCTTCGTCACCGGGGCACACACCGGCCCATCCGCGAGGACGGGGGACGCCGCGAGGGCGGCGACGGTGGCCAGGGGAGCGAGGAAGCGTCGTGCGAGGCGCACGTGAACCTCCGGAAATGCAGCGGGGGGGACACTACACGTCTCCTTATGCCAGGAATTCCTGTTAATGGCTATACGCTTGCTCCTGCAATTGTGCAGCGGGAGTTGACGGGTTGCGTGCGGGCCCGGGTCAGGACAGAAAGGGGCGCCATGTCCGACGCCGCACACGCTCCCCTCCCCCGGGTAAGTGACCGGAGTTTCTACATTTTCACGGCGGTGGTGTCCGCCGCCGCTCTCTCATTTCTTGGGTATATCCTTCTCATACGCCGAGGAGGGCCGGTGGGAGGGTTGGATTTGCGCTTCCTGCCGGCGGTGAACGCGAGCCTCAACGCGCTGGCGGCGGTGTTCCTCGCCGCGGGCTGGGTGGCCATCCGGCGCAAGGCGCGGCGCGTGCACCAGTACCTGATGGTGTCGGCGTTCGCGTCCTCGGCTCTCTTCCTGGTGTGCTATCTCGCCTACCACTTCGTGCACGGCGACACGCGCTACGCCGGGGGCGGGGTGTTGAAGGCGGTGTACCTCACCATCCTCGCCAGCCACGTGTTGCTGTCGATGTTCGTGGTGCCGGGCGCGCTGCTGTCCTTCTACTTCGCGTGGCGCAACGCCTTCGAGCGGCACCGGAAGGTGACGCGATGGCTGGCGCCCATCTGGCTCTACGTGTCGGTGACGGGCGTGGTCATCTTCTTCATGCTGCGCGGCAGCCTGCCCTCGTCGCCCTGAGCGGCGGCCCGGGCGGGGAGCGCGTCAGGCGGACTGCTCCGAGGAGGCCTCGCGCACGCCCACCCCTCGGGGCAGGCGCACGATGAAGGTCGAGCCCCTGCCCTCCTCACTCTCCACGGTGAGGGTTCCGCCGTTGAGCGCCACCAACCGGTGCGCGCTGGCGAGCCCCACGCCGCTGCCGGAGATGACCGGCGCCACATTCCGGCCCCGGCGGAAGCGCTCGAAGATGTGGGGCAGGTCCGCGGCCGGAATGCCCATGCCCTGGTCCTGCACGCACAGGCGGATCCACCCCTCGGGTCCTGGGGACTCCTCGCTCAGCCACACATCGATGGAGCCGCCCCGGGGGCTGTACTTCACGGCGTTGCCCAGCAGGTTGTCCAGCACCCGCTCCAGGCTCGCCACGTCCCAGCGGCCCAGGAAGTTCGCGCCGTCGATGTGCATGTGCACCGGGTGCGTGGACCCCAGCGGCCCCAGCTCGCGCACCTTCGCCCTCACCAGCGCGAATAGATCCATCGGCTCGCGCCGCAAGGGGCGCTCCCCTCCGCGCGTCACCTCCAGGAAGTGGTCGATGAGCTCGCCCATGCGCCGCGCCCCGCGAAGGATCTGCTCCAATCGGGACTCCACCTCGGGCGTGCGCGCTTCCGCGGGCAGATGACGGCGCAGCAGCCGGGTACTCAGGAGCATGCTCTGCAGCGGCCCCTTCAGGTCGTGGGTGGCGATGGCGAAGAATTCGTCACGCACCGCGAGCGCCTCGCGCGCCGCCCGCTCGGCGCGCTCCGTCTGGCGGCGGCCCTCCTCCAGCTCGCGCGCCATGCGCACCGCATCCACCGCGTTGCGCAGGCTGTGACGCAGGCGCTCCGGCGAGAAGGAATCCTTGAGGAGGTAGTCGTGGGCGCCGGACTTCATCGCCTCCACCGCCACGCGCTCGCTGCCGCTGCCGGTGAACACCACCACCGCCGGCATCCGCTCACCGCACTGCTCACGCAGCGTGCGCAGCAGCGTCACCCCATCCATGCCCGGCAGGTGGAAGTCGAGCACGAGCGCGTCCGGCAGCGGAGGGTTCCGCAGACGCTCCAGGGCCTCCTCGGCGGAGCTGACCTGCTCCACCTCCCACCGAGCCTCCGGGTCCTTCTCGAGCGCCCGTCGCAGCGCCCGCAGATCCGCGAGGCTGTCGTCGACGAGGAGCACGCGCAGGCTCATCCCGACGCGTCCTCCGGACCGGGCAGCAGCGCGGCGCTGAACCAGAAGCGCTCGAGCGCGTGCGCGGCCTCCTGGAGCTCGGCGGGACCGTCCGGCTTGAAGAGATAGCTGTTGGCGCCACCGGCGTACGCCGCGCTCACGTCCGACTTGTGCGAGGAGTTGGAGAAGATGATGACGGGCAGGGAGCGCAAGGCCGGGTCGGCCCGGAGCTGGGAGAGGACCTCCTGGCCTCCGATGCCGGGCAGGTGCAGATCCAACAGCACGAGCACGGGCCGGGGTGCCCCCACGTACTCGCCCCGCAGGAAGAGGTAGTCGAGCGCGGACTCTCCGTCCCGCACCCGCACCACGGGCGCGGAGAGCGGCAGCTTGCGAGCCACCCGCAGCAGCGCCTCCGCGTCCGGGTCACTGTCCTCCACGAGCAGCAGGGGGCGCTCCGACGTCATCTCATCACCGCCGCCTCTCGCCCAGGGTGAAGAAGAAGGTGGAGCCCTGGCCGGGCGCCGACTCCACCCACAGCTCGCCGCCATGCAGCTGGACGAGCCGCCGGGCGATCGCCAACCCGGCCCCACTCCCTCCGCCATAGGAATGAGCGGGGTGCAGCCGGCGGAACATCTCGAAGATGTCCTCATGGAACCGCGCGGGGATGCCGATGCCGTTGTCTCGCACGTAGAAGACGTATTCATCCGGCCGCCGTCGCGCTGGGGTGGGGCGGGGCTCTCCCGGAGCGTGGAAACCCACCTCCATCCAACGCGGCTCACCTGGCTGGTGATACTTGGCGGCATTGGTGAAGAGGTTGGCCCAGACCTGCTGGATGCGAACCCCGTCACACTCCACCTGGGGCAGACGCCGGGGGATGCCGACCTCCACCCGGTTCTCCTGCAAGCGAGCGGACACGGAGAGCAGCACCTCGTCCACCAGGGACTGCATGTCCACCTGTCCCCAGGCCAGCTCCACGCGCCCCACCCGGCTGTACTCGAAGAGGGCATCCATCTGGCCCTGGGTGCGCCCGGCGAGCCACCGCACCTCCTCGAGCTGCTGGCGCCCGTCGGCCCCCAGCTCGTTGCCATGGTCCTCCAGGAGGAAGCCCACGTACTGCTGGATGCCGCGCAGCGGCTCCTTGAGGTCGTGCGCCACAGTGCCACCGAAGGCATCCAGCTCCGCGTTGGAACGAGCGAGGGCGGCGGCGTGGCGCAACAGCACGCTCACCAGCGCGCCGCGGAAGCTCACGGCGGTGGCCAGGTCTTCCGGAGTCCAGGGGCTGCTCGCCCCGCGCACCGTCTCCTGCCAGGCTTCGAAGGACGCACGCGGATGGAGACGGTTGGCACCGGGCCCGGGCACCACCGGCTTCTGGGGATTGCCCGCCCAGGTGACGGTCCGGGCCACCTCGGGGCGGAACCAGAGGATGAAACGCGGGGCGTGCTCATCCAACCGGACCGCGAGCAGGCCACTGGCGAGGTCCGTGTACTCGGCGGCTGGCGGGTGGAGCGCGCCGAGGCGCTCCGTGTGGAAGGTGCCGTCGAATCGCCGCCCGGCGAGCCAATCGGCCAGCGCCGTCACCTCCTCGACGGGGGGCGTGGCGCCCACGAGGATGGGAGCATCGCCGAGCAGCAGCGCCGCACCACCCGCGCCGGTGAGGCCGAGCAACAGGTCCCCCTGCTTCGAGAGGGCCGAGGACAAGGAGCCCGACTCCGAGGAGAGCCGCTCCACCATCTGGAATTGGAGGTGGGCGCGGCGAGCGACCTCGGAGGCCATGCTGGCGCGCTCCTCGGACGCGAGCTGCAGCGACACCAGCCGGGCCAACACGTCACAGGCGCGGCGCGTGGAGGCCGGCACCAGCAGGGGCGCGCGGTGGTGACACGCGATGAGGCCCCACAGCCGCCCGTCCCGCAGCAGCGAGATGGACATGGAGGCCCCCACCCGCATGTTGGCGAGGTACTCCAGGTGCACCGGGGACACGCTGCGCAGGGCCGCGTCCGACAGGTCCAACGGGCGCCCCAGGGACGGGAGCACGGCGGGGACCAGGGGCACGGGTCGGGCACGCGCGTCGGCGATGAGGCGCAGGGTACTGCGCGTGTAGAGGGCGCGGGCCTGCGCGGGGATGTCACTGGCGGGGAAGTGCAGGCCCAAGAAGCCGTCCATCTCCGGCTCTCGACTCTCCGCCACCACCTCGCCGTGCCAGTCCGCGTCGAAGCGGTACACCATCACCCGGTCGAAGCGGGTGAGCGCGCGCACCGCCTCGGCAGCCGCCTGGAGCAGCCCCTTCGCGCCCTGGGCACCCGCAAGCGGCGAGAGGAGCTGGTCCACCCTGGCCAGCGCCTCCTCCTCACTGGTGGACTCCGAGGCGGGCTCCAGCTCCAGCACCCCCAGTCCGTCACGGCGGTGCAGGAGGCCGACGAAGAAGCGGCCCGCGGCCTCGATGCGCAGGTTCCCCAGGGCGGACGAGGACAGGGCCCGGTTGAGGATGACGAGCGACGAGGGGTGCAGCACCTCCTCCAGTGACCGGCCCAGGAGCGTCTCTGGCGCACGCCCCAACAGCTCCCCGGTGTTGGCGCTCACCACCTTCAAGGAAAGGTCAGGCTCCGAGAAGGCCAGCAGCACCCCGTGGGGCTGGATGCCCCCCAACAGGTGGATGGGCTCGCGCTCGCACTGCGAAAGGTCCACGTCAGAGAGGGGAGGGGACATCGACATGAACCTCGCGCAGCCATGCCTCGAAGGCATCGAAGGTGTCCTGGGCTCCCCGCACCACCCGGGGCGCGAGCGCCGGATCCGGGCACAGGCGGAGCAGGGCCTCGCCAAAGGCCTTCCACATGGGACCCACGGCCTCGCCATAGGCCCGGAAGTACACGAACCGGCCCGCGGACACGCCCTCGAAGTGGCGCGTGAGGTGACGCAGGATGAGCTGGCCGCCGAGGGTGGAGCCCTCCAGCACATAGAGGGCGCCGAGCGCCTCGGGCACCCCTGGCAGGGACGGCGGATGCGCGAGCCGGGGCAGGCGGGCCAGCGAAGCCTCGTCGTGACCGAGCGCCCGGAGGTCCTCCTCCAGCCAGGGCAGCTTCCATCGCTCGGCGAGGCGCAGCTCGGAGGCGAGTCCCTCCAGCCGCTCGGCGAGGACCGCCTCCAGCGGGGCATGGAGACCGTGGAGCGCCTCCAGATGGCGCCTGTATCCGGAAAGGGTGAGGTCCGGGGACATGAGGCGCACCACGCGCTCGGCACGCTCGTGGTGTGGGCGGGTTTCCGCCTTCAGTGTCTGCAACAGGGTGCGGGGTTCTAGGGAGAACAAGGCTCCATCCAGCTTGTGCACGAGCCCCGCGCCGGGGAACACTCTCTTGAGTCCAAGTGTCAACCTTCCGCCAGCCCGGAGGGGAGGGAGGCACGACGCGCGCGGTCATGGGAATGGGTACAACCGTGCTGGACCGGACACGAACCCTCTCCCTACGATGCGCGCCGCGGTCACTCACGGCGTAACACACATCGAGGGGATACACCGGGTGAAGCATGGCATCGAGTTGGACAGGGTCACTCGCGTCGTGGACGGCGAGTTACACCTCGCGGACATCAACCTGAAGCTCGAACCCGGAGCCTTCATCGTCCTGCTGGGTCGCACGCGTGCCGGGAAGACGTCGTTGCTGCGGCTCATGGCGGGGCTCGACAAACCCACCTCGGGGCGGCTGCTCGCGGACGGGGCCGACGTGACGCACGTGGACGTGCGCCGCCGCGACGTGGCCATGGTGTACCAGCAGTTCGTCAACTACCCCTCGCTCACCGTCTACGAGAACATCGCCTCGCCCCTGCGGCTGGCCGGGAAGCTCGGCAAGCAGGACATCGATCGGCGCGTGCGCGAGACGGCCGCCGCGCTCCGCCTGGAGCCCTTCCTGCAACGGCTTCCCGCGGAGCTGAGCGGTGGTCAGCAACAGCGCACGGCCATGGCGCGCGCGCTGGCGAAGGACGCCTCGCTGCTGCTGCTCGACGAGCCCCTGGCGAACCTCGACTACAAGCTGCGCGAGGAGCTCCGCGCGGAGATGCGGCAGCTCTTCCGCGACCGCCCCGCCGTCGTGGTGTACGCCACCACCGAGCCCACCGAGGCGCTGCTGCTCGGCGGGAAGACCGTGGTGCTCGACGAGGGGCGGCTGCTGCAACAGGGCCCGACGCTCGAGGTGTACCAGGCCCCCGCCACCGAGCGCGTGGGCCAGGTCTTCAGCGATCCGCAGATGAACCTGTGGGACGTCGAAATCACCGCGGACGCGGGAGCGCGCCTCTCGCCCGAGGTGAGCTTCCCGCTGTCCGGGCACCTGCGAGGCCTGGCGCCCGGCCGCTACCGCCTGGGAGTCCGCGCCCACCACGTGCGGCTCACCCGGGTCTCCCCCGAGGATGTCCGCATCCTCGCGCACGTGGAGGTGGAGGAGATCAGCGGCTCCGAGACGCTCGTCCACGCGGCGCACGCGGGGCTCGCGATCGGCGCGCAGGTGGAGGGCGTGCACCGGCACCCGTACGGCGCGCCGGTGGAGCTGTTCGTCCCTCCATCGAAGATGTTCGTGTTCGGACCCGAGGGCCGGCTGGTGGCCGCGCCCCCCTTCACCCCCGAGGAGCCCGCGAATGGCCAGGATTGAGCTCCGCGGCATCGCCCACGCCTATGTCCCCGCACCGGCGTCCGAGAAGGACTACGCCCTGCGGCCCCTGGAGCTCGTCTGGGAGGACGGCGGCGCCTACGCGCTGCTGGGGCCCTCGGGGTGCGGGAAGACGACGCTGCTCAACATCATCTCCGGCCTGCTGCGGCCCACGCGCGGGCAGGTGCTCTTCAACGGCGTGGACGTCACCGAGGCCCCGCCGCAGCACCGCAACATCGCCCAGGTGTTCCAGTTCCCCGTCATCTACGACACGATGACCGTCTTCGAGAACCTGGCCTTCCCGCTGCGCAACCGGGGCGCGGGGCGGGACGAGTCGCGGAAGCGGGTGGAAGAGGTCGCGGAGCTGCTGGAGCTCACCCCGGACCTGCGCAAGAGAGCGAGCGGGCTCTCCGCGGACATGAGGCAGCGGATTTCGCTGGGACGAGGGCTGGTGCGCCGGGACGTGGCGGCCATCCTCCTGGACGAGCCCCTGACGGTCATCGATCCGCACGTGAAGTGGTTGCTGCGCCGCAACCTGAAGAAGGTGCACGAGCAGCTGAAGATGACGCTCGTGTACGTGACGCACGATCAGGTGGAGGCGCTGACGCTCGCGGACCGGGTAGTGGTGATGAACCATGGCCGGGTGGTGCAGGTGGGAACGCCGCAGGAGCTCTTCGAGCGCCCGGAGGACACCTTCGTCGGCTACTTCATCGGCAGCCCGGGGATGAACCTCCTGCCGTGCACCGTGGAGGATGGCGCGGTGGTGGTGGAGGGACAGCGGCTGCCCCTGGACGCGGGCGTGTGCGCGAGGGCGAAGTCGGCCGGAGGCGAGCTGCTGCTCGGCATCCGCCCCGAGTTCCCGCGGCGCGTGCGCGAGGGCACTCCCTCCTCGGTGCGCGTGGAGGTGACACAGGTGGAGGACCTGGGGCGGCACAAGCTGGCCACCACGCGCCTGGGAGCGCAGACATTGAAGGTGCGGCTGCCCGAGGAGGAGCGGCTCGCCCCTGGCGAGGTGTGCTGGCTGGAGCTGCCGCCCCGTTGGACGACGCTGTACGCCGGAGGCCGTGCCATCTCATGAGCAAACCCACCCAACAACGCGCCTGGCTGCTGGTGCTGCCCGTGCTGGTGGCCGTCGCGTTCAGCGCCGTCATCCCCCTGATGACGGTGGTGAACTACTCGGTGCAGGACATCCTCGGACCGGACCAGCGTGTCTTCGTGGGCACGGAGTGGTTCCGCAAGGTGCTGAGGGACCCCGAGCTGCACGGCGCCCTGCGGCGGCAGCTCGGCTTCTCGCTGGCGGTGCTGGCGCTGGAGCTTCCCCTCGGCGTGGCACTGGCGCTCGTGCTGCCGAAGCAGGGACGCGCCGCGTCCGTGTGCCTGGTGCTCATGGGCCTGCCGCTGCTCATCCCCTTCAACGTGGTGGGCACCATCTGGCAGATCTTCGCCCGGGGTGACATCGGCCTGCTGGGCGTGGCCGTCAACGCGCTCGGCCTCGAGTACAACTACACGGCCAACGCGCTGGACGCCTGGCTCACGGTGCTGCTCATGGACGTGTGGCACTGGACGCCGCTGGTGGCGCTGCTGTGCTACTCGGGCCTGCGCGCCATCCCCGAGGCCTACTACCAGGCCGCCCGCATCGACGGCGCCTCCGCCTGGGCCACGTTCCGCTACATCCAACTGCCCCGGCTCAAGGGCGTGCTCACCATCGCGGTGCTGCTGCGCTTCATGGACAGCTTCATGATCTACACCGAGCCCTTCGTCCTCACCGGAGGCGGGCCCGGCAACGCCACCACGTTCCTGAGCCAATACCTGACGCGGCTCGCGGTGGGACAGTTCGACCTGGGACCGGCGGCGGCCTTCTCGCTCGTCTACTTCCTGGTCATCCTGCTGTTCAGCTACGTCTTCTACACCGCCATGACGAGCACCCAGGAGGCGAAATGAAACGCCTCGCCGTCCCCCTCTACCTGCTGCTGAGCTTCGTCCCCATCTACTGGCTGGTGGGCATGTCGTTGAAGACGACCGAGGAGATCCTCGGCGGCTTCTCGCCCTGGCCGCGCAACCCCACGCTGGCCAACTACGTCATCATCTTCACCGACCCGGCCTGGCGCGATGGCTACATCAACTCGCTCACGTACGTGGGCATCAACACGGTGCTCTCCGTGCTGCTGGCGCTGCCCGCGGCCTATGCCTTCTCGCGCTACCGCTTCCTCGGGGACAAGCACCTCTTCTTCTGGCTGCTGAGCAACCGCATGTCGCCCCCGGCCGTGTTCCTCCTGCCCTTCTTCCAGCTCTACTCGAGCATCGGCCTGTTCGACACGCCGTGGGCCGTGGCCCTGTCCCACATGCTCTTCACCGTGCCGCTGTCGGTGTGGATTCTGGAAGGCTTCATGTCCGGCGTGCCGCGCGAAATCGACGAGACCGCGTACATCGACGGCTACAGCTTCCCCCGCTTCTTCCTGCGCATCTTCCTGCCCCTCATCCGCGCGGGCGTGGGCGTGACGGCGTTCTTCTGCTTCATGTTCAGCTGGGTGGAGTTGCTGCTGGCGCGCACGCTCACGTCCGTGGACGCCAAACCCATCGTGGCCACCATGACGCGCACGGTGAGCGCCGCCGGCATGGACTGGGGCCTGCTCGCCGCCGCCGGCGTGCTGACGCTCGTGCCGGGCGCCGTCGTCATCTACTTCGTCCGCAACTACATCGCCAAGGGCTTCGCCCTGGGAAGGGTCTGAGCTCCCATGGACATGGAATGGATGGCCTGGACGGCACCGACGGCCAGCTTCTTCGTGGTCATCGTGATGCTGCTCGCGGTCTACACCGTCTGGGGGATTCGCTCCCCTTCCCTCCCCCGCCGGGGCCTGCTGCCCATGACCACCACCCGCGGAGACCGCCTCTTCGTCGGGCTGATGGGCAGCGCGTTCATCCACCTCTCGTGGGTGGGACTGACGGACGCATCTGTCTGGTTCGCCGTAGGTCTGTCGTTGTTGTTCATGCTTGTCATCGCACGCTGGGGGTAGCCCTTTGAAGAACACGTTGAGATGGACACTGGCCCTGGCCCTGGCAGTCCCCGTGGCCGGGTGCAAGAAGGAGTCGAAGTCCGAGGAGGGCAGCAAGCCCGCCGCCGCGCAGCCGCAGCAGGTGGACACCGCCGCCCTGGAGAAGGCCGCCGAGAAGTGGGTGGACCAGGAGTTTCAACCGAGCACCCTGACCCGTGAGCAACAACTCGCGGAGCTGAAGTGGTTCCGCGACGCCGCCGCGCCCTACCGCGGCCAGACCATCAACGTGGTCTCCGAGACGATCGACACCCACGTCTACGAGTCCAAGACGATGGCCAAGGCCTTCGAGGAAATCACTGGCATCAAGGTCAAGCACGACCTCATCCAGGAAGGCGACGTCATCGAGAAGCTCCAGACCCAGATGCAGTCGGGCCGGAGCATCTATGACATGTACGTGAACGACAGCGACCTGATTGGCACGCACGTGCGCTACGGGCACGTGGTGCCGCTGTCGGACTTCATGGCGGGCGAGGGCAAGGACGTGACGCTGCCCACGCTCGACATCGACGACTTCATGGGCAAGAGCTTCGTCACCGGTCCGGACGGGAAGATGTACCAGCTGCCGGATCAGCAGTTCGCCAACCTGTACTGGTTCCGCCACGATTGGTTCAGCCGGCCGGACCTGCGCGAGCGCTTCAAGAAGAAGTACGGCTACGAGCTGGGCGTGCCGGTGAACTGGTCGGCCTACGAGGACATCGCCGAGTTCTTCACCAACGACGTGAAGGAGATCGACGGCGTCCGGGTGTACGGCCACATGGACTACGGGAAGAAGGACCCGTCGCTGGGCTGGCGCTTCACGGACGCGTGGCTGTCCATGGCGGGCGTGGGTGACAAGGGCTTCCCCAACGGCAAGCCGGTGGACGAGTGGGGCATCCGCGTGGAGGGCTGCAACCCGGCGGGCGCCTCGGTGGCGCGCGGCGGCGAGACGAACGGCCCGGCCGCGGTGTACGCGCTCACCAAGTACATCGACTGGCTGAAGAAGTACGCGCCGCCCCAGGCCGCCGGCATGACGTTCTCCGAGGCGGGACCGGTGCCTGGCCAGGGCAACGTGGCCCAGCAGATCTTCTGGTACACGGGCTTCACCGCGCCCCTGATGAAGCCGGGGCTGCCGGTGGTGAACGCGGACGGCTCGCCGAAGTGGCGCATGGCGCCCTCGCCGCACGGCCCGTACTGGCAGGAGGGCACGAAGCTGGGCTACCAGGACACGGGCTCGTGGACGATGCTCAAGAGCACGCCGCTGGAGCGCCGCAAGGCCGCGTGGCTGTACGCGCAGTTCACCGTGGCGAAGACCACGTCGCTCAAGAAGTTCCTGGTGGGGCTCACGCCCATCCGCGACTCGGACGTGCGCTCCGAGCACGTGACGAAGGTGGCGGACAAGTACGGCGGCCTGGTGGAGTTCTACCGGAGCCCGGCGCGCGTGGCGTGGACGCCCACGGGCACCAACGTGCCGGACTACCCGAAGCTGGCGCAGCTGTGGTGGCAGAACATCAGCCTGGCCGTCGAGGGCGAGAAGACGCCGCAGCAGGCCATGGACACGTTGGCCGAGCAGATGGACGACGTGCTGGGCCGTCTGGAGCGCGCGGGCATGCAGAACTGCCCGCCGAAGCTCAACCCGGTGAAGGACGCGAAGTTCTGGTTCGACGCGCCGGGCGCGCCCCAGGCGAAGCTGGCCAATGAGAAGCCCAAGGGCGAGACCGTGCCCTATGAGCAGCTCCTGCAGGCCTGGAAGGAAGGCCGGGCGATGTAGCGCCTTGCCGAGATGGGGAGCGCACTCCCGCCGCGCTCCCCATCTCCATCCACATCCGCGACAAAGAAGCTCGACCACGAGGGTCCAAGCGTGAAGGCCTATCTGTTCCTCCTCGTAGGAGCCATTCTTCTTTCCGGCGGCTGCAGCCATCAAAACAATGCGGTCCGCCAGGAGCCAGACACCGGCTGGGTTGCTGACACGGCTGACGCAGATGTGCCCGGCGAAGGCGTACGCCTCAAGGGTGGCAACTCGGTCTCCGCTCGGATCTGGGTGCTCATCAACAATGGCCAGTTCGCAGAGGCCGAGGCATTGATTGCCGAGGCGAAGGCATCGGGACTCATCGCCGCTCCGATGGCCACGCGAATGATGGACAGGATCACCCTGCTCAACATGAAGTTGGGGCAGATTCCCGCGACCCTTCAGCGAGCCCCCGACTTCCCTACTCAACTCAAAGATTACACCCTGTTCGAGATCATCAAGATGCAGAAGCAAAACGACTTCAGTCTGGCGACGAAACTCCAGTTGAAGATGGTCAAGAAACTGCTCGAACAGCCAGAGCGCCTCATGGGGAAGTTGTGAGATAGAGCCATGAAACATCCCAGTCTCGAGGAGTTGGTTGCGAAATTCGAAGCCGCCAAGGCAGCCGGTAAGGACGTGCGTGGCAATCCGGAGCAGTTGAGGTTGCATCGCGAACTCGCTGAAACCTGCCCCGCCTTCACACACAATCTCCTCTATCTCGCCTGGTTGCAGCAATCCATCGACCAGCCCGACAGAAGTGCCGAGGAAGTGTCCTCCGAGATCCAGCGCCTGTTGGAAGCGGCTGTTTTTGGCTCGTACCGCAGCGCCCAGACCGTGGTGGAGTTGGGCCACTTCCTGGACGCCTTCCGAGCATCCCCCCACGAGGCCATGCGGCTCTACGAGGAGGGGGAACAGAAGGCGTTGGACACGCTTCGAGATGCATGGCTCGGGAAGATCCGGTACTGGAATGATGAGCGGACAAAAGAGTCCTTGAAAAAAGCTCTTCAGCTCGGCGAACTGGCGGAGCGGATGTTTCCTGACTTCACCAGCCTCCACATCGAGATTCAGATCACGAGGGATTACGCGGAGACAGAGGGACTACTCCCTCCCGCTGAGAAGTAGGATTGATTCAAATATCTGGGCCTCTGGCCAACGTGCCAGCAACTGCTCCGAAAATTCCCGGGCATCGAGAACCCAATCCGTCTTGATGATGATGTAGCTCATCAGGCACTTTCTTACTGGAGCTTGACCACGACCCGGCCTGGAGTGTCACACCGAGCGCGAGCAGCGCGACATCCACCGCTTCGCCGACGATGGGGATACCTCGAGACCCAATCCATGCAGCCGTCGGGGTTCCCATGAAGGCCAGGTTCGCTGGGGTGAGCAGGGCCTTGGCATCATCCGTCATCGTCGCCGGCAGCGCCGCGAGGGCTCGCGAGAACGAGCGACACAGCTGCAGAGAGTTGGCTGAAGCGGAGAACGCGAGCAGCAAGCCCAAACAAAGGGCAAGGCCCTTCATGTGTTCTTCCTTCTGGCAAAGACGACAGCGCCATCTTGGGCTCAGTTGGCCTGTGCCGTCTCGCCGGAGCTGTCCTCGCCCTCCCCTTCTTCCTCGTCTCCCTGTGCGTCGAAGCCCTGCGGCACTCCGTCCACGTACGTGACGACGTTGCCCACCGTGGCCGGTACTCGCGGTCCCGGTGTCACCACGCCCGTCAGGTTGAGCGGATCCACCGCCGAGAGCTGCACGCGCACGCCCGAGGGCACTTGTCTCCGTACGGCTCGCGCGACGTCCACCGCCTCCGGTAGCGCGAACTGCTCTCCTACGAAGCCCGCTACGAAACGGCCTCCACGGATTTCGCCTCGCGCTTCCATCCGCCGGTACACGTACAGCAGCTCGCGCCACGACGGTGCCAGTGACTCGCGCATCACCAGGTCTCGCCAGACGATGCCGTAGCGCTGGAGGAACAGCCGTGCGAGGGATTCACGCACCTCGTCCTCGGCCTTCGGCTCCGAGGGCACCAGCAGGCTCCAGCGGCCCGGGCCTCCTCGCTGCAACAGCTTCTGGCGCTTGCGCTGCGCCGGGCTCTGCAACACTCGCAGGTTCTGCACCGCGTCCGCGGTGACGAGTCCCCGGGCCACCAGCTCCCACAGCGCGTCCTCGACTTCCGCGGGCAGCCTCCGTGAGCGCGAGCAGAGATCGTTGAAGAAGCACGCCCCCCGCTGCTCCAGCACCGTCACCACGTCCTTCGCCGGCCCCGACAGGTCCGGCGGCACCCACACGCCTCCGTCTGAAAGCACCGCGTTCGGCCTCGCCGCCGATAGCATCCAGTCCAGGTCCTCCCGGCGCACGAAGGTCAGGCTCGCGTTGCGGTTCGGCGTCGCCGCTCGCGCGCGCGGGGCCTCTGGTTCGGGGGGGGTGGCTGGGGCTCCACGGCGTGGGCCGGGGGTGGGCTTCGCCTCCTTCTGCGTCAGCCGGCCCCACGCCACCTCTCCCGAGTAGCAGGCCCTCTCCAGCAGATCTCCCAGGTACCCCTTCATCCGCGCGGGTAACAGGTAGCGCTCCCATGCCGATGCCGGTGCTTCGTAGCCCTGCAACAGAGAGATTGCCTTCGACAGCCCCGTGGAGCCTCGCAGTGCGTCCAGCTCCTCCAGGTGGTGCCACCGGAAGAGGAAGCGCATGAAGTCTTGCGCGCTGAGGGGCTCGATTTCCTTGCGCAGCCGCCCCACCGTCAGGCGATGGATTCGCTGCAGGAGCCGGCGATCGCACCACTCCACCACGGCGGGGGTGGAACCCTCGGTCTCCGATACCCTCACCCCGTCCCTCTCCCAGAGGGAGAGGGTCGAACTCGAGTGTGGAATCACTGGGCGGAATCGGCCTCTCAGGATTCCTCCCGTTGACTCCAGTTGGTGCAACGACAGGTTTATCTCGGACTCGTTCAGCGCCGTTCGCTCCGCCAACTCCCCCACCGTCGTCGGCCCCAGTAGCTCCATCCACCCTCGCACCACTTGCGACACCGCTGCTTCCTTCTCCACTGGTTTGTCTCCAGGGAGTGGCATCAACGCCGGTTGCAGCTCGGCCTCGGGGAACAGTGCTCGGATCGCGCTCAGGCGCTCGGCCGGAACCAGGAAACGTCTCTTGTCCGTCGCAAGCCACGCCACCCGTCGCTGTGTCATGAGGCTCGGGACGAAGCGCTTGGGTACCTCCTCCTCGGGCATCAACACCAGTTGCAGCAGCGCGTCGTGCAGTTCGTCCTCGTCCCTCATCGGCGGCGCCGCGTCCCTCACCACCTGCGCGATGGCATCCGCGTCCAGTGCTCCAAACGACGCCGCGTCCTCCGCCGGCAGCGTCCGGCGCAGCACCACGTTGCGCACCCGCCGCTCCTCCGCCGGTGCGTCGTCCAGGAACGTGTAGGGCTGGCTGTTCACCATCTGGTGGGCGAACACGCTCGGCTCCGGCACGTCCCTCGCCACCAGCTTGATGCGCCCATCCTTCATCCTCCTCAACACCTCACGCAGGCCCTCCACGTCCATGGCCTCGCGCAGGCAGTCCTCCATCGTCTGCTTCACCAACGGATGGTCCGGCAGCTCCACGTCCGCCCCTCCGTGGTTGTCCTGGCACCCCACCTGCGCAGGAAACACCGCCGCCAGCAGATCCTCGCTCCTCGCCCTCTGGAGGTTCGGCGCCACCCGCTTGCCCCCCGCGAAGCGCGACAGTGACAGCGCTCGCGTCGCGTTCCACCGGAAGCGCGTGCCGAACAGCGGCACCTGCAGCACCGCCTGCACCAGCACCTCCTCCACGTTCGCCGGGTTGAGGAACTCGAAGATGTCCTCCAGCGGGAACGAGTGCTGCTCACCCAGCGACAGCAGCAGTCCGTCCTCCGTCGCCGCCGCCTGCAGCTCGAAGTCGAAGGTGCGGCAGAAGCGCTTGCGCAGCGCCAGTCCCCACGCCCGGTTCACCCGGCTCCCGAAGGGCGCGTGGATGATGAGCTGCATCCCTCCCGCCTCGTCGAAGAAGCGCTCGGCCACGATGGTGGTGTGGCTCGGCACCACGCCCAGCGCCTGCTGCCCCGCCCTCAGATACGCGAGCAGCGCGTCCACCGCCGGCGGCGGCACCTTCAGCTCCTTCTCCAGGAAGAGCGCCGCGTCCTCGCGCTGGGTGAGCTCCTCGCGCAGCCGGCCCACGTGCGCGCTCAACTCGTCCGTGCGCCCCGGCGCCTCGCCTCGCCAGAAGGGCACCGTCGGCGGCTGCCCGTGCGCGTTCTCCACCATCACCGACGCCCCCATCACCCGCTGGATCCGCCACGCCGTCGTCCCCAACAGGAAGATGTCCCCGGGCGTCGACTCCACCGCGAAGTCCTCGTCCAGCGTCCCCACCACCTTGCCCTCGGGCTCCGCCACCACGTTGAAGGTGAAGGTGTCCGGAATCGCCCCTCCGTTGGTGAGCGCGGTGATCCGCACGCCCCGGCGCGCCTTGAGCCGCTGGTTCACCCTGTCTCTGTGCAGGTGCACCCCCGCACGGCCTCGCCGCAGCGACACGCCCTCCGAAAGCGTCTCCAGCACCTTCTCGTACTCCTCGTACGTCAGGTTCCGGTACGGGTACGCCCGGCGGAACAGGCTGTAGAGCGCCCGCTCGTCCCACTCCTCGCACGCGCACGCCGCCACCACCTGCTGCGCCAGCACGTCCAGCGGCTTCTCGGGTATCCGTACCGCGTCGAGGTCCCCCTCGCGCACCGCGTTCAACAGCGCCACGCACTCCATCAGCTCGTCTCGCGTTTGCGCGATGAGGATGCCCTTCGAGATTCCTCCCTTGTAGTGGCCCGCGCGGCCCACCCGCTGCAACAGCACCGCGATGGAGCGCGTGCTGCCCAGCTGCACCACCAGGTCCACGTTGCCCACGTCGATGCCCAGCTCGAGCGACGCCGTCGCCACCATCACCGACAGCTGCCCCGACTTCAGCCGCTCCTCGGCCGACAGCCGCATCTCCCTCGACATGCTGCCGTGGTGCGCCGCGACCTTGTCCGCCCCCAGCCGCTCGCCCAGGTCGTGCGCCACGCGCTCGGCCATCTTCCGCGTGTTCACGAAGACGAGCGTCGTTCGGTGCTCGCCCGCCAGCGCCACCAGCCGGTCATACACCTGGCCCCACATCTCGTTCGTGGCCAGCGAGCCCAGCTCCGCGTCGGGTATTTCCACCCGCAAATCCCACGGCCGCTGGTGCCCCACCTGCACCAACCGGCACTCCTCCGCCCGCTCTCCCGTGAGGAAGGCGGCGATCGCCTCCAGCGGCTTCTGCGTGGCCGACAGGCCGATGAGCTGCGGCCTCACCTCCGTGAGCGCCTTCAACCGCTCCAGCGACAGCGCGAAGTGGCTGCCCCGCTTGTCGCGCGCCAGGGCGTGGATTTCATCCACGATGAGCGTGCACACCCCGCGCAGCGTGGCGCGAGCCCGGTCCGCCGTGAGGTAGAGGTAGAAGGACTCGGGCGTGGTGATGAGGATGTGCGGCGGCCGGCGCACCATCTGCGAGCGCTCCGACGCCGAGGTGTCTCCCGTGCGCACCTGCACCCGCAGCTCCTGGGGCGAGTAGCCGGCGGCGCGCGCCCGCTGCATCAGCTCCTCCAATGGCTGGAGGAGGTTCTTCTGCACGTCGTTGCCCAGCGCCTTCAGGGGCGACACGTACAGCACCTGCGTCTGATCCGGCAGCCGCTCCTCCAGCGCCAGGCGGAAGAGCCTGTCCAGCGCCGCGAGGAAGGCGGTGAGCGTCTTGCCGCTACCGGTGGGCGCGGCGATGAGGACGTCGTGCTGCGCCTGGATGAGCGGCCAGCCCTCCACCTGGGGGCGCGACGGCTCGCCGAGACGCTCGGTGAACCACCGCTGCACCACCGGGTGGAACGGCTCGAGGGCCGGGTGGACGGCCTGCTGGGACGTGGCGAAATCGAGGGCAATCTGGGGGGCCATGGCGCTCTCTCCCTCTGACTGAACACCGGTTTAGGGGAGGCGTCAACGCACCCGCCTGGACGGAGGGTGGGCTGCCGTGGGATGGGACATCTGTAAACTGGAGAACACATGCCCATCGACGAAATCCTCGAATCCAATACGCAGCTCCTCGGCGCCTGGCGCTTCTTCGCCCGGCACAGCCCCAACGGCGAGGTGCTCGATCTGCCCGAAGTGCACATCGCCTCGGCCAATGGCGTCTGGCAGATGCTGAACATCGCCATGCCCCGAGGCCCCCACGAGACGGCGGAGGAACTGCAGCGCAGCGCCGCCGCCGCCGCCCGCTACTTCGAATCCCGGGGGTGCGCGTGGATGTTCGCCGTGTGCGAGGACTGGCTGGCGCCGGGGTTCCGTTCTCGGGCCGCCGAGCTGCTCGCCCCCTACGGACTCAATCCGGGCCTGGACACCACCGGCATGGTCACCGACCGCCTCGTGGAGCCCGTGCGGCCCCTGCCCGCCCTCGAGTTCCGACAGGCGGTGGATTCACAAGGCCGCAATGACGTGGCGGACATCAACGCGCACTCCTACGACACCCCACGCGACCTGGTGCGCGAACCCCTCGACGTGCCGGCCTACTTCTCGGGCGACAACCAGGGCGTGGGCTACGTGAGCTACCGCGATGGGAAGCCCGCGAGCTGCGCGACCGTCCTCCCGGTGGACGGCATCGCCTACGTCGCGCTGGTGGCGACCATGAGTGAGCACCGCAAGCTCGGTTGCGCCGAGGCCGTCATCCGCAAGGCGCTCGCCGAGACGCACCGCACCCAGGGGCTGCAGCGCACGACGCTGCACGCCACCCCGGCCGGCTACCCCGTCTACCTGCGCATGGGCTACCGGGCCGTGACGCGCATCCACTTCTACATGGCCGCGGCGAAGGGCCACTGAAGAGGGGCCCGTCGAAGCAGGAGACCCTCCGGGCGCTGTCTTCCGCAACTTGTCCGATTGTCGGACAGGTTGGAGAAAAGTGAGGCCGGAGGGCGGGCTCAAGAGCGCTCGATAAATCCCAGGAAGTGAAAGCTGGGTGATCCAAAGGTGGGTGGGGAAGGCAAAGCCCCACCCCTGGGGTTCGGGTGCAAGAGGTACCATGTGAAGTAGGCAGGGGGAGTGAGCCAGAAGAAAGCGCGGGCAGCAGAGGGAAGAGTCCGGACGAAAGAGCCGGACAGGTCGCAAGGCTGGCTGTTCAAGCAGATGCCGGAGCAGTTGGTGGAGCCGGAGCACCCGGTGCGGGTAGTGGCGGCGGCGGTGGAGGCGTTGGACCTGAGAGGCTTTCTGGCCGGGGCCAAGGCGGTGGAGGGACATGCGGGACGCCCGGTGACAAGTCCCCGGTTGCTGTTGGCGCTGTGGGTGTACGGGATTCAGCAGGGAGTGGGGACGGCGACGGAGCTGGCGCGCCGGTGCGAGGAGGACAGGGCGTACCAGTGGCTGGCCGGTGGAGTGAAGGTGAGCCACGACAAGCTGAGCCAGTTCCGGGTGGAGCACCTGGAGGTGTTGCAGCAGGTGTTTACCGACGTGCTCTCGGTGCTGTTGCAGCAGGGGCTGGTGAGTTTGGAGCAGGTGGCGCAGGACGGCACGCGGGTGAGGGCCAGTGCCTCGGCGCCTTCGTTCCGGCGGGAGCAGTCGCTGCGGGAGTGCCAGGAGCAGGCCGAGCTGCACTTGCAAGCGGTGCTGGCGCAGAAGGACGACCCGGAGCTGACGCGTGGGCAGCAGGCGACACGAGAGGCCAAGGCGCGTGACTACCAGGCGCGGGTGGACGCGGCGCTGGAGGCGATAAAGCAACAGCAGGCCAGGAAGAAGGGGGCGGACAAGGAGAAGGTGCGCGCCTCCTCCACGGATGCGGATGCACGGGTGATGAAGATGGCCGATGGGGGTTTCCGACCCGCCTACAACCTGCAATTCGCGGTGGCTGGGGAGGCGCTGGGAGGGCCGCGAACGATTGTGGGAGTGGAAGTCACCAACCAGGGCAGCGACATGGGCAGCGTGAGCCCCATGGTGGAGCAGATTGAGCAACGCACGGGCCAGGTGCCCGAGCGCGTGCTGGCCGATGGCGGCCATGCCACGTGCGCAGACGTGAAGCAGTGCGCGGCCAAGGGGGTTGAAGCGCTCATTTCGGTGCCCGAGCGCATGGCCCAGGCCGGGCAGCAGGGGGACCATTCCCCCGAGGTAGAGGCGTGGCGTGAGCGCATGCGCACCGACGAGGCCAAGGAGCAGTACAAGGCCCGCGCCGGCCTGGTGGAGAACGTCAACGCGCAGGTGAAGGGGCGCTATGGCCTGACGCAGGTGACGGTGCGGGGGCTGGACAAGGTGAAGTGTGTCGCCTTGCTGGTGGCCCTGGCGCACAACCTGGCCGCACACGGCCAGCCTCTGGTGGATGCGCTGCTGGCGCGCCAGAGCGCGCTTGCCGAGCCGGCTCACCTCCTCGAGCTGGCTCCAGGCAACGCGGCCTCTCTCGGTGGCGGCATCAGTCCGGTGCCGGTGGACCAGGTCACCGCCTTGCCTGCTGGCTTCTGACGGCCAGCCCCCTGCCGCGTGTGGTGTGACCGGGCCTCTCAGGCTCCAACCAGGCGATGAGCCCCCGGGCTGTGTGGTTGAATCCCGCTCTCGCCTGCTTCCCACCTGTACAACCCCCCCCTCCAACTCCGCGCCTCGGGATGGGCGATTTCCTCCGCCCTCCCCTCCACTTCCTGATCGCGCTCTGCTCCCGCGAGGGATTTATCGACTGCTCTTCAGGGCTCGAGGGTGAGCAGGAAGGTGTCCCACCGCGCGGAGCCCGAGTCCTCCAGGGATGCGCCCAGCGCACACGAAAGCACCGCGATGACACTCGCCTTGCCTGCCTTCATGCCGCCTCCTGGATGAGGTGCGCGGAAACCAGGCCCCCCTCCAGGAAACAACGGAGGCGTGGTGTCCGCGACGGCGGCCGTGGTGAAGTCCACCTGCACGTCCGAGGGGAACAGGTTGGGCTGGATGGGGTCATCCGAGGCAATGCCAGACGGCCCGCCCGCGAGCGAGAGGGCGTACTCCGTGCTGGCGACGTAGTTGGCGCCCGTGGTCCCGAGCCTCAGCGCAGCGTCAGCGCCACGGCGGCCGGCCGGGTGGCGGCGTGCGTCCAGGTGAGCCGGAAGGTGGCGGCCGTCCCGTCGAAGGCCACCGGGTGCACGGAGATGTCACCGGCCCCGGCCGCGCGCAGCGTCTCGGAGAGGAAGCCACACGCGAAGAAGGGGTTGTCGGCGATGACGTCCTTCATCCACAGCGTGGCCGCGTGGGTGCCCAGCTCCTCCACCCGCACCTCGTTGAAGTTGTTGCCCGCGCGCACGTTGTGCGGCACCCGCTCCAGCGTGTGCCGGGGGCCCAGCCGCGTCACGAGCGACATGCTCGCGCGCCCCTGCGCCGTCTGACGGAAGCCCTGCAGGTAGCGCTCGCCCAGGCTGAACCACGCCTCCCGGGGCGAGGACGCCGGGAAGACGTCGCTCGCGGCCACGCGCAGGAAGGCCTTCCACTGCTCGAGCGCGTAGGCCGGCCGCAGCGGCTCGTTCAGGTCCAGGCCCACGTCCTTCAGTCGGCGCCGTCCCTCCCGGGTGAGGTGCGGCCCCAGGGCGCGCACGAAGAGGGCATCCACGGACTGTGCGAAAATGAGTTTCTCGTTGGTCAGCGCGGAGGGCATGACGGGAGGGTGACAATCCCCCCCAACTTCCGGCCATGCCCCACCGGGGCACAGTGTGCACTGGTGGAAAGTGGGTGAGCCCCGCGGGTCCCGGAATGTCCGCTGCAGCGCAGGTGCGCCGTTCACACCTGCATCTTCAGCCGCGTCTCCTGAACTTCCACCGAGTTGACCACCTTCTCGCGCTCGGCCTGGCGCAGGAGGCGGAGGATGAGCGGGCCGAGCACGTCGACCTCGGTGGACGCATAGGTCTCCGAGCCGAAGCGGCGGATGGTCTCCGTCTGGCGCGCGAGGATGCGGGCGTCCTGCTGGAAGATGTGCAGCGCCACCGGGGTGAGGAACGGCTTCACCAACCAGTGCGGCAGGGGCATGCGGAAGGTGACGACCGCGTACACCAGCGTGTCCCAGTCGTCCGCGGGCGTCATCGCCGAGGTGACGAGGAGATGGCTGTCGTCGCCGATGCGGTACTCCACCTGGGCGATGGACGGCAGCAGGAAGCGGTCGAAGTGCTGCACCACGCCACCGCCGGGGGCCAGCAGCTTGCCCACGAGCCCCTCCGGCCGTGGCTCGCCGATGTACTCGGCCTCCACGCGGTCCGCGCCCCGGCGCACCACCACCTCGATTTCGTTGCGCTTCTTCTCGGTGCGGAACAGGCCGCCGTGGAGGAAGGCCGTGTGGGGCACGTCGAGCGTGTTCTCCAGCGTGGAATGGAGCGAGCCCTTCGCGCGCAGGGTGCGGCGCACGGTGCTGTAGCCGTGGGCGTCCAGCAGGGGGAAGCGGTAGGGCTCGTGCGAGGGCTCGACGCCGGGGGTGGAGTACACCCAGATGAAGCCGTCCTGCTCGCGCGTGGCGTGCCAGGAGGCGCAGCGGGACTTCGCGCCGGGCTCGCCGATGAGGCCGGGGATGGCGCGGCACTGGCCCGAGGCGTCGAAGCGCCAGCCGTGATAGCCGCACTGGAGCTGGCCCCCCACCACGCGCCCCATGGACAGGGGCACGTTGCGGTGGGGGCAGCGGTCCACCAGCGCGGCGGGTTTGCCGGTCTCGTTGCGGAAGAGGACGAGCGGCTGGCCCTGGAGCGTGCGCGCGAGCGGCTTGTTCCCCAGCTCGCGCGAGGAGCAGAGGATGAACCAGCTCTGGGGGAGCCGGACCACCGAGACGAGTCCTGACGACGGCGCGCCCGGCCCGCGGGCTTCCTCACGAGAAGAAAACATGCTCCCAGTCTAATGAGGCGCCCGGGGAGTGCACGCTTCCTGGTGGCCGCTCAGGGATTGCCCATGGGGGGGCTCCCGGCGGGGGTCAGGCGGACGTACACCATGCCGCCCACCGGGGTGCGGCTGCCGTAGAAGGGCTCGAGCCCCTCCGGCACCACGTTCAGCGCGCCCCGCACGCCCACCCCCGGCCGCACCGGCCCGAAGGGGCCGAAGTTGTAGACGTAGCCCAGCACCAGGTTGCCCACATCGAAGACGGAGTGCTCCAGCGCCTCGGGGAGCACCAGGTCGTGCCCCGCCTTCCGGACGTACTCGGTGCGGCCGAAGACGACGTGGTGCCCGTCCAGGTCCAGGCTGCTCTCCAGGAGGAAGGAGTCGGTGGGCGCCTCCTCGCCCTCCACGTTGCGGCCGTAGATGGCCGTGGTCGCCCAGAAGCCCCTGCTTCCGAAGGGCGCGTGGTACGTGGCCGACGCGGTGAGCCGGTGCAGCGACACGTCCGGTTCGAGCAGCTCGGGGCTCCGCAGGAAGCCGTAGGACACCTGCGCGCTCACCCGGGCCGTGGGGTTGGCCGACAGCCGCACGGAGAACGAGTCCGGCGCCCGCAGGTCCAGGCCGTAGCGGTCCTCGTCGGGCTCGCGGCCGTTGAACCAGGAGAACTCCAGCTTCGCCGTCGGCGTGAGCAGGCCCGCGGTCAGCACCCCGAAGGAGATGTGCGTGGCGTCCTGCCAGTGGTGTCCCAGTGGTGCCAGCGGGTCGTACCAGGCCGAGGCCCGATGCGGAAAGCCCACCGGGCCCAACGCCGGCTCGCCCGCGGGCGCCGCGTAGAGCAGCAGCCCCCAGGTGTCCGAGAAGTAGTGCGAGTACGAGACGGCCAGCTCCATGAAGAGCTCATGCGGGTGCTGACGGTCGCGCAGGGGCTCGCCCTGGTAGGTCTCTCCCGTCTGGAGCAGCAGCGGATAGCCGCCATCCGCGCCGGCCGTGAAGGGCTCGGGGCTCACCATGATGCTCCCGACGAGCTGCCCCGAGGGCAGCTCCCGGTTCACCATGAGCATCAGCCAGCCGAGTGCGGTGAACGCGCTGTCTCCCCGCGGCCCGCTCTGCACGTCGTAGCCGCCGAAGAGCAGGCCCTGGAACATGAAGCCCCACCCCGCCACGTCCCAGTGCAGCATCGACGGAGGGATGAGGTCCGGCTGCCACGAGGTGCCCGAGCCCCGTCGCATCAGGGGAATGTCCCGCAGTGAGCGCACCTCCAGGGACTCTCCGCCCCCATGGCCCCTGTGTCCGGCGCCATGCGCGCCATGAGCCTCTTGCGCTTCGTGGGCCTCGTGCCCGCCAGGAGCCGAGGGCTCTCCAGGTGCCTCGTGCCCGCCATGGGTCTCATGCCCATGTCCGGGATCCTGCGTCTGGGCTCGAGCCGAAAGGGCCAGGAACAGGCCCGCTGTCAGGATGAGAGTGCGCATCTTCCACCTCGCGGAGGAAGACTGGTGTCTGTTCCCTCGCGGAGGGAGGGACTGGGTTGCTCCGCCGGCCGCCGGGAGGACGGGCGGGCAGCCCCGTGTGATTCAGGTCCAGCGTGCCAACGCATGAGCAAGAGAGCGTCCGCCAGGAGTGAGTTGCCACCTTGGAGCCCCTACCGAAGCCTCCACTCATGGATTGGGGATTCCTCGAGGATGACCGACAGCAAGGGCAAGGCCCTGCTGATGGCGTTCCGCGCGGAGTTCTTCTCCATGCTCACGGGCCATCCAGGGAGACCAGCTCCGGCTGGAGCTGGGCGGCGCGCGCGACGTGTGGGGCTTCCTGGACGAGCGGTGTCCCCTGAGCACTACCGGCGTGCGGCCAGCCCGGCTCCGACAACCCCCGTGGCGACGAGGCCCGCGACCGCCAGCCAGCCCCGGTGGAGGTTGGCCCATACCTGGAAGCTGCGCTTCTTGGCCCGCGCATCGAAGCGGCCGTGAGCGCCATGGTCTCCCGGCACGGGGGAGAAGAGGGCGTCGGGACGGTCCTTCCGGGCGGGCTCCTCCGTCATCTGACTGTTGTAGCCCTTCTTCCCGAGGTACCAGTCCAGCAGCCCGGGGATGAACTTGTCCCCGATAATGGCCTTCACCGTGGGGAAGCCCACCCAGATGGAGCGGCGCCGGTGGTGCGCCGCGTACACGATGGCGCGAGCGATGATTTCAGGCTGGAAGATGGGAGGAACCGGCTGGGCCTGCCGGGGCATCTTGCTGCGCTGGATGTCGAACTGCGGCGTGTTGACGGCGGGCAGATGCACCTCCGTGACGTGCACCTTGCTGCGCTCGTGGACGAGCTCGCACCGGAGCGACTCGGTGAAGCCCGTGATGGCGTGCTTGGCCGCGCAATAGGCCGATTGCAGCGGGATGCTCCGGAAGGCGAGCGCGCTGCCCACCTGCACGATGGTGCCCTGATTGCGCGGCTTCATCCGCCGGAGCGCCGCCTGGGTGCCGTGCACATAACCCAGGTACGTCACCTCGGTGACACGCCGGAACTCCTCGGGTGTCGTCTCCATCACGGGAGCGAAGACGGTGGACATGGCACAGTTCACCCAGACGTCGATATGACCCCACTTCCGCTCCACCTCGGCGGCGGCATTCTCGACCCCGGCGGCATCCGCCACGTCACATGGCAGGAGGAGCGCCTCGCCACCCAGCTCCTCCACCTCGCGCGCGGCCGCCCTCAACCCATCCTGCCCGCGAGCGAGCAGGCCGATACACGCCTTGCGCCGGGCGAACTCCCGTACCACGGCCCGGCCCACGCCAGCGGACGCCCCCGTCACCACCACCACTTCCCGCTTCACGTCCATGTCATCACCTCCGGAATCCCTTCCCCCTGGAACCCTTTCGAAGGTAGGGGCTCCCCAGCATCGCACCAGCTCGGCCAGGCAGCCTGCCTGGCCCTCGGGAGGACTCCCCATCTCCGAGGGCTAGAGGTCCAGCTTGCGCAACCGCAGCGCGTTGCTGATGACCGACACCGACGAGAGGCTCATCGCCGCGGCCGCGAGCATCGGGCTCAGCAACAGCCCGAAGAAGGGGTACAGCACCCCCGCGGCGATGGGCACGCCCAGCGTGTTGTAGACGAAGGCGAAGAAGAGGTTCTGCCGGATGTTGCGCAGCGTGCCCCGGCTCAGCTTCCGCGCCCGGGCGATGCCCCGCAGCCCGCCCTGCACGTCGTAGCCGCCGAAGAGCAGGCCCTGGAACATGAAGCCCCACCCCGCCACGTCCCAGTGCAGCATCGACGGAGGGATGAGGTCCGGCTGCCACGAGGTGCCCGAGCCCCGTCGCATCAGGGGAATGTCCCGCAGTGAGCGCACCTCCAGGGACTCTCCGCCCCCATGGCCCCTGTGTCCGGCGCCATGCGCGCCATGAGCCTCTTGCGCTTCGTGGGCCTCGTGCCCGCCAGGAGCCGAGGGCTCTCCAGGTGCCTCGTGCCCGCCATGGGTCTCATGCCCATGTCCGGGATCCTGCGTCTGGGCCCGAGCCGAAAGGGCCAGGAGCAGGCCCGCGGACAGGATGAGAGCGCGCATCTTCCACCTCGCGGAGGAAGACTGGTGTCTGTTCCCTCGCGATGGGGGGGCCCCGCTGATCCGCTGGTCGTGGAGAGAACGGGCGGGCCCACTCCGTGCGGAGGTCCATGAATCCCTGCTCCGACCGTGGCGCACCCGGGTCATACCAACGAACGAGGTCGCTCATCCGCGCCCATACTCCATTCGTCACACCAACTCCTTCGAACTCCGCGCTATAAACCGCGCCTTCATTGGGCATGAGCCCAATGAAAGACAAGGGTTTGAAGACATGAGACAAGAAAGGTCGAGCCGGAGGGCACTCCTGCTCGCATGCGCACTGCCGCTGGCCACCACGCTCAACGCATGCAGTCAGGTCAGTGAAGAAGACCTCGACTCCCGCCAGGAAAAGCTCCGCCTCCTGAACCAACTGACGACCGATAGTCAGGGCGAAGAGCGGATCGGCTGGAACGCGGAAAAGGGCATTCCGACCTTTGTCTTCGGCAAGCTCAGCGACAAGAAGGCATCGAACGCGCTCGATGCCCTGCGGGTGCTCGAAGAGAAGAAAGCCTTGTTCGATATGCAGCTGGCCGCCGACGAGTTGACGCTTGAGAGCCAGCAGCAGGACGAATACGGCAGGACGTTCAAGTTCAAGCAGCGCTACAAGGGGATCCCGGTCTTCGGCAGGGAACTGGTCGTCAACACCGATCTGCACGACGACGTGAGGACGATCAACGGCCATTATGAGCCGGTCTCCAGGCTCGATGGCCTGAACACCCGGCCCGGACTGAGCCAGGGGGAAGCGGTTGCGGCGGCGAAGGAAGCGCTCGGCCTGCGGACGGTCCAGTCCTTCCAGGAGCAAAGCGCCGAATTGAATGTCTACCGAGCGCACGATGGCTCCTACCACCTGGCCTACGTGGTCAGCCTGGCGACCCTCGAAACGGAGATTCCGTTCAGCGAGTGGGTGTTCGTCGATGCGCATGGCGGCACGCTCCTGCACCGAATTCCCCGACTGGAATCCTGGGCTGCGGTCGGCTCCGGCTCCGGCCTCGGAGGGGTCACCCGGACCGTGAACTCCGATTATGTGAATGGCATCTACGAGATGCGCGATCTGACTCGCGGCGCGCGAATCGAAACCCATGACGCCAACAGGATGGAGATGCCGGACTCGCCGATCGCCACGGACGAGGACAACCTGTGGGCCAGCAACCCGGATGCGGTCGACGTGCACGCCTTCACCGGCCTGTCCTACGACTATTTCAAGAACAAGCTGGGCCGCGATTCGTTCGACGATCACGGCCGCACCGTGAAGGCGTACGCCAACTTCGGCACCATGGCCAATGCCTATTACGATACCGCTGCCAGCACCCTCCACTTCGGTCCGGAATGGGGCAGGCTCGACATCGTCGGCCATGAGTACACGCACGGCGTGGTGGCGTACACGGCGAGGCTCATCTACGAGGCCCAATCCGGTGCGCTCAACGAGTCGTGGGCGGACGTGTTCGGCGAGCTGATCGACGACGACGATCAATGGCTCATCGGGGAAGACCTGCCCAACGGAGCCATCCGCTCGCTCCGCTCCCCGTCGGACCACGACGATCCAGCCCACATGAGCGACTACCTGAACCTGCCCATCGACGGAGACAACGATCTGGGTGGCGTTCACTCCAATTCCGGTATTCCGAACCGGGCCTTCTATCTCGTCGCGACCGCACCGGGGGTCACGAAGGACCAGGCCGGGCAGATCTGGTACCGGGCATTGAAGAACTACATGACGAGCACCTCGCAGTTCAGCGACGCGCGCATGGCGACGATCCAGGCGGCGAACGACCTGTTCGGCTCGGCCTCCGCGCAGACGTACGCGGTCATCTACGCATGGAATGGCGTGGGCGTGGGCACTCCGGCGCCGCATGACGCCTACGAGCCGAATGACAGCCTGACCGCCGCTCATCCCATCTCCGCCGACATCACCTACAGCAGCAAGATCAGCAGCGAATCGGACGTGGACTACTTCCGCATCGAAGTGGACGCGGGCACCCACGTCCGCGTGGACCTGACCCAACTGCCCGCCGACTACAACCTGCAATTGATCCACCCCACTGGCTCGGCTGTCGGGATGTCCGGTGCACCCGGCACCGGGAACGAGTGGATCGACTACACCGCGGCGGAGAGCGGAACCTATTGGGTGAAGGTCTCCGGCTACGGTGGAGCGTACGACCAGAGCAACGCCTATGCGTTGAGACTGACCCTGAACGACCCGACGCCACCGCCGGCCACCGACCTGTACGAGCCGAACGACAGCCGCTCCGCTGCGTACCCGCTTCTGCCAAACCTCACCTACCGCGGCCTGATCGACAACGCATCGGACGTGGACTACTTCCGCATCGAGCTGGGAGCAGGCGCCCACCTCCGCGCGGACCTGACCCAACTGCCCGCCAACTACAACCTGCAGTTGATCCACCCCACCGGCTCGACGGTCGGGATGTCCGGTGCACCCGGCACCGGGAACGAGTGGATCGACTACACCGTGGGAGAGAGCGGAACCTACTGGGTGAAGATCCTCGGCTACAACGGGGCGTACGACGCGAGCAGCGCCTATGCGTTGAAATTGACGGTGACCGACCCTCCACCGTCGTGGGCCATCGACCCGTATGAGCCGAACGACAGCCTCACCACGGCCCATCCCATCTCCGCTGGCACTACCTACACCAGCAAGATCAGCAGAGCATCGGATGTGGACTACTTCCGCATCGAGCTGGGAGCAGGCGCCCACCTCCGCGTGGACCTGACCCAACTGCCCGCCAACTACAACCTGCAGCTGATCCACCCCACCGGTTCGACGGTCGGGATGTCCGGTGCACCCGGCACCGGAAACGAGTGGATCGACTACACCGTGGGAGAGAGCGGAACCTACTGGGTGAAGGTCCTCGGCTACAACGGGGCGTTCGACGCCACCGCCGACTACACGCTGAAGGCCACCCTGACGGCCAACTGAAAGCCGGGGTTACAGGTCCAGCTTGCGCAACCGCAGCGCGTTGCTGATGACCGACACCGACGAGAGGCTCATCGCCGCGGCCGCGAGCATCGGGCTCAGCAACAGCCCGAAGAAGGGGTACAGCACCCCCGCGGCGATGGGCACGCCCAGCGTGTTGTAGACGAAGGCGAAGAAGAGGTTCTGCCGGATGTTGCGCAGCGTGCCCCGGCTCAGCTTCCGCGCCCGGGCGATGCCCCGCAGGTCTCCCTTCACCAGCGTCACCGCCGCGCTCTCCATCGCGATGTCCGTGCCCGTGCCCATCGCGATGCCCACGTCCGCCTGCGCCAGCGCTGGTGCGTCGTTCACCCCGTCCCCCGCCATCGCCACCGTGCGGCCCTCGGCCTGCAACCGCTTCACCACGTCGCCCTTGCCCTCGGGCAGCACCTCCGCAACCACCTCGTCGATGCCCAGCTGGCGCGCCACCGCCTCGGCCGTGGTGCGGCTGTCGCCCGTGAGCATCACCACGCGTACGCCCTCGCGGTGCAGCGTGGCCAGGGCCTCGGACGTGGTCGCCTTCACCGGATCCGCGACCCCGAGCAGCCCCGCCGGCTTCCCGTCCATCACCACGTACATCACCGTCTGGCCCTCGCGCCGGAGCGCCTCCGAGCGGGGCCGCAGCGCCCCCGCGTCCACGCCCAGTGACTCCAGCAGCGCCACGTTGCCCAGCGCCACCTCCGCGCCATCCACGCGCCCCGTCACGCCCTTGCCCGTCACCGAGCGGAAGCCCTGCACCGCCGTCAGCACGGCCCCACGCTCCTCGGCTCCCGCCACCACCGCCGCCGCCAGCGGGTGCTCACTGCCCCGCTCCAGGCTCGCCGCCAGGTGAAGCAGCCTCGCCTCGTCCACGCCGTCCGCCGCCACCACGGACACCAGCTTCGGCTTGCCCTCCGTGAGCGTGCCCGTCTTGTCCACCACCAGCGTGTCCACCTTTTCCAGCAGCTCCAGCGCCTCGGCGTCGCGGATGAGGACGCCCACGCCCGCGCCCTTGCCCGTCCCCACCACCACGGACATGGGCGTGGCCAGGCCCAGCGCACACGGGCAGGCGATGATGAGCACCGCCACCGCGTTCACCAGCGCGTGCGCCAATCGCGGCTCGGGGCCGAAGAAGGCCCACACGAGGAATGTCACCACCGACACCGCGATGACCGCCGGCACGAAGATCGCGGCCACCTTGTCCGCCAGCTTCTGGATGGGCGCGCGCGAACGCTGGGCCTCGCTCACCCGCTGGACGATGCGCGCGAGCAGCGTGTCCCGCCCTACCCGCTCGGCCTTCATCACCAGGCTGCCCGTGGCGTTGACGGTGCCACCCGTGACGCGGGCGCCGGGGACCTTCTCCACGGGGATGGACTCGCCCGTCACCATGGACTCGTCCACCGCGCTCTCGCCCTCCACCACCACGCCATCCACCGGCACCTTCTCGCCAGGGCGCACGCGCAGCGAGTCACCGACCTTCACCTGCTCGAGCGAGACGTCCTCCTCGCGGCCATCCTCGCGGATGCGCCGGGCCACGGACGGGGCGAGGCTGAGCAGCGCGCGCAAGGCTCCCGAGGTGGCACGCCGTGCCCGGAGCTCCAACACCTGCCCCAGCAACACCAGCGTGACGATGACCGCCGCCGCCTCGTAGTAGACGGGCACCGCGCCGGCGTGGCCGGTGAAGGCATGCGGCAGCAGCCCCGGCGCCAACGTGGCGAAGACGCTGAAGAGGTACGCCGCGCCCGTGCCGATGGCGATGAGGGTGAACATGTTGAGGTGCCGGTTCCTCACCGAGGCCCAGCCGCGCTCGAAGAAGGGCCAGCCGCCCCAGAGCACCACCGGCGTGGCCAGCGCGAGCTGCATCCACGCCAGCATCCGCGCGTCGAAGGCGCGCTGCACCGGCTGGCTCGGAATCATCTCGGACATGCCCAGGAAGAGCAGCGGCAGCGAGAGGATGACGCTCACCCAGAGACGCCGCGTCATGCTCCGCAGCTCGGGGTCCGGTTGCTCCTCGGGGAGCACCGTGCGCGGCTCCAGCGCCATGCCACACTTGGGGCACGTGCCTGGATGGTCCTGCACCACCTCCGGGTGCATGGGGCACACCCACTCGGTGCGGGCCGCCAGCGTCACCGGTTGCTCGGGCTCCAGCGCCATACCGCACTTGGGGCAGGCGCCCGGGTGGTCCTGGCGGACCTCGGGGTCCATCGGGCAGATCCACATCGTGCCCGGTGGGGCCTCCACTGGCTCCGGCTCGGACCTGGCCTCCAGGTACTTCTGGGGCTCGGCGGCGAAGCGCTCGCGGCACTTCGGGTTGCAGAAGAAGTACGTCTTCCCCTCGTGGACGTGGGTGCCGCCCCTGGGCGCGTTCGGGTTCACCGACATCCCGCAGACGGGATCCTTGGGGAGGTACTTCTCGGGCTCGGCGGCGAAGCGCTCGCGGCACTTCGGGTTGCAGAAATGGTAGGTCGCGCCCTTGTGGACATGGCTGCCGCCCTTGGCGGTCGCCGGGTCGACCATCATGCCGCAGACCGGATCCAACACCTTGCCCTCCGCGCTGGGAGGAGCGCCGTGCGAGTGGGCGGCATGGGAGTCGTGCGAATGGGTGTGCTCGTGGGCCATGAGAAGGAACTGCTCCTTTCACCCGGGCAAACGGAACGAACGCCAGACCCTTACAGTGGTCACGCCGCACGCCTCGGTTCGGCCCAGGAGGTAACCGGGGCCGCCTGCCCGTCAAGCGGGCGTCTTGCAGCCTCCGCCCGGCTTGCCGCAGGTGCAGTCCAGGCACCCATGTGACGCGCACGTGCCACAGCTCCGCTCCAGCTGCTTCTTGAGCGCCTGACGCGCCCGGTGGAGCCGCACCCCGGCGTTGTTCGTGGTGATGCCCGCCTCCCGGGCCACCTCGGGGACTCCGCGGCCCTCCAGGTCCACCTGCCGCACCATCTCGGCGTACTCGGGCTTGAGCGCGGGCAGCAGCTCGTGGATGCACGCGCAGACCGTCTGCGTCAGCTCCGGATCCGGCCCCAACTCGGAGACCTCACGGGCCTCGCGCTCCAGGGCCCGGCCCTCGGCGCCCTGCCGGCGGTAGTGGTCCACGAGCGCGTTGCGCAGCAGGCGGTAGAACCAGGCGACGGCGCCCTCGCCCTCCTGGAGCTCTCCTCCCTTCTCCAGCGTCCGCACATAGGCGGCTTGGAGGAGCTCCTCGGCGAGCGCCCGGTTGCCCACCCGTCGCTCGAGGAAGCTCAGGAAGCGCCGGTGGTTCCCGACCAGCGACTCCACGACCGCCGGATTCAACTCCCCCACTCCCTCCATGTCCTGCATTCCGTGCCTCGGGTTCACCGGGCACGCGCCGTGCGTGCCCGTCCTCCGTCTACTATCCGAGGCCCGTGGGGATTCAACCCCCCTCAGAAAAGCCGGTTGAGGCCGTTGAGCGCGGCCACACGGTACGCCTCGGCCATGGTGGGGTAATTGAAGGTGGTGTTGACGAAGTAGTCGATGGAGTTACCCGGCCTCTCCTGCGCCATGATGGCCTGGCCGATGTGGATGATCTCCGAGGCGTTGTCCCCGAAGCAGTGGATGCCGAGGAGCTCCCGCGTCTCCCGGTGGAAGAGCAGCTTGAGCATGCCCACCGTGCGGCCAGTAATCTGCGCGCGCGCCAGGCTCTTGAAGAAGGCGTGACCCACCTCGTAGGGCACCCCCTCGCGCGTGAGCTCCTGCTCGGTGCGGCCCAGGCTGCTGATCTCCGGGCTGGTGTAGATGCCGGTGGGAATGTCCTTCACCAGCTTGTGCTCCAGCCGCCCCTCGACGATGTGGGTGGCGGCGAAGCGGCCCTGGTCATACGAGGCGCTCGCCAACGAGGGAATGCCCACCACGTCTCCCACCGCGTAGATGTGGGGCACCACCGTCTGGTACGCGTCGTTCACCTGCACGTTGCCGCGCGAGTCCAGCTGGATGCCCAGCGCCTCGAGCCCCATGTCCTGCGTATTGCCCGTGCGCCCGTTGGCCCACAGGAAGATGTCCGACTTCAACCGCTTGCCACTCTTGAGGGACAGCACCACGCCGTCCTCGCGAGCCTCCACCCGCTCCATCTGCTCGTGGTGGCGGATGAGCATGCCCTGCTCCCGCAGGTGGTAGGAGAGCGCGTCGGAGATTTCATCGTCCAGGAAGGACAGGAGCCGCTCGCGCGTGTTCACCAGGTCCACCTTCACGCCGAGCATGCGGAACATGGACGCGTATTCGCAGCCGATGACGCCCGCGCCGTAGATGATCATCGTCTGCGGCGCCTCGCGCAGTGTGAGGATGGTGTCCGAGTCGAAGATGCGCGGGTGCTGGAAGTCCAGCTCCGGCGGGCGGTAGGGGCGCGAGCCCGTGGCCAGCACGAAGGCCTTGGCGGACAGCTGCTCGCTGGCGCCCCGCGGCTCGCTGACCTCGAGCGTGTTCGCATCCAGGAAGCGCGCCCGTCCCACCACCAGCTCCACCCGGTTGCGCTCGTAGAAGGTGGTGCGCAGCCGCACCTGGCGCGACACCACGGACGTGGCCGTCCGCATCATGTCCTCGAACTTCCAGCTCTTGGACAGCTCGACGCGCAGCTCGGGATGATCACTCTGCACGTCCACCAGGCGCTGCACCGCATGACGGAGCGCCTTGGAGGGGATGGTGGCGGTATGGGTACAGGCGCCGCCCACCAGCGGGCGCTGCTCCACCACGCACACCCGCTTGCCGGACTTGGCGGCCTTCATGGCGGCCCCCTCGCCACCAGGACCCGAGCCAATCACCACGATGTCGAAATGCCGCACGCTCATGGCCGGATATTCAACCCGGCCGGAGGGACTCGCGAAGAAAACAGCCAGGGAAAGAAGCGCGGGCCGTTTCCCTGGCCGGTGCGGGTGCGAACGGCCTCAGTCCCGCTGCCGGTAGAGACGCACGGGCGTCCCCGGGCCTCCGCTCACCGGGACATAGAGGACCCCCTGCTCCTCCGAGCCCACGGAGGTGGCATCCCCGAACCGCGTGTGGAGCCAGGGCTGGCCGAAGCCATTGCCCCCGAGGCCCGCGCAGCCCGCCATGGCCGCCGAGCACCCGCCCTGGCCCGTGAAGTCCGAGCGGCTCGAGGGCGCCACCGCCGAGCGGTACACGACCACGCCCTCCACCGCGTTGTCGAAGCCCACGTACAGGTGGCCGCGGTTGACGGTCAGCAGCGTCAGCCGGGTGTTGTTCGGGTTGTCGAACTGGCTGAGCCGCGCGTCCCCCTGGCCGTTGGCGGCGACGAGCACCCAGTCCCCCGCGTCGCAGTCCTCGGCGGTGGCTGGCGCCGGACCGGAGACCCGGACGGGCTCGCACCGCCACAGCTGAGGGCCCTCGGTGGTGTTGCGGCCCAGGTACACGTGGCCCTCGAAGACGACCATCCGCGACCAGGCCCGGTCGGACGGCTCCAGGTCCACGGTCTTGTCGGTGGTGATGGACTCCCTGGCGAGGTACTCGGGCGCGCTCGGGGTGATGGACACCCAGTGCGAGGGCGAGCTCTCGTAGTCGAGCGGCTGCGAGACGGTGGCGCGGACGAGTCCTCCGTTGTTGCCCAGGTAGAGCCTGCCGTTGAGCTCGCCGACGAAGTCGATGCCCACCGTGCGCGCCGGGTTGGCGGGAGAGCCCGCCGCGCCGATGCCCGGCATCCGGTGCGCGGACAGGTTGCACACGTCATGCGCCGAGGGATTGCACGCTCCACCCTTGATGCCGTTGCCCCGGGCCTCCAGGCCCCTGACATTCGCCGCCGGAGCACGCAGGAGCGCGAGGAGCTCGGGCCGGCGCGACCCGTCACGGGAGGGCATGCCCAGGTACGCGCGCCCCTCGAGGAAGCCCATGGCGGAGAAGCTCCGGACCGACGTCGAGTCCAGCGCCTGGCTCAGGTCCACGTACTTCATGTCCAGCGTCGCGTCGTCATCACGGGACAGGTACACGTAATCGAGCCCACCCGAGCTTCGAGTGCCGCCGATCATCAGCCACTCGGAGCCATCGAGGGAGCCGGAGGCGAAGAGCGCGCGACCGTCCTCGTTGTCCGGGCCGCACTGGAACATGTTGGCCTGGCAGCCCGCGAAGCCGATGGACGGGAAGAGCGAGCCGGCGGTGTTGGAGCTGCTCGAGCCGGCGAGCTTCTGGGTGTCCTTGCGGAAGCGGAAGTCCAGGTCATCGGGCCGGAGGCCATCCAGGTCCATGCCCACCGCGCGCGTACCCTGGGCGTCGGTGCCCAGGTACAGCCGCCCGCGGTAGGAGACGACGGAGGTGGAGGCGACTCCATCGGCGAACGGGTCCACCTGCACCGGCCCGTCCTGGAAGCGGCTCACGAGCGGACCGAATCCGGTGAAGGTCGCACGGTCCAGCGGCGACGCGCCCAGGCGCCCACCCACTCCATTGGAGGCGACGACGGTGTACTGGCCTCCCCGCTGGAAGGCCTCAGGCGAGCCTCTCATCTGCTGAGCAATGGAAAGAATTCATTCCCGCGTTGTTCACACCGGACAGTCCTCCCGTGCCCTGTGTGAGCAAACGCGTTCCCACATGCTCCTTGCATCTATGTGGGGCTCCGGAACATGACAGGGCCGGGCCCACCCCTTCGCCCGGGCCCGAGGGAGAGCCCCACATGCCGTTGCGCTTCAAGAACCTGGATGGCAGCGGCCCGCAGCCCTTCGCCAATGTCTTCAAGTGGGCCGTGGGGGACAAGCTGGCCGGCAGGCGCCGCAAGAGCCCGGACAAGGCCCCCATGCGCCGCGTGGAGCCGGACCTCGCCGCGCTGGCGAACCCGCCCGCCCCTGGCGAGGGCGCGCGCCTCACCTGGCTGGGCCACGCGAGCTGGTTGGTGCAGCTCGACGGCGTGTCGCTGCTCATCGACCCGGTGTTGCGCGACACCATCACCGGCTTCATCCGCCGCAACGTGGAGCCGGGCGTGACGATGGAGAAGCTGCCCCCCATCGCCGCCACGCTGGTGTCCCACAACCACTTCGACCACCTGGACATGCCCACCGTGCGCCAGGTGGGCGCGCCCGTCATCACCGGGTTGAGCATGGCGCGCTACTTCCCCCGAGGCGCACCGCCCGTCACCGAGCTGGACTGGTGGGGCTCCACGAAGGTGGGCGCGGTGACGGTGCACTTCGTCCCTGCCCAGCACTGGAGCCGCCGCGGCCTCAAGGACGCCAACGAGACGCTCTGGGGCGGCTTCGTGGTGGAGGGCTCCAGCGCGCGCGTCTACCACTCGGGCGACACCGCGTACTTCGAGGGCTTCAAGGAGATCGGCCGGCGCTTCCCCGGGCTGGACGCGGCGATGCTGCCCATTGGCGCCTATGATCCGGAGTGGTTCATGAAGAAGCAGCACATGAACCCCGAGCAGGCGGTGCAGGCCTATGAGGACCTCGGGGCCCGGCGCTTCCTCGCCATGCACTGGGGCACATTCAAGCTCACCGACGAGCCCCTCGACGAGCCGCCCCAGCGGCTGGACGCCGAGTGGAACCGCCGCGCACTGCCTCGCGAGCCGCTCCACGTGCTCGCCGTCGGCGAGAGCCTCACCGTCCGTCACACGTGAGCATGACTCCAGCAAGACTCATTGCCGCGGGCCTTGGCATACTGCTCGTCTCTTGTAGCGCTGCCCGCCACACGGCTTCTGTCAGTACCGAAGCGCTCCCTGGCTTCGTACTCATCATCCAGGAGTTGCCTGACGGTCAGGTCACTCACGACTGGCAGCGCGCGAAAAAGAAAGGAGGAGCTTTCACCCCACCATATTCGCGACGACTGGCTCAAGACATGCATGAAGGCTGAGGTCGAGCGCGTTGGGTTGAGTTATCGGGCACAAGGCAGAGGAAGCCCGCCCCGGGGCAGCGGGTAGCAAGCAGGAGGAGATGGAGAGGGGAGTGGGGAGAGTGCGACACGTGAGCTGCAATTGACTCCAGGCAGCTACGTGATGTGCGCTGTGCTCAGCGAGCCCAGCTTCGTCCACAGCTTCTGCCAGAGGCTGGCCGACTCCCGGCCAATGACCAGCACCACTCTTCTGGCGTGTAACAGCACCCGCGCGGCTACTTTGAGCACCCGCTCGCGCACACGGAGCAGCCCCAGCCCTCGCCCGTGGCCTGCTCCATCAGCACGCGCGCGGCGTGCACCAGGTTGTAGGCCAGGGCATTGAGCAACAGGCGTACCTCGTTGTTGGCGAAGGCGTCGATGGACACCGCGCGCTGGACGGGCGGCTGCCCCCGGTACTTGGACTTGGGCCGTCTGGCCGAGGAGAGCGCCGGGGCCAGCACGTCCATGAGCTCTCCGAAGTGGCCCTCCGCCGTGCCGCGTTGGCGGTAGTGCTCCAGCAGCGCCTGTGCCGGCATCTGCTCCTTGCTCCAGCTCGTCACCAGCCAGAAGGCGTGCGGGAAGAGCTCGTCCTTCCTCTCCAGCACTACCAACACCACGCGCCGCGCACGGCTCCAGCCCTGCGCCTGGTACTCCCATTCGTACAGGTGGGTGCCCGGCTCCCCCTGCGGCACTCCCGAATTCATGAAGCGCGGCAGCGCCGCCTCCCGCTGCAACACGCTGGTGTTGCGCACGCGCGCCACGTAGGGCGTGCCTCGCTCCTCCAGCTTCGCCAGCAGCTTCTCCTCGGGAAAGCCCGCGTCGAAGCGCACCGCCGCCACCTCACACACCTCCTTCTCCACTCGCCCCAGCAACTCGTCGATGAATTCCAGCGCTCCATTGGCGCTGTGCACGTTTCCCTCGCGCAACCTCACGTCCAGCAGGTCTCCCGTCTCGGCCAGACTGGCGACAATCGGGTGGTACATGCGTACTCCGTAGTGCCCGTTGTACGCGCTGCCCTCCTGGTGCCCATGCACCTCCACCGGCAACCCGTCCACGTCCACCGTCACCTGCTTGAGCTTCTGGCCCTTGGGCTGCTGCGCCCTCAGCCTCCGCCCCGTCTGCCACACCAGCGCCTCGTGCAGCACCTTCCGGTTTTCCTCTCGCGCCAACATGGCCGTCAGCCGCGACAAGGTGGGCTGTGAGGCCAACCCCTCCGCTCCCCCCTCTTTCCCCCTCAGCGGCACGCTGCTCTTGCTGTCCGACACCGCCAACCTCAACGCCGCGTCCCTCCTGAGCGCGTCCGCGTCGTCGTGGTCTCTCCACCCTTGCCCCAACAGCAGAAGGTCCGTGCGCACCAACTCCCTCAGCGAGTGGGTTATCCGCTTCTCGTCTCGCGTGTCCGTCAACATCTCCCCCAGCCAGCGCGTCAGCCCCAACCGCTCGTCCACCTCCCTCAGCAGCACCGCACCTGCCTCCGACGTCAACCGCTCCGCCCTCGCCTCCAGCTTCACGGAGCCGTTGAACTCCAGCCCGAAGTCGTTGAGGATTTCACCCATGACGCGCCTCCTGCCTTGTGGTGGTGGATGTCTGAACAACACCCCTCTACCACTCGGGAGGTCAGGCGCGTCACCCTCCTTTTCCGGTCATCCTCCTGCACCTCTCGTGAATAAGGCGGGTTCACCTTATGGGCACCGAGCAACTCCCCTCGGCGCACCCGGACGCATCCTGCTCGTCTCAGCCAGTCAACGCGACTGTGACCAGGAATTCGTGGATTGCCACAGGGAGTGCATGAAACATCCCGTTCCCCCGGAGTACAACCAATACGAGTACAACCGCGGGCTCAGCGGACGCGCGGATTACTGCAACAAGCAGTGCCTGCCTCCCTACCTGGACTGCAAGGAACTGGAGAAACTCCGTCCCCAGGAGTTTTCGGCGATTGATGCCGCAGTCGACTGGTTGAAGCGCAACCGCGAAACGCTCCTGGTGGGAACCACCGTCGTCATAGCGGGAGTGGCCTTTGCCGTGGTTTCCGCAGGGGCGGGAGCCGTCATGCTCGCTCCCGTTCTCCTCGTCGCCTCGTGAGTGGCTCCCTCCATGAACATCGACAAGCTTCTTCATGACGTCCAGGGCCTTCTTGGCCGGACCCTCAACAACACTCAATCTCCCGCGGAAAAGGAACTCTTCAGGAGCGCCGCCGCGGCGCTCATGTACATATCGGAGACCGGCAGAATCCATTCGTTCGAAGATTATCTCCAGCTCGGCAGGGAGGACCCGCCCTACGCGGTGGCTTCGTTCAAGACACGCGAGGAAGCGGACGTCTGGCTCAGGAATCACCCCGAGCCTCCACATGGAGCACACGTGCTGGTCGCGGATGAATACCACCTCGTCGCTCATCGCAGGGAGTCGGACATCCGCAGCCTCATCAAGCTCCCCGTCATCGATTACTACCTCGCGGACCTCGCGCGCAGCGGCCCCACGGCCCCGGTGGCTTCATTCAGCACACGCGAGGAGGCGGACGCATGGCTCCAGAGCCAGCCCGAGCCGCCAAGGAATGCGTTCGTCTTGATCTCGGGCAAGTACCACGTCGCCATCTACCACCGCATCATCAACCACCGCGCGCTCCATCCCTTGCCCGTTACCACCCAGGAGCCGGAGCGGAACGCCGACACGGGAGAGCACTCAGGTACGCCTGAGAGTGTGTAACGAAGACGTGCTCGCCGTCGGCGAGAGCCTCACCGTCCGTCACGCCGCGCTTCATCGGGGTTGAGCGGGGGCGGGCGGTGTGCTCAGTAGGCGGGTGCCATGCTCCTGCCCGTACTCCTCGCCCTGACGCTCCAACAGGCTCCCCTCACCACCGTCTCCGAGCAGAGCGGCTGGACTCGCACCGGCCGCTACGCGGAGGTGGAGTCCCTGTGCGCCGCCTTCCCCAAGCGCTACCCCGGAAAGGTGCGCTGCGAGACCTTCGGCACCACGCCCGAGGGCCGCCCCATGCTCGTGCTCGTGGCCAGCGCGGATGGAACCCTCACTCCCGCCTCGGCCGCGAAGAAGAACCGCCCCGTCGTCTTCTTCCAGGGGGGCATCCACGCCGGTGAAATCGATGGCAAGGACGCCGGCTTCTGGATGCTGCGAGACCTGCTCGACGGCAAGGCGCTCCCGGGCGTGCTGAAGCAGGTGACGGCCGTCTTCGTGCCCGTCTTCAACGTGGATGGCCACGAGCGCTTCGGCCCCAACAACCGCCCCAACCAGGTGGGCCCCGAGGAGATGGGCTGGCGCGTCACCGCGCAGAACTACAACCTCAACCGCGACTACGTGAAGGCGGACGCCCCGGAGATGGTGGCGCTGCTCAAGCTGCTGCACGCGTGGGATCCGCTCTTCTACGTGGACCTGCACGTCACGGATGGCGCCAAATTCGAGCACGACGTGAGCGTGCAGATGGAACCGCAGAAGACGGGCCCGGAGACGATGCAGGCCCTGGGCACGAAGCTGCGCGAGGAGCTCTTCACCGAGCTGGAGTCCAAGGGCCACCTGCCCCTCCCCTTCTACCCGTCCTTCCGGGAGAACGATGACCCCACCTCGGGCGTGAACTACGGCGTGGCGCCTCCGCGCTTCAGCCACCCGTACTGGGCGGTGAACCGGCGCTATGGCGTCCTGGTGGAGACGCACTCGTGGAAGCCCTACGCGCACCGCGTGGCCACCACGCGCCACGTGCTCGAGGGACTGCTGCGGCTCGTCGGCCGGGATGGGGCGGCGCTGCAGGCGGCCCGGAAGGCGGCGGACGCCGAGGCCGAGTCCGGCAAGGCTCGCGAGGTCGTGCTCCTCTGGGACAACACGGAGAAGAACCACCCCATCGCCTTCCGCGGCTACGCCTACGAGCGCACGCCCTCCGAGCTCACCCAGCAGCTCTGGATCCGCTACGACGACACGAAGCCGCAGGTGTGGACCATTCCCTACTACGACGAGCCGCGGCCGGTCCTCACCGCCACGCTGCCCGCCGGTGGCTACCTGGTCCCTCCGGCGCACGCGGCCTGGGTGGCGGAGAAGCTCACCGCGCACGGCCTGCGCTTCCAGCGGCTCGGCCAGGGGGTGCCCGCGGCCGACGTGGAGGTGTTCCGCGCCACCGAGGCCAGGCCGCGCCCCGGCTCCTTCGAGGGCCATCAGCTCCTCTCGGTGAAGGGCGAATGGAAGAAGGAGAAGCAGCCGCTGCCCGCGGGGACGCTCTACGTACCGGCCGCGCAGAAGAGCGCCCACCTGCTCGCCCACCTCTTCGAGCCGCTCGGACCGGACTCGCTGCTCGCCTGGGGCTTCTTCAACAACCACTTCGAGCAGAAGGAGTACGTCGAGGACTACGTGGTGGAGCCCTTCGCGCGCGAGCTGCTGGCGAAGGACCCCGCCGTGAAGGCCGCCTGGGAGGAGAAGTTGAAGGACAAGGAGTTCGCCTCCAACCCGCGCGCCCGCCTGCGCTTCTTCGCCGAGCGCCACCCCGCCCACGACACGCGCCTCAACCTCTACCCCGTCTTCCGCACGGACTCGGCCCCCTCGGGCCTGAAACCGGGGCGTTGAGGCTCCTCGCGACCCTCACTCCCCGTGGGTTGAAGCCAACCGAGCGTCCCTCCTAACGTGGTGTGTCAAGCGTCCCGTCATGTGGGATAGGTTCAACCCCGGACGACGCCGAGAGGACGATGAGGAACGAAAGGGACCTGCTGGAGCAGGCCATGGCCCTGCTGGAGGCTCAGCGTCCCACGCTGGGCCACGAGGCCACCGAGGCCGCGCTGGCGGCCTTGCGCGCACGGCTCGCGGCCCTGGCCTCCCGCGTTCCCCTCGAGCGCCGGCATGTCACGGTGCTCTTCGGTGACCTGTGCGGCTTCACCGCCCTGAGCGAGCGGATGGATCCCGAGGACGTCAGCGAGCTGATGAACCGCCTCTGGGAGCGCGTGGACGCGGCCATCGTCCGGCACGGGGGGCGCATCGACAAACACATCGGCGATGCCGTGATGGCGCTCTGGGGCTCGGATGGCGCGCGCGAGGACGACGCGGAGCAGGCCCTCCACGCCGCCCTGGACATCCAGGCCCAGCTCGCCTCCTTCCAGGCCGTGCCCTCGGGAGTCCTGCGCATGCGCATCGGCATCCACACGGGCCCCGTCCTCCTGGGCGTGGTGGGGACACTCGGTGAGCTCACGGTGATGGGCGACACCGTCAATACGGCCAGCCGCCTGGAGCAGGCCGCGCCCGAGGGCGGCATCCTCATCTCGCACGGCACGTACCGCCAGGTGAGCGGGGCCTTCGAGGCCGAGCCCCTCGCCCCCCTCAAGCTCAAGGGCAAGCAGGAGCCGCTCCACGTGTACCGGGTGACGGCGGCCCGGCCCCGCGCCTTCCTCCGGCAGGGACGCGGCCTGGAGGGCATCTGGGCCCGGCTCGTGGGACGCGAGGAGGAGTTGCACCACCTGCGCTCCGCCCTGTCCACGACACTCTCCGGAGGCGGCTGCCAGCGCATCACCCTCACCGGCGAGGCCGGCATCGGCAAGTCGCGACTGCTCGGGGAGTTCGAGACCTGGCTCGAGTCGCTCCCCTCTCCGCCCCGGTGTCTGCGAGGCCGCGCCAGCCCGGAGATGCGCAGACATCCCAACGCCCTGCTCAGGGATTTGTTCTCCTTCCACCTGCAGGTGCAGGAGAGCGATGTGCCCGGCGTGGTGCGTGCCCGGTTGGAGGAGAGCTTCCTCGATGCGCTCGGCCCCGAGGACTCGAGCCGCCTGCACGCCCATCTCGCCGGCTCCCTCATCGGCTTCGACTTCAGCGACAGCCCCCACTTGAAGGGCTCGTCGACGGACGAGCAGAGCCTGCGCGCCCGCGGCCTCGCCTCGCTCAGCGAATACTTCCGCGCCCTGCTGGGCCGCGAGCCCATGGTCCTCTTCCTCGAGGACGTCCACTGGGCCGATGACAGCGCGCTCGATCTCCTGGAGCGGCTGCTGCAGACGCTGGCACCGGAGCGGCTCCTCGTGGTGAGCACCGCGCGGCCGGAGTTCTTCGAGCGGCGGCCGGAATGGGCGCTCGCGCCCTCTCACGTGAGGCTCGAGCTCCGGCCGCTCTCCCTGGAGGACAGCCACCGGCTCGTGGCGGAGCTGCTGCGCAAGGTGGAGGCCATTCCCCCCGTCCTCCACGAGCTCGTGGTCTCCCGCGCCGAGGGCAATCCGTTCTACCTCGAGGAGCTCATCCAGATGCTGCTCGAGGAGGGCGTCATCCTCGCGGACGGCGAGCGCTGGCGCGTCGAGCCGCACCGGTTGACCTCGCTCCGGGTGCCCCCGACGTTGAGCGGCGTCCTCCAGGCCCGGCTGGACAGCCTGCCCCTCCACGAGCGGGAGATCCTCCAGCGGGCCTCGGTGGTGGGACGCATCTTCTGGGACGAGGCGCTCGCGGGGATGGGCCGGAACGAGGATCTCCCCGTCAAGCTCCACGAGGCCCTGGCCGCGCTCCAGGAGCGGGAGCTCATCTTCGAGCAATCCACCCCCGCCTTCGCCGGCACGCGCGAGTACATCTTCAAGCACGCCATCGTCCGCGAGGTGGCCTACGACACCGTGCTCAAGCGCGAGCGGCGTGCCTTCCATGGACGCGTGGCCGAGTGGCTGCTCGCGCGAGGAGGCGAGCGCTCCCGGGAGCACCTCGGGCTGATCGCCGACCACCTGGAGGCGTCCGGGCAGGGAGTCCGGGCGGCCGTCTACCTGCGACGGGCGGGAGAGGAGGCCCTGTCCCTGTTCGCCAACGCGGAGGCGCGCTCGTTCCTGGAGCGGGCCCTGGCGCTGACGCCCGAGACGGACCTCCCCGAGCGTTACGCCATCGTCGCGGCCCGAGAGAAGATCCACGCCGTCCAGGGCGAGCGGCAGGCACAGCAGATGGATCTCGAGACGATGGAGTCACTGGCCAGGAGGCTGGGCGACGAGCGGCGGCAGATCGAGGCGGCCCTGCGCCGCGCCCTCTACGCCTCGGAGGTCGGTGAGTTCGCGGTGGGAGAGGAGGCGGTGCGCAGGGCCATCCTGCTGGCCCAGGAGGTGGGAGACATCGGCAGCGAGGCACTCGGCCACCTGCGGTGGGCGCGGATGCTGCGGCACCACCAGGGTGACTTCGCGAGCGCCCGCAACCACCTCGAGCGGAGCCTGATGCTCGCCGAATCGGCGCGGCTCGCCCAGCTGGAGGTGGAGAGTCTGCTCAACCTGAGCGCGGTCATCCACGAGATGGGAGACGTGGAGGGGAGCCTCTCCTATATCCAGCGGGTGCTCCCCTTCTGCCGGTCGATCGGAGACCGCTGGCTGGAGTTCTCGGCCCTCCGGCACCTGGGCTACGTGCGCAAGAGCCTGGGCGACTTCGCCGGAGCCAGGGAGGCTATCGAGCAGACCCTCCAGTTCAGCCGGGTCATCGGCTACCGGTTCTGGGAGTGCACGGACATCTGCAACCTGGCGCTCATCCACTACCACCTGGGAGACGCCCCCGCCGCGCTCGAGCTCGCCGAGCAGGGCCTGCGCATCGGTCAGGAGATCGGCAGCGCCCGGTACCAGGGCTATGCGTGGATGAGCAGGGGCCACGCGCTGGCCACCCTGCGGCGCTTCCCCGAGGCCCGGGAGGCCTACCAGCAGGCCCGGAGGATCCGCGTGGAGGCGCGCATGCCACACCTGGAGATGGAGTCCGTCGCGGGCCTGGCCGCCGTCGCGCTGGCGACCGGTGCCCGGCAGGAGGCGCTCGGGTACGCCGAGGAAATCCTCTCCCACCTGCAACGCGTCACCCTCCATGGCGTGGAGGATCCCTTCCAGATCTGGCTGACGTGCTTCCAGGTGCTTCGCGCTCAAGATGATTCCCGTGCGCAATGGGTCCTGGAAACGGCCCACCGGCAGATCCAGGAGAGCGCGAAGAGGCTCCACGACAGGCAGCTCCGGCACTCGTTCCTGGCCATCCCCGCGCACCACGAGCTGCTCGCGCAGGTGCGTGGGACACAGACCCGTGACAGTGCGACGCGTCAGGGAGATGGACTAGCGTAGGTGTCCCTCACCGGAGGAGACACCATGTCCAGGCATTCCTGGCTGAAGTACGTGCTGCCCGCCCTGCTGCTCACCACCACCGCCTTCGCCGCCGGCTCGGCCGACGTGAAGGTCGGCACCGGCATCGAGAAGTACGAAGTCACCGGCGCGTCCGACAGCTTCACGGTCGCCCCGAACACCCGCATCTACGCCGCCACGAAGGTCACCGACGTGGAGCCCGGGACCGTGACCATCGTCTGGTCCAAGGACGGCAAGGAGGTCTCCAAGACGGAGCTGAAGGTCCCCCGCGCGTCGTACCGCACGCACGCCTACCGGACATTCCGCGCGGGTGACACCGGCGCCTGGACGGCCCGGGTCTTGGGCTCGGATGGCAGCGAGCTGGGCTCCACCAGCTTCCAGGTGCAGGTGCAGTAACACCTCCCGGCACTTCTCCCCTGACGAGAGTCAGGGGAGGATCCGGGCCATGTCAGAGAGCCAGGCCGTCGCGTGCTCTTTCAGTTCAGCATCGGCTCACAGGTACAGGTGCTCATGTTGCACTCCGTGAGCGACGGGCAGGAGCCGCAGTTGTCCCGGCAGACGCAGGCACAGGCATCGGCATCGGCCCGGTAGGTGGGACCACACTCGAGCGCCGCCGTGTCACAGACGCAGGCGCAGGCCGCCGGGTCGAACTTGAAGCCAGGAGCGCAGGTCGCGGACGCCACGCACTGGCAGGCGCACGTGGACGTGTTGCACATCTGGAAGCTGCCGCACGAGCCTCCGCAGTCCGACGTGCAGGTGAAGTCGCATACGTCCCTGCGGGAATCACACACCTCGCCCGGCGAGCCGCCACCGCCACAGTCCGACGGGCACTCACACCGGTTCGTCTGCCGGTTGCACGTGAGGTTGCCCTGGCAGAAGTCCGGCTCGCTTCCGTCGTAGTAGCCGGTGTCCGTCGAGCAGGGCGGCGGGTTGCCATCCTTGTTGAGCGTGAGGTCGCTCCAGTACCGGTAGGAGACAGCGGCCTTCGTCGTCCCCGCCGCGGCCGGACGGCACGCACCGTAGAAGGACAACGCCCGGCTGACTCCGTCCACGTCGAAGCCGTTCGTCCGGCTGCGTGGCAGATCGCTCGCCGTGCACCGCGAAGGGTCCTGCACCGCCTCCATCGCCACGCGCACCGACGCGCCGATGGGCGGCTTGAGCGTGCGGTAGCCCGTGGAGGCAATCACGCTGTCCACGATGGTGTTGATGGTATTCTGGATGGACGCGGTGCTGCGGATGCTGCCCACGACACCGCCGGTGGCCTGGATGACGTCCAGGTGCCGGGGGTCATGGACGGGCTCGCTCGGGTAGCACTCGCCGCCGGCCGGGTCGCAGATGATGCCGTGCATCTGGATGAGCTGGCCGATGGGGTTGGTGCCCTTGAAGTAGTCGATGTACGTGCTGACCGGCGGGGTGTCCGGCTGGTCGCGCACGTCGGTGAGGAGGATGATCACCAGCCGGGCACCCGGACGGTACTTCCTGGCCGCGGGGGTGCTCGCCTGGGTCATGAGGTCCACCGCCGCCCTCGCGCTCTCCAGGGTGCGCTCCTCGCTGGAGCCGTCGATGCCCACCCAGCAGTACTGGCTGGGGTCGGGGCACGGCGCGCCCTGCTGCAACCACGCCTTGAACTGGTCGATGTTCCGGGTGAAGCCACGGAACACCCCGGCGTTGGGGAGGCCATAGCCCGTCTGCGTATAGGTCGAGGTCACCATGGCGATGCGCCAGTCGAGCTGCGAGTTGCCCAGCCGGTTGGCCACGGCCGCGGCGGCGTCGGCCACCGCGCTCTGGGACGTCTGCATGGAGCCGCTGTCGTCCACCACGAAGAGGAAGTCCACCATGCCGTTGCCCGCGGTGAAGGTCTCGCACTGCACCGCGTCCGCGTCACCGAACTGGGCCAGCGCCGTGCCGCCCGCCGTGTCCCCCACGGTGAAGATTCCAGGTTCCACGAAGCGCGCCTTGGGGGTGATGGCCAGCACCACCAGCACGCTCGCGTTGGAGCGATGGACGTACTGCGCCTGGAGCTTGTACGGCCCGTTCACGGCCGCGCCGCCCGAGAGCACTCCGGCCCCCGAGCCGACGAGCGCGTTGGCCACCGCGTTGGTGTAGTCCCGCAGGTTGGTGGTCGCGCCCTGGTCATAGAAGGCCTGCAGCGCGGGGTGGCCGTCCCAGGTGGTGAACGTCTGGGTGGTGCCCGCCGTCACAGACGGGGAGAACTGGCCGCGAACGAACAGCTCGTCGCCCACCACCGTCGTCGAGCTGCCCGCCTGCGCGCGCTTGTAGGCGATGAAGGCCACCTTGTGCGTGTCGTCGTAGCCCACGAAGCCCCGGCTCTTGCCGCCCACGACGAGCTGCTTCACCTCCTGGAACTCGGGCCGGAGCGCCAGGCGGATGTCCCCACCACTGTCTTCCTTGAAGATGACCTGCCGCAGGTTCCGCGCCGCGCAGGCCTGGCCGGCGGGCGTGCTGCTGGCCCCGTCGCTCCCAGTGCGAGGATCCAACTCGCCCGGGTCCTTGCGGCCGTTCTGGTTCGAGTCCTCGGCACCATCGGCGATGCCATCCCCGTCGGAGTCGGCGTTGCCCGGATCCGTGGTGGTGCCGGGATCCGCGTCGCCGGGATAGCCACAGGTGGTGAGGGGCGCCGAGCCCGCGGGGATGCCGCGCTCCACGCCATCCAACAGGCCGTCACCATCCGTGTCCCTGCGGGCCGGATCCGTCTCCCCCGGGTCGCGCACGCCGTTGCCGTTCGTGTCCTCGCCCTTGAAGGCCCCCTGATCCGCGCCATCGAGCAGGCCGTCACAGTCCGAGTCCTTCACGCGCGGGTCGGTCTCGCCGGAGTCCACCACGCCGTTGTGATTGCGATCCTCCGTGCCGTCCTTCAGCCCGTCTCCGTCCGTGTCCGCGTTGCGCCAGTCCGTCTCGGACCCATCCTTCGCGCCGTTGTGATTGACGTCCTCGACGGTGTCCGGCACTCCATCGCCATCGGTGTCCGGGAGGCCGCCCGCGCCGCAGTCGGAGCCGTCCCGAGGATCCGTCTCCCCCGGGTTCTTCACACCGTTGCCGTTGATGTCCTCGGCACCATCCCGGCAGGAATCCCCATCCGTGTCCGCGTCGAGCGGATCCGTGTGGGTGGTGCTCAACTCGACCGAATCCGAGAGGCCATCTCCGTCCGAGTCCCGCTTGCGAGGATCCGTCTCGCCGGGGTCCACCTGGCCGTTCTTGTTTCCGTCCTCCTCGCCATCCAGCAGGCCGTCTCCATCCGTGTCCCGGTTGATCGGATCCGTCTCGCCCGGCTCCACCTTGCCGTTGCGGTTGCGATCCTCCTCACCGTCCTTCAGCCCATCCCCATCCGTGTCCGCGTTGCCCGGGTTCGTCCGGCTCGAGGGCTCCGCGTCCGCGCGGAAGAGCCGCTTGCACTCCGGATCCGCGTTGAGGGAGGTGGTACGGCCCGCCTCGAGCCCATCGCGGAGACCATCCCCGTCCGAGTCCCACCGGCCCGGATCCGTCATCAGGCCTCCCGGATAGACGTTGCCCCACTCCTCCGCGTCCGTCAGGCCATCGCAGTCGGAGTCGAGCGCCCGGTTGTCGGGATGACTGGGGCCCGGAGGATCCGCGAAGGGATCCTCCACGGGGGGCGGTGGCTCCGCCGGGGTCGGGTTTCCGTTGGAGGGCTCCTCGCTCTGCCCACCCCCACCGGGTTGCGCGGGGTCGGTGCCCGCCTTGTCTGGACCACAGCCCGTAGCGAGCGCGGCCACGAGCAGCGCGGCCGGGAGGACTCGGAAAGGGACACGCATGATCTGCCTCGGGGGAGGGGGTGTGACAACGGCCCGCGAAGCTGGAGACGCGCTCCCCTATTGCCCAGGTGGGTTTCCTGGAACCTGCCCTCGCGTACCGGGTGCCACCTCTCCGGATTGACCAGCGCCGCACGGAGCGCCTCTGGAGACCCCACGTCCCGTGCTCGCCTGCTCGCGGAGCGTTCAATGGCGGGAAATGCACGATGATTGACCCACCCGAGCGCCGCCTCGGCTATCCTCCGTCGACGTGCCAGTGTTCGGTCTCGCGGCGTTGTGGAATGGCTCGGCCCGTGCAGAGCGGGTCAGAGCTCTGGTGGAGGGGCTGGGGGCGTTGCTGCCCTCGCCGAGGCCGCCTGGCATCGTCGTGGCTTTACGGGACGTAGAAGCCACCCTGGAGTTGAAGGTGGAGGTGCCCAGCTACCCGCGCTCGGCGGTGGAGGCCCTGACGGAGGAGGTCCAGGAGAGCGGCGGCATCCTCGTGGAGCTGTGGCGCCTGCCCAAGGCGGAGCGAGATGCGTTCCGCGCCCGCGCGCTCACCGGACCGGACATCCACGAGTTGGAGGACTTCGAGGCCGCGGCCATCGTGCTGCACGGGCACCTGCAGCAGCTCGCCGTCCGCGAGCCCATTCCGGATGGGCCGCCCCAGGGCCCCGCCTCCGTCCGCATCGCCTACTTCGACACAGCGGCCAGCAACGCCCAGGCCCCCGCCCCGAGCCCGGAGCCAGCCCCCCCGGAAGCACCCTCGGCGGAAGAGCCCCCCAAGCCGGGCACCCCGGCCTACGAGACCTTCGACACGCACCGCCGGGGGCGCCGCTTCGCGGTGAAGCTGGAGATGGAGTTCCGCACGGAGCTGGACTTCGTGCGCGAGCACGCGACGAACATCTCCAACGGGGGCCTCTTCGTGAGGACGGCGCACCGCCCGCCCGTGGACAGCGTGGTGACGGTCCAGGTGAAGCTGCCCAACGGCGAGCGCCTGCAGGGAGACGCGCTGGTGGTGCACGTGGTGGATGACCCTTACAAGGGAGGCGTGGGGCTCGCCTTCCTCAACGACGACACCCGCTTCGCCGAGACGTTGGATCGCTACCTGGCGAGCCTGGCCGGCTCGCCAGCGAGCTGACGCGCTACCCCACCGAGGCCGCGGGCCGCACATCGGGCACCGAGGCGCCGAGGAGTCCCGGCTCGCCCATGACGACGAGCCGGCTGCGTCCGGCGCCCTGCTTCACCACGCGCACCTGCACGCCGATGCGCTCGGCGAGCCCGGACACGTGGGAGATGATGCCCACCTGCCGGCCGGTGGCCTGGAGCGCGTCGAGCGTGGCCAGGGCCATCTCCAGGGTCTCCGGATCCAACGTGCCGAAGCCCTCGTCGATGAAGAGCGTCTCCACCTGCGTCGTCTCCGAGGAGAGCGAGGCGAGCCCCAGGGCCAGGGCCAGAGACACGAGGAAGCTCTCCCCACCCGAGAGGCTGGAGACACCGCGAACCTCGTCGCCCATGTCCCGGTCCACCACCTGGAGGTCGAGGTCGTACTTCGGCACGCGCATGAGGCGGTAGCGCGGGGCCAGCTCCTCGAGGTGCGCGTTGGCGTAGTGCAGGAGCGCGTCCAGGGTGAGGCTCTGGGCGAACACCTTGAACTTCCTGCCGTCGTGCGAGCCGATGAGCTCGCTGAGGGTGCGCCACACGCCGCTCGCGCGCTGCTTCTCCTCGAGGAGCCGGGCCTGCTCACCGTGGCGGCGGCGGGCCTCGTCGTCCTGGTCGAGCCGGGCCTTCAACGAGGCGGTGGACTGACGCCGGGCCTCGGTGTCCGCGCGGGCCCGCTCGCATACGGCGGCGGCCTCCGCCTCGGCGATGGACGGGAGCCCGGACGACTCGTGCCGGGCGCGCTGGGACTGGCGCTCCGTCAACACGGCCAGCGCGTGCTCATGTGCCTGATGGAGCGCGGACAGCGCACGCTCCTCGGCCTCGCACCAGGCGGCATCCCTCGCGAGCAGGAGACGCGCGGCCTCCAGCGTGAGACTTCGCGCCGATAGCAGCGCCGAGAGCGCCGCCTCGGCCTCGGCCCTGGCGGTGTCCGCGGACACATGAGCCTGCGCCGCGTCCTGGGCACGCGCAGCCGCGGTGGCGGCATCCTGCTTCGCCTTCTCGGCGTCGGCGCGGACGGACTCGTAGGCCTGGGACGCCTCCTGCAGCTCCCGTTCGAGCCCGTCACGCACCTCGGCGGTGGGACGCCCGCCGAGCACCGCCCCACGCGCGGCCTGCTTCTCCCGCAGCGCCTCCTGAGCCCGGGAGAGCTCCTGGGCACAGCTCGCGGCCTGGGTGCGCTTCACCTCGGCAACGGCCTCCGCCGGCGCGCGCTTGTCCCTGGCCCGCGCCACGCGCGCCTGGGCGTCCTTCAATGCCTGCTCGCGGGTATTCCACTCCGCCACCCGCTTCGCGCAGTGTGCACGGAAGTCGCCCGGCTTCGCGGACAGCGACTCCTGCCAGCGCGGCAGCTCCTTGAAGGGAATCCCCAGAACCTCCAGCACCTCCTGGCGGATGCGCGCGGCCTGCTCCACCTCGCGCGCGGCGGCGGACTCGGCCTCGGTATTCTGGCGCAGCGCTTCCCCGGCCTCACGCGCGGCCTTCTCCACCACCTCCTGGCGCTCGAGCGCGGCGGTGAGCGCGAGGCGGGCCTCCTTCACCACACGCTCCTGCTTCTCCGCCGCTTCCTCCTCGGCATTCAGCTGGGCCTGCAGCGTCTTCACCTCCGCGAGTGCCGCCTCCAACCAGGCCTCGAGGCCCTCCGCCTCCACGTCCTCCGGGGGCAACGTCCCCACGAGCTTCGCCCGGGAGTGGCTCCAGGCCGTGCGCTGCTGGGCACGCCGCTGCGCCGCGGCTTCCTTCCGGGCCTCCGCCTGCGCCGCACGAGAGGCCGCGGCAGTAGCCCGCGCACTGGCCTCGGCTTCCGCCCGGGTCATCCCCGCGGCCTCTGCTTCCAGCTCCTCCACCCGCGCCCGCGCCCTGGTGGCGAGCCCCTCCAGCGCGGTGCCCGGCTGGCGGTAGGGGTGCTCGGTGGCACCACAGAGCGGACAGGGCTGGCCCGCCCGCAGCTCCGCACGGTGCTCCGCGAGGTCCAACGTCGCCCGCGCCTCGGCGAACGCCCGGCGAGCCTCCTTCAGCGCGGCCTCCCGCTCCAGACGGCCCACCTTCGCGGCCTCGGCCTCGGCCGTCGAGGACGCATGCTCGGCGCGAGCCTTCCCAGCCTCCTCGGCGGCTTCCTGCTCCGCCCGGGCCGCCTCGCTCGCGCTCCCGCGCGCATCCGTCAACGCCCGCAGCCCCTCCTGCCGGGACTGCAGCTCCACCCGGCGAGCCCGCCGTTCCGCACCGGCCTCCCTGCCCTGCGCGGCCTCGGCACTGGCCACACGGGCCTTCGCGGCCTCCAGGGCCTCTTGCGCCTTGCGCTGCTCCTCGCCCCGGCGCTCGGCCTCCGCGCGCAGCGCTCCATCCCGGGACCGCACCTGCGCGAGTGACTCGCGCGCCCTGGTCTCGTCCTGCGCCGCGCGGCCGTAGCGGGTGAGCTCCGCATCCCACCGGGGCCACTCGCGAGCCATCGCCTCCAGGCGCTTGTTCTCACCGAGCCACGCCTCCGCCGCCTTCTCCTCCGCGCGATCGGCCTCCTCTTCCCGGACCACCCGCGCCAGCGCCTCCTGGGCCACCCGCTCGGACTCGCGGGCGGCCTCCAGCTCGCGCGCGGCCTTCTGCTCATCGAGCCGCGCCCGCTCCAGCTCCGCGTCCAGCTTCAGCGCCTCCTCCAGAGCCGGGCGCGCGACCGCCTCCGCCGCCTCCGCCGCGGTCCGCCGCGCCTCCGCCTTCGCCCGCGCCTCCTCGCGCACCAGCGCCAGGGCCCGTGCCGCTTCCGCCTCCGCGCGCCGCGCCGCGAGCGCCGCTTCCGCCTCCGCCCGCCTCCGCGAGGCCTCGTCCACCCGGTTCAGCGGGGCCCGCAGCACCTCCGCCGCGCGCACCCGCTCCAGCTCCGCCTTCCGAGGCTCCGCGGCCTCCAGCGCCTGGGCCGCGCGCTGACGTGCCTGCTCCGCCTCGGCCTCCAGCGCCACCAGCCGCGCCCGCTCCGTGTACCACTGGAGCGACTGCTCCGCCTTCACCTGCGCCGCCTGGGCCTCGGCCAGCGCCGCCTCCTCGCGAGAGCGCTGCGCCTCCACCACCGCGCGCTCCTCGTCTGGCAGCCGGGGAATGGCCGCCACGCCTTGCGCCAGCTTCGCCAGCTCCTCCTGCACCTCCTTGTGGCGCTGGTGCGCGGCCATGGACACGCGGCTGTACACCTCCGTCCCCGTCATCCGCTCCAGCAGCTCCGCGCGCTCGTTGGCATCCGCGCGCAGGAAGGCGGCGAACTCGCCCTGCGCCAGTAGCGCCGAGCGCCGGAACTGGTCGAAGGACAGGCCCAGCCGCTCTTCAATCGCCTTGAGCACCTCGGACTTGGTGCGTCCGAACTGCTGCTGGGAGCCCACGTCGGTGAGGGTCATCTCCTGGGGGCGGAAGCGGCCCTCGGCGCGGTTGCGCGCCCGCCACACGGACCAGCGCGCGCGGTAGCGCCGGCCGTCCTTGCCCAGGAAGTCCACCTCGGCGAAGCCCTCGGCCGCGCCCCGGCGCAGCACGCCGCGCACGTCGTTGGCCATCAGCCGCGCGTCCTCGTCCTCCTCGGGGCGCCCCACCGGAACACCGCCGCGCTCGCCCAGCCGGGGCGTACGGTCGAAGAGGGCCAGGCACAAAGCGTCCAGCAGCGTGCTCTTGCCCGCGCCCGTGGCGCCGGTGATGGCGAACAGCCCCAGCTTGTCGAGCGGCGGCTGATCCAGGTTCAGGGAGAAGTCGCCCGCGAGGCTCGTCAGGTTGCGGCCTCGGATGGAGAGGATCCTCATGACGCGTCCTCCTGCACCTGGGTGAGCAGCGAGTGGAAGGCCTCGAGCAGCGTCGGATCGAGCGGCTCGGTGTAGTCGCGCGCGTAGCGGGCGCGGAAGACGTCCTCGGGGGTGCGCTCCTTGAGGGAGAGTCCCGGCCCGGCATCCGCGAGCGTGTTGCCGCTGCCAGTATAGGCGGGGGTGAGCTTCACCAGACGCGCGGCCTTGCCCTCGAGCGCGGCCTCCACGCGGCGGCGCAGCGCGGGCTCGGGGCGGGGCAGCGCGACGCACACCTCCAGGTAGGGGCGGCGCCAGTCGGGCGTCTCCGGCTCCAGCTCGGGCAGGGCCTCCAACATCGTCACCACGTCATCCAGCGTGGCCGCGTCACGCTTGGGCACGCGCTCGATTTCCACGCGGCGAGGCACGTGCAGCGGCCTCACGGAGGAGAGCTGCTCGCCCTCGAGCTCCACCAGCAGCACCTGGTGCGCGTAGCTGGCCTCGGAGAGGGACAGGGGCAGGGGCGAGCCGCTGTAGCGCACGCCCTCGCGCCCGCCCACGCGCTGCGCCTTGTGCAGGTGCCCGAGCGCCGCGTACGCCACGTCCTCGGGGAAGAGGTCCACCGGGAGCGCGTGCTGGTTGCCCCCGAGAATCTTGCGCTCGCTGAGCACGGACAGCTCGGTGCCCACCATGTAGCAGTGGCCCATGGCGACGAGCGCCTGGCCCGGCTTGCGCTTGGAGCGAGCCCCCTCCAGCACCTCGGCGTACACGGAGCGCACGCCCGCGACGAGCCTGTCCCCCGCCTCCTCCGAGACGAGAGGGAGATCCGCGGGCCGCAGGTAGGGCACGGCCGCCACCCACGCGCCCACCTTGCCCTGGGCGTTCTTCAGCGGCACCAGCAGACGTTCCAGGTCCACCGAGCCCCGCGCCCTGGGCAGCCCGCCCACCACCCGCACGTCGAGCGCGGAGAAGAGTGGATCCGGCGCATCCAGCCGCGCCGCCGAGTCGTGGTTGCCGCCGATCACGACGACGTCCAGCTTGGGGCAGCGGATTCGGGCCTGGGCGACGAAGCGGTACCAGGAGGCCTGGGCCTCGGCGCTGGGGTTGGCGGTGTCGAAGATGTCGCCGGCCACCAGCAGCGCGTCCACCTTCTGCGCCTCGAGGGTGTCGAGCAACCACTCGAGGAACGCGGCGTGCTCGGCCTCGCGCGAGGTGTCGTACAGCGTGTGCCCCAGGTGCCAGTCCGAAGTGTGCAGCAGGCGCATCCGTGCGATCCCCTCCTGTGTCCGCGACGAGCACGGGAGGAGACCGCCTCCTGCTCGCACGTTCAGGCGGCGCGCAGTGTGCCCGCTGGCGGGCGCGGTGCCAACCGTAAGGGTAGGACCTACATGGAGAGGGCCTTTTCTCACCTGTCCACTCCCACCCGACTGCGCACCAGCTGCTGACGGCCTGCTGTCTGCTTCTCCATCGCCTCCCCGGGCCATGGGGCCTGTACCTGTTTTTCTTCCCCCGCCCTCGCCGGTACATCGGGGACGGCTTCATGCCATTTCAGCTCCGCCCTCCTGCGCCCCAACTACTTCGGCCGTCAGGCTCTGACCCGAACCGCCAGGTGATGGGGCGCACCACGACCCGGGCCCCCTTTCCATCATCCAGTCGGTCCGATTCCGGGCCGATTTCCTCCATCCAAGCTGCGCGGTAGCAATTGCATGTCTTGATCCAGTCGCCGCGACGGTGGGTTCATGGCTCCACGTACAGGACACAACTACGCCGGAGCTGCCCCAACTGGCCTCCGCGAGCCTCTCGGAACATGGCGGACCTCCAGGTCATTCAATGTCGCTGAACACGAAGAAGCGCGGGAAAAGGAGCCAGCCGGTTTGGGCGCGAGGAGCGGCGGAGCTCGCGCTCCGAGGAGGCCCGCACCGCGGTTCCATGGCGATGCTGTCCGCGATCCAGTGGGCGCCCTCGATGGCGTAACGAATTTCCCCCAGCTCAGCGGAGAGGCTGATGTGTTCCATCTGGACTCCTCCTCGGGTGGATTGGATGAAGATGCACTGGCCGAACAGCCAGAACATCAGCGGGAATGACCGCCAAGGCTCTTATGCCGAGGAGCACGCGAGTATTTAACGGGCTACGCTTACGGTGCTGTCATGCCGCGCAGAACTGGTGGGGATTCTTCAAGCGTGGGCGGCTTTTACCGCTTCTTCTTCACTGCCCGCCTTGAGCGAGGCGGGTTCCTGGCCAACAGCAGGCCTGGTACTTCACCGGAGCGCTGGAGCCCAATCCTTGACTTTGACCTCCAGCGAGGATTGCGTAGTTATCTCGCCCAGGATTCTCCTGAGAGTTCCCGCGTTACGGCCTCCGAGGTTGAAGGTCCGCCTGTTACCACGTCCTGCCCTCGGCGTGCCCCTGCATATCATGGTCGCATCGTGCCGCTCGTAAAGCCGGCAGAGGGGCCCGGTGGAAATCGGGCTCGTGAACCCAAGGCTGCTCATCAGCAGATCGAGGTCCGAGAGAAAGTCTGGATCGTTCCCCTTGAGACTGCCGCTGCACATCTGCGGCATGCCCTCGACCCGGAACAATGAGAATGCACCCCATGCCAGCATCTCGCGCAGGGTCTCGAAATCGTCCGAGAGCTCGCCCTCCTGAGCGGCACGTGTCGTTACCAATGCATCTTCTCGTGCTGGCGCGGTGAAGTCGTAGAAGAGATGCAAAGGCATCACCTCATCGGACTCATATGCGATGAGCAAGAACCGCTGTTCAGGCACGACCAGTTTCTTGGCGTAACAAGAGAGCACTCGCTGCGCCGAGAAGTCCAGAGTCGGATAGGCCAGAGGGCCCATGCTCTGGCCCATGCGGTTCAGGAACCAGCGATAAAATGAAGGCAAGGGACGGCCTGCAATTCGTTCGATCTGCGCAATCGCGTCGGGTGTGGCACCCTTCCACTGCTCGGAGAGCCCAGGCACGATTCTCAGGAGCAATTCCTCCATTTCCAACTCTAGGTCTTGTGTTGGCATTTTTGCCTTTCTTCGTCGTTGGGGCAGAGCAGCAAGGGGAGAATGAGGTTGCAACTCTCACACAGAGGGACGGTTTCGCCGTGGGCAAATTGTCTCACCATCGGTGAGCCACTCTCCCTATCATGGTATTTGATCAAACCCACGGTTGGATTGCCCTGGTTGTGGAACCACTGCTCGGTGATGCCGCCAGCGTGGGCACCATCCTGCATGACAAGCAGGAGCGTTTTGGGGGCGGCACAACGCCCCGGTTTGTAGGCGGAAGGCAATGTTTTGTTACGCCTTCTTCGTTGACAGAGATCTTCGGCATCCTCCCATACCTCCTCTATCCTCTCCACTCGCTCTGGGGCATTCTCGAAACGAGTCTTCAGGAAATTGAGAACCCCGCCCTTCTTGGTGTCTGCCTCGTCTTTCTTGGGGGCGGCAGTGTCTTTGGCATCAGGCTCTTTATTGGAATCGCCATTGGGACCATGCCATCCAATGTCTTTGATGGTCGCGCGGAGCACATCGTCTGTTTCGCTCGATCGGTCCGCGTAATGCTTCTTCTTGCACAGGCACCGGACGACACCAAGCATCGTGCTGGGGGGCTCGCTATTGGCAAGATAGTTCTTCTCGGTGAGCTGCTTGGTCAACCGCTGGGCGTTGACCTTTGTTGCTTTTATCTCTTTCAATGCGCCCTGCTTGCCATGGTTCTTTCCGCACACAGGACATTCGTCATCTCCGGTGACGAATGTGACGGTCCCATTCATCTGGATCACGCCCATCATCGTCGCCGCGTTGGCCGGACTGCCGCTCGGCCCGCAGTTGTTGAGCATTGGATCGCCGAGCAACTGGACGTTCTTTCCCTCGATCTTCACGTCCATGGACCCGGGACCCACGAAGCTCGTGGGTCCTTCCACGTTCGCGGAGACCACCCCACCGCCGGTCCCCTTGCTGGCCACGTCGCCCATGGAGCCGAAGGTTGCGCCCCGGATGGCGACCTTCTTGCCTTCGATAGTAACGCTCTTGGAATAATTCTTCGGGTCTGTCCCGCTCTCGCCAATGTTGGGCAACGGGGTCGGGACGAACGGCGCTGGCGGCCCCGGCATCTTGCACACGTTGGGTAACGTCGCCGCGGCGAGCCCGTTGCTATCCTCGGTCACCGGGGTCTTCGGAGCATTCACTGATACGCTCGGCATTGGGATTGCCTCCTCATGACACCTGCGGAGCTTGCAGGAGCATGGCCCCCCGCAGCCCGCTATCGGAACCTGCCATTACCAGCGCTCGCGGGCCTCGCGCGTAGCCTCGTGCGAACGCCCGGATCGCCAGCACGCCACCGAGGGCCCCAAACGCTGCGCCCACGTCGCCCCAGCAGTCACTCGGGGCTTTGTACCCCGGTGACTTCCAGACCGACGGCGCACGCAACGCGACGAAGCCCCACTCCTCGCTGCGATAACGCTCGCCATTGATGTCCGTGTACAGGACGTCGACGCGCTCTCTCGGAAGGTCGAGCCCGGCGACCGCGCCCTGAACGGCCTGCGTCATTCCGACGCCGAACGAGCCCGTGTCGCTGTCGCGCAGGAGTCGCTCCTGTGCCGTGCGTGCCCCTCGCACGACGGCCAATTGGGGGAGGCGCAAGCGACGGCGCAGTCCAGCGCTCATCAGTGCGAGGCATCCAACTCCCTCGCCAGGGGTGAATCCACTGCGAATCCCGGGCTGCGCGAACCTGCGACCGCGCTCCAGCCAAGCGAACGTGTCCGCGTGGTGATAGCTATCGACGCCAATGACCAGGAACAGAGTCTCCCTGCTCTCGGAGCACTCCCGTACCGCCTGCTCGACCGCCCGAATGGCTCCGGCGTGCCCGCGTCCGGCGAGCTCGACATGGGCGCTGGACGTTTTCGCTCGCAAGCGCGCGGACAGGGCGCCCACGACCCATGCCGCGTCTTCCTCGGAAAATCCCGGGCGGGTTTCTGGAAGCGCGAGCAACACGCTGAGCCTGCCCCCGTAGAGGACCTTGTGATCGATCTTGGCCTCGATCTCCTCGAGAACACTCCCGGCCATGGGCACCAGACGGTCTCGCCCCTCAAGTCCAGGCTCTAACAGTCGGTCGGCGGCGACCACGACCGGCTCGCCGCGTGGATCGATGAAGGGATACTCGGCGTACCGGCAGATGCCAGCGCGCACGGAGGCCGCGCTGCTCTCCGCAGTAAGCCCGACAGGGGTTCGTGCGGCGACGGCCACCACCTCGACCTGGGCGTTCACGTCGCGCTCCTTTGTTCGACGATTTCCGTCTCGTCGAGATAGTCCGCCTCAGGTGCGGGAACGCGCAGCACGCTCTGCCATACCAGGGAGAGGCGCCTTTCATCAGGTTCCACGAGCACCGTTACCACGCGCGAGCAGTGTTGCTCGCGCCGAGTGCCAATCACTACAGTTGCAAGCTCACTACCAGGGCTGAGAGGTGCGTTTGCGGTAGTGACAGAGCCTGGCAATGGCTTGATGCCGACGTCGCCAGAAACTCCATCGGAGGGAAAAAGCGCTCGGGGGTTGCCATGATTGCAGCAGACGGATGAAGAGCCGTCTCACCTCCTGGATGCTGAAGAGGACGAGTTGGACGCCGAGGCTGGAGAGCGAAGGCCGCGCCGGTGCAGAAAGAGATGCATGCTGCTCTTCTTGCACGGCGGGCCCAGGACTTTTGGGAGGAGGGACTCCGGAGAAGCGTGTTTGCGGCCTGCCGTCTCCCGCACAGTCCCTGCCCGCGCGGGAATCTGGTGTGCTGGAGCAGGAGACTGCTCCCGCGTGTCAGCCGTAGCTGTCTCCGGGTGGCCGGAGCCAGAGTTCGCCGGCTCCTGAATTCGCATCGCATTGAGCTCCAGATGCGCCGTCGTGAGAAAGGAGTGCGCCACCAGGCACAACGTCATGTGTCGGTACCACCCCGTCCACGAGCGCACTTCATATTCATCCAGCCCTACCTCCTGCTTGGCGGATTCAAAGCAGGACTCCACGGGCCAGCGGCCTCCCGCCGCCTCCACCATGGCCTCCAGCGAGGTATTCGCGGGCGCGTGCACCAGGAAGAAGTCGTAGTTGCTCAGGGTGAGTGTTTCAAGGGTTTTGTCCACATCTCGCCGCACCAGCAGCCAGCGGCTGAGGCTCTCCACGTCCGGGGATTGAGCCGCACCCGAGCCCAATCCGACTCGCGAGGACCCTTGGCGCCGTCGCCCGCGGACAGTCGCTGGAAGTCCTCCGGGTGCACCTCCTCGAGGAGTATCTGGGCGGGAGTCATCTTGCGCAGTCCTCGCTCAACCGGAGTGTTCGAGGCGACTGTCAAGACATAGCGTTGGCGACGTTGCTCCAGAAAAGCGCGCAACTTGCCATCCCGGCCATACACCTCATCCCCAAGCACCCAACGCGGCGTGTACCCCGCTCCAAAGGCCCGCTGAAGCATCCGCTGCTCCAGTTGCGGTTTGGTGGCGAACTCCACCTCATCTGCAATACCTGCCCGGCGGCAGCGCTCCCTGTCAGAAGTCCACTCCTCGGGCAGGTACAGTTCCCGGTCGAGCAGGGTATGCCCCTGGGGGGTGGCATAGACGAGGAAGACACCCATCTGGCAGTTGGCGATGCCGCCGGCCGTGCCGGTGTACTGGTGCGCGACACCGGCGGACATGTCCCCCTTCTTGAGGAAGCCCGTCTCATCCAGGATGAGGTCCCCCTTGGGGCCCAGCTTGCGCAAGACATCGGCTTGCATGGAGTCGCGCACTTCGTCCGGCTCCCATCTGGCGCGCCCCAACAGGTACTGGAAGGCGTACGGAGTGGGTCGGCCCGCCTCCTCGCTCAATCCCCAGGAATTCTTGTGCTCCACGCGCGCCAGCAGGGCTCGCAGGAAGTCCTCCACATTGCGCCGTGTCTCGGGACGGCGAAAGTGCTGATTGAGCCACCCCAGCACCCGCTTCAACTCCCCGGAGAGTTTCGCAACGAAGGTGGCCTCCGTGTCGGCGGGCACGACACGGGTGGACTCCGCCGTGATGGACTTGGACATGTGCTCCCCCTTTGGATGCGACTTCTCCCATAGGTTGGAACCACATCACCTCCACCGTCACTTCCATCCCCCCTCGTTTCTCGTCTCCCTGGCTACTACCCTGTCAGGTAGCTACAACCGCCTGACTCGGGAAGTCACCCTGGCCCTCGCATGTTCCCAGGATGAAGCAAGGACAGGACGGACACTGCCCCAGAAGGAAGTGGATTTCCGTCTATTTTTGAACCTACAACTGTAGTGCTAAGGGAGGCATTGCCCTACGCGGGTACCGCCTGCTCGGGGCGCATCCACGAGTCATGAGGCAGTGGTGCTCGCCCCAGGGGAATGCGTGCGAACTTGGGAATGGTGGGGTACTCGCGTTGAACCGGCATGCCGAGCGTCTCGGCGAGCCGCAAGAAGGCCAACCCATCCATGAAGACAAAGCCCTCGGTAAGACGTCTGTCAGGGGGGACCGACTGCTTCTTCTCGTCTTGAAAGGAGCGCTTACGAATAGCGATGGCGTCACGCAGCGCCTCATTGAGCGCCCGGGTGTCTTTCTGCAGCAATGCCTTGCATGCTCCCAGGTACGGGTCATACTCTCCTTCCAGCACTGTCTCCCAGCGCTCCAACATGGCTGCAAGGTCGAAGTTGTCACCTACATGGAGGTGAAGGGTGAGCCGTTGGAGGAAGCGATGCAGGAGGAAGTCGTCCTCATATTCGATGCTTGGTGTATGCCGATCCGGAGTCAGCCGGGCAAGCTCCACCGCCATGTGAAGTTGGCCAGCGACGAGTGAGTCAACAAAGGAGAAATTCCGGCTTGCACAGGTATGGAGCGGGGCGGCTGCGTGCCCCTGCGTGACGAGGCGAAGGAAGTGGATACGCACCAACGCGGACTTCGCCAGAAAAGTTGCAAACCGATCCATTCGTGCCTCGGCGAGCAGTTCGCAGATGGCGATTCGTCGGTAAAAATAAGCCGCGGTTATATAGGCTAGACCGGACTGCTCATCGGCCGTTCTCTGTGAGATGCTGTCAAGCGCCTCCATTAGGTATACGTGGGCGTTCTCCCGAACGGTCTCCAGGTTCATGGCGTTGAGCCCTCTTGCAAAAACATTGCACGCATCAGTAGAGCATGCACTTCTCGCCCATGGCGATGTACCTCGCGCCAGTCACCTCATTCTGTTCGAAGAGGGCACGCAGATCATCCCGGATTATGAGGACGGATGGTTTGGCGCTGATACGGAAGAGCCTGCTCTGAGGATCAATCCGTGCTGGGTCCAGGAAGAGTCTGAACAGGCCAATGTACTGACCAGGTTCAGAGGCGTCCTCCTGGCCTTCGGTCCTGGTTCTATCGACACAGTCCTGTGAGCCCAGGACGTTGGCGATGTAGCAGTCGTCGCAGGCGACCCTGCCTTTGTGATTATAGAGCATGAATGGCAAGAACTCTATCTCGGCATTTGACTCGCGCTCCAGTAGTTGCTTGAGTTTGCCGCTAACGAGCGGGAGATGGAGGTTGTTGTCGATAAAGTCTGGAATGTGCATTCCGCCATGGCTCTTGTCCATGTCGAGGCGAACCGGAGGGCTGTAATGTCCCCCCATGGGTTCGCCTTCGGCGATCCGCCATTTCTTGCTATCGAGCGGCTCGGGGCACTTGTTGATAGTGCAGTTCTCGGGAGAGGGGTGTGATTCGAGAATGAAGTAGTTGTGCATGGTGTCTTGAGCAGAGGGGGGGCTGTTGATGGTGCCGGTTCTATCGAATTGGTTTGAAAATATCGTTGATGTGTAGGGGTGCGCCTGCCTTTGCCTTTTCGATTGCAAAGTCGCGTAACTGGATTCGCATCCCGAGGGAGAAGTTGTTGAGGTTGGTTCGATGATTGCCTGGGTTTTCTGCCGACATTTCCGGGTGCCCGCCTTGTTTTTCTTTCTCTTTCCCGAATTTATTGGATATGCTGTCTAGCATGCGCTTGAGGGATCTGTTGTAGTCAGGGTGGTTTGATGGGTGTGAGGGGAGCTGGTACACCCGTGCGTGTTTTTCATTGATGGGAAGCATGATGATATTAACGCCAATGTTGACGTTGTATTTGACTGCTTGGAGTAGAAGCAGCTTTCCATCGAAGTGTGTGGCGAGGGCCTCTATCGGGATGATGTGGTGGGCTTCGTTCTTCCAGGGACGGTTGTTTATCCGGAAGTTGGCGCCGTACTTGCTCATCCACCAGCAGTCCTTGCTGATGGTGGGGTTGTTGACGGGCTTGCGCACGCCGAGTTGTGCGTCGCTGAATTCCTTGTTCAGTCGTTTGCGCGACTCGCTATTGCGCTCCCTGAAGTCCAGGTTGTACCAGTCGGACTCGTTGGCGAGCTGGTACTTCACCCCATTCTCCCGGTGGTTGTGGCCTCGGAAGAGGCACCGGCGCCTCCAGGTGGGGGGCCGAGCCTTGTCCCACAGGCACCGGGTGACGCAGCCGCTCTCCTCTCCGTGCTGGTGACTGTCAGCTGCCAGCAGGGAGGAGAGGTGCTCCTCGCGCGCCTTCGCACTGGCGCTCTTCTCCGCCTTCTCCGCTTCCTTCTCCGGCCGCTCGGCTTCCTTCAACTCCTTCTCGGCCTTGCCGATGCCGCCCTTGCGCTCCTGGCGCGCTTTGTCGAACTCCTCGCGGGCCTTCTTCAGCCGCTCCTCGTTGGCATCCGCGCGAGCGCGGGCCTCTTCAGCCCTCTTGCGGGCCTCTTCGGCTTCCGCTCTGGCCTTCTCCAGCCGTGCCTGGGCTTCCTGTCGGGCTCTGTCCTGCTCCATTGGTGACTTCCCTCGTCGTGTACCGGCCACCTCAGGCCGCGTGAAGGAGGTAGGCGCTCCGGGTTTCGTCGTCCGCCAGCAGGAGGACGAGCGCGTGGGGGCTACCCGCATGGCCCCGGGCAAAAGCCCTCACCAGCATGCACGTGGAGACGGCGCCCGTCGCGGCTCCCACCTCGCCGAAGGAGGCCGGTGGGTACCACCGCGGCGCCTCCGTGGGCAGGCCCGCCTCCTTCATGGCCAGCAGGGCCGTGCCGAAGTCGCGCGCCCGCCACTCGTCCCCATTGAGGTTGGCCACCACCAGGCCCACCTGCTGCCCGTTGCAGCAGGCCGCTGCGGCGCGCTGCAGCGCCGCCCCCAGAGGTACCTCGCCGGAGAAGCGGTGGAAGGGCTCCGCCTCGAGGGCCACGTTGCCCAGCCATGCCTCCACACGGGCCTCTCGGGCCCTTGCGGCGTCCGCCCTCTCCAGCAGCACGAAGGCCGCCGCTTCTCCCGGGAAGAAGCCCACGGCGGACTCCGGTGTGTGCACCAAGCCCAGCTCGTACACGTCCTCCAACGCGGCCCCGTACACCAGTGAGTCCACGCCCCCCACCACGCAGCGCTCCAGCTCTCTTGTCCGCAGGAGATCCGCCGCACGCGCCAGCGCCAGGGCGAAGGTGGCCGCTCCCCCTGGAAAGCAGGCCCGCGCGGCAGGGGGCACTGTGAGTCCGTGCAGGGTGAGCAACTCCGGCAGCAGCCGCCGCTCCATGGCCTCCCGGGCCTGCTTGCGCTCCAGGGCGTCCTCCTCCTCAAGTGCCTGCGCCAGTGTGGGCGTCATTCCCTCCAGCGTGCGCACCGACTCACTGCGCATGCGCGCATACAGCTCACCGGGCAAGCACAGGAAGAAGCCCAGGCGCCCGGCCTCCTCGGGCTTGAGTCGCGAGTACTCCAGCATGTCCCCCAGGGCCGCATCCGCCAGCCGCAGCAGGCGTCCCACTCCTTCGAAACCGTCCGTGAAGCCCCGCACGGTATGGCCCTTGAGGGGCACACTCTCCAGCGTCTTCACGTCCGACTCCTCAATCTCCAGGTGGCTCAAGCGCGTTACCCCCGCGCGGGCCGCCGCGCACCCCGCCACCACATTGAGTCCCAGCGAGGACGTCATGCCCAGGCCTGTCATGGCGACATGGCCCGGAGGCAGCTCGAGCTGCCATGGTGCCGCTTTCATGAGGAGAGTCCCTCCGTGAAGGGGCGTGCGAAATGTGCTGGGGGCAGGGCTCGAGCCGCGCGCAGGGCGGCCTCCTGGGTACGGGCCCACGCGCGGGTGGGTACACGCACCTGGCCCTGGCTGCGCAGCGTCACCTCCAGGCCCAATACGTGCCGGCGGCGCATGGGGGCTGTCTCCAGCGCCTCCAGCAGGGAGCCCGCGGTGAGTGGCTCACCGAGAAGGTAGCGTTGCCCCGGGGTGAAGCGCGGGCGTGCCTCCTTCCACCATGCGGCTACCGCGTCCGGGGCGGGCAGGGGCAGCAAGTCCTCCATCGAGCGGCGGATGTCCATGTCCGGGTTGGTATCCAACTCGGCTTCTGACGGCTCGGAGCGCTCCAGTGCGTAAGGGCCCTTCAGGCGCAGGCCCGTCAGTGCGGAGAAGGCCTCGCCGGCCAGAGCAGTCACGGAGGGGTCTGCCAGGCACACCATGCAGGCGTCGGCTGCGGCCAGGCGGCCGGAGAAGCCGAGCACCCACAGCACGTCCGCACGCAGGGCAGGAGTGTCGAGCAGTGCCACCAGCCGCTGCACGTCCCTGTCGTCTCCCCCCAGGGCCCATAGCAGCCGGGAGAGGTGCGCATCCGGCACGGCGAGCGTGGCCTGACACGCGGCCCAGGCGGCGCGCTGGCCTCCCGCCAGCCCGGCCTCAATGGCGGCGTCGCGCACCGCCGGCACGGGCGAGGCCAGCAGGTGCTGCAGAGTCCTGCCGTCCACGGCCGTGCGACTGCGAGCCAGGGCCCGCAGGGCCGCAGCCACCACCTCCTCCTCCTCGTGCTGCAGGAGGGCCAACAACCGGGCCGTCGGCACGCCCCCGTGTGTCCCCAGCACGCCCAGCGCCAGCGCCTGGAGTGCGGGCTCCGGTGCCTCCAAAAGCTGCGGTACCCAGGCCGGCAAGGCACCAGGCTCCAGGAGGGCCAGGGCCTTCGCCATGGCCTCCAACACACCGGGCACCTCCTTCCTCACCGCCTCCAGCACCGCCTGGCTCGCGCCGGGCACGCCCCCCACCAGCAGCGTGTACGCCGCGGCGCTGGTGCGCGTGGGCAGCTCGGACTCCAGTGCCGGCACCAGCAACCCCTCTGCTACCGGTGTGCCTCCCAACACCAGTGCATCCACCCGGGCCAGCAGCCGCTCTTCTCCCTCGGCCACCTCCGGCAGCCGGTACTCGGGAGACCCACCCTGCCGCTCCCTCTGGCCCCAGAGGAACTCCGCCTCCTCCAGGTGCTCCTCGTATACCTCCCAGTTGAGGAACAGCTCGTCGCTGAGCGCCTCCACGCTAGTTCACCTCCACCGCGCCACCCTTTATCCGGTTGACATCCTCCGCGCGTGACTCAACCCGCACGCCCCGCAGCACGGCCCGGCCGTTGCGCTGCAGGGTGAGGCTGGCCTCGCCGCACACCAGCGACAGCTCGTTGGGCGTGAGGGTGACGCGCGAGTCGCCACACGAGAAGGACACCTCGCTACGGCCCTTCACCTTGAGCGGCATGCGCTGGCCGTCCACCTTCACGTGCTCGGGCGGGTATGTCGCGGTGTTCTCCAGCAGCGAGTCCAGCATGGGCGTGGGGCTGGGGGTGTAGACGAAGGCCAGCAGGAAGGGACGGCGCGGGTCCCCCTCCTCGAAAAGGAGCATGACGGGCTGGCGTCGGGCCACGGCCTCCCGCACCGCGCGTGCATCGAGCGGCAACCCCAGCTTCGCCCCCACGGGGCCTCTGGAGTTGCCCGGGAAGTCCACCAACACTCCCCCGTCAGTGGCGAGCCCGGCCACCCAGCCCTGCCGTGGAGCGAGAATGGGCTCGAGCACAGCAGGGCCGCCCGGCTGTTGCGTGTCGTCTGTCTTCATGCGTCAGTCCTCCATGTGCAGGCGGCGGCTATAGGTCCTTGTCGCATACCAGGCACCTGGGTTTTTCCTTGTCCCTGCCGAGGGCCACCACGGGGGGCTGCATCACGGGGAAGGGCGGGGTGTTCTTGTCGTTGTGCAGCATGAGGTCGAAAGCGCGGGCCACGTTCTTCCCCTCGAATTTCACGTCGAAGGAGAAGTTGACGAACTCGGCCTTGCCCTTGGTTTTGCTCGAGGCCACGCCACCCCCCGCCGTGCCTGCCTCGTCGCCCGTGCTGGTGCTGAAGTTCGAGTCCTTCACGCACACCGGGTTGCTCTCTACCAGCACGCTCCTGGTGCCCTGGGCCGTGTCCGAGGAGCGGGCAATGTTGGGGTAGGGAATGGGGACGGGGCCGACTGGGCTGGGAGTCTTGCATACGTCCGGGAAGGCGACGGTGGTGCCGTTGGAGTCCTTGGTGATGACGGACATCTTGTTGACACCGACGGTGTTGGCCATGAGGTGACTCCTTGAGGGAAACTCGAGCGGCAGGAACGAGGGTTTAAGGCTTCCTCGCGGGCAGGCCATTCACGCGCACGGCGAGGGCGTGCGCCTCGTGAAGCCCCTCGTGCAGTGGAAGGTGTCCGCGCCACAGCAGCGGCAAGGGACGCAGTTCCTCGTTGGCGAGCGTCAGCGCCTCGAAGGTCAGCGGTGTCGGATGCTCCACGGAGAATTGTCCCATTGGCGCCCCCCTTCGCCTGGTCCGGGGCGTTTGGGCCCCGGAGTTCACCCCTGCATTCAAATTGTCGATGCTCACCGAGAAGCGCGGGAATTTGTACGAGCCGAGCGTCGCGGCCTGAAACTGGCGGGCAGAGGTAGGTGGAGGTAGCGCAGAGGGCGCGCGTCGGCCCATCGTGCTCACCGGGATCGGCCATCGTGCTCCGCGGGCCTTTGGGTCCGAGGACTACGCTGGAGGTCAGGTGGTTCGCCCTACGGGGCCCGTCGGCTGGTAGCACCGGACGCGGGAGGGCGGGCGAGCCGAGCGAGCACGCTGGACGGCATTCGTCGACGGCCCTCCGCGAGGAGGGCCGATGGCCACGGAGCGACTGTCCATGCGTCACATACGAGAAGTGCTACGGCAGAAGTGGGTGCAGAAGAGAAGCCACCGGGAGGTGGCCAGCAGCCTGGGAATCAGCGCGGGGGCGGTGGGGAGCGTGCTGGCGCGCGCCACGGCGGCGAAGCTGGACGGGGAGCAGGTGGAGCAGATGCGGGAGGAGGAGTTGGAGGAGCGGCTGTATGGCGCCGCGCCGAAGCCAGCGGCCCAGCGGCCCCTGCCCGACCCGGGACAAGGCGAAGGTGGAGGTGGGCGTGCTGGTGGTGCAGCGCTGGCTGCTGGCGCGGCTGCGCCACCACACCTTCTTCTCGCTGGAGGCGCTCAATGAGCGCATTGGCGAGCTGCTCGAGGACATCAACAACCGGAAGATGCGGCTGTACGAGGCGAGCCGGCGCGAGCTCTTCGAGCGGCTGGATAAGCCCGCGCTGAGGCCGCTACCGGCCGAGTCCTTCACCTACGGCGAGTGGACGCAGGTGAGAGTCAACATCGACTACCACGTGCAGGTGCACCACCACTGGTGGAGCTGTACCAGCGTGGCGAGCCACGTGCGCAGCGACGAGCGGGGCCGGCACACCACGCAGCCCGAGCACATGCCCAAGGCGCACCAGAAGCACCTGGAGTGGACGCCCTCGCGGCTGGTGCACTGGGCGGGCACCATCGGCCCCAACACCCAGAAGCTGGTGGAGAGCATCCTGCGCGAGCGTCCCCACCCGGAGATGGGCTACCGCTCCTGCCTGGGGATACTGGGGCTGGCCAAACGCTACGGTAACGAGCGGCTGGAGGCGGCGTGCACGCGAGCCCTGGCAGTGAGCGCCCGCTCCTTCCGGCACGTCGACTCCATTCTCCAGAACGGGCTGGACCGGCTCGCCCCACCAACGGACGAAGTGCAGCCGGAGCCCGCCGCGCAGACGCACGAGAACATGCGCGGCGGCGACTACTATCACTGACCCTCACGCCACCTGGGAGCCTCGTGCGTGAGGGGCGCGCCGTCGCACTGCGTGCGCCGGCGCGCGACGACGAGGCCCTCCAACACCGCGGCACCCGGCAGGTGCCATACACCCGAGGAGAAGCACGTGCTGAACGAACCGACGATGCAGAAACTGCACGCCCTGAAGCTCTCCGTCCTGGCCGCCGAGTGGGAGCGGCAGCAGAAGGACCCCGAGCTGGCGAAGCTGTCCTTCGACGAGCGGCTGGGAATGCTGGTGGACGCCGAGTGGCTGCACCGGGAGAACGCGCGCACGGCGCGCTGCCTGCGCGAGGCGAAGCTGCGGCTGAGCAGCGCGAGCCTGGAGGACATCGACTACGCACCCAAGCGCGAACTGGACAAGAGTCTGGTGCGCCAGCTGGGCTCGTGCCGCTGGGTGGCCGAGCACCAGAACGTGGTGATTACGGATCACGATCGACCGATCTGGGTGATCACGATGGCCGGAAACGCACCCAGTGGCGAAGGGACATCCTGGCCACCATGAAGGCCATGAAGGACAAGGAGTGCACCTGCGAGGGGCGCGTCTTCCCCGAGCCGCCCTGCGACGTCTTCCGCTCACGCGGTGCCGTCTCCACGGCGTCCATCGAAGCAGCATGGAAGTGCCAGGTAGAGAACAGACGCACCGGGGAACGCATAAACATATCAAAAACATATCAAAGAGAATTCCTCAAAAACAATCCAGGAATCACTGAACGTTTTGTCGCCGCCAATCCCAAGGAGGAGCCTCCCAAGAGGACGGACGGCTTCAAGAAAGTCAACCATCTCACGCCCAAGACCGCGGGCGGCTGTCCAACAGGTGCAGGCAATCTCCAGCCTCACGATCTCTTATGCCGGGTGTGCAAGAAGATCGACGACCAGTTTACCGACTGGCAAGCCGGCACACCCGACAAGTGGCACCAGCACTTCCGGGAGTCTGGCGCCAGCAGGACAAGACTCTCCGGCCGGACCCCCTCCTCCTGGAAGCGAAACTAGTCCCTACCAACTCCTACGAGGCACGCTCCATTTCCATGCCCCCAAAGCGCCGAACGTTCTACGAGAACCAACTCATTCCTCTCTACGACGGGTACTTCCCTCGCCCCACGCCTCCGGACTTTCCCGAACTACAGGAGGAGCCCGACAAGCGCCTCTGGCTTCGCACGGAAGAGATATTCAACTTGCTCAAAATGGGTGACTTCAGCCGAGTCGAAGAACTCCTGGAGATCTACCGCAAGACCGAGGATGGAGTCCTGCGTGCCACCATTCGCACCCTCTTGGGGGATGCGGGCACCTTCTCCTGCTTCCAGCAAATGCGGGAGGAACTCGAGGCGGAGCGGAAAACCCAGGACAAAATGGCGCTCTACTACTATCGCGACAAGGCTTCCGCCTACTGTGACGCGTTCGTCAACTGGGGTTTTCTCGACGCCGTCCCCGTCATTGTCGACCATTACATCACCCTCCGCCTCGCCAGGATAAAGGATGTTGATTATTTCCCCATCATGCTGTCACTGATGATGGAGCGGGAGTGGAGCCTCCTCGCAGTGGAGCCACCGGAGGATGCACTGGAGGAGTACCTCGGCCTCGTCATGCACCGCTACGAAGCCTTGTGTGCCCAATACGGCAGTGGCAACGTCCTCGTCTTCAACGGCGAGCTTGCAAGTGTTAAGTATTTCGCCCACAGACTCGCCCATGATCTCGGCCCAGCGCGCCGTGCCGAAGTTGATCTCCGCCGCCGTTTCGAGGCATCCACCGGCATCGACTGCCACGACATGTTCGTGGACAAGGTCTTCCAACCACTCGCGGCCGCGCGCATCGCCGAGTCCTTCCTCAACAGCCCCGACGCCGCGAAGTACGAGGACGGCGTCCGCTACTTCTTCGGCCACCGCATCCCTGACTGATAGCCCGGAAGACGGGCATCGAGTGGAGGTCCACCGAGCCCTACATTGCGGCGGTGCGGACGTAACCGCCGAAGTGGGAGGAATGGGCGATGGAGTACATCGGCATCGACGTGCACAAGCGGGACAGCCAGGTGTGCATCCTGGGCGAGAGAGGCGTGGTGGTGTTGGAGCAGCGGGTTCGGACGCAACGGGTACGCCACGCGCAGCCGTCGGGTCAGACAGACTAGAGGGATGCTCGCAGTCTGGCGGAGGCGTGCAGGCTGGGAGCGTACCGGCCGGCGCACCGCACTTCGGACGCCAGGAGGCACATGAAGGCGCAGCTGGCGGTGCGCGAGGCGCTGGTGCGCACACGCACCCGCTCCATCTCCCTGGTGAGTGCCCTGGTGCGGCACGAGGGGTTGCGGATAGTGGCGGCCCTGGCGCTACCGGGCAGGCTCATGGCCCAGGTGGCCCCGCTGCTGAGTCTCATGCTGCACCTCAACGAGCAGATTGCCTTCATGGTGTGATGCGCGCCCGTGCGTCCTCGCTGATGCCCATCAACCAGCCGGTCCAAACCTCCATCAACAAGCGTGTCGTCGCGAATACGGTGGGGTTACGTGCCTACTCTGGTCCATTTTTGATTCGAGTTCTTGAAGGGCGAAACACCAGCCAGAGCGAGAGGGAGCCTCACAAGATGATGTGGCCCTCGAGGTACAGCACGGCCTGTCCGGAGATGCCCACGCGCTCGCCGCGGTCCTCGCACTGGAGCACGCCGCCGCGCGCGGACACCTGGTGCGCCAGCAGCTGCTTCTTGCCCAGCTTCTGCGCCCAGTAGGGAACCAGCGTGCAGTGCGCCGAGCCCGTCACCGGATCCTCCGGCACGCCCACCCGGGGCGCGAAGAAGCGCGAGACGAAGTCCGCCTCCGAGCCCCGCGCCGTCGCCGTCACCGCGAACAAGTCCAGCTGGGCCAGCTTCGCCATGTCGGGGTTGAGCGCCCTCACCTGCTCCTCGCTGTCGAAGACGGCCAGCAAGTCACGCGACAGCAGCGTCTCGCGCGGCTCGGCGCCCAGGGCCTCCACCAGCCCCTCCGGCACCGGGCACGGCTCGGGCGGCCGAGCGGGGAAGTCCATCTCCATCCACTCGCCCTCCTGCTGCGTCACCACCAGCGGCCCCGAGCGCGAGTTGAACTGCGCCTTCTCCAACCCCGGCGCCAGGCGCGTGAAGAGGATGTAGGCCGCGGCCAGCGTGGCATGACCGCACAGGTCCACCTCCTGCGCGGGGGTGAACCAGCGGATCTGCCAGCCGCGAATCTCATCGCGCAGCACGAAGGCCGTCTCGGAGAGGTTGTTCTCCGCCGCGATGGCCAGGAGCACATCGTCCGGCAGCCAGGCGTCGAGCGGGCAGACCGCGGCGGGGTTGCCCCCGAAGACCTGCGAGGAGAAAGCGTCGACCTGGTAGAGGCGGAGGCGGGTAGTCATGGGGTGGCCCTTTTCTACCTCAACCCGAGGAGTCGTGCGAACCGGGGGCCCGGAACACGGGCGGAGCAACGGACTTCACTTGGAGGACTGGGTGAGCGCGCTGGCGAACTGCATGGCGTAGTTCACCTCCAGGCCCCCATCCACCACCAGCGTCTGGCCGTTCACGTACGAGGAGCCCTCGGAGCACAGCCATTCGATCGTCTTGGCGATCTCATCCGCGCTGGCCACGTAGCCCACGGGCACGCTGTCCTTCACCTGGGCCTCGAGCGCGGCCCACGCATCGCCCATGTAGAAGCGGCTGGAGTCGGTGTCGATGTAGCCCGGGTTGACGGCGTTGACGCGGATGCCGGAGGAGGCCAGCTCGGCGGCCAGGTACTTCACCAATATCTCCATGGCGCCCTTCATCGCGCCGAGGAAGCCATGGAAGGGCAGCGGCATGCGCGAGTCCATGCCGGACACCGCCACGATGCGGCCCTTGCGGCCCTCCATCAGCGGCACCGAGCGCTGGGCCGCCAGCAGGAAGCTCTTCACCGTGACGTTGAACGTCTTGTCCATCTGGTGGAGCTTCATCTGCATCAGTGGAGTGAAGGCCGTGGAAGCGGCGTTGGCCACGAAGACATCCAGCCCGCCGAACTCCTGCTGGATCACATCGAAAGCGGCATGGAGGCTGGCCGGCTCGAGTTGATCCGCGATGACGGTGCGGCAGCGGCGTCCGAGCGCTTCCACCTCCTTGCACAGCGCGTCGGCGGCCTCGGCGTCGCGCCGGTAGGTGGAGACGATGTCGTAACCGGCCTTCGCGAGCCGCAGGGAGAGGGCGCGGCCCACGCCACGCGAGCCGCCGGTGATGAGCGCCACGGGAGCATTCGTCATGCGCCCGGGCATACCACCTTCACCTGTGCCCTGGCGCCGGACGCCCGGGGGGTGTCCTGATTCGAGTCACCCTCCCACGAAATCGTCCTGTTTCAGGACAGGCCTTCACACGGTCGATTCCCCCAGGAAATCCAGGGAATTGGAACTCGCGGTGTATATTCATTTTACAAACGCACCGCGCCAGCATGTTCCACCCGTCCGCGAATCGGGCGGGGCTGTGCCAGGAAGTCCGGCCACTTGGCCCATTGGCACGGATGGTGCTGTAGCCCCGCACCGAGAGTCGAGTCTCCGTCGGAATCGACGCGAGCTGGAGGGCCCCGGGTTCCCCACCAACCCGGGGCCCTCATCCTCTTTCTGGAGCCCGGTCTCCATCGCCCGACGGGTCTCCTGAAATCCCGAGGGTAGAGTGCGCCGCCATGAACGTCGCGCCCGGTATCTCTCCGGCCCTCGCGGGTCCTCGCTGGCTCTACCTCCATGGCTTCGCCTCGGGGCCCCAGTCCGCCAAGGGCGTGGCGCTCGCCGAGCACTACGCGCGCCAGGGCATCCACCTGGAGCGGCTGAACCTGCGGCGGCCCTCGCTCGAGTACCTGAGCCTGGGCGCGATGATGCGCACGGTGCGCGACGCCATTGGAGGCGAGCGGGACAGGGCCATCGTCTTCGGCTCCAGCCTGGGAGGGCTGACGGCCTGTCGCGTGGCGGAGGAGGACGCGCGGGTGTGCGCGCTGGTGCTGCTGGCGCCGGCCCTGCGTGCCTCGGAGCAGATGCGGCGCACCGTGGGCGAGGAGGGCCTGCGCCGCTGGCGGGAGACGGGCTGGTTGGAGACGCAGGACTACGCGGAGAAGCGCGAGGCACGCGTGCACTTCGGCCTCATCCAGGACCTCGACACCATCGAGGCGCGCTCGGGCGGCTGGCCGGACGTGCGCGTGCCCACGCTCCTCATCCACGGGCGGCGGGATACGACGACGGACATCCGCTATTCGCGCGAGTGGGCACGCGACAAGCGCCACGTGCGCCTCGTCGAGGTGGATGACGGGCACGAGCTGGTGGACTCGCTCGGACGCATCGCCGCCGAGGCGGATGACTTCCTGCGCCCGTTCCTCCAGGCGCTCTAGAGCCCGGCTGTCCAGGAGGCGCGGAGCCTGACAGGCCAGCGTCCGGGCAAGGGCAAGGCCAGGGTGCATCGAGGAATGGCTCCCGGGCTCTCCCGTTGGTGCCCCCACGATGCGTAATCGAAACAGACTGCTCTCATCCTCGTGTCTGCTGGGCGTCCTGCTCACCACGGCTTGTGACGCACCCTCCCCCCCCACTCCCGCGTCGCCTCCCGCGCAGCCTCCCGTGGCCGAGGCCCCTCGGACCGACACACCCGCCACGGACGTCCCCGCCACCGATACCCCCACGCCCCCCGCGGGGGATGTGGGCAGCACCGACGCTCCGCTCACCGTGAGCAACTGCCGCGTGCTCGCCACCGCCACCGCGAGCGCCAGCGGCGACGACGGCGCGGGCAGCGTGGCCGCCAACGCCCTGGACGACAACCTGAGCACGCGTTGGAGCGGCCCCGGCAAGGGCGCGTGGCTCACGCTCGACCTGGGCTCCTCGCAGACGCTCGCTGGCGCGGCCATCGCCTGGCACCAGGGCAACCAGCGTCAGAACCACTTCACGCTCTCCACCTCCGAGGACGGCACCACCTACAGCCAGGCCTACGCGGCCGACAGCGCGCTGACGACCGCGGCCCAGACGTACCGCTTCACCGGCACGCGCAAGGCTCGCTACCTGCGCGTCACCGTCAACGGCAACACCGTGAATGACTGGGCCTCCATCACCGAGGCGCGCGTCTGTGGCGAGGACACCACGGTGCCCACGCCGCCCACCACGGACTCGGGTCCGGCGCTGCCGCGCCAGCCGTACCTCCAGAGCGTGGGCACCACCAGCGCGTTGGTGGCCTTCCGCACCGGCGTGTCCTGTACGCCCTTCGTCCGCTATGGCGAGGGCTCGGACATCTCCCGCACGGCCACGGCCACCGCGGCCGGCTGGCAGCACGCGGTGAAGCTGAGCGGCCTGCTCCCGGGCAGGACGTACAGCTACGTGGTCGAGGCGTGCGGCTCCGTCACCGGCGTGCGGCGCTTCCAGACCGCCACGGGCCCGGAGACGACGCGCGTGCACTTCACCGCCATGGGTGACTTCGGCACCGGCGGCTCGCTGCAGGCCCAGGTGCTCAAGCTGCTCGGCCAGCCGTCGCGCGCGGGCGAGTTCCTCCTCACGCTCGGCGACAACGCGTACTCCTCCGGCACCGACGCCGAGTTCCAGAGCAACATGTTCAAGCCCATGGCGGCCCTGCTGCGCCAGGTGCCCCTCTTCCCCTCGCCGGGCAACCACGAGTACGTCACCAACAAGGGCCAGCCGTACCTGGACAACTTCTACCTGCCGGCCAACAACCCGTCGAAGAGCGAGCGCTACTACTCGTTCGATTGGGGTCCGGTGCACTTCGTCTCGCTCGACTCCAACTGCCCCTTCGGCTACACGCTCCCGGACTGCTCGCTGTCCCTCGAGAAGACGTGGCTCGCCCAGGACCTGGCCGCCACGACCCGGCCCTGGAAGATCGTCTTCTTCCACCACCCCCTCTGGTCGAGCGGTGAGCACGGCTCCAGCACCGCCATGCGCCGCGAGTTCGCGCCCATCCTCGAGCAGTACGGGGTGGACGTGGTCCTCACCGGACATGATCACAACTACGAGCGCTCCAAGCCCATGAAGGGTAACGCGGTGGCGGCCTCGGGCACGCGCGGCATTCCGTACCTGGTGGTGGGCAGCGGTGGCGCGACCCTGCGCACCTTCCCCGGCTCCCAGCCGAGCTGGACGGCCTACCGCAACAACACCCACGTGGGCTACCTGGACGTGGTGGTGGACGGCGGCACGCTGACCACGAAGTTCATCGACTCGGGCGGCACCGTGCGCGACACCCTCACGCTGAAGAAGACGCTGCCCGCCGCGGCGCCCCAGACGTCCAACGTCTCGGCGCTCTCCAAGGACACGGCGCCCCAGGGTCCCACGTATGACCCCAACGAGCAGCCCGCGTTCCTGGGCCAGAAGCCGGTTCCCCCCGCGGACACCCCGGAGTCGGTGGCGGATGCCCCCGAGCCGGCGCACGGTTTCGTTCGCGAGCAGCAGTAGTGCGGTAGCTCCATCACTTCCGGTTGGAATGCCGCCCGGACGCGGCGAGGATGCCGGGCGGCCTTCCCCGGGAGTCAGAGGATGAATCGCATGCATTGGTTGGACGCGCTCGCCGCGAGGTTCATGGTGGCGCGCCAGCCCCGCTTCTTCGAGGACGGGTGGGGCTCCCAGGTGCTCCTGGAGAAGCTCACCCGAGGCCCCCAGGGCTTCGCCTTCCCCGAGCTCTCCGAGGTGACGATGAGCCAGCCCCGGCGCGAGGGGCACCTGCTCGTCCAGGAGGGACGCTTCCCCAGCCCCGCCGCGGTGGGGTCATTGCCCGAAACCTGCAGGGAGGCGCGCTTCCAGTTGCTGCTGCCGCACGACGCGGGCCCGCGCCCTCCGGTGTGCGTCTTCCTGGCCGCCTCCGGTGACGAGGGCTTCGGCCTGCGCCGCCTCATCGCGGGGGAGCTGGCCCGGTACGGGGTGGGCGCGCTGCTGCTGGAGAATCCCTACTACGGCTCGCGCCGCCCGCCCGGCCAGAAGGGAGCGGCGGTGCGCACCGTGGTGGATCTGCTGCTCATGTTCCGCGCCACGGCGGTGGAGGCGACGGCGCTGCTCGGGTGGCTGCTCGCGCGCGGCCACCCCAAGGTGGGCATCTCTGGCTACAGCATGGGGGGCAGCATCGCCGCCTATGCCGCCGCGATGTTCCCACTGCCCGCGGCCGTCATCCCCCTGGCCGCCGCCGCCTCGTCGGCGCCCGTCTTCACCGAGGGCGTGCTGTCCGCCGTCCCCGACTGGGAGGCACTGGGCCGCACCACCGGAGGCCCCGAGGCGGCGCGCCAGCGGTTGGGCGAGCTCCTCTCCGCGGCCTCCACCACCGCGCTGCCACCGCTGTCCAACCCGCGCCGCGCCATCCTCATGGCCGCGCGCCGGGATGGCTTCGTCCCCTCCTCCGCGACCCTGCGCCTGCTGCAGCACTGGCGGGGAGCGGAGCTGCGCTACCTGTCGGGAGGACACGTGAGCGCCTTCCTCACCGGGAGGACGGCCATCATCCGTGCCATCCTCGATGCGTTCTCCCGCGTCGAGGCGATCCAGCTTCCCTCCGAGGAGCAGCCTTCGGGCCACACCTGACCAGCCCTCAGGGCTGGCCGCCGCCCCGCCCCCGTCCCCATCCCCCGCGCGCGCCCTGCCGCTCCTCGCGACGCATCTCGTCGTACTTCGCCTGCTGCGACTCATCGAGGACGGCCTTCACCTCCTTGTCCGTCTGGTCACGCAACTGGCGGAGCTCCTGCCGGATGTCCCGCGGCGACTGGTTGCCGGTCCGCATCCCCTCGAAGAGCGCCTGACGCTGGGCGTCCTCGTTCTGCAGGCGGCGCGAGAGCTCCTGCTCCTGGCTGTAGCTCAACCGCGCGTCCGAGACGAACTGGCGCAGGCGCTCGGCGCGCTCCGTCTGAGCCCGCGCCTGGGCCTGCTGGAACTGCTGCTGCCGGAGCTCCCGCTGCTCGGTCCGCATGTCGTCCTGCACCGAGCGCACCATCTCCTTGAGGTACTGGCGCCCCCCCTCGGAGCTCAGCGCCTCGCCGGCCACCAGGCCGCGCACCTCCGACCGGAGCTGCTCCACCTCCGCGGCCAGGGACGGGGCCACGGCCACCACGCCGCCATCCGAGGACACCACCGGCCGCTGCTCGAGCAGCATCAGCCGCTTGGAGAGGCTCAGCGAGGCGTCCTCGAGGATCTTCACCCTCAATTCGAGATCCTTCATCTCCCGTGAAGAGGGGGCGGAAGGCCGTTCGGCGGGCGAGGGAGGGGGGACCACCGTCTCACCGCGCGAGCCCCAGAGGGCGACCACGAGTGCCAGGACGGACAAGCCAAAGGAGGCGGGGCCGAGGAAACGGTTCATGATGGGCTCCCAGACGGACGGATTGGCACCTTATTCGATTTGCCGCGTCCACCGCCGGACCCTCGCTCAATAGAAGAACCGGGTGGAGAAGATGAGCCGCACCGCGTTGTCCCCGACGCTCCTGGGTGTCCGGGTTCGAGAGCGTGAGCTCGGGCAGCGGCCGCTCCAGCGACAGCTGCACCAGCAGCGGGCCGAAGGTGTTCCCGTAGCGAAGCACCTCGCGCCGGGAGGCCAACATGGAGCCCGGTCCCTGGAAATCGAGGGTGTCCGGCACCGCTTCGAGGTCCATGGAAGTGCACCCGCGGCGTCATCGGGTGGACAATTCCGGCATCCCGACACAGGAGCCCCCATGCAACGACATCTCTTCCCCTCGCCGCGATGGATGACGGCCGTGGTGCTCGCGCTCACCCTGGGCGCGTGCACCTCGGAGACCCCGGACCCCCAGAAGGAGGACCCGCTCTCGACCCGGAGCGCCGCGCTCGCCGATCCGTGCTCGACCAACCAGAGCTTCCAGCTGGGCGCGGGCCTGTATGACATCACCGGCCCGGCGGCCGAGCTGGGAATGATGGGCTACGCCATGGTGGAGCAGAAGACGGCGGGCATCCACCAGCGCCTGCGCTCGCGCGCGTTCGTCATCTCCTCGCCCTGCAACGGAAAGCGCGCGGTGTTCGTGAGCGCGGACCTCGGCCAGGTGTTCCAGGGCGTGAAGCAGCAGGTGGTGGAGCGGCTGCGCGCGAAGTACAGCACCCTCTACACGGACGAGAACGTGTTGCTGAGCGCCACGCATACCCACTCGGGCCCGGGGGGCTTCTCGCATTACGCGCTCTACAACCTCACCACCCTCGGCTACGACCGGCAGAACTTCGACGCCATCGTGGATGGCATCTACCAGTCCATCGTCCGAGCCCATGACAACCTCGCGCCCGGCAGCATCCGCATCGCCTCGGGCGACCTGCTCGACGCGAGCATCAACCGCTCCCCCGAGGCCTACCTGCGCAACCCCTCCACCGAGCGGACGCAGTTCGACCACGACACCGACAAGCACATGACGCTGCTGCGGTTGCAAGGAGATGACGGGCGCGAGGTGGGCCTCATCAACTGGTTCGCCGTGCATGGCACGTCCATGGGCAACGACAACCTGCTCATCAGCGGCGACAACAAGGGCTATGCGTCCTACCTCTTCGAGAAGCTGAAGGGGACGAGCTACACCGAGCAGCGCACCTTCGTGGCGGCCTTCGCGCAGAGCAACGAGGGCGACGTGACGCCCAACATCCACGGCGGAACCAACGGCGGCGGCGCCGACGACTTCGAGAGCACGGAGCTCTCCGGCGGCAAGCAGTTCGACCTGGCCAGGGCGCTCTACGACACCGCCTCGACGACGGTGACGGGAGGGGTGGACTACCGGCACGCCTACGTGGAGATGGACGAGGTGCAGGTGGCGCCCCAGTACGCGGACGGCCTCTCGCACACCACCTGCGAGGCGGCCATCGGTGACTCCATGCTGGCGGGCGCCGAGGACGGCCCGGGCTTCGGCTCCGAGGGTGCCACCTGCGAGAGCATCGACGACGTCTGGAAGGTCTTCAACTGCACCCTCTTCACCACCCCGTGTCAGGGAGAGAAGCCCATCGTCCTCGAGATGGGCACGATGCAACCCTACCCGTGGACGCCCGAGGTATTGCCGCTCCAGGTGGTGAGGCTGGGCAACGTGGCGCTGGTGGCGGTGCCCTTCGAGCCCACCACCATGTCCGGCCGAAGGCTACGCAAGCAGGTGCTCGCGCAACTCTCTCCGCTGGGCGTGGACCAGGTGATCATCGCCGGCCTGTCCAACGCCTACGCCGGCTACCTGACCACGCGCGAGGAGTACGCGAAGCAGGACTACGAGGGCGCCTCCACCCACTTCGGCCCATGGCAGCTCGCGGCGGTGCATCAAGAGGTGGACAAGCTGGCCATCGCGATGCGCACGGGCGCCAGCGTGGCGCCGGGCTCCACTCCGCGAGACCTGCGCAACAACCAGACGACGGTGCAGACGGGCGTGGTGTACGACGACAAACCGCTGATGACGAGCTTCGGTGGCGTCGTCACGGACGCACGCGCCGCCTACCTCCGGGGCGAGACGGTGAGCGTGAAGTTCTGGGGCGGCCACCCGAAGAACAACCTCCGCCGTCAGGGCAGCTACCTGCAGGTGCAGCGCAAGTCGGGCACCTCGTGGGTGACGGTGGCCAACGACTGGGATTGGGAGACGAAGTACCGCTGGGAGCGCAACAACTGCGCGCCCACCTTCGGGTGCTCGCATGTCACCATCGAGTGGAAGATTCCGGCGGACACCCCGCCGGGCACCTACCGCATCCGCCATGACGGTGACTGGAAGTCCGGTTGGGACGGACTCATCCGCGCCTACAGCGGCACGTCACGCGAGTTCACGGTGAACTGAGCAGAGGCACGGCTCAGCGGACCTCCAGCTCCTGGAAGAGCACTCCATCCAGTTCCAGGCGTTGGACCGCTTCCACGAAACGCTCACTGGCGACGATGAGCATCCACGCCTGCCTCAGGCGAAAGAGGTCGAGTTCCGTGGGGAGTGGGACAGGGGGTCTGCGGTCCGGCGGCAGGCCGTCGGGATGATACTGGCCCTGCATCTCCAACTGCATCTCGAGCAACCCGGGTGCGTGTTTGGTGCGGAAACGTATCTGGGTAGGGCATCCCTGAAGGCCTCGAATCCCTGCCTCCCGCAGCCGCTCGAACGCCTCGCGGCGCACAGAAGCCCAACCCCGTTCCCACCAGCGGCCCGAACCTTGTTCCTGGCTCCAGCAAGGTTCCAGGGGGAACCAACGGTCGTACCAGCTCGCACAGTCGCTCGATCTCCTCGCGAGGTACGGGCCATGGGTCGGACAGCTTCTTCAACTCGTGCGGAGACAAGCTCGACAGATCCACGCAGGGGTATTCAACTCCTCCCCCTCCCCCACACTTACAGGACGGGCAGGGCTCCACACCGGGTAGCCCCCATTTATGCGCGGCGTTCAGATAACCCGTGTAGCGCGGTGATGGGTCTTGCTCAAGTTGATAGAACTTCATGCGCTCGTGACTCCAGGGCCCAGTTGCATCAAGGAGACAACAGCTGGGGCCCAGAAGGGGGAATGGGAGAGGGGTACGGAATGATGGGGCCAACGATGTGGAGCCCCGCGCGCCTCCAGTTGCGCTGGGTGCCGGGGCTGCGGAAGGGAGGGCGATAACCTCGCGTCAGTTCCGCACCGTGGTTCAGCGGCGCATGCGCACCAGCCTCTGGTTCCACGTCCTCACAACCGAAGATGCCGCACTCGCCCTCGTCACAGGCCAGCACGACGCACCGGTCGGCGTCCGCATCTTCACAAGCGATGACGTCCTCACGCTCCGAGGCCTCCCACGTACGCGGTGTGGGTGAAGAGGTGGCGCATGCGGCCAGCAGCGCGGCGAGGGACAACGGCAGCAAGGCACGATGCGGGAGCAGTCTGATCGTCTGGCCCCAGGAAATAAGACCACTCGAGTACTCATGGTGCCCTCCGAGCCGGATTTCCCCCCCTGCCTCCATACCGGACCCCCTCGCCGCGTCTGGCATACTGGGCCACGTGACAGTCCATCGTCGGAAGCCGTGCTCCCCTCCTCTGTTCCCCTCCCAGCCCCCGTGGGGAGGTCGGCGATGAGCGCGCTGGAAACCGCCCTGGCCGCGTGGCGCTCCGCGCTGGGCGAGGCCCACGTGATCACCGAGCCGGAGGCACTCGCGGCCGCGGAGACGGCGACCTTCGCCACCACCCAGCGCATTCCGGCCATCCTCCGTCCGGCGAGCACCGCCGAGGTCCAGGCCTGTCTGCGCATCGCGCAGGAACACCGCGTCCCCATCTACCCGGTGAGCGCCGGACGCAACTGGGGCTATGGCTCGCGCGTGCCGCCTCGGGATGGCTGCGTGTTGATGGAGCTGGGCCGGATGAATCGCATCCTCGGCCACGACGAGAAGCTGGCGTACCTCACCGTCGAGCCCGGCGTCACCTTCCGTCAGGCCCATGCCTGGTTGAGGGCCCAGGGCTCCCGGCTCTTCATCACCACCATCGGAGGCTCGGCGGACGCCAGCATGGTGGGCAACGCGCTCGAGCGGGGGGATGGGCGCGGGCCTCACGCGGACATCTTCCAGCACGTGTGCGGCCTGGAGGTGGTGCTTCCCACGGGCGAACGGCTGGAGACGGGGCACGCGCGCTTTCCCAACGCGCGCGCGGCTCCCGTCTTCCGTTGGGGCGTGGGCCCTTCCCTCGATGGACTCTTCAGCCAGTCCTCGCTGGGCGTGGTGACGCGCATGACGTTCTGGCTGGCGCGAAAGCAGCCCTACCTCCGCGAGTTCTTCTGCTCGGTGGACGAGGACGCCCAGCTCTGGGAGCGGGTGGACCGGCTCCAGGCGCTCGCGCTCGATGGCACGCTGCGCGGCAGCTTCTTCTTCTGGAACGACATCAAGGCGCTCAGCGTGTCGCGGCAGTACCCGTATGCCGCGGTGGGTGGGCGCACTCCGCTGCCCACGTGGGCCCTGGAGCAGTTCCGCGAGGGCTTCGGCCGCTGGGCCATCAGCGGCGCCCTCCACGCGCCGGACGAGGACATGGGCGCGGTGCTGGAACGGCGGCTGGCCGCCGCGCTGGAGGGACTGCCGCGCCCGCTGCGCCTCTCGCCCCCGCCACCGGACGGCGAGAGCGCCTTCCAGGGAGTCCCCACGGACGCCAACCTGACCATGGCGTACTGGCGCAAGCGCACCCCGCGCCCGGAGGAGCCGCACCCGGATCGGGACCGCTGTGGCTTCATCTGGTGCTCGGTGGCCCTCCCCTTCACGGGCGAGGAGGCCCAACGCGCCGTGAGCATGGCGGATCGCGTGCCCCGCCTGTTCGGCTTCGAGCCCAACCTGGCGCTGCTGGCCCACTCCCCTCGCTGTCTCTACCTGGTCATCGCCATCGCCTTCGACCGGGACGGACGCGGAGAGGATGATCGCGCCCTGGCCTGCTACCGGGCGCTGGCTCGCGAGCTGTCCACCGCCGGGTACTACCCCACCCGGCTCGGCCTCCAGGCGGAGGGAGATACCCTGCCCACGGTGGATGATTCTCCCGCGATCCTCCGGCGGCTGAAGCGGGCCCTGGATCCGGCCGGCATCCTGGCCCCGGGGCGCTACGCGCCCAGCGCTCTGGAGAAGGACTCGAAGTGAAGTCCGGGAAGAAAATGCACGCGAAAATCGGTGGGAAGCAACTTCCCCGGGGCCCCGCCGATAACCTCTTCACGTCTCGCCCTTCGAATCCCTTCTGGAGCCCCCCATGACCTCGATCTCGCGTTCCGCTGAGTTCAACCGCCACCGTCCTGTGTCCACTCGCCATGCCGAGCAGGGTGCGGAGCGGAACCAGGCGTACCGCGAGGTCCAGCGCGACTTCCGCCGTGACACGGACCCGAAGCGCCAGGCGGAGATCGACGCCGCCAAGGCCAAGAAGGAGAAGGGCGAGAAGCTCACGCCGCACGAGCAGGCGCTGCTCGACGGCACGCGGACCTCCCGCAGCAACACGGCCACCAACAGCGCCGAGCAGACGTCCATCCAGAAGACCCTGGAGACGAGCGGCTTCGAGCAGGAGCTCGCCTCCGGTGGGGTCAGCAAGGACTGGACGGCCTTCTCGGGCCAGCACGAGGCGGGCAGCAAGGACGGCTCCTTCTACAACAAGGTGGAGGGCCAGGCCCTCACCGCTGGCGTGGGCGCCAACGGCTCCGTGAGTGTCGACCCGGCCAACGGCAAGCTCATCGCGCAGGGCTCCGCCGAGGCGAAGGCGGACCTGGTGCGTGGCTCCGTGGAGGGCCACGTCGACAGCCCCGTGGGCCGGACCTCGTGGCAGGCCGAGGGCAACGTGGGCGCCGAGGCCAGCGTGCAGGGCCAGGTGGTGGTGGATCCGCTCCACGGCGACGTGGCGGCCCAGGTGGGCGGCGATGCCTTCGCCGGTGCCCGCGCCAGCGCCGAGGTGAAGCAGGAGGTGGGTCCCGCTGCCGCCACGGTGGGCGCGGAGGCCTTCGCCGGCATCGGCGCCGAGTTCGAGGCGAACGTGGGCCTGAAGGACGGCAAGCTGGCCGCCAACTTCGACGTGGGCGCCGCGCTGGGCATCGGCGCCAGCGTGGAGTTCGGCGTCGAGCTGGACGTGAGCAAGGTCGGCGACGCCGTGAAGAGCGTGGGCGAGGGCATCAAGAACGTCGGCGAGGGCATCAAGGATCTCGTAGGCGGCTGGTAGTCGTCCCCGGGACAGCGCTCGACAGCCCCCGGTCCCTGGGGGACACTCGCTGGCATGAATCCTCTCGAGAAGCTCCTCGCGGCGGGTCAGACGGCCCAGGCCCAGGCGGAAGCGAAGAAGGTGCTCGCCCGCCAGCCGACGAACCGGGACGCCCTGGTCGTCCTGGCCAAACTGGCCCTGCTGGAGGGGAAACTGCCCCAGGCCGAGGAGCTGGTCGCCAAGGCCGAGGCCCAGGGCGCCACGGCGGACACCCTGCTGGTGCGCGCGAACGTGGCCGCCCAGAAGGGTCAGCTCGACGCGGCCCTCAAGGCCTATCAGCAGGTGATCGCCCAGGACTCCCGCCGCGCCGAGGCCCACTTCGGCCGCGGGATGATGCTCATCAAGCAGGACAAGGCGGCGCAGGCGCTGGAGGCCCTCACCAAGGCCGCGCAGCTCGACCCGACCAACGCCGTCTTCCGCTACCGGCTGGGGCAGGTGCAGCTGGAGGCGGGCAAGGACGAAGAGGGCCTCGCCACCCTGCGAGAGGTCGTCGCCCAGCAGCCCCGCTTCGTCCCCGCGTACCTCAGCCTGTCCCACGCGCTCGCGTCGAGGGATGAGCTGACGGAGGCGCGGCGCGTTCTCGAGCAGGGGCTCAAGGCGCTCCCCCGCCACCCTCGCCTGCTCGCGGCGCTCACCGTGCTGGCCATGGCGCTGAGGGACCTGAACACCTCCTACAAGTCCGCCTCGGCGCTCGCGGCCCAGCGGCCCAGGGATCCGGACGCCCAGGCGAACCTGGCGCAGCTCATGCTGGCGCGCGGACAGTTCCAGCAGGTCCTCCACCTGTGCCGCACCATGGACTCGCTGGGACTGGCCAACGAGTCCCTCAAGATGGCGGAGGCCACCTGCTACGAGGCGGAGGAGCCCCCCGCGTATGACAAGGCGGTGGCGGCCTACGAGGCGGCCATGGGTCTGGCACCCGACGGCTGGCGCGCCGCCAACAACCTGGGCCAACTCCTGCTGCGCATGCCCTCCGAGCAGGAGGACCAACACCTTCCCCGTGCCGTGACGGTGCTCGAGGAGGCCATCCGGCGCGATCCGAAGCAGCCCGAGCCCCACCTCAACCTCGCCCTGGCCCTCGCCCGGTCGGGACAGCAGGCCAGGGCTCTTGAGCAGGTGAAGAAGGTCCTGGCCCTGCCGCTGTCCGAGGAGAACCCCGTGCGGCAGGAGGCCGTCCGCCTGGAGCAGGCACTGGGCAAGGCCTGACCCACGGCGCGGCCCTGGATACGCTCCCGTGACATGCTCGGTCTCCCGCCAGACATGCGGCGGGGAGGCCGCGCCAGGGGTCACCGGCTGGAGCCTTCCATGGGTGTAGAGTCGCCCTCATGGGAGGCGTGCATGAGGAGCGCCCTGTACGAACGGTTCCGCGCCCTGGGTGATCGCTACCGCGCCGAGTGCGCGAAGGGGGGCCGCAAGCGCCGGAGGGCAGACCCCCACCCCAGCACGGGGCTGGATCGCACGGCGTTCAAGAGGCTCGGCGAGGCGGGGATGTTCCGCGCGGCCCTGGAGCCAGCAATGGGGGGCGAGGGGCTCACTGGCGCGGTGCATGCGCTCGCGGGCTTCGCCGCGGGTTCGGGGGACCTCGGACTGGCCACCTCGCTGCTCACGCACCTCGTCTGCGTGCGACTCCTGGCCCATGCCGGCTCCCAGGCGCAGCGGGAGCGGCACCTGCCCCGCCTCCTCTCCGGTGAGTGGGTGGGCGCCGTGGCCAACAGTGAGCCGAGGGCGGGGACGGACATCCTCGCCCTCCGTGCGCGCGTGGTGCCCACCCGGGACGGACCGAGACTCGACGCGCGCAAGTGCAGCATCACCAACGTGGGGTCCGCGGACCTGGCCATCGTCTCCGCGCGGCTGGCCGGCGTGCCTCCCTCCCACGCGGTGAACCTCTTCCTCCTGGAGACGGCCCTCCCGGGCGTGTACATGCGCCCGGTGACGGACCTCACGGGCCTGTCCACCTCCGCCACCGGCAACCTCGTCGCCCGCCGGGTGATGCTGCCCCCGGACGCGCGGCTCGGCGAGCCCGGCGACGGCGTGCGGCTGTTCCGCACCACCTTCACCGAGGAGCGGCTGCTCACCGGCGTGTTGTACCTCGCGGCGGTGCGCCGCTGCCTGGAGCGGGGGATGGCGCACGCGCAGGCGCGCCGCACCTTCGGCGAGCCCCTGGGGCGCCACCAGTACATCCAGGAGCGGCTGGTGCGCATGCGCGTGGCCGAGGAGACGCTGGAGGCGCTGCTCGACTCGGCGCTCGGCGCGCTGTCGCGAGGCGAGGACGTGTTCGGCATCCTGTCCATCATCAAGCTGCACGGCGTGGAAGCGGCGGTGGACGCGGCCCAGGGCCTCATGCGCGTGCTCGGTGGCAAGGGCCTGCGCCGGGGCGAGGGCGCCGAGGGGATGCTGAGGGATCTGCTGTGCCTCTCCGTCTTCGGCGGCACGGTGGAGCTGCACAAGGTGGTGCTCTACAACGAGACGGTGAAGGCGCGCGGGCGGGCCCGGCCTCCGCCAGGAGCGGACGAGACGCTCGAGGTGCACGACACCGGCGCGCTCCCACCCGGGCTGGAGGCGGAGCTGTGCGCGCTCGTGGCCCGCACCTTCCCGGGCGAGACCGCGCTGCACGGCCGCTACTACTACGACACGCGGCCGGACCTGGTGGTGACGGTGCGGCGCAACGGCGCCCTCGCGGGCTTCCGCGCCGTCACCTTCCGCGAGGTGATGCTGGGAGGCCGCATGGTGAAGGTGGCGGGCCTGGGCATCGCGGTGGCACCCGAGCACCAACGCCAGGGACTCGGGACCCGCCTCACCCACCGGGTGCTGGCGCTGCTGGCCGAGCACGGAGTGGAGCTCGCCCTCGCCTTCCTCCTCACCCGCGCCGCGGAGAAGCTGCTGCGCACCACCGGCTTCTCCCGCCTCTCCGTGCCGGTGACGTACCTCGCCCGAGAGGACGGCCGGCTCGTCACCGAGTCCATGCCCGCCTACGGCCTCGCGCTCGGCGGCTCCGCGCTCCTGGAGGAGATAGAGGCGCGCGGAGGGCTGCACCTCGGCGTGGGCACGTGGTGAAGCGAAAGCGGTCTGCACCGCAAACCGGTTGTTGACACCGAGCAGCCGGGCGGGCTACTTCTGGGTTTGTAACGCAAACCTGTCTGCCCGACCACGGGGAGGCCACCATGTCCGAGCAACGACTCCAACGCATTCAGTTCGTGACGACATATTACGAATGGCTCCAGGGCCTGCGCTTCGTGCCCTTCGGGCTGGTGCAGCTCGGCTTCGCGGCGTGGCTGGCCCTGCCGGAGCCGGAAGGGGTGGATGCGAAGGGCCGCCTCGGGGTGGCGCTGCTCGCCATGCTGGTGGGAATGCTGGTGGCCGCGGGGCTCTACGCGCTGGCGGGAGCGTACTACCGCCGGAGGTTCGGAGAGGTACGCAGGAGCGCCTCCACGCACCAGCGCATGAAGCAGGCCATCGGGGCGTCGGCGGTCTTCGGGCTCATCGCGGGGCTGCTCACCGCGGTGATCCACAAATCCACGCCGCTCACCGGGTTTCCACTCTCCGAGATCCTCTTCGCCTCGGCGCTGGCCGTGGCGTGGTACTGGAACTGGAGTGGCCGCGTCGCACGCCACTACCTCGGCGTGGCCGCGGGCTTCGCGCTCCTGGCGGTGCTCCACGCCTTGGAGGCCAACCCGGTGTATGCGCTGTTGCCGACGCTGCCCCTCACCTCCGATCTGCGTGGCGGGGCGGTGACCCTGGCCGGCGCGTGGGGGGTAGCCATCGTCGTGATGGGCATGATGGACCACTGGCTGCTCGTGCGCACGCTGGGCCACGCGCCGGAGCCCGAGTTCGGGGAGGTGCCGGAATGAAGGCCCCCTTCGAGGAGCTGGCGGCGTTGGATCGGCTCGTCCACGAGCCCGCGCGGCTGGCCCTGCTCACCGCCCTCGCGGCGTGCGAGAGCGCGGACTTCCTCTACCTGCAGCGGCTCACCGGCCTGTCCAAGGGAAACCTGTCCAGCCACCTGTCCAAGCTGGAGGAGGCGGGGCTGGTCACGGTGGAGAAGCAGTTCAAGGGCAAGACGCCCCTCACCCGCATCGCCGTCACGGAGGCCGGACGCGAAGCGGTGGAGCGGCACTGGCGGCAGTTGGAGCAGTTGCGCGGCAAGGCCCGGCGCTGGGTGCCGCGAGGCTCGGACTGACGAGCGTCAGAACCAGCGGAAGGAGGAAATGGAGCACCTCCTCTACGGGAACGGCACCTCGGGAATGGTGATGGCTCGCCCTCCTGCATCCCACAGCCTCAGCGTCAATTCGCCTTGAGCCTGCGCTTCGGCTGTAGCGACCTCCACAATCACTGACCTCACCTCGTTGGGCGCAATGACGTCCTCCTGGTGGAACTTCACCCCCTTCATCTCCTCGCCACGGGCGTCCACCAGGGAGGCCCCGGCCGCCATCCAGGGCTCCGACCCGGAGTTCTTCAACAACACGTCCACGGCCATGCTCTGCTCCGCGCGGTAGCTGGCACCCGTCACCACGGAGAGACCTCCATCCGACGGTTCGCGCACCTTCGATTTGAGCACTTGAGCCCGAACCCCGCTGTAGCCAATCGTCTTACTGGCAATGAGACTTCTGAGCCCCCCTGATTGACCGAGCAGGGCCTGTGTCCGCGCGAGCTCCTCGCGGAGTTGCGCATTCCTCGCACGCTCCTGAACCACCTCCCGCAGGAAGGACTCCCGAGTGCGCTTGTCCCGGTATACCTCCACCTGATGCGTCGCCCGTCCCGGGTGGGCCACCAGCACGAAGGAGCTACCGCTCGAGGACGTATCACCCTCGAAGCGCACCGTGAGCCGTAGCCGTTCCCCAGGAACCATGTCTGGCGGCGGCATCAACGTCAGGAGTCTGCGAACACGGACCACCTCCTCGAACCGCACTTCATCTTGCAATTCCACGACGGTGGGGGCGTCGAAGCGCAGGCTCGTCACGAGCCCCGGACTGACGCAGAGTTCCCGGGCCGCGGTGACGGGCGCCACTGCCAGCTCGATGCGCTGCACGGCCTCACAAGCGGCGACCGCAGGTGGCGCCCCAACGGGGACACCACGAGGAACCATGAGGGCCAGGATGGCGAGGGGGGTGAATGAAAGCACGTGAAGCAGCCTCCAACATCGGACCTAGTGGAAGCGAGACACCGCGATGACACGGGGGTCGTAGATGATGCGAGCCTCCTTCGCCGTGCTCCCGGGCTCCATCTCGATTCCGAGCACGTCGGGAGACGTCAGCCACTCCAGGCAGACCGGTACGGCCTCCCCGCTTGGGAGGATGGCCTGGGTGAACCGGCCATAGACACGTTCCGTTCCGAAAAAGACCTGACCCGTGAAGCGGGTGGAATGCGGAAATCTCCCCCAATCGCCCGCTGACTCGACCGTGATGGGGCCCTCCCGGACAATGGCGATTCGGGTCTCCGAGAAGGCTGGAAAATACGTGGGATGCGTCGTTCCTTCGTAGATTCGGAATTGCTTGCGGGCCGCGGCGGCTCCGGGCGGGCACTCCGCCGGCTTGGGAGGCGGACGTTGCTGAGGGCCGCTCGCGCAGGCGGAGCCAACAAGGCAGGCGGCGGCGGCAAGGGAACGGATCTTCTGGGGTTTTGTCATCACGGGGTCCTCGGCTCGGGTCGCACGGGCGACAGGCGCGGGAGTGGGTGACGTCTGGGGTGTCGCGCCCGGACCAACTTCTTCCGTCAGGTGAACGGGCGCTATTTCCTGGCGAGGGACAGCCTGCTGCGGCGGGGGTGGGATGGGCGACGTGGTACGTTGGGTCGCCGCCATGAGTCCCATCCCCACGGCCGAGCCAAGGACGAGCCCGGCCGCCCAGGGCCGCCACCGTCCCGCCGGGCGGGCCCGAACCATCGGGCCAGGAACGGGAGTCGGTGCTGGAGCGAGCGTCTGGGTTGGCCGTCTTCCTCCGGGGAACAGCGGCGCGTGCCAGGCGTCATCCGCCAGGGTCGCCGCGTCCTCCAGCGCCGCCTCGAGCGCCTTGGCGTCCGCGAAACGCGCCTCGGGAGCCTTCTCCAACATGCGCAGACACAGCGCGCCCAGCGCCGGGGGCACGCGCGGGTTGAGCACCTGCGGAGCGGGGGGGAGCCCCTCCAGGATGGCGCGCACCATGCCCAGGTCGTGCCGGTCTCCGAAGGGCAGCTCGCGCGTGAGCAGTCCATACATCGCGACGCCCAGCGCCCACAGATCGTCTCCCGGGCCGGCGGGATAGGGCTCTCCCTCCCAGGCCCGGGCGAAGCGCAGCGCCTCGGGGCTGCGGTATTCCGGGGTGCCCGGCGGCAGCCGCATCGTCAGACGCGGGGCGCCCTCGTATGCGGCCGCGCCGAAGTCCACCAACACCGGCTGCCCATCCGCCTCGCGGATGATGACGTTGGTCTCCTTCACGTCCCGGTGCACCACCCCCGCGGCATGCACGTCCGCCAGGGTGCTCGCCAGGGGCACCAGCACCTGGCGCACCAGCTCGAGCGCGGACGGGTTCTCCTCCCGGACCCACACGTCCAGCGAGCGGCCCTCTATCAACTCGAGGGCCAGGACGAGGAACCGGGGCTCCTCGTCCGGCCAGACGCTGTACCCGTGGAAGCTGACGACGTTGGGGAACTGCGCGCGGCGCAGCGCATCCACCTCGCGGTTGCCCCGCTTGTCCATGGGCACCAGCTTCACGGCGAAGCGGCGCCCGTCCCGGAAGGCCTTGAAGACGGTGCCGAAGCTGCCGGAGGCGAGCTTCCCCTCGATGATGAAGCCCGCCACGCGCTCGCCGGGCGAGAGCTCCACCCAGGGCCGCTCCCAGGCCCCGTCCATGTCGTCGTGCATCCAACCTCCCTCGTGGAGGGAGGCTACCTGACCGATGAGGAGCCGCCCCGGATGCCAGGGGTAGGGAGGTTTCCACCCGACGTCGGCGATGGGCCGTCAGTCCACCTCGATGGCGGTGACGGCCAGTCCCGTCTGCCCGAGCTGCTCCCCATCGGCGCTGCCGCACACCGGGCAGCGCAGCAGGTGGTGCTCGGGGGCGTAGGTGCGGCCACACGTCCGGCAGCGCGCCTCCACGTGGATGAGGTTCAGCAACAACCGGGCCCCCTCCGCTCGCGTGCCCCGGGCGTGGGCGGCGAACTGGGAGGACAGGCCCTCGGGGGACAGGGACTCCGTCTCCGCCACCCACCCGCGCACCACGCGGATGCGCGCGGCGCCGTGGATGACGGCCCGCTGGAGGACCGTTTCCAGCACCTGCCGGGCCAGCATGGATTCCTGTAGGACGGGGATGTGGGGGGACATGCGCCGCGCCAGCCTATGCACCCGTCCCGAGCACCCGCGAGCGGGAGCGGCCCGGCACGTCCTCCGGCGAACGGTTGCGCTTCCCACATCCAACACCGGACGAGAGCCCCGTCCCCAGGACGGGGGCATCCCACGAATGATTGATGCACCAGCGCGGGCACGAACGCATATGTTCCCCCCGCATTCGAGGTTCCGGAGGGCGACATGGAAGAGCAGGGCCTGCACATCGAAACCCATCCCCGAGAAGGAGACCCGCTGGTACGGGCAGGAAGACCCGACCCATGCATCATGGTCCTCTTCGGCGCCACGGGAGACCTGGCGCAGCGCAAGCTCTTCCCGGCCCTCTTCGAGCTGGCGCGCCAGGGGCTGCTGCCCAACAACTTCGCCGTGGTGGCCTTCAGCCGCTCGGAGCACAACCTGGAGCAGTTCCGCGCCCAGGTGAAGGAGGGGCTGCAGAAGTTCGCCCGCACCCAGCCGTTGGACGAGGCCACGTGGGAGCGGCTCTCCTCCAAGCTGGAGATGATGACGGGCGGCTACGACGACCCGGAGTCCTACACCCGTCTGCGCGAGCACCTGGAGCGCATCGCCGAGCGCTTCGGCACCCAGGGCAACCAGCTCTACTACCTGGCCACCCCGGCCTCCACCTTCCCCTCGCTGCTCAACGGTCTGGCCGGCTCCGGGCTGCTGTACCGCGAGGACCCCGCCGTGAAGCGGCCCTGGCGGCGGCTCGTCATCGAGAAGCCCTTCGGCCGCGACCTGGCCACCGCGAAGGAGCTCAACCAGGCCCTGGCCGCGGTGCTGGACGAGAAGCAGATCTTCCGCATCGACCACTACCTGGGCAAGGAGACGGTGCAGAACATCCTCGTCTTCCGCTTCGCCAACGCCATCTTCGAGCCGCTGTGGAACCGGCAGCACATCGACCGGGTGGAGATCACCGCGGCGGAGAAGATTGGCGTGGAGGGGCGCGGGCGCTTCTACGACGAGACGGGCGTCATCCGGGACATGGTGCAGAACCACCTGTTGCAGGTGCTGGCCCTGTGCGCCATGGAGCCCCCCGTCTCGTTCGGCTCGGAGGACATCCGGGACGAGAAGAACAAGGTGTTCCGCGCGCTGCGCCCCATGGTGGGCGGCGAGGTGGCCAGGTACGTGGTGCAGGGGCAGTACAAGGGCTACCGCGAGGAGCACGGGGTGGCGAAGGACTCGAAGACGCCCACCTACGTGGCCCTGAAGACATACATCGACACGTGGCGTTGGCAGGGCGTGCCCTTCTACGTGCGCGCGGGCAAGAGCCTGAGCAAGCGCGTGACGGAGGTGTCCATCCACTTCAAGCCGGTGCCGCACTGCCTCTTCAACACCGGCGACACCTGCCAGCGGCTGCAGCCCAACGTGCTCACGCTGCGCATCCAGCCGCGCGAGGGCATCGCGCTGAGCTTCGAGTCGAAGGTCCCCGGCGAGGACATCAACATCGCGGGCGTCACCATGGACTTCGACTACTCGGAGAGCTTCCACAAGCCGGTGCCGGAGGCGTACGAGCGGTTGATGCTGGACTGCATGCGGGGCAACACCACGCTCTTCGCGCGGCAGGACAGCGTGGAGCAGGCGTGGGCGTGGGTGACGCCCATCATCGAGGCGCTGGACGCGGGCAAGGGTGGGCCGATGCAGACCTACGAGCCCGGGAGCACGGGGCCGGACGCGGCGGCGGCCCTGCTGGCGCGGGATGGCCGGCGTTGGACGGAGCTGAAGGGATGAGGCCGGCCCCACTCGTGGTGGAGAAGGAAGCGATGGGGCCCGAGGGAGCGGACTGGGTGGCGCGAGAGCTGCGCGCGGCCCTGGCCGGGGGCGGGAGGGCCAGCCTGGCGCTGTCGGGCGGGAGCACCCCGGGGCCGGTGTACCGGGAGCTGGCGACGCGGGACGTGCCGTGGGAGCGGGTGGACTTCTACTTCGTGGACGAGCGCTTCGTGCCGCCGGACCACCCGGAGAGCAACTACCTGCTGGCGGAGGAGGCGCTCTTCAAGCCGCTGGGCGTGCCGCCCCCTCACATCTTCCGGATGCAGGGCGAGCGGACGGACCGGGAGCAGGCCGCGAGCGACTACGAGAAGCTGCTGCCTCCGGTGCTGGACGTGGTGGTGCTGGGCATGGGCGAGGACGGACACACGGCCTCTCTCTTCCCTGGCCACTCCGCGCTCCAGGAGAAGGAGCGGCGGGTGCTGGCGGTGGTGGGACCCAAGCCTCCGCCGTGGAGGATGACGCTGACGCTGCCCGTGCTCCAGTCGGCCCGGAAGGTGCTGGGGCTGGTGAGCGGAGCGGGTAAGCGGGACATGGTGCGCCGGGTGCTCGCGGGGGAGGACCTGCCCGCGGCCCAGGTGGAGCAGGCGCAGTGGATGATGGACCGGGCCGCGGCTGGCCAGCAGTGACACCGTGAATGCACCCTCTCCCTCTGGGAGAGGGCTGGGGTGAGGGTCTTCCCCCGGAACCAAGACACAGGAGTCAACGCAATGACGACAGCACAGGGCGCACAGCAGGGGCGTGCGCAGTTCGGCGTGGCGGGTATGGGGGTGATGGGGCAGAGCCTCGCGCTCAACGTGGCGGACCACGGCTTCCGGGTGGCCGTGTGGGATCGCCATCCCGAGCGCTTCGATGACCTGCGCCAGAAGGGCGCGCCCGACAGCCTGAAGGGCTACGCGGCGTTGGAGGACTTCGTGGCCGCGCTGGAGCGCCCGCGGCGCATCATGCTGATGGTGACGGCGGGAGCGGCGGTGGACTCGATGATGGAGCGGCTGGAGCCGCTACTGCAGCCAGGGGACATCGTGCTGGACTGTGGCAACTCCTGGTTCCAGGACACGCGCAAGCGCGAGGCGGAGTGGAAGCAGAAGGGGCTGCTCTTCCTGGGCGTGGGCGTGTCGGGGGGTGAAGAGGGAGCGAGGTACGGCCCGTCCATCATGCCGGGAGGCCCGGCCGAGGCGTACGCGCAGGTGCGCCCGGTGCTGGAGGCCATCGCCGCGAAGAGCGAGGCGGGCGTGTGCGTCACCCACGTGGGTCCGGACGGTGCGGGCCACTTCGTGAAGATGGTGCACAACGGCATCGAGTACGCGGACATGCAGCTCCTGGCGGAGACGTACGACCTGTTGCGCCACGGGCTCGGGCTGTCGGCGGACCAACTGGCGGACCTCTTCTCGCAGTGGAACCAGGGCATCGCCGAGTCCTTCCTGCTGGAGACGACGATCAAGGTCCTGCGCAAGAAGGACGCGGAGACGGGCAAGCCGCTGGTGGATCTGGTGCTGGACAAGGCGGGCCAGAAGGGCACGGGCAAGTGGACGGTGCAGGTATCGCTGGACCTGGGCGTGCCGGTGCCCTCCATCGCCGGGGCGCTGGACGCGCGCAACCTGTCGTCGATGAAGGACGAGCGCGTGGCGGCGAGCCGGGTGCTCCACGGCCCGAAGGGCGAGTCGCTGTCAGCGGACGAGAAGGCGAACCTGGCGGCGTGGGTGCATGACGCGCTGTACGCGGCGCGGGTGGTGACGTACGCGCAGGGGATGCGGCTCATCCAGGCGGCGTCCAACGAGTACAAGTGGAACGTGTCGCTGGCGGAGATGGCGCGCATCTGGCGGGCCGGCTGCATCATCCGCGCGAAGTTGCTCACCCCGCTGCGCGAGGCCTTCGAGAAGAAGCCGGACCTGCCCAACCTGATGCTGGCCGACAGCCTGGCGCCGGTGCTGGAGAAGATGGCGCCGTCCTGGAGGCGCACCATGGCGGTGGCCACGCGGCTGGGGATTCCGGTGCCGGTGTTCAGCGCGAGCCTGGCCTACTTCGACAGCTACCGCAGCCCCGAGCTGCCGCAGAACCTCACCCAGGCCCAGCGCGATGCCTTCGGCGCCCACACCTACCAGCGTCGCGACAAGCCCGAGGCTGGCTTCATCCACTCCGACTGGAGCTGACGCGCCCACCCGAACAAGAAGGCAGTACCCGGGAGGGGCACCGGTGCGCTAAGGCGCGCCTCATGCAGCCCCTCCCGCTCCAGAAGAAGGTCGTGCTGGGCCTCCAGCACACCATCGCCATGTTCGGCGCCACCGTGCTGGTGCCGCTCCTCACCGGCCTCAATCCGAGTGTCGCCCTCTTCGGAGCGGGGCTGGCCACCCTGCTCTTCCATGCGCTCACCGGGTTCGGCGTGCCCATCTTCCTGGGCAGCAGCTTCGCCTTCATCGCCCCCATCATCGCCGTGCTCGAGGCGGAGGGCCCCGCCGCCGCGGGAGGAGGGCTCGTCGCCGCGGGTGCCATGTACGTCGTCTTCTCCGCCCTGGTGAAGGCCGTGGGCGTGCGGCGCATCCAGCAGATCTTCCCCCCCATCGTCACCGGCCCCGTCATCATCGTCATCGGGCTCAGCCTCGCCGGGGTCGCCGTCAACCAGGCCCAGAGCCATTGGGGGCTCGCGCTCATCACGCTGCTCGCCGCCATCCTCACCAGCGTCTTCGCCCGCGGCCTCTTCAAGATGATTCCCATCCTCATCGCCGTCATCACCGGCTACGTGGCCGCGCTGGTGCTCGGACTGGTGGAGCCCGCGAAGCTCGCTGCCATCCGCGACGCGGCCTGGGTGGGCCTGCCTCCGTTCCACGCCCCGGCGTTCTCGTGGAGCGCCATCTTCGTGCTCGCCCCCGTGGCCGTGGTCACCTTCATCGAGCACATCGGCGACGTCATCGTGAACGGGCGCGTGGTGGGGAAGAACTTCCTCGAGCGGCCCGGCCTGCCGCGCACCCTCTTCGCCGACGGCATCGCCAACATGCTCTCCGCGGCGATCGGGGGGCCGGCCGCCACCACCTACGCGGAGAACACCGGCGTCCTCGCCGTCACCCGCGTGTATGACCCCGCGGTGCTGCGCATCGCCGCCGGCTTCGCCATGCTCTTCGGCCTCTCGCCCAAGCTGGCCTCCGTGTTCCAGAGCCTCCCGGCCGGCGTGCTCGGCGGGGTCAGCATCCTGCTCTTCGGGATGATCGCCTCCGTGGGCATCCGCACCCTCTCCGAGGCGCGGATCGACTTCGCCCACAGCCGCAACCTCATCGTGGTGAGCCTCATCCTCGTGCTCGGCCTGGGCGGTGCGAAGGTGCCGGTGACACTCGGCGAGGTCCACGTGGAGCTGCACGGCATGGCCCTGGCCGCGCTCGTGGGCATCCTCGCCAACGCGCTCCTGCCCGCCTCGCTCGACCGCGAGGAGCTGGATGCGCACCCCGCCTCGGACGATCCCGCGGGCGGAAGATAGATCGCGAGCAACCCGAGACCTCCGCCCATGTCCCCGACTCCGCCGCTGCTCGATGACATGCTCGTCTTCGCCGAGGTGGTGAGCGCTGGCGGCATCACCGCGGCGGCGGCGAGACTCGGGTTGCGCAAGTCCACGGTGAGCCGCCGACTGGCGGCACTGGAGGAGCGGCTGGGCACGCGCCTGCTCGAGCGCAACACGCGGCGGCTGCGGCTCACGGAGACGGGGCGCGAGTACCACGCCCACTGCGCGAGGCTCGTCGCCGAGGCCCGCGAGGTGAACCGGGCCCTGAGCGAGTCGCGAGGCACGCCCCGAGGCACGTTGCGCGTGGCCACGTTCTCGCTCCTGGGCGAGCTGCTCACCCCCGTCATCACCGAGTTCCTCCTGCGCCACCCTCAGGTGCGCGTGGAGGTGTCGCTCGCCGAGGCGTACGTGGACCTGGTCGCGGATTCCTACGACATCGCCCTGCGAACCGGGCCGCTCCCGGACTCGTCGCAGGTGGCGCGGCGGCTCGGAGACGTTCGCACCGGCTACTACGCGAGCCCCGCCTATCTCAGCCGGCGCGGCACGCCCCGCTCACCGGATGAGCTCGAGGGCCACGAGTGCGTCCTGGTCGCCGAACCGGGCACGAGTGAAGTGTGGTTCTTCGCGGGTCCCCGTGGCGCTCGCACGGTGCCGGTGAGCGGCCGGTTGCAGGTCCCCAGCGTTCGCGCCGGTCACGCGGCGGCGCGCGCGGGTCTCGGGCTGGTGAGGCTGCCCACCGTCCTCGCGGTGGATGACGTACGCGCGGGCGTGCTCGTCCCCGTGCTGGAGGCGGTGTCACCGCCGGGCCTCCCCATCTACGCCGTCTACCCCAGCAGCCGGCAGCTTCCCCTCAAGGTGCGCGCCTTCCTCGACACGCTCGCCCAGCGCAGCGCCGCGTTGCCGTGGGAAGAACCAGGCCGGTCTCGCTGACTGACCGGGGCTCTTCGCGGAACAATCCATTGCGCCACGGGCTCTCGCGCGTCCTCGTCGGGGCCCTTAAACCCTTGCCATGGGAAATCGGGCGACGACACGCCCTTCCCTGAAACGAGGACACACACCATGGCTGGAGACATCATTCATCTGGGAGACGCGGACTTCCAACGCGAGGTGCTGGAGGCGGAGGGGCCCGTGCTGGTGGACTTCACGGCGACCTGGTGCGGGCCGTGCCGCGCCCTCTCGCCCACGATGGAGGCGCTCGCCACCCAGCACAAGGGCCACTTGAAGGTGGCCAAGCTCGACGTCGATGACAACCAGGGGACGGCCCAGCAGTACGGAATCCGCTCCGTCCCCACCCTGCTCTTCTTCAAGCAGGGCAAGGTGGTGGGGCAGATCGTGGGAGCCCCACCTCGAGCCAGGCTGGAAGGCGCGATTCAGCAGCACATCTGATGAAGGATCAGTCCTTCTTCGGAGGCTGCTGAGACATCGCACGGAGCTCCGTGCGGCGGATCTTCCCGCTCACCGTCTTCGGGAGCTCGATCACGAACTCGATCTCCCGAGGATACTTGTAGGGCGCCGTCGTCTTCTTCACGTACTCGCGCAGCTCCTCGGCGAGCGCCTCCGAGCCCTTGAAGCCCGGCGCCAGCACCACGTACGCCTTGATGCGTTGGCCGATCCGCTCATCCGGCACGCCCACCACCGCGGACTCCGCCACCGCGGCGTGCTCCAGCAGGGCCGACTCCACCTCGAACGGCCCCACCCGGTAGCCCGACGTCTTGATGACGTCGTCACGCCGTCCCACGAACCAGAAGTAGCCGTCCGCGTCCTTCACCGCCCGGTCGCCCGTCACGTACCAGTCGCCCCGGAACGACACCAGATTGGACGACTCGTCGTTGAGGTAACCATCGAAGAGGCCCACCGGCTTCTCCGGCTTCACCCGCACCGCGATGTCGCCCTCCTGGCCCGCCGGTAGCTCCTTCCCCTCGTGGTCGATGACGGACACGTCGAAGCCCGGAGACGGCTTGCCCATGGAGCCCGCCTTCGGCTCCAGCGAGGGGAACATCCCCACCAGAACCACCGACTCCGTCTGCCCATAGCCCTCGCGGATGTGCAGCCCGGTGGCCTGCTTCCACGTGTCGATGACCTCGGGGTTGAGCGGCTCGCCCGCGCTCAACGCGTGCCGCAGCGACGACAGGTCGTACTGGGACAGGTCCTGCAGCACGAGGGCGCGCCAGGCCGTGGGGGGCGCACAGAACGTCGTCACCTTCTGGCGCTCGAGCACCCGCAGAATCCGCGCCGCGTCGAACCGGCCCCGGAAGTCGTACACCACGTTGCACGCGCCCTGGCTCCACGGGCCGAACAGCTTGCCCCACGCGCACTTGGCCCAGCCCGTGTCCGACAGCGTCAGATGCCGGTCCTCCGGCGTCAGGTCCAACCAGTAGCGGCCGGTAATCTGGTGCCCCAGCCCGTAGCTGGCCTGCGTGTGCTGCACCATCTTCGGCATGCCCGTGGTGCCCGACGTGAAGTAGATGAGCATCGGATCATCCGCGCGCGTGCGCTCGAACTGCGCGCCGTGCTGGCCCGTGCCCGCCCCTCCCGGCGGGAAGACCACCCAGGGCGAAGGCGCGGAGCCCACCGCCACCCAGGTCTCCACCCGGCCCGTGCCCACCAGGCCCTCGAACCTGTCCAGACAGCTCGCGTCCGCGATGACCCCGTTGGCGTCCGCCGCCAGCAACCGGTAGCGGATGTCCTTGGCGGTGAGCATCGGCGTGCCCGGCATGAAGACGATGCCCGCGCGGATGCAGCCCAGCGTGAGGAACCACCACTCCGGAATCCGCGGCATCATCACGAAGACGCGGTCGCCCTTGTGCAGGCCCAGGCTCGTGAGGAACTGCGCCGCGTGCAGCGAGCGCTGCTTCACCTCCTTCCAGGTGAAGAGCTGCGCGTGCCCGGCCTCGTCACTCCACTGCAGCGCGGGCGCATCGGGGCGCTCGGTGGCCCAGCGGTCGACGAAGTCCGTGGCGAAGTTGAAGTACTCGGGGCGCTCCCACCGGAATCCGCGGTAGGTGGCCTCGTAGTCGGTCATGTTGCGCGGTGTGGTCGAGGACAAGACTCGCTCCTGTCGAAGGGCGGCACGAGCTTGTCACGGATGCACCGCCCTCTCACCCGTTCTCTCTCCCGCGATCCCGGAAAAATCGCCCTGGAGTGGAAAATCACACGGGTTTGGCGTCAGAATGGAAGCGGTTGACGGCCCGGGGGAAGCGGAGGGGTCGCCTCGGTAGGTGAGATGGGCGGCCGTCACGTCACTCCATTCACGCTCCCGGGGGGAAGCCATATGAACGCGATGGCCCTGACAGCCGCCGCCCAACGCCGGTCCTTCAACGTCTACGCGCGAGTGCTCGCGACGCAGATTCTCTACATCGCTCCGCTGCTCTGGCTCCTGGAGCTGAGTCAGAACCTGGCCTGGAAGGCGGTGAACGGGACGTACGGCTGGGTGTACCCGGACTCGCCCTACGGGTGGTTCTCGTTCGGGAGCATGATTCTCTGGGCGGGCTCCGTCTTCCTGATGTGGACGCTGCACTACTACTGGTTCCACCCCAAGGGCATGAAGCTCTGGACGCGCGTCGCCATCACCGCGGCGGTGTGCTGGGTGGGCGAGTGGGTGGGCGGCTTCCTCGCGGTGGAGCTCACCGGCAAGCACCTCCAGGTCTGGCCGGGCACGATGCTCGTCTACGTGAGCTTCCCCGCCATCTTCTTCTGGGTGAGCAACGTCATCATCTACCACCTGCTCACCGCGTACATCATCGACCTGACGCCCCACTACGACGCGCCGGCCGACGCCTGAGCCCCGAGCCCACCGCATGAATCCCATCGTCCACGCCGAGCTGTCCTGGTTGATGGCGCAGCACCTGGAGACCCGGCGGGACCGGGTGCTCGTCGCCTGCGCGGGGCTGGCCCCGGACCTCGATGGGCTGAGCATCCTGGGCGGTGGGGAGCTATACGCGCGCTACCACCACCTCCTCTTCCACGGGTACGTGGGCGCGCTGGTGACCGCGGGGGTGTGCGCGGCGCTGGCCCGGAGCCGGCTCCGGGTGGCCGTGCTGGCACTGCTGGCCTTCCACCTTCACCTGGTGTGTGACCTGGCCGGCAGCGGGCCGGGCTGGCCCATCTGGTACTTCTGGCCCACCAGCCAGCGCGAGTGGTACTGGGACGGCCAGTGGGACCTGGCCTCCTGGCAGAACAGCGTCATCGGGCTGGGGGTCACGCTGCTGTGCCTCGCGTGCGCGCTGCGCTACCGCCGCACCGCCGTGGAGCTGCTCTCCCCGCGCTGGGACGCCGAGGTGGTCCGCACCTTGAGGGCCCGCTTCCTCGGAGAGGGAAGAACCTCGCCCTGACGCGAGTGTGGAGTCCTCCGCAGGAGCGCGCCCGGCCCCAAGCCGCTCATGGACAGCCGGGGGACGCGGTATTAGAGCAGCGCCCAATGAGCACACTGCAGGAGCGAATCGAGAACGCGGAGCTGTTGGCCAAGGTCGTCCCGGTGGAAGAGGCGGTGAAGCACGTCACCGACGGCAACACCGTGGCCATCAGCGGTTTCACCAAGTCGGGTGAGCCCAAGACCTTCTTCCCGGCACTCGCCCGGCACCTGGCCGAGACGGCGCCCCACTCCCGCATCACCCTGCTGAGCGGCGCCTCGCTCTCCGATGACGTGGAGGGCCCCATGGCCCCCTTCATCCGCAAGCGCGGGCCCTACATGTCCTCGCCCATCTCGCGCAAGCTCATCCACTCGGGGGAGATGGACTTCACCGACGTCCACCTCTCCGCCTTCGCGCGCAACCTGATGTACGGCTTCTACGGGGACATCGACGTCGCCGTCGTCGAGGTGTCGCGCATCCGCGAGGACGGCAGTGTCGTCCTCACCTCCTCGGTGGGCGTCTCCGCCGAGGCGCTCTCCCGGGCGCGCAAGGTCATCCTCGAGGTGAACACCGCGTCGCCGGACTACACCGGCTTCCACGACATCGTCGTGCCCGCCGTGCACCCCAAGGTGGGCTGGCCGCTGCCGCTGGTGAACGTGCGCGACCGCATCGGCACGCCCTACGTCGAGTTCGACCGCAGCAAGGTGGTGGCCGTCGTCGAGTCCCGCACGCCCGACCACCCGGTGCCCTTCAAGGCCGCCAGCGAGACGGACCGCCGCATCGCGCAGAACGTCATCGACTTCCTCATGCAGTGCCGCGCGCAGTTCGGCTGGGGCAAGCGCCTGCCCCCCATCCAGTCCGGCGTGGGCAACGTGGCCAACGCCATCATCGGCGAGCTCTACGCGTCCCCCTTCCAGAAGATCCGCTTCTGGACCGAGGTCTTCCAGGACGGAATGCTGCGCTACGTGGAGGACGACGCGAAGTTCGAGAACGCCTCGGCCACCGCGGTCTCCTTCTCGGCCGAGGGGCGCCGGCGCTTCATGGAGCTGTTCGACCGCTGCCGGGACAAGCTGGTGCTGCGGCCCATGTGGCTGTCCAACAGCCCGGAGATCATCTCGCGGCTGTTCGTCATCGCGATGAACACGCCCATCGAGGTGGACATCTACGGCCACGTCAACTCCACCCACATCGACGGCTCGCGCATCGTCAACGGGCTGGGCGGCTCGGGAGACTTCTTCCGCAACGCCTACCTGAGCATCGTGCACACGCCGTCCACCCGGCCGCTGAAGGACGGGCGCGTCGTGAGCTGCGTGATGCCGTACGTGCGGCACATCGACCACACCGAGCACGACATCAAGTGCGTCGTCACCGAGCACGGCTACGCGCTCAACATGGACATCCGCTCGCCCAAGCGGCGCGCCGTGGACATCATCGAGAAGTGCGCGCACCCGCACTTCCGCCCGCTGCTGCACGCCTACCTGAACATGGCGGGCGCGGGAGACGAGCCCCGGGCCACCGACATGAAGGCCCTGGAGAGCTGGTGGAGGGACTACGATGAGGCCTGCCGCAACTTCCCCAAGGGCGGCTGAGCTGAGAACCCAGGCCCCCGCCCACCCGAAAGCGAGCCCCCCATGAAGACGCAGAAGCTGTCCGTGTTCGCCCTCGTCGCCCTCGGTGCCGCCGTCGCGGGCACCGTCCTGGGCTCGGCACCGTCCCGCGCGGAGCCGCCCGCGGTCATCCAGCCCATGGGCATGGTCCTGCCGACCAGCCTGCCCAAGGTGACCTTCTACTTCCGCGCACCAGGGGGCACGAAGCTCACGGGGGCCTTCATCGCCGAGGACGTGGGCAAGGCCGCACCGAAGAACTTCGTCATCGACTCCGCCACCGTCACGGCCGTGGACAAGATGGCGGCGACCTTCACGCTGGCCCGGCCCGCCAAGGGCTGGCCAGTGGGCCAGTACCGCCTCGAGGTGAAGCACGGGGACAAGCTCGTCCACGTCGAGCGCTTCATGATGATGGACGCGCAGTAGCGAGCGCGCGAGCTTCCGTGGTAGGGGCGCGAGCAACGGGCCGACCTTTCTTCCCACCGGCCTGATGCGAGGGAAACACCGAATTGAACAGCCCCACCACGCCCCCTTCTCCCCAGTCCTTCCTCATCCAGAACTACCGCCGCCAGGACGTGAGCTTCGTCCGCGGCGAGGGTTGCTACCTGTACGACGGCGCGGGCCGTAAGTACCTCGATGCCTTCGCCGGAGTGGCGGTGTGCACCCTGGGCCATGCGCACCCGAAGCTCGTGGAGACCCTGTCGCGACAGGCCGCGACGCTCCTCCACACCTCGAACCACTTCGAGCAGCGCGGGCAGGAGGAACTGGCGGCGCGCATCGTCCCCGAGGCCTTTCCAGGACGGATGCTGTTCTGCAACTCGGGGGCGGAGGCGAACGAAGCGGCCTACAAGCTCGTGCGCCTCTGGGGCAACGTGGCCCATGAGGGCCGCAAGCGCCGCATCATCGCCTTCGAGGGCAGCTTCCACGGCCGCACGCTCGGAGCGCTCAGCATCACGCACACGCCCGCCTACCGCGTGCCTTTCGAGCCCCTGCCTCCCACGGACTTCGTTCCCTTCGGCGACGTGGACGCGCTCGCCGCCGCCATGGGGGATGACGTGGCCGGTGTGTTCATCGAGCCCATCCAGGGAGAGAGCGGCGTGCGCGCGGCGCCTCCGGGGTTCCTGACGCGGGTCCGGGAGCTGTGCACGCGGCACCGGGCCCTCCTGGTGGTGGATGAAATCCAGACGGGGATCGGCCGCACCGGGCGGATGTTCTGTCACCAGCATGAAGGCATCACCCCCGACGTGATGACCCTGGCCAAGGGACTCGGCGGCGGCGTCCCCATCGGCGCCGTGCTCGCGACCGAGCCGGTGGCCGCGCTGCTCGAGCCCGGCCTGCACGGCACCACGTTCGGCGGCAATCCCTTCGCGTGTGCCGCCGGGCTGACGGTGATGAAGGAAGTCACGTCGCCGGGATTCCTCGGCAACGTCGTGGAGCGGAGCCATCAACTCCTGGAGGGCCTGCGCCGCGTCTTCGGCCCCACCCATGAGGTGCGTGGCATGGGGCTCCTCGCGGGAGTCCAGCTCCAACGGGCGCCCTCCGAGCTGGTGAAGGCCGCCCTCGCGGAGGGACTCGTCGTCGGAGTGGCGGGCAACAACACGCTGCGCATCGCTCCCTCACTCATCATCACCGCGGCCCAGGTGGACGAGCTGCTCGAGAAGCTCTCGGCCGCCCACCGCGCGCGGCGCTGAGCGCGGCCAGCCACAGGTTCGAGGTTGACTCGTGAGCATCTACCGTAGCCCGGAAGGACAGCGCGAAGTCGCTGCGTGGTGCGTCGGCCGGCTGGACGCGTGGGACGTCCCGCACGAGCGCGAAGTCCTCAACACGAGTCTCGGCTCCACCCACGTCGTTCGCGCCGGTTCGGGCGAGCCGGTGGTGTTGCTGCCTGGGACCAACTTCGCGACCGCGACCTGGTTGGAGCTCGTCGGACAGGTGGCGAGGACGCACTCCGTGCTCGCGGTGGACCTGCCAGGCCAGCCCGGGCTGAGCGCGGCCGGACGGCCCGGTCATTCACAGCCTGCCTATGGCGACTGGCTCCACGAGGTGGTGGATGCGCTCGGAGCCACGGGAGGCACGGTGTTGGCCCACTCCTTCGGGGGCGCGATTGCCCTGGCGGGTGCGAGCCGGGGAGCACGGGTGGGGGCGCTGGTGTTGGTGGCTCCCGCCGGGCTGGTGCGGCTGCGAGTGACACCCGGCGTGTTGGCACGCACGCTGCCGTGGCTGGTGCGTCCTCGGGAGGACTCCGCCCGAGGTCTGCTCAGGTGCATGCTCGCGCCCGGGGGCAACCCTCCCGCCACGCTCGTCACCTGGATGGCGCTGGTGGGGCGGCATGTGCGGACGTCGCTGGCGCCTCCGCCTCTGTCGGAGGCCGCGCTGCGAGAGGTGCGCGTCCCGGTGGCGATCGTGTCAGGTGAGGCGGACGTCTTCCTGCCCCCGGAAGCCTTGCGGAGAGGCGCCGCGCGGCTACCCGGGGCGACCTTTCGCGGCATCGCGGGCGCGGGGCATCTGCTTCCTCACGAGCGCGCGGAGGCGCTCCTCGAGACCGTCACCGCCGTGGAGCGAGGAAGGAGGTAGTCCGAAGAACCCCAGGCACAGGACCCCCATCCCTAGGAGCTGCACGAGAGCGCCGAGCATCCCGGCTTGGATCTCGCCCAATCGGGTCGCCTGGCCGCGTACGCCTCGCGACCCGGTTGCTCATCGAAGGGCCGCCGCATCACATCGAGCAGCACGTGCACCTTGGAGTCATCGCCCGCGTAGGCGGCCTCGATCGCCTCCTGCGCGAGGTAGTTGCGCAGCACGTACTTCGGATTCACCGCGTCCATCCGGCGCGCCAGCTCGGCGGGGGCAGCGGATTCACGCCTCGTACGCCGCCACCATGCGTTCAGCCATTGGAGACCCTTCGCCAGGTGGGCCTCGGGCACCTGCCCGTAGAAGGCCTCGCGCAGCACGGCCGGGAACTCGCCTGGAGCCGTCGGCGCGGTCACCACTCGAGACAGGCCGCGGAAGAAGAGGGTCATGTCCGTCTCCTCCTCGACGAGCCACGCGAAGCACCCGTTCACCAGCTCGAGGTCGGCTTCATCCTCGATTGAGGACAGCCCCAGCTTCGCCGCGAACCGCGCCGCCAACTCCTTCTCGAACGTGCGCTCGTACTCGAGCAGCCCCGCCTTGAGCAGTGCCTCATCGCCTTCGAAGAGCGGCATCAGCGCTGTCCCGAGCCGCTCGACATTCCACAGGCCGATGCCGGGCTGATTGCCATACCGATACCGGCGGAAGTCCGCATCCGTGGTGTTCGGCGTCCATCCCGGATCGAAGTCATCGAGCCAGCCGTAGGGGCCGTAGTCGATCGTGAGGCCGAGGATCGACATGTTGTCGGTGTTCATCACGCCATGCACGAAGCCCACCGCCTGCCAATGCGCGACGAGTCTCGCGGTGCGCCGCGCCACCTCGTTGAAGAAGGCGGCATAGGTGTCCTTCGACGGCTCGCCGAGCTCCTGGAAGAACTGCGTCACCGTGTAGTCCGCCAGCTTCTTGAGCAGCTCCACGTCACCACGGCTGGCGCACAGCTCGAAGTTGCCGAAGCGCAGGAAGCTCGGAGCGACACGGCAGACGATGGCGCCGGGCTCGGCTTCAGGGTTCCCGTCGTAGAACATGTCTCGGATGACCTGCTCTCCGGTGGCGACGAGCGACAGCGCGCGAGTGGTGGGCACGCCCAGGTGGTGCATGGCCTCGCTGCACAGGAACTCTCGAATCGACGAGCGAAGCACGGCGCGCCCATCGGCGCGGCGCGAGTAGGGCGTCCGGCCCGCGCCCTTGAGTTGTAGCTCGTAGCGCCTGCCGTCGGGCGCCAGCAACTCACCCAATACGATGGCGCGACCATCCCCCAGTTGTCCCGCCCATTGACCGAACTGGTGCCCGCCGTAGTTGGCCGCGTACGGCACCATGCCCGGCCACAGCGCGTTTCCCCCGAGCACCTGCACCCACTCGGCGGACCGCAATGTCGCCTCGTCCAGACCCAACAGCCGCACCACCTCCGGTGAGAGGGCGACCAGTCTCGGGGAGGATACCGGCGTGGGCTGTACCTTCGACCAGAGTGCCCCGTGCACCTGGCGTGACCGCGTATCCGCGAGCGGATCACCGGGAGTTGAGTCGATGAAGTGGGACGTGAAGTGGGGCATGGGACAATTGATGTGAAGGTGGGGCTGTCGATGCAACACGATAGCCCGCTCCCCAGGCAGGTGGGCGGCCTCCAATCACGCGGCAGGATTCCGCTGCGGAGCTGCCCACCTTTCCATGGCGGAGCACGCCACGGGCCCGGGTATCCCGACCGTCAGACGGGAGCCGCTGGCTGCTCGGGCGCTTCTTCCTCGAACTCGCCCACTTGACCCGACAGCCATTCGAAATGGCGCATCTCGTCGGCCGCGTGCCGCTCGAGCATCTGCTCGATGTCGCTGTCCCAGTCCAGCACGGCCACCATCTCGTAGGTTTCGTTGGTCAACTCCTCGTTCGTGAGCAGCGCGATGAGCCCGGTATCGGAGCCCAGGGAGGAGGCCACCCGCGCGATTCCCCGGAGCAACTGCCCGGACGACCTCGGCTCGATGGCCTTCCCGCCGCGCGTCTCCAGCACACGGTTGATTGCATCGACATGGCGGAGGTGGTCATCGCGGAACTGCAACAGGTGCTCGCGAATGTCGGCAATCTCCACCACCTCCGCACACGCCTCGTACGCCAACGCCGCTTCGAGGTCGAGCCGTGCCAACGTCGTCAGGACCTCGACCTCCTCGAGCGCGGCGGTCGGCACGACAGGCTCCGCCCCTTCCGCCCCATCTCCCAAGGAAGCAACCGCGCGGACCTTCTCCATCAGCACGGGGCCGATTCCGGGGATCTGCTCGACCTCCTCCCAGCTCTGGAACCTACCGTGGCGTTCACGGTGCTCGAGGATGAGACGGGCGCGCGCGCTGTCGATCCCCTCGATGAGCTTCAACTCCTCCACGTCCGCACTGTTCAAGTTCACTGAGCTCGTTCTGTCCTCGGTTCTCGCCATGGCCATCCTCCTCGGAGTGCACGGTGCGACGTGCCATGCGATAGCGGAATCGTCGCGAAGGACAGGTCCGGTGGGGACCCGGCCGGATGGCTCCATGCAGGCCAGTCTGGCAACAGGCCCCCCTGGCCCCATGGATGAGCCGGTCTGTCAGCGGCTCTCATTCCGCTCGAGCGGACCTTCGCCGTCATTGACGACACCCGGGTTGCGGCCAATGTCCATATTGTCCTCCTCGAGCGGGCCCCGGTTGTTCTCCAGCGGGCCTTCGCCGTCGTTGATGACACCAGGGTTGTCGCCGATGACGGCGTCATCCTCCCGCTGCGTTCCGGAACCGCCCACGCCCTCCTCGAAGCCCTGCACGGCCTCATTGGTCGTCTCGCGCGCTTCCTGGGCTGCCTCATCCACCCCCTGACCGAACTCCTGTGCCTCTTGTCCGACCTGGCGGGCCTCATCCCGCACCGTTCCCTCCCGACGATCCTGGCAGCCCGCCCCCAGACCGAGCACACCGAGCAACCCCACGAGCGCAAATCCCTTCCATCCCTGACGTGCCATCAGATGCCTCCTTGGTGTGAAACCTTTCCATGCGAAGCTAGACACGTCCTGACGGGCAGGCATGGAGCCACCCCTTCCGTGTGCCGACGCCAGGCAGGCTGCCCGCTCCCACCCGGAACAGGCACCTGGCGCGAGGCTCCCGGAGCAGTGGCTCACGCACCTCACTTCGCCGGATACGTCGTCCCTCGTCACCGTGCGGCATCGCCCTCGGGGGACAGCATCCGAGGCACAACAGGAGAGGGCCGCTCTACCTGCTCGATGAGTGCTTGGATCTCCCGGGCGAGTACATCCGGGTGGTCCTCGGGGACGAAGTGATGTGCGCCCCGCAGCGGGATGACCGGCGCGCCGAGGTCACGCCCGAGCCGGTGGGCATACGCGATGCTCTGCGGGCCGCGTGTACCCCACACGACGCGCGCGGGCACCTTCACGTTCCGGAGCTCGGGTGCAATCCGCTGGGTGTCGCGATTATCGAGCGCGAGCGCCTGCCGGACCAGCGCCGCGCCTGCTTTCTCCCTCGCGTAGTCGCTCCAGTGCGCCTCGAGCGACTCACGCGCCCGCTTCGGGTCGTCGTGCAACCGCGCGAACATCAAGCGCATCATCCACTTCACGAGGGCGTTCGGCGCGCGCCGCACCAGGGGAGCCATGGCGCGAAGGAGCTTCACCGAGGGGATGGGCCACGAGTCGTACGCAACGCAGTTGACGAGCAAGAGCCCAGCCAGCGGCCGCTGCGTCGCGACGATCTGCGCAATCCCTCCGCCGAGGTCGTGTCCGACGAGGATGGGGCGCTCGAGCGCGAGCGCGTCCATCCACGACAGCAGGTAGCGCGCTTGAGCGGCGACGGACAGGTCCAGCCCACGCCCCTCGCGAATGGAACCACCGTACCCGATGAGCTCCCAGGCGAGAACCCGCACGCCACTCAACGCGGGGACCACATGACGCCACAACCTCGGGCTGGTGGGAATGCCATGGAGAAGGACGAGCGGACGCCCCACTCCATACTCGTACCATCGCATTTGGATGTCACCGATGCGCGCGGAGCGCGGCTCCATCTGCGGCCTCAAGGTTGCCTCCTCCTCCGTCGTCCTGGAGACACCCTGACCATGCCCACGACAAAAGACAAACATCACCCGAGGCGGGCCAACCCGGGTCGCCGCACCGCTCCAGAAGCAAGCTGGCGGCTTCCGTGGGACAGGTTGGCGGCCCCAGGCCCGCGCACGCATCTTCCCGATGCTGGAGGACTGCCACATGGGCGATGAACGACTGCGGCGGGCACTCGGATGGGGGAGCGTGGGCTCGGGGCTCGTCCTGCTGGCGTTCGCGGACCGCGTCTGCCGCCTTCTCCAACTGAGAGACCGGAGCGCGCACGTGCGCGCCGCGGGACTGCGCGACGTCATCATCGGTCTGGGAATCGTGACGCGGCGCGACCGCCGCCCGTGGCTGTGGGCTCGCTCGCTCTCGGACGCGTTCGACTCGGCGTGGCTCTGGAAGACGGTGCGGGAGCGCCCGCGTGGCGCCGGTGGTCGAGCCGCCGTCGCGGCGGGTGGCCTCGGGCTCACGCTCATCGACTTCGCCGCGATACTCACGCCGAAGGGGTAGAAGGACTCAGGCGGGTCGTGTGAAGATTCGCGAGTACCGGCGCCACGCCCACCGGACGAGGCCCCCGAGCGACACGACGGCAAGGGGCAGGACGAAGGGCATCATGGGTCCGCAGCCGAAGGGGGGATTGGAGTAGCGGAGCAGTTCGCCATTGAAAGCGAGGTCTGACACGCACTCCACCATCGCGGTGGACCACACCATCACCGCACCGACCAGGAACAGCAGGAGGGTGACCGGAACCTGGTGCTGGCTGAATTCCCACGACAGCCGGGCGGCCAGCAGGAGGAGCAACCCCATGGCCAGAGGCACCGGGCTGAACTCGAAGGCATTGGAGTCGTTGTCGATGGCGATGGCGAAGGCCAGCACCGAGAACAGGACGAAGAGGAGGATGCCGCCCGCCTCCTTCCAGACCGGAGACCCCAGGGACGTCGCCCACGAGTCGACCCTCGCCGCCCCCGCGAGTCTTCTCCGGCGCGCCCATTGAACGATGCCGACCACCGATAGGAAAGGCGTGGGCAGGAAACCGACCAGCAACAAGCCGCAAGCAACGGACCCACCGTGATGGGACTGTAGGTATCCGGCGAGAGGACCGAGGAAGAGCTTCTGGAGGATGAGCCATACCGAGACCCCGCCTACCAGGAGCGCCAGGATGGCCGAGGAGATCCGATACCGGCTGGCCCGCCACACCAGCACGCCGAGCAGGAGGTTCACGCCCCCCCCGAGCATGATTCGCAGATAATCCGGAGGCTCGAAGATGATGCCGTCCGTTTGTGCCAGGAACAGGGCGGGGGACAGGATGACGAGCAATGGGGGGAGCACGGTACGGGTCATATCGAAGTTCGGAGCGTCGATCACGAACCAGGCGCCCATCTCGAGAGCCGCTCCGCGGGCCGCGCGAACGCTGTCAGCCCCACACGCGCCCCGCCCCCCCGCCGGGGCGATACTCTTCCCTGCGCCCAAAATATACATCACCGGCCACCATCCACTGCCCGTCCACCCGCGCCTTCTCCGAATGTTCCGAAACATTTGAGATGACTTTCACGCGGGGGCTCCGTGAAGCGCGCCGTGAGCTCCCGTCATCCACTCGCAGGAGAGAAATCATGAGGGGCATCGAGTTCCCGGCCGAGGCCGACATCCTCGTCGAGACGCCAGGAGCCGCCCGCTCCGTACGGGAGCTCGGGCCCCCCGGCGCAGTCGAGGAGAGTCCAAGAGTCAGACGTCAACTCTCGACTCCTGGGAATTCAGGAACACTGGAAATAGCTGACAAACGTTTCAACCCAGAATATAAGGCGCTCGTGTCGTCGGCATGAGGCGCACACCTCGCCGACGGCATGTTCCTGCAACTTCGTACGACCGCGAGGGAATCACCGTGCGCAAATCGCTGCTATCCCTGATGTGTCTTTCGCTGATGACGGCCTGTGGAGCCGAGCAGGCACCGCTCGACATGCCGGAGACGGGCTCGACACCGGACACGATGGGCACGGACGCCGCCCCCCTGGCGGCGCTTCCCAAGCTGCGCGTGAACGGGCGGTTCCTGGTGAAGGCGGACGGCTCCCCGTTCTTCTGGATGGCGGACACGGCCTGGCAGCTCCTGCCCTGGCTCAACCGCTCGGAGGTCCAGACCTACCTGGACAACCGCGCGGAGCGTGGCTTCAACGTCATCCAGGCGGTCGCCCTCGGCCCCCAGAGCGGCGCGTACAACAACGTCTACAACGACTTCCCGTTCGTCAACTTCGACTACACGAAGCCCAACGTCACGCCGGGCAGCGACCCGAACAACGCCACCCAGTACGATTACTGGGATCACGTCGACTACATCATCAACGAGGCCGAGGCGCGCGGCATCTACACGGCGCTGCTCCCCACATGGGGCACCCTCGTGAAGGAAGGCCACATCACCCTGGCCCATGCCGAGACGTATGGCCGGTTCCTGGGCAGCCGCTACGCCAGCAAGCCCATCATCTGGGTGCTCGGAGGTGATGTGGACCCTTCCGGCAACGAGGCCGTCTGGCGTGCGATGGCCAAGGGCATCGCCATCGGCGTTTCGGGCTCCGAGGACTACAGCAAGGTGCTGATGACCTACCACCCGAAGGGTGGGACGAAGTCCGCTACCTGGTTCCACAACGAGCCGTGGCTGGACTTCAACATGCAGCAGAACGGCCACTGCCTGAACAAGGACGTCTGGAACCACATCGCGTCCGACTACAACCGCACGCCGGTGAAGCCCACGCTGGATGGGGAGCCCCTCTACGAGAAGATCCAGATCTGCCTCCGGGCGGGCACCGGCTTCTCCGACGACTACGAAATCCGGAAGTACGCGTACTGGAGCGTGTTCGCCGGAGCCTTCGGCCACACCTACGGGCACAATTCGGTGTGGCAGATGTATGCGCCGGGCCGCAAGCCGGCGTTCGAGCCCCAGAACTATTGGTACCAGGGCATCAACGACCCGGGCGCGATGCAGATGAAGTACCTCCGCCAGCTCATCGAGTCGCGTCCGATGCTCTCGCGCATCCCGGACCAGGGCGTGGTGGCGTCGGACGCCAGCACGGGCACCCACCGCATCCAGGCCACGCGTGACGCGAATGGCACCTACGCCTTCGTCTACAGCTCGTCCGGCCAGGCCTTCACGGTGAACATGAGCCGCCTCACCGGGGGGACCGTCCGCGCCACCTGGTACAACCCGCGCACCGGTGCGACCACGGCGATTGGCACCTACGCCAACACGGGTACCCGGCAGTTCACGCCTCCCAGCAGCGGCGCGAAGAACGACTGGGTGCTGATCCTGGATGACAACACGCGCAACTACCCGATGCCGGGCGGCACGACGGCGCCGGTGACCGAGGCGTACACGACGCAGTCCGCCTCCGCCTCGCCCACCAGCGTGGCCCCGGGACAGACCGTCAACCTCTCGGTGGCCATCCGGGCCGCCGCCGCGGCGTCGGGCCGCAACGTGAAGCTCACGGTGCGCAACGCCTCGAACACCACCGTGGGCGAGCTCAACTTCGTGAACCAGAGCTTCGGCCAGGGGGAGACCAAGACCTACCCGTTCGCCTTCGCCGTGCCCTCGAACCTGGCCAACGGCACGTACTGCGTGACCGCGGGCGTCACGAACTCGGCCTGGAGCCCGTGGTACCTCTGGGACAACTGCGCGACCTCGTTCACGGTCTCCAACGCGCCCGCTCCGACCATCGGCTTCACCCTCGTGTCCGCGACGACCTCCCCCACGACGGTGAGCCGCGGTGGAACGGTGCGGCTCTCCAGCACCTTCCAGGCGAACGCGGCCGCCAGCGGCGTGAACGTGAAGCTCGATGTGCGCAACTCCACCGGCTCGAGCACCCTCGTCGACAACCCGATTGCGAATCAGAGCTTCACGCAGGGGCAGTCGCGGACGTTCCAGTTCGACTACACCGTCCCGTCGACGATGGCCGCGGGCACCTACTGCCTGGCGACCGGCGTGTCCAACTCGGCCTGGTCGACCTGGTACGTGTGGAACAGCTGCGCGACGAAGTTCACGGTCCAGTAACAGCGCCCAAGCGCATCCGGGCCTGGGTGATGCGCTCCCTGGTCCGTAGAGGATGAGAGCCATGGGCGGGGGGGGCTTGTTCCGAGCCCCCCGCGTCTCATATGCAACAGTTACACATGTTGCGCACCCTCCTCATCTCACTCGTGCTGCTGCTCGCCGTGCCCCGCTCCTCCGCGCTCGCCGCCGAGGAGGCGTCCTGGAACACCACCCTTCCCGCCGAAGCCGTGGCCACCTACCTGGACGGACCTCCGGCCCGTTACATGGTGGTGCCCGCTGGCACCGAGGCGCCCGAGCTCGCCCAGGCGGAGCAGGCCCTGGCGGCCGCGTTGCGGAACAGCGGCAAGGCCGTGCTGGTGATGAATGCCCAGGCACTCGGCCCGGTGGCGCAGTTGGATGACGCCGCCATCGTCCAGCGCGGCGCGGGCTTCCCCGTGGACCGGGTCATGGTGCTGCGGCTCTTCCCGGATGCCTCCGGAGCGCTGACCCAGGCCGTGGTCACCCTCTACGACACGGCCGGCCAGCCTCGGGGCTCCTTCTTCGCGAACCAGGGAACGGCGCTCGCGCCCAGGCCCCAGGCTCCCGAGCAGAAGGTGGCCTCCGCCTCCGAGCCCACTCCCCCGCCAGCGCCCGCGAATCCCCCACCGGCCGCGCCCGCGCGCCCGTCCAAGCCCAAGCCCCTCACGGATCCCGTGGAGCAGTACGAGCAGCAGTACATCGGCTTCGACGAGTTCGTCGCGCTCAACGGCCAAACGGGCACCGTGGTGGCCCAGACCTCCTTGCCGTATGAGGGGAAGTTCAAGAGGCCGCTCCAGGGCGACGCCTTCTACAAAAAGGTGGGCCGGGAGGATCTGGTGCAAGCCTATCAGGGCAAGATCGCCCTCAAGACGGTCATCGGAATCGCGGGCGGAGCGGCCCTGGTGGGTGGTGCCATCTTCGGCATCAATGGCCTCAACGCCGGGGAGGAGGACTGCGCTGGATATGACGACTACGCCGGCTCCAGCGCCTGCTTCGACCGCAACTGGGCGCGCCAGGATGAGCAACGGGCGAAGTTCCTGACGGGCCTGGGTATCTCCACGGCGGGCATCGTCGCGCTGGCCGCGGCCATCCTCATCAATCCCCACCCTGTCACCGCGAGCGAGGCGCGCGAGCTGGCCGACGGCTACAACAAGAAGCTCAAGACGAACCTGGGTCTCTCCGAGGACGGCACGCCCATCGCGCCCCCCGAGCGCCCCGCCGCCATCCAGGCCCGCTTCTCGCCCGTGTTCCGCCCCGATGGCGGCGGGCTGATGCTGAGCGGCACCTTCTGAGTCCCGCCAGCTCCTGCCCACGGGCCATCCGATCGCGGCCGGCGTGCTGCCGCCCGGGCGGCCCGGCAAGGGCCCGGTTGGAGATGAATCATGAGCGAAGCGTTCATCTGTGATGCGGTGCGCACGCCCGTGGGCCGCCATGGCGGCGTGCTGGCCGGAGTGCGTGCCGATGACCTCGGCGCCATTCCCCTGAGGGTCCTGCTCGCACGCCATCCCAAGCTCGATCCTCGGCTCATCGACGAGGTCTATCTGGGCTGTGCGAACCAGGCGGGCGAGGACAACCGCAACGTGGCCCGAATGAGCCTGCTCCTGGCTGGCCTGCCGCACGAGGTACCCGGCGTCACGCTCAACCGCTTGTGCGGCTCCGGCATGGAGGCGGTGGGCAGCGCGGCGCGCGCCATCCGCGTCGGCGAAATCTCCCTGGCGCTGGCCGGTGGCGTGGAATCGATGAGCCGCGCGCCCTTCGTGCTCGGCAAGGCGGATGCGGCGTTCTCCCGTGCTCAGACGCTGGAGGACACCACCCTGGGTTGGCGCTTCATCAACCCGGTGTTCCAGAGCCAGTATGGTGTGGAGAGCATGCCCGAGACGGCGGAGAACGTGGCCGCCGAGTTCGGCATCTCGCGCGCCGACCAGGATGCCTTCGCCCTGCGCAGCCAGCAGCGTGCCGCGCGCGCGCAGCAAGCCGGCTTCTTCGCCGAGGAGATCGTCCCGGTGGACGTGCCAGGACGCAAGCGCGGCGAGACGGTGCGGATCGACCGCGACGAGCACCCGCGCCCGGACACCACCCTGGATGGTCTGGCGAAGCTGAAGGCCCTCTTCCGCGACAACGGGACGGTGACCGCCGGCAACGCGTCGGGCATCAACGACGGGGCGGCCGCGCTGCTCCTCGCGTCCGAGGCCGCGGTCGAGCGGTTCGGGCTGACGCCACGGGCGCGCGTACTGGGCATGGCCACGGCGGGTGTTCCGCCCCGCATCATGGGCGTGGGACCGGTGCCAGCGACGCGCAAGCTGTGCGCGCGGCTGGGGTTGGAGCCGAAGGACTTCGACGTCATCGAGCTCAACGAGGCCTTCGCCAGTCAGGCCCTGACCTGCCTGCGGCAGCTCGGAATCCCGGACGATGCCGAGCACGTCAACGCCTGGGGTGGCGCCATCGCGCTGGGCCATCCGCTCGGCATGAGCGGCGCGCGTCTCGTGCTCACCGCGGTCCACCAGCTCCAGAAGAGCGGCGGACGGCGCGCGCTCGCCACCATGTGCATCGGTGTCGGCCAGGGCATCGCCCTGGCCCTCGAGCGCGTGTAGCGCCGCCACCCGCTCCGTGCGCTACGGCACCACGACGAGGTCCGAGGGCTGCCGGGGCGCCACCTCATAGGTGGACTCGTACTGCGCCGACAGGCCCGTCACCTGGATCTTCTGGCCCACCTTGAGGGCGCGCACCGTGTCCGGGTTGAAGCCCGCCGAGTCGTGGATGTACACCTGCACCTCGCCCGAGCCGTCATTGACATACAGCTCGTAGCCGTAGGGCAGCTCGTCATTGGCGGCCTGGGTCACCGTGGCGTTCACACGCACGAGCAGCCCCTCGGTGGACTCGCCCACGTCGCCGGTGCGCACGTCCCTGGCGCCCACCTGCTGGGTGCCGTCCAGCTTCTCGACGGAGCCGAGCTCGCTCTCGAGGATGCGCAGGTTGTTCTCGTCCTTCAGCGTGCCCTTCACGCGAACGTGCGTGCCCAACCCGAAATCGAGCTTCTCCGTCAGCTTCACGTAGATGCCACCGGTGTTGTCCTGGATGGCGAAGCCCTCATTCTCCAGCGCCGAGGAGAACGCCCCTGGCTGCACCGTGACGTACCCCTCCACCGTCACCTGGGTGCCGTTGTCACGGTTGCGCGCCTCCGTGATGGGAGTGGGCTTGGGCTGCTCGGGGTCGGAGTCACCGCAGGCCGCGAGCACCGAGAGCGCCAACAGGAGGAAGCGCGGCCCCATGAGCACGCGAGAAGAGAGCGTCGAAGAAGAGAGGGTCATGGGACGCCGAATAATGAACGTTCGAAGGGCTCGTCAAGAAACTGAGGGATGGGGAGCGGGAATCCGTTCAAAACTCAGCTCCCCCGCCCTTTCTTGTTGGCTCGAGAGTCAGACGCTCGGTTGCGCCTCGATGAGCGCGAAGCCACCGACCAGGTCGATGGTCCGCGTCACCTCGAGCCCGGCCTGCGCCAACAAGGTCTGGAACGCCTTCGTGGTGCGCGTCTTGCTGCCGAGCAGCGCCAGCATCGTCAAATCGATGAACGTATGCAGACCCGGCACCGCCTGCTCCGGCATGAGCTGTTCGCTCAGCAGCAGCTTGGCGTCATTCCGCATCGCCTGCCGGCAGTTGCCCAGAATCCTCAACGCCTGTTCATCCGCCCAGTCATGGATGATCATCTTCATCATGTACAGGTCATGACCCGCCGGCACCGACTCGAAGAAGCCGCCGCCGAAACAGCACGCCGCGCAGATGCGAATGCGCGTTCAGCACATGCGCGAGGAATGAACCCTGGCAGCCCGCGACGCCGACGACTGTCTTCACCTTCGAGAAGTCGTAGCGCTCCGAGACGACCTCGGTGCCGCTCATCGCGGAGAACGAGGTCATCGCCTGGTTGAATATCGCCGCGTCTTCCGCGTGCTTGGACAGGAACTCGAAGGCGGGCTGCCCGTGGACTTGATTGAATCCCGGCTGCCCCGTCTTGACGGCATGGGGGAGCTGCCCCAACTCCGCCAGTACCACTCGGAGCCCACCATCATCACGAAGCCCCAAAGCGAGCCCGGCACATCCGAGCGCAGCGTCTGGGACAGCGGAGTCAACGCGAAGCGCCCGTCCTCCGATTCAGCGAATACGCCAACGCTCGACAGCGCACGCAGCAGCTGGCGCAGGGAGTCCTCATGCGTCTGCGTCGCGGGCCAACTCGGCCGTCGTTTTCGGACCGTCCTTCAAACAGTCGGGGACACGCCATTTCGCCGCCGTGTGGATCGCCAGCGGCAACCAGAAGGCAGTGACCATCTGTACCATCGCTCTCTGCGGCGATGTCTCTTGCTGTTCCATCTCTCGTATGCCCCTCTCCAACGGTTCGAACAGGCCCCTCCGGGCCGGCTCTTCAGCAACTTGTCCGAAAGTCGGACAGGTCAGCGAAGAGCGAGGCCGGAGGGCGACGGGGAGAGGGAGGTGGTGGTGTCAGTCCTTCTGGCGCACGTAGATGTCCACGTAGGACAGGTTCCACACCGCGTCCACCACGGACGGGTACTGCTCGCCCACCTCGACCTCCGCTTCCGCGATGGAGGTGTTGAGCGCGTACCCGCCGCAGCGCTTGCCGCCCGCGGCGCTCCCATCCAGGCTGAACGTCAGGCGGTACCACCCCGCCGCACTCACGTGCATGGGCAGCGCCGCACGCCACAGCTCCCAGTCGTACCGGAAGAGTGCCTTGCCGCTCACGTCCACCACCGCCGCCAGGCCACCGCTCCGGCCCCGGTCACCCTTCTCCCATACCGCGCTGTTGACGAGCGTATGCGCGGCGCCAGTCCACTCGCCCGCGGCCGCGTTCCAATGGAAACGCTCCGGCTGCGGCCGTCGCGCGCTGGCTGAAGACTCCAGCTTCTGGATGGTCAACCGCGCGCACGGTGTGATGACCGTGGCGTCCCCGCTCTCGGTCCGCGAGGCAATGGCCGGCTCCGTGTTCGACGCCACCACGCCCCGCATCTCCCGGACACCCTGGCCATGGAGGTGCTGCATCTCGTAGGCCGGCAAGGGCTCGTCGAGCGCGGTGTACAGCGTGGTCTCCACGCGAATGGCGGACGCGGTGCTCCACGTGGTGTTCTCGAGCCCATCGCGCCAGTCCACCTCGGACACGCCCACGGTGGCGCCCGGCGTCCCATTCAAGACGCCCGCCTGCCAGCGTCCCCCCTCGTCCTGGGGGTACACGCGCCACACGTCCACGCCGGGCGGAGGCGTACAGGTGCTCGGGGCGCACGCCACCGGCTCCTGTCCCTCCATCCAGCCGTACCACCATTTGCCCTCGAGGCGGGGGACCGTCAGGCCCGTACGCAACGACAGGCCAGCTCCTTCCGGGAGCACCACCGGGTACGACAGGTTGTGGTTTCCCGCCCAGGCCGCCGCTGGAAGCAACACAGCTCCCGCGAGCACACAACTCCTGGTGGCCCGATTCACGACTCCCCGCTTCATGTGAGCGCCTCCTCCGCCTCTCCACGCCCGCCGCTCCGTCAGGTGCTCGGGCGACTTCGAGGTGCGCAAGGAGTTGGGGATGGGGCTTCGCGGCTTCAAGTGTCCACGAGGGCTCGGGGCCCCGCCGCGAATGCGGAGTGTCTGGCAGAACACCTCCTGCCCACAGCGTGGTGCCGCCCGGCAACGGGCTCTCGAGGTCCGAGGGCTCGGTGGCGTGGATCCACCTCCCTCGTACGACCCCCGGCACCCCTACGCGACCGCGGCCGGCTCGGGCCTCCTGCCGCGGTGCTCCGACGACGACAACTGCCTGACGGATGGCCTCCTCCGGTGCCTCACCGGTGGCCAATCTCCGCGCCCTTCCCCCGGGCGCGCTCACCCGTGTCCGCGCCATGGCGGACCCGACACCGGGTGCGAGCACCTTCTTCACCTGCGGGTGCTCGGCTCTCCGGGCCAGCCTCGGAGGCTGTGCCTCCTGGCCCGGGGGGTACCGTCGGAGCTCGGTACCCACTGGCATGGGCGGGCCATCCGCGCGGCTGACCGCGAGGCCCGCGATGAGCATCCCCCGTATCCGGGCGGCGCTCGGCTGCATGGGCTCCGGCTCCCCCACCGAGGCGAGGTGCTGGGGTGCCGTGCCCTGTCGTTCCATCTCCTCCAATCGGAGGATGAGGGAATCAATGGAATCGTCGAAGCGGGTACACCCGGATGCCATCAGGGCGAGCAGCAGCGACACCAGCAGGACACTCGTCCCGCCGGGCCGCACGACCGCTCGCGCTCTGTTGGCCACGCATCTCATGCGTCTCGTCCGATGCTCCTCGATGACCCGTACATCCGACGATGTGTTACCGCGACTGTCGGGAAGCGCAATTCTTCGGCCGGTGAAGCCCCCCGGCTCCCCACGTGCCCGCTACCCTCCGCTGCGCCTCGCTACATCCCGCAACCGGAGGACACGAGCATGGACATCCAAGCCGCCGTGGCGTTCGAACCCGGCAAGCCCCTGCGCATCGAAACGGTACAGCTCGAAGGACCCAAGGCCGGCGAAGTGCTCGTCGAGCTGAAGGCCACGGGCATCTGCCACACCGACGCGTACACCATGTCGGGCAAGGACCCCGAGGGCATCTTCCCCAGCATCCTCGGCCACGAGGGCGCGGGTGTGGTGGTGGACATAGGCCCCGGTGTCACCTCGGTGAAGAAGGGCGACCACGTCATCCCGCTCTACACCCCCGAGTGCCGCCAATGTAAATCCTGCCTGTCGCGCAAGACGAACCTCTGCACCGCCATCCGCGCCACCCAGGGCAAGGGCCTCATGCCCGATGGCACCAGCCGCTTCCGGCTCGGCAAGGAGCCCATCCACCACTACATGGGGACGTCCACCTTCGCGAGCCACACGGTGCTCCCGGAGATCGCCGTGGCGAAGATTCGCGAGGACGCGCCCTTCGACAAGGTCTGCTACATCGGCTGCGGGGTGACCACGGGCATTGGCGCCGTCATCTATACCGCCAGGGTGGAGGCGGGCGCCCGCGTGGTCGTCTTCGGACTGGGCGGCATCGGACTCAACGTGGTGCAGGCCTGCCGCATGGTGGGCGCGGATCAGATCGTCGGCGTGGACCTCAACCCCGCCCGGCGCGCCATGGCCGAGAAGTTCGGCCTCACCCACTTCGTCAACCCGACCGAGGTGGGCGCGGACCTGGTGCCCTACCTCGTCAACCTCACCGGCGGCGGCGCCGACTACAGCTTCGAGTGCATCGGCAACGTGCAGACCATGCGGCAGGCGCTCGAGTGCTGCCACCGCGGCTGGGGCGAGAGCATCATCATCGGCGTGGCCGCGGCCGGACAGGAGATCAGCACCCGCCCCTTCCAGCTCGTCACCGGGCGCGTGTGGAAGGGCAGTGCCTTCGGCGGCGCCCGGGGCCGCACCGACGTGCCCCGCATCGTCGACTGGTACATGGACGGGAAGATCCAGATCGACCCGCTCATCACCCATACGCTGCCGCTCGAGCGCATCAACGAGGGCTTCGACCTGATGCACCGGGGCGAGTCCATCCGCGCCGTGGTGAGGTACGCGTGATGGGAGCGGACCTCCGGCTCGCCTCCGAGCACCGCTGCTTCGGAGGCACCGTCGCCTACTACCGCCATGACTCGGAGGTGTGTGGCGGCGAGATGCGCTTCGCCGTCTACCTGCCGCCCCAGGCCCGGGCGGGCAAGGTGCCCGTCCTGTATTACCTCTCGGGGCTCACCTGCACCGAGGAGACCTTCCTCATCAAGGCCGGTGCGCAGCGGCTCGCCGCCGAGCTGGGGCTGATGCTCGTCGTCCCCGACACCAGCCCGCGCAACACCGGCATCGAGAAGGAGGACGTGGACTGGGAGGTGGGCACCGCCGCTGGCTTCTATGTGGATGCCACCGCGCGGCCCTGGGCCTCGCGCTTCCACATGTTCAGCTACGTCACCCGGGAGCTGCCCGAGCTCGTGGGCAGGAGCTTCCCCGCTCGCATGGATCGCGAGGGCATCTTCGGCCACTCCATGGGTGGGCACGGCGCCCTCGTCTGCGCCCTGCGCCAGCCGGGCCGCTATCGCTCCGTCTCCGCGTTCGCGCCCATCTCGGCCCCCATGCGCTGCCCGTGGGGACAGAAGGCCTTCGGCACCTACTTCGGGCCCGATACCGAGGCCTGGCGCGGGTGGGACACCACCGAGCTGCTGCGCTCCGGGGGCGCGCGACTCCCGCCCCTGCTCGTGGACCAGGGCACGAGCGACAAGTTCCTCGTGGAGCAGCTCAAACCCGAGCTCCTCCGTGAGTCCTGCGAGCAATCAGGGCAGCCCCTGACACTCCGTTTCCAGGACGGATACGACCACGGCTACTACTTCGTCTCGACCTTCATGGCCGACCACCTCCGCCATCACGCCACGGCCCTAAGCGCCTGAAATACCGGGGGACTCGTGCCCACTCGCGGGGCGCGCCTGCCACGAGGCCCTCGTCTACCCAGACACAGGGCAAGCAAGATGACGAGCCACCGCTTCGAGGAGGGCTGACAGGGAAGCACCTCGGGAAGTGGGAGGGGGAGCCGTTTGTCCGAGGGGTCCCAAACGGAACGAAAGGACCGAGATTGAAGCGTTTGCTGAGACTTGCCCCCTTCGCGCTGCTGTTGCCTACCCTGGCCATTGCCTCCCCCGTGTGGAAGGGGGACTTCGAGACTGGAAATCTCTCGCAGTGGGATCGCGAGCAGAGTGTCTCCTCGAGCCGCCTGTTGGTGGTCAACTCGCCCGTGCGAGAGGGCCGCTACGCGCTGAAGGTCACCGTCCGTAAGGGCGATGACCCCATCAACGCCAGCGGCAACCGCAACGAGGTTCTCTATCTGGGCCGCGAGGAGCCCGGCTCCGAGTACTTCTACAAGTGGAGCACCCTCTTCCCGAGCAGCTTCCCCCGCTCGTCCAAGTGGGCGCTCTTCACCCAGTGGCATCACGACGGTAACGGAGGCTCGCCGCCGATCGAGTTCTACGTGGTGGATGACCAGCTGCGCCTGCGCGTGGGTGGCAGCAGCGGGAAGATCGTCTGGACCTCGCCCCTGCGGCGCGAGCACTGGAACGACTTCGTCCTGCACGTGAAGTGGTCTCCGGACCCGAAGGTCGGCTTCGTCGAGCTGTACCACGACGGCAAGGTCGTCCTGCCGAAGATGAAGGTGGCCACGCAGTACTCGGGCCAGCGCAACTACCTGAAGATCGGCCTCTACCGCGATGAGTCCATCTCCCAGGAAGGCGTGGTCTTCCACGACGGCTTCATCCAGGCCACCAGCAAGGACGACGTGATTCCCCCCGTCGTCGCCACGCCGACGCCGGAGACCCCGGCCCCCGAGACCCCTGATTCCGAGCCCGGCTCCGACCCCGGTGATGTCTCCTCTCCCCCGGACGACTCCACCGATGGGCAGCCCGGGACCGTCGTCCAGGCGCCCTCGGAGCCCGGTGATTCCTCTCCGGGTACGGACGGCGTCATCCCCGGTGACGCATCGCTCGGGGCCGGGATGCAGGCCGCGAGCTGCGGTGCCTCCTCGACCGGAGGGACCCCCCTGCTCGTCGCCGCCGCGCTGACCCTGGCCGCCCTGCTCGGCCGGCGCAAGGCGGTACCGGCCCACGCACGCGCTCGCCGCACGCGCTGAGACGAACCCCGGCCCGGGCCTGACCTCGTCAGGCCCGGCCGGTATGCGTGGGAGGCTCAATCTTTTCTCCAGGAGCGACCATCCCCACCACCACCGTGGAGACGGGGCACGGGTTCTCCGACCTCGCGCCGCTGGTGCCCGTGCTCGCCCAGGTACGAGTCGTCGGCCTGGGCGAGTCCACCCACGGCACGCGCGAGTTCTTCCAGCTCAAGCACCGGATGTTCGAGTTCCTCGTCTCCGAGCTGGGCTTCACCGCCTTCGTCCTCGAGGCGAACTTCACCGCGTCGGCCGCGGTGGACCACTACGTGCTCACCGGGGAGGGAGCTCCCGCGCGACTGCTCGCCGGCTTGCAGCTCTGGCCCTGGAACACGGAGGAGGTGCTCGCGCTCATCCAGTGGATGCGCGCCTACAACGCCGACCCCGCCCACCCGCGCAAGCTGCGCTTCTACGGCATGGACGCGACACTCTCCGTCGGACCGGCACGGGCGATGCTCGACTACCTGGCTCAGGTGGACCCGGCGTACCGGGCGGATGCGACCCTCGCCCGCACCGGCCTGCCCCTGTTCGCGCTCGACCTGCGCGGCGCGCCCACCGACGGGCCGGTGGCCACGTATCTGGAGACCCCTGTGGGGATGCGGGAGATTGGCGCGGCGTACACCCCTGGTGCCTCCACCTGGTTGGGCGACAGGAGCACGTCCTTGGCGAAGTACACCCAGTCCGCATCCTCGTAGTACGTACGCGAGGTGTTGTTGCTCGTGTCCAGCTCGATGAACCACAGCTGGTAGGCGATGTACTGGCCGATCGTCGGGGCGTACTCGGGGCCGTGGGACGCCCGCTGCACGCCGTCGATGAAGTAGACGCTCCCCGAGGGGGACACATGCAGTACGAGCGTGTGCCACCCGTCATGGCTCGTGGAGACCTGGTTCGACCTGGACCCCTTGTTCCTGTCCCACGAGGTCAGGAACATGGTGCTGGTATTGCCCTGGCCCCAGCCACCGTTGGGCAGGTACTCGAAGTCCTGCTCCGAGTAGTTGGAAGAGTTGTAGGGGGTGATGGTGAAGAAGGTCTCCACGTACTTGTCGCCGAAGAGGCGCGGGCCGGACAGCGTCGTGTCGTTGAACCTGAACCGCGACGCGTAGGTGCCGTAGCGGAACTTCTGGACCTTGGAGAGGACCTCGACCTGGGTCGAGCCGCCCGCGGTCCCGTTCGTGCTCCCCCGCAGCCGCAGCAGCCGGTTGCTGCTGGTGCCGTCATTCACCAGCGAGGCGTTGGACGGCAGCCACTGCGCGCCGCTCACACCGGGACCGCCCGAGTAGCTGCGCAACTGCCACCAGCTCTGGAACCCGGCATCCGCCGTGCTCGAGTAGCTGAAGTCATCGAAGAACTCAGCCGACATCGTGCCCCCCGTCACCGCCACCGCCACCGCCGTCACCACCGCCACTCGCGCTGGGAGGCGTGCCGCCGCGCAGGCCACTCAGGGGCGCCGAGCCCGCGTCGTGCACGGTGATCTTGCTCCAGTTGGCGAACGTGGTCTGGTTGCCGTACGAGTAGTCATCCGTCTCATTGACGGAGGCGCCGAACGTGATGCCCAGCTCGATGGGCACGCTCGTCTCGCCCGGAGCCAGGCTCCCGGCGGCGCTGGTGAAGCGGACCTCCACGTACTGATCAGCTCCCGTGGCGGACACGCTCCCGCTCGTCAACGTGATGCCCTCGACCGGGTGCGTTTGCGACCATCAACATCTTGGAAAGAGAAGTTGGTCGCGCACGTTGTCATGTCATGACAGGAACGACAGCCAGCACACGCTCTTTTCCTGAGACGGCGGAGACGAGGACCCCTCTCTAGAACGAGTCGCAACCCACACCGGAATTTCCCAGGTTGCCCCCGCAGGTTCGTTTTCTCAGAAAGAGAGCCAGCACTTGTTCAGCGAGAGTGTCTCCCGACTGAAGCACGGTCTCTTCCTTCTCCTCGCGGCAGCAGCGGCCGTGTCGGCCTGCGCCCCTCCCGAGGCGTCTTCCGAGCTGGAGGGTACGGAGGGCTCCGATGGCTCGAGCCTGGCCACCAAGGCCCCCTTCGAGCTGAACAATGCGCTCCTGCCGTTCGACTTGCCGGCACGCGCGGACCTCGCCAAGAGCGAGTACAAGGTCTTCGCTCACTGGCACAACTTCCCGCTGCGGAGCTATGGCACCAACTCCGCAGGCCAGCACTACGACAACTACACCAACTGGCTCAAACCCACGGGAGACTATGCGTCCATCGGGGGATGGTTGCGCGATCGGCCCGTGCCGATCCTGGCCATCCCCGCAGTGGAGCCGGACTACGGCAAGCGGGACATGAAGACGGACATCCAGACGGCCGCCGCCGTCGGCGTCGATGGCTTCCTCTTCAATCTCTGGTTCCGTCCCAGCGATAACCGCTGGAAGTGGCTGACGAACCTCTTCGATGCAGCGGACGCGTTCAACGCCGAGAACCCGAGCGCCCCCTTCTACGTCATCCCCAACATTGACAGTCACATCCTCTCGAATGGCAGCGGAGCGAATGAGCCGCGTCAGCGGGCCGACGACCTCGCGGCCTTCAAGAACCGCGCTTCGTGGAGGAAGCTCAACGGCAAGTTCGTGGTGGGCAGCTTCAGGCCCGAGGCCCTGCCAACCTCCTGGTACCAGCAGTTCTTCGATCAACTGAAGACCGTCCATGGAATGGATGCGGTGCTGTGGGGAACCCTGCTCGACCCCTCGGAGGCCAATCGCAACGCGCTGAAGCCCTTCATGGTGGGAGCCACCTTCTCGCGTTGGGACAACCTCCCCTACACCGCCAACCCCCTGAATGGCATCAACACCCTGAAGGCATGGGGCGACCAGAACGGAGTCCCCTACTCTCCGCCGGTCAGCCATACGGACAACCGACCCACCAGCTCCATCACCACGGAAACGGCGGGCTTCAAGACCCAGTACAACACCTGGAAGGCGGCGATCGACTCGGGCGTGAAGATGGTGCAGATCCTCACCTGGAATGACCACTACGAGGGTCACGCCTTGCGGCCCAACTCGGCGGTGCAGTACGCGTTCTACGACCTGACGGCCTACTACTCGACCTGGTTCAAGACCCGCCAGCAGCCGGCCATCGTGCGCGACGTCCTCTACTACGCGCACCGCATGCACCTGAGCACCGAGCCCTACGATACCACCCGGCAGGCCAGACCCACCGCATCGAAGAATGGTGTGGCCCTCGTGGACCGGGTCTTCGTCCTGGGCATGCTCAAGTCGAGCGGGCGCGTGCAGATCTCCTCGGGCGGGACCACCTACGGCGCCGATCTTCCCTCGGGCCCGCAGTTCTTCGACGCACCGTTGAAGGCGAACAGCCAACCGTCCTTCCAACTGAGCAGGAATGGCGCGGCGATCATCAACCTCACGAGCGCCTTCCGGACGCGCTCGCCCATCGTCTGGCAGGATTTGCTGTACCGCGCGGGAAGCACTTCACGCCCGGTCGTCTCGGGGGTGCAGAACAACCTGCCGCAGGATCGTCTCCCGTAACAGCGCTGAAGAGCAGTCGATAAATCCCTCGCGGGAGCAGAGCGCGATCAGGAAGTGGAGGGGAGGGCGGAGGAAATCGCCCATCCCGAGGCGCGGAGTTGGAGGGGGGGGTTGTACAGGTGGGAAGCAGGCGAGAGCGGGATTCAACCACACAGCCCGGGGGCTCATCGCCTGGTTGGAGCCTGAGAGGCCCGGTCACACCACACGCGGCAGGGGGCTGGCCGTCAGAAGCCAGCAGGCAAGGCGGTGACCTGGTCCACCGGCACCGGACTGATGCCGCCACCGAGAGAGGCCGCGTTGCCTGGAGCCAGCTCGAGGAGGTGAGCCGGCTCGGCAAGCGCGCTCTGGCGCGCCAGCAGCGCATCCACCAGAGGCTGGCCGTGTGCGGCCAGGTTGTGCGCCAGGGCCACCAGCAAGGCGACACACTTCACCTTGTCCAGCCCCCGCACCGTCACCTGCGTCAGGCCATAGCGCCCCTTCACCTGCGCGTTGACGTTCTCCACCAGGCCGGCGCGGGCCTTGTACTGCTCCTTGGCCTCGTCGGTGCGCATGCGCTCACGCCACGCCTCTACCTCGGGGGAATGGTCCCCCTGCTGCCCGGCCTGGGCCATGCGCTCGGGCACCGAAATGAGCGCTTCAACCCCTTGGCCGCGCACTGCTTCACGTCTGCGCACGTGGCATGGCCGCCATCGGCCAGCACGCGCTCGGGCACCTGGCCCGTGCGTTGCTCAATCTGCTCCACCATGGGGCTCACGCTGCCCATGTCGCTGCCCTGGTTGGTGACTTCCACTCCCACAATCGTTCGCGGCCCTCCCAGCGCCTCCCCAGCCACCGCGAATTGCAGGTTGTAGGCGGGTCGGAAACCCCCATCGGCCATCTTCATCACCCGTGCATCCGCATCCGTGGAGGAGGCGCGCACCTTCTCCTTGTCCGCCCCCTTCTTCCTGGCCTGCTGTTGCTTTATCGCCTCCAGCGCCGCGTCCACCCGCGCCTGGTAGTCACGCGCCTTGGCCTCTCGTGTCGCCTGCTGCCCACGCGTCAGCTCCGGGTCGTCCTTCTGCGCCAGCACCGCTTGCAAGTGCAGCTCGGCCTGCTCCTGGCACTCCCGCAGCGACTGCTCCCGCCGGAACGAAGGCGCCGAGGCACTGGCCCTCACCCGCGTGCCGTCCTGCGCCACCTGCTCCAAACTCACCAGCCCCTGCTGCAACAGCACCGAGAGCACGTCGGTAAACACCTGCTGCAACACCTCCAGGTGCTCCACCCGGAACTGGCTCAGCTTGTCGTGGCTCACCTTCACTCCACCGGCCAGCCACTGGTACGCCCTGTCCTCCTCGCACCGGCGCGCCAGCTCCGTCGCCGTCCCCACTCCCTGCTGAATCCCGTACACCCACAGCGCCAACAGCAACCGGGGACTTGTCACCGGGCGTCCCGCATGTCCCTCCACCGCCTTGGCCCCGGCCAGAAAGCCTCTCAGGTCCAACGCCTCCACCGCCGCCGCCACTACCCGCACCGGGTGCTCCGGCTCCACCAACTGCTCCGGCATCTGCTTGAACAGCCAGCCTTGCGACCTGTCCGGCTCTTTCGTCCGGACTCTTCCCTCTGCTGCCCGCGCTTTCTTCTGGCTCACTCCCCCTGCCTACTTCACATGGTACCTCTTGCACCCGAACCCCAGGGGTGGGGCTTTGCCTTCCCCACCCACCTTTGGATCACCCAGCTTTCACTTCCTGGGATTTATCGAGCGCTCTTGAGGGCCGAAGCATCGCGCAGACCGCCCGTGCTCGAGTCACATGCGGGCAAGGCCACACTCCACCTGTTGGGACCCATGGAGGACCCCAACACCCAGGAGGACCCGCTGCCCTTTGACTTCCAGCGGAGGGGAGCGACACACTCGTAACGAGCGTGAGGCTGGGGCGGGGGTCGAAGGACTCGCTCTTGGCTCGAGTTCTTTGGAAGTAACGAGGCCGGAGTGAGCCTGCCCCCCGCTACTTGTTGGAACGATTCCTTCTCAGGGCGTGGTGAAGAAAGAGCTGAAGGTGTCTGCCTGGGCCCTGGGCAGAAGATAGACGGAGCCCTGGTGGCTCACGTCATAGTGGGGGGCATCCACGACCGTCAGGCGCAGGTAGTGGATGGAATCCGGTGACAGCATTCCGGGGGGGCAGCCCACGAGCATCCCTCGGGTTGGTTGCAACAGGCTTTCATCGACGCCGGGACAAAGGCATACCGCGAGAACGCCCATTGCTTCATCGGCGCTGGCGCTCCTTCCCTGGAAACAGGCTGGCGAGCTCAGGCCGGGATGAAACGAAGCGGCAGTCTTTGAGGCCCACGAACCGTGATGGCCTGGCCCCAGTTCAGCTCGGCGGGGATCCGCTCGAAGCCGCTGAAGCGGGAGAGCAGCGCCTCCAGGCCGCAGCGCGCCTCCATCCGGGCCAGCTGCGCGCCGATGCAGTAGTGGACGCCATACCCGAAGGAGAGGCCGGGCTGTCCACGGTGGAGATCGAAGCGATCGGGCTCGGTGTAGTGGCGCTCGTCACGGTTCGCCGAGGCGATGAGGGCGAGCACCACGTCCCCCTGGGGAATCTTCACCCCGGAGAGCGTCACGTCGGAGGTGACGATGCGTACCAACGCCTGGACGGGCGTATCGTAGCGCAGCATCTCCTCGATGAACCCAGGCACCAGCGCGGGCTCGGCGCGCAGCCGCGCCCGCACATCCGGGCGCTCCGCCAGGAAGAGCAGGGAGTTTGCCAGCAGGTGCACCGTCGTCTCCAAGCCCGCGATGAGCAGGAGCACCAGGAAGTCGATGATCTCCCTATCCGTCAAGGACTGTCCCTCCACCTCCGCGCGGATCAGCTCGCTGACCAGATCATCGGCGGGCGAGCGGCGGCGGGCCTCGATGACCTCGGAGATGTAGCGCGTCGCGTCCGAGATGGCGATGAGCGTGCGCCGGGCGTGCTCGGGGTCTCGGGGCTCGGGGGTGACGCTGGCGATGTCGTCCGACCAGTCCTTGAACCGATGATGGAGGGAGACGTCCAGCCCGAGCAGCTCGCCGATGACGAACGCCGGCAGCGGCATGGCGAACCGGGAGACGAAGTCCGCCTCGCCCTTTTCCGCCAGCTCATCCACGAGCCGGTTCGCGAGCTTCCGGATGCGAGCCTCCAGCCGGGTGATGGCGCTGGCGTTGAAGGCCCGGCTCACCAGCGTCCGCAGCCGGGTGTGCCCCGCCCCATCCATGGCGAGCATCGAGTTGGCGAGCGGGTTGTACCCCACCCACTCCGGCTGCCACGCCGCCTTGAACCCCTGCGAGGAGAACAGCTGCGGGTTCTTGATGACGAAGGCCACGTCCTCATAACGGGAAACGGCCCAGAACCCCGCGGGCTCTACCTGGATGACGGGGGTGTTGCGGCGCATCTCGGCATAGCGGGGATGCGGGTCGGCGCGGAACTCGGGCGCCAGGATGTTCACACGTTGAGTCGTCACGGAGGGGCTCCAGTCTGCTCACCGTCGAGGTGTCTCGAAGGATACACAAGGGGAGAACCCTCACACACCTGCTGTATGAATACGAATCCAGCGATCCGCTCCCCAAAACAAACCCCGTCCCCGCGACAATCACTGACCGGAGAGCACACTTCGTCTAGGATGTTCACCCCCCCAATCCCCCCAAGGTCTACGCATGACCGATCGTTCACCGCGTTTCACTTGCTTGCTCGCCCTCGCCGCCGTCTTGACCATCGGGTGCGACCCTTCGCCTCCCGAAGCCGATGCGGGCACCGACACCGACGCGGGAGCCAACATCGACGCTGGCACCGACATCGACGCGGGCACCGATGGCGGTTCACCCGGCGCTCCCCAGGATTTCTATTCGTCGTTCGAGGCCACGGATCCGCAGCCCACATGGACTTCCACGGTCGAGCTCGACGCGAAGGGACAGAAGAAGTCCTTCGGGGTCACCGGTGAGGCGGAGACGCGGATCCGCGGCAGCATCATGGATCAGGTGGTCGCGGTGGCCGCCAACGGTGAAAACCCTCCCGACGAGATCGCGACCCGCATCGCCGACGGGGATCTGACCTCCAAGTGGCTGACGTTCACGAGCACCGGCTGGGTGCAGCTCCAGCTCGCGCAGCCCATCGCCGTGAAGCGTTACGCCATCTCCTCCGCCAACGACGCGCCCGAGCGCGACCCCTCCAACTGGACCCTCGAGGGCTCGCAGGACGGAATGACCTGGACCGCGATCGACCAGCGCGGCAACGAGTCGTTCTCCGCCCGCTTCGAGACCCACACCTACGAGCTCACCAACACCACCGCCTATCTCCATTACCGGCTCAACGTCACCGCCAATCACAGCGGCAACATCCTGCAGATCTCCGAGCTCCAGCTCTCCAATGGTGACGACACGCCGCCGCCGGTGACCGACATGAAGAGCTTCGTCGGCAATGGCCCTGGCTCCTCGTGGAATGCGAAGCTCGGCGCCGGGTTTACCGGCACGCACGCCCTCCGCTTCGCGGGCGCGGTCCTGGAGAACGGCCGCGGCTATTCCTACAACAAGCTCTTCGACGTCGACATCCCGGTCACGCCGACGACGGAGCTGTCGTATCTGCTCTTCGTCGACGCGGCGATGAACGACCCGACCGCCCCGAGCACCTACGCGGCGCTCGATCTCGCCTTCGACGACGGCACCTACCTGAGCGAGCTGAACGCCGTCGACCAGCACCACGCGACGCTGAGCCCGACGGGCCAGGGCGCGTCGCGCACGCTCTACCCCAACGAATGGAATTACAAGGCCGCTCGCATCGGTGATGTCGCCGCGGGCAAGACGATCAAGCGCATCCTGGTCGGCTATGACCACCCGCACGGGCCGGTTTCCGCCTTCGGCGGATGGATCGACGACGTGCGGATCACTGCCACGCCCGTGCACGTGAAGCCCGAGCACCTGTCGGATTACGTGACCACCCTGCGCGGCACCCACTCGAGCGGCAGATACTCGCGCGGCAACAACTTCCCCGCGACGGCGGTCCCACACGGGTTCAACTTCTGGACCCCGGTGACCGACGCGAGCTCGATGAGCTGGCTCTACGAGTACCACCGCCGCAACGACGCGAACAACCACCCGGCGCTCCAGGCGCTCTCCCTGAGCCACGAGACGAGCCCGTGGATGGGGGACCGGCAGACCTTCCAGATCATGCCCTCGGCGGTCAACGGCACGCCGAACGCCAACCGCGCCGCGCGCGCCCTCTCCTTCCTGCACGAGAACGAGATCGCGCGGCCCTACTACTACGGCGTGAAGTTCGACAACGGCATCCAGGCGGAGCTCACGCCCACCGACCATGCCGCGATCTTCCGCTTCACGTTCCCCGGCGACGACGCGAGCCTCATCTTCGACAACGTCAACAACAACGGCGGGCTCACCCTCGACGCCTCCGCGCGCGTGGTGACTGGCTACTCCGACGCGCGCAGCGGGCTCTCGGTGGGCGCCACGCGCATCTTCATCTACGCCACGTTCGACAAGCCGGTGGCCGCGAGCGGCAAGCTCACCGGTGGCGGCGGCTCGAACGTGACCGGCTACTTCCGCTTCACCGTCCCGGCGGACGACCGCACCGTCACCATGCGCATCGCCACCTCGCTCATCAGCGTCGAGCAGGCCAGGAAGAACCTCGCGCTCGAGATCCCGGACGCCGACGGCTTCGACGACGTGAAGGCGCGCGCCCAGCAGCTCTGGGACCAGAAGCTCGGCATCATCGAGGTCCAGGGCGCCAGTGAGGACCAGCTCACCACGTTCTATTCCAACCTGTACCGGCTGTTCCTCTATCCGAACTCGGGATTCGAGAATGTCGGCACGGCGACCGCACCCGAATACGCGCACGCGAGCCCGGTGGCCGCGGCAGTCGGCGCGAGCACGCCCACGCAGACCGGCGCCAGGGTCGTGAGTGGAAAGCTCTACGTGAACAACGGCTTCTGGGACACCTACCGGGTGACCTGGCCCGCATACGCGCTGTTCTCGCCCACCCGGGCGGGCGAGCTGATCGACGGCTTCGTGCAGCAGTACAAGGAAGGCGGGTGGCTCACCCGCTGGTCCTCGCCCGGCTATGCCGATCTCATGACCGGCACGAGCTCCGATGTCGCCTTCGCCGACGCCTACGTGAAGGGCATCCGGAACTTCGACGTGGAGGCGGCCTACGACGCGGCGCTGAAGAACGCGACGGTCCGGCCGACCGACCGCGGCTTCGGACGCAAGGGGCTCGAATCGTCGATCTTCCTGGGCTACACCCCGAACTCGCTCGACGCCGGCCTGTCGTGGGCGATGGCCGGCTATCTGAACGACTTCGGCATCGCGAACATGGCGAGCGAGCTCTCCAAGGACACGAGCAACCCGCGCCACCAGGAGTACGCCGAGAGCGCGGAGTACTTCCTCGAGCGGTCGCAGAACTACGTGAACCTGTTCGACCCGTCGATCCAGTTCTTCCAGGGCAGGACGGCGAGTGGCGGTTTCGCGACGCCGGCGGCTCTGTATGACCCGCGTATCTGGGGCTACGACTACACCGAGACCAACGGCTGGAACACCGCCTTCGACGCGCCGTACGACGGCCTCGGCCTCGCCAACCTGTACGGCGGCAGGACCCAGCTCGCCGCGAAGCTCGATCAGTTCTTCGCCACGCCCGAGACAGCGAGCTTCGTGGGCTCCTACGGCGGAGTGATTCACGAGATGGTCGAGGCGCGCGACGTGCGCATGGGCCAGCTCGCACTGAGCAACCAGCCCTCGTTCCACATCCCGTACATGTACATCCACGCCGGGCAGCCGGCGAAGACGCAGGAGAAGGTTCGCGACGCGCTCTCGCGCCTCTTCGTGGGGAGCAACATCGGCCAGGGCTACCTCGGCGATGAGGACAACGGCGCGATGTCGGCGTGGCACCTCTTCAGCGCGCTCGGCTTCTACCCGCTCGCGGTGGGTAGCGCGGACTACGTCATTGGCTCGCCGCTCTTCACCAAGGCGATCATCCACCTCGAGAACGGCCGCGACATCACGATCAACGCGCCGAACAACAGCCCGAAGAACGTCTACGTGCAGGCGCTGAAGGTCAACGGGAAGGCGTATACGAAGACCTACCTGTCACACGCGCTGCTCACCGCTGGCGCCACGCTCGACTTCGACATGGGCCCCTCGCCCTCCGCGTGGGGCACCGGCGAAGAGGACGCGCCGCCCTCGATCACCACCGACGGCAGCGCCCCGCAGCCGCTGCGCGACGCCGCGACGGGCGGCGTGGCCACGTCGAGCGACGGCACGAATCCCAGCGCGCTCTTCGACGACACCTCGGCCACGAGCGTGAGCTTCACTGCGGAGAACCCCACGTTGCTGTACCACTTCGCCTCGGGCGCGCGGGAAGTCACCTTCTACACGCTGACGTCGGGCACCACCGCGGCCGATCCGATGGGCTGGACGCTGAGCGGCTCGAACGACGGCGTGACCTTCACGACCCTCGACGAGCGCAGCGCGGAGACGTTCCGCTGGCGCACGCAGACGCGCGCCTTCCGGGTCGCGAATCCTGGTGCCTACGCGTACTACCGCCTCGAGTTGACCGGCGCGGCGGGCATGTCGCTCGCTGAGCTCGAGCTCCTCGCCAGACCGTAGTGCGGTGAGGCGGGCGGGCCGCGCTCGATCGCGGCCGGCCGGAGCGGACCGGGAAGACCCTGGCCCGTCGCCCTTCCGGAGCAGGAGGAAGGGGGACCTGTCGAGAGTGTACAGTCCTGATATCCAAGGGCCTGGCTTCCCGCCTGTCCTGCCAGCAGCTTGAGAGGAACCATGAGCGCGAGCGCCGATATCGACTTGATGAGCGAGAGCTTCTTCGCCAACCCCTTCCCCACGTTCGAGCGGTTGCGCACCCAGGCTCCCGTCTATTTCTTCGAGCCCTTCCAGTGCTTCATCCTCACGCGCGGCGCCGATATCGAGGCGGTCACCAAGAACCCGAGCTTCTCCTCGCGGCGCGCGAACGAGATGCTGGGGAGTCTCGGGGTGCTGCGAGAGGACGCGGCGTCGGAGGAGATGCTCGCGACCTGGTCACGGCTCGTCTTCTTCCAGGATCCGCCCCGCCACACGCTGCTGCGTCAGCTCGTCATGAAGGGCTTCACGCCCGCGGCGCTCGAGCGCTTCCGGCCCCGGCTCGCGTCGCTCGTGGAGCGGACCCTGGAGAAGGTGCGGCGCCAGGGAGAGCTGGACGTCGTCGCGGACTTCGCGGAGCCCATCGCCATCAATGCCATCGCCGAGCTGTTCGCGCTCCCCGAGGCGGACAGGCCACGGTTCATGCGCTGGTCGAAGGACCTGCTCAAACCCACGAGCTCGGCGGTCCGCACGGACGAAGTGAGGAACTCCGTGCGGCGAACCTCCCATGACATGGTGACCTACCTGCGGGACCTCGTCGAGAAGCGCCGTGCGGCGCCCGGGGATGATCTCATCAGCCAGTTCATCGCGGGGGAGGAAGGAAACCTCCAGCTCGCGGGCGAGGCCGTCATCCAGTCCTTCCAGATGATCGGCGCGGGCTTCGTCACGTCGACGAACCAGCTCACCAACACGGTCCTCGCGCTCCTGAAGCACCCCGAGCAGCTGCGCGAGCTGAGGGGGGACCCGGGGCTCATCCGGGGCGCCATCGAGGAGAGCCTGCGCCATGAACCGGCCATCCTGTCCATCAACCGGTTGTGCGTGCAGGACACGGAGGTCGGCGGCACGCGCATCCCCCAGGGGCGGTTCGTCCACGCGATGACCGCCGCGGCCAATCGCGACCCCGAGGTGTTCCCCGACCCGGATCGCTTCGACATCACCCGGGCGCCCAACCGGCATGTGACCTTCGGGGTCGGTGCGCACTATTGCCCGGGGGCCTCACTCGTCCGTCTCGAGGTCGAGGAGGCCCTGCGAGCCCTGCTCACGTTTCCGCGCTGGGAGCTGGCCGACAGGCCCTACAACTACCAGGGCTCCAACTTCCAGGATCGCGGGCCCGGCTCGCTCCACGTGCGCTTCCCGAGCAACTAGCTGGCCCGGGGAGTCGTCCCCCGAACCAGCGGTGAACCCAGGTCACCGGGGCGTGAGCTTGAGCAGTTGGCCGTCGGTGGCGTCGGTGAGCAGGTAGAGCGCCCCCTCGGGACCCTGGACGACCTCGCGGATGCGCGCATTCAGCTCCTTGAGCAACCGCTCCTCGCCCACCACGCGGTCATTCCTCATCATGAGCCGCACCAGCGCCTTGCTGGACAGGCCTCCGATGAAGACGTTGTTGCGCCACTCGGGGAAGAGGTCCCCGGTGTAGATGGTCATCCCCGAGGGGGAGATCACCGGATCCCAGTAGTACACGGGCTGCTCCATGCCCGGGCCCTGGGGGCTCTCGTGGATGGGCTCGCCGGAGTACTCCTCGCCGTAGCCGATGGTGGGCCAGCCGTAATCCTTGCCAGCCTCCGGGAGGTTGAGCTCGTCACCCCCCTTCGGCCCCATCTCCACCGTCCACAGGCGCTTCTGGCTGTCGAGCGCCGCGGACAGGATGTTGCGGTGTCCCACGGACCAGATCTCCGGCCGGGCGCCCTCGGTGCCGACGAACGGGTTGTCCTGGGGCACCGAGCCGTCGGGGTTGATGCGGACGATCTTCCCGAAGTGGCTCCCCAGGTCCCGGGCCTGGACCCGGCCAGGGAGGTGGGAGCGCTCACCGAGCGTGACGAACAGCTTGCCGTCTGGGGTGAACACGAGCCGCCCCCCCGCGTGCAGGGTCGACTCGAACGTGGGCATCATGCGGAAGATGACCTGCACGTTCTCCACGCGCGGCTGCTCGCCGTCCACGAGGCGCGCGCGGGCCACCGCCAGGCCATTGCCACCCTCGCGCGGCTCGTAATAGGTCCAGTAGATGAGCTGGCTCTGGGCGTAGTCGGGACCGATCTCCACGTCGAGCAGCCCGCCCTGTCCCCGGCCATCCACGGGCGGCAGACCCGCCACGGCGGGGGACTTCGCGCCCTGAGGGGTGACGATGTAGAGCGAGCCGGTCGGCTTCTCCGTCACCAGTATGCGCGAATCCGGCAGGAAGGCGATGGCCCAGGGATTCTTGAAACCCGAGGCGATCTCAGTGACCTGGAAGGCCGTGCGCGTCTGGATGGCCGGGGCGCGCGTCTGACCGGGGAAGGCCGGTTGGAACTCGGGCACGTTGGGGGGGCCCTGCTCTACCGGGGGGCCGCTCGGAAGAGGCTCCTCCGGCGGAGTGTCGCCCCCCGGATCGGGGTTGGGCTCGGGCTCGGGGGTCTTGCTGCTGCAGCCAGACAGGAGGGCGGCGAGGACAACGATCAGCGGGAAGGTTCGCATGAGACTCTCTCCACGGTGGTGAGGGGGGGCAGCACAGGGGCGGTGAACGATGTGTATTCAGCGTCCATGCGAGGACAGGACCGTATGCCTCCTTGCAGGTTCAAATAACCAGTGTGTGCTCGGCTCGCCATCAACCCGATGGCCGCTGCACATGGAGGGCCTGCACCGCCGGTTCAGCCTCGGAAGAGGAGGTAGAGGAGGGCGGAGAGGGCGAGTGAGACGAGAACGGAGCCCAGGCACCCGAGCTTGTTGGAGAAGAAGAAGAACATGCCCGCCAAGGTGAGGGGTGCCCCTGCGGTTCGCAGGCTCCGACAAGCGGGCGGACGCGTGGAACGTCCGGCAGGCAACACGCAGTGTCAGGGATGCCTCGTGGCGCTCCTCTGCGCGTGGTCCTTCGCTCCCTCTTTCGGGTGAAGCGCCTCGTACGCTTCCGGGTGATTTCAACCAAGGCCTGACGCTCTACGCTGCATGAATGCCTGGGAAGCTCAGCAGGTGATCGCTCAGAGCAATGCCTTCGAGAAGGAGCGGCTGGTGTTCGCGGGACTCTGGACTGGCGTGTGCATCGTCGGCCCTGTTCTGTCCGCGCTCGACCAGGGATTCAAGCCGTACGTCATCACCGATGCCTGTGGTGATGTGTCCGACGAGGCACATGAGCGCGCGGTGCAGCGCATGATCCAGGCCGGTGCGATTCCGATGACCAGCTTGCAGTACCTGCTCGCCCTGCATCGCGACGCGCGGCCGCCGTCAGTGCGCCACTTCGTCGGTGCCTCGCCATGGAGCTCTCACGTCGTCCCCTTGGAGAAAATTCCTTGAGCAGGGCGCGGTAGTTCCAACAGGAGAAGGGGCTGGGTATGGCCATCAGGCGGACGTCGCCAATCCCATCCATGGGATGGGAGATGCCATGTCTTTCTTCTTCCGTGCTCGAATGTGCGTGTGGCTGCCCTCAAGGTGATGTTGGCCCCATCTGTTTCCCCTGGCCTCGTTGGAACCTCCCGTCTCACTGTTCTCGGAGGACTAGAGGAAGCTCTGCCTTTTTTCGGGTCAAAAAAATCGAACGCGTCTCCTGATGGCCCCCAGCCGACGCTTCCTTGAATCCGGTTTTTCATCGATTTTTCACATTTTGCTGGTTTCCCTTGATGGCTTCGGGACTGTTGTTCCATAATCCATCACAGTCCTGCCCCTCGCCGTGCGCCACTGGAACGGCGCGGCCGAGGCGGCTTCACCCGCAGGGAAATACAAACATGAAGAATACAAAGCACAACACGCTCTCCACCGTGACGGCGTTGTTCGCCACCATCGCCACCCTGAACGGTCTGCCGGCCACCGCCGAGGCCGCTCCCGCCGGCAAGAGCGTGACCGCGCCAGAGGTGTCGCCGGACATGCTCAACGCGATGCGCCGGGACCTGAAGGGCACCGAGGAGCAACTGATGCGCCGGCTGGACTTCGAGGCGAAGGCGCCCTCCCTGGAGCGGGGCCTGCGCGAGCAGCTGGGCGACAGCTTCGGCGGCGCCTGGTTGAACGAGAAAGGCACCCAGCTCATCATCGGCGTCACCGATGAGGCCAGCGCCGCGCGCGTTCGCCGAGCCGGAGCCGAGCCCCGGCTCGTCAAGCACAACAAGGCGCGGCTGGATCAGATCATGGAGGAGCTGAACCGCAACGCCCACAACGCGCCCTCCTCGGTCCACGCGTGGTACGTGGACGTCGCCACCAACAGTGTCGTGGTGCTGGCCGAGAACGCCACGAGCCTGACGGCCTCGCGTGCCCAGGCGTTCGCCGCCCTGAGCAGCGGCGCGAAGGACGGGGCGCTCCGCGTGGAGCACTCCGCCCAGGCCCCGCGCCCGGCGTACGACGTGCGCGGCGGCGAGGTCTACTTCACCGGCACCGGGGCCGGTGGCTCCTATTCCGCCTGCTCGGTGGGCTTCTCCGTGCACGGCGGCTTCGTCACCGCGGGACACTGTGGCGGAGCGGGCACCCCCACCCTCGGCCACAACTGGCAGTCCATGGGCACCGTCCGGGCCTCGGTCTGGCCCGGCAATGACTGGGCGTGGGTGGCAACCAACAGCTCGTGGACGCCGCAGCCCTGGGTGTACAACCACAACAACGGCAACGTCCTGGTTCAGGGCTCCAACCCGGCCAGCATCGGCGCGTCCATCTGCCGCTCCGGCAACACGACCGGCTGGCGGTGTGGAACGCTCCTGGCCACGAACGTCACCGTCAACTACTCCGATGGCCCCGTCTATGGCCTGTCCACGACCGACGCGTGCGCCGATCCCGGTGACTCGGGTGGCGCGGTCCTCTCCGGCAACCAGGCGCAGGGCGTGACCTCGGGCATCGCGGGCGGCTGCGCCAACGGCAACCCTCCCCGGACGTTCTTCCAGCCCGTCAACCCCATCCTCAACGCCTACGGCCTCTCGCTCGTCACGAGCGGCGGTGGCGGCAGCACCGGAGCGTTCGTCTCGCGGATGAACGGCAAGTGCATCGACGTGCCCAACGCCAACTTCTCCGATGGCGTCCAACTGCAGATGTATACCTGCAATGGGACCAATGCCCAGAGGTTCACCTGGGACGGCGCCCGGCTGAAGATTGGCGGCAAGTGCATGGACGTGTCCGGGGCCTCGACGGCCAACGGCACCCGCATCCAGCTCGCCAACTGCAACGGCAACCGCGCCCAGGACTTCACGTTGAGCCCCGCGGGCGACCTGGTCAGCTACCTCGCCGACAAGTGCGTGGATATCGAGGGGTTCAACGGCAACGACGGCGCCAAACTGAGCATCTACACCTGCAGCGGCACCTCGAACCAGAAGTGGGACTTCCGCTAGCCACTGGCGCTCGAAACCCCCACGAGACCGGCACGTGACACACCACGAGGCCCGGAACCGCGCACGGCGGCTCCGGGCCTCGGGCGTTTCAGAATTGAAGTGTCTGTAAAAATTGTATATCCAGCATTCCAGGAATAAGGTGCGCTCCTCCCCTGCCGTGGAGGAACCCCCATGCCGTCGTCCGTCACTGGAGTTCTCGCAACCGCCGCAGCGCTCGCCCTCTCACCTGTCGTTGCCCGGGCAGGAGCCCCCGAGGAGGGGCCGTCCCGTCCGTCCGTCCTCCTGGCCCGGGTGTCGTTCAAGTCCCGGGTGGACCTGGATCGGCTCGCCGAGACGCTGGACCTCAGCGCGGCGGTGGATCACGAAAAGAAGACCGTGGAGGCGGTACTCTCGCCCGAGGAGTACGACGCGCTGGTGAAGGAGGGTCGCCGCGTGGAGCTCCTCGAGGAACAGACGCGGCTCCTGAACGAGCCACGCGAGGGGCGGGTGTCCCTGGCCGGCGGGATTCCCGGCTACTCGTGCTACCGCACGGTGGACGAGACCTACGCCGCCATGGCGCAGCTGCCCACCACCTACCCGAACCTCGCCTCGTGGAATGACATCGGCGACACCTGGGACAAGGTGACGGCGGGAGGCAAGCCGGGAGATGACCTGAGGGTGCTGGTGCTGACGAACAAGGCGCGCTCGGGCTCCAAGGCGCGGTTCTTCCTGATGGGCGGCATCCACGCCCGCGAGTACACGACGGCGGAGCTGGCCACGCGCTTCGCCGAGCAGCTCGTGAGCCGCTACGGCACGGACCCGGATGTCACCTGGCTGCTCGACTACTCCGAGCTGCACGTGGTGGTGCAGTCCAACCCGGACGGTCGCCGCGTCGCGGAGACGGGAGTATCCAAGCGCAAGAACACCAACACCAGCGAGGGCTCCTGCTCCACGGCGACGTACGGGGTGGATCTCAACCGCAACAGCAGCTTCGACTGGGGTGGCGCTGGCGCGAGCAGCAGCGCGTGCAATGACACCTACCGGGGGCGCTCGGCGGCCTCCGAGCCGGAGACGAAGACGCTGGAGAATTACATCCTCTCCCTCTTCCCGGATCAGCGCGGGCCCGCCTCCACGGATCCCGCCCCCGCGGACGCCACGGGACTGATGCTCAGCCTCCACAGCTACGGCGGGTATGTGCTCTATCCCTGGTCGGCCACCACGGCGGCGGCGCCGAACGCGACCCAGCTGCGCACCCTGGGGCGCAAGTTCAACTACTTCAATGGCTATCAGGCGTGCCAGGTGAGCTCGTGCCTGTATTCGGCCTCGGGCTCCACGGATGCCTTCGCCTACGGGCGGCTCGGCGTCGCGGCGTTCACCTTCGAAATGGGGGGTGCATTCTTCGAGAGTTGCACCACCTTCGAGAACACCATCGTCCCCAAGAACATGCCGGCCCTCTACTACGCCTTCAAGGCGGCGCGGCGGCCGTATCAGGTGGCGGCGGGCCCGGACTCCATCAACCTCGCGCTGTCGGCGAGCACCGTGGCGCAGGGGACCCCGGTGACGCTCACGGCTCGGGCGGATGACACCCGCTACGGCACCAACGGGGGCACGGAAGGCTCACAGGCCATCGCCGCCGCGCGCTACTCCATCGATGCGCCGTCCTGGGTGTCGGGGACGCCCACGTTCGCACTGAGCGCGGTGGACGGAAGCTTCAACAGCACGGCCGAGTCGGTGCAGGCCACGGTCTTCACCTCGGGCCTGGCACCGGGCCGGCACACGCTCTTCGTGGAGAGCCAGGACGCCAGCGGAAACTGGGGCGTCCCCACCGCCATCTTCCTGAACGTGCGGTAGTTCGTTCCCTCCTCGGAGCCGGGGAGCTTCGCGAGAGGCTCCCCGCTGGTGGTCCCCATCCACTAGGCACCGGGCTGCACGGAGATCTGCACGCGCCCATAGTTGTCGTTGTAGGGCCTGTCGACGATGCGCACCTGCAGCACGTTGTCGTCTCCCGTCAGTTCATAGGTGTACTTGTGTTCGGTCGCGTTGAAGGATGCCGTGCTGGCCGGGTGCTTCCAGGTCTTGCCCCCGTCCAGGCTGACCTCGATGACGCTACTTCTCCGGGGAGCAGGCTCCGAGCTCTTCTCCAAACCAGAGCCATTTGGCCACGCGAAGACGAACTCGGGGTCGATGCCCACCAGCTTGTTCGCTCCCTTCGGGCTCGACCACATGGGCGTGGGCTCGGGCTTGCCTGACTTCGAGCCGGGCTTGGGGAAACTCCACGCGCTATAGGTTCCCTGCATCGTGACGCGATACGGCTTGCCTCGCGCGAGCACCATCTCACCGCGGATGGGGGTGTTGCTCCGGGAGTCGAGCCACAGCTCCTCCTCGGCGGGCCGCACGAAGATCTGCACGCGCCCGTAGTTGTCGGCGGACGGAGTGTCGACGATGCGCACCTGCAGAGCGTTGTCGTCTCCCGTCAGCTCGTAGTCGTACTTGTGATCCGCCGCGTCGAAGGGCGCCGTGCTGGACGGGTGCTTCCAGGTCTTCCCCCCATCCAGGCTGACCTCGATGAAGCCACCTCTCCGGGGAGCAGGCTCCGGCCTCGTGTCCACGTAGGTGCCAGCTGGCCAGGCGAACATGAACTCGGGGTCGACGCCCACCAGCGTGTTCGTCCCCTTCGGGCTCGGCCACATGGGCGCGGACTCCGGCTTGCCTGACTTCGTGCCGGGGGTGGTGAAGCCAGCCCACACGCTATAGGTCCCCTGCATCGTGACGTGATACGACTTGCCCCGCTTGAGCACCATCGTGCTGCTGATGGGGGCGTTGCCCTGGGAATCGAGCCAGAGCTCTTCCTTCTGCGCCCAGGCGGAGGTGGCCACCAACGCCAGCAACCCCACGCAGCGCATGTCCAGCTTCGAGAACCATCCCACGACGTTCATATCCATCTCCTCGGGTAGGTACTGCGCGGTGCTTCAGGACCTCTTCCGCACGATGCTGTCATTCAAGCGATCTGCCCCAGGTCGAGAGTCCCAGGTGAGTCGGATTCGAGGCACACCAAAGCAGGAGGCATGCCAGGGGGACGCAGGGGGCACTTAGAGGGAAACACGAGGAGACAGACCCGGCCCGGCGTGCCGACTGACATGTCAAGGGTGGGCGATGACACGTCGATGACGTGTCATGGATGTGTCAGCCAAAGCCAGACAACGCAACACGGAGGCGGCATGGCAAACCACGTGCTAACATGTTTCGAGTCCGCGCCCAAAGGCAGATGGAGGCGTGGCATGGGGTCCCTGGCGACCCTGGGTGGGTGCGCCGCGGGTTCGGCGGAGGGCTCATGGCTGCTGGCGGGCCTGCTCCTGCAGGCCGGTGTCGTCTCCCACCGCCGGCCGACGTGGTAGGCTGGGCGGGTGTTGCTCCTCGTCCTCTACGTGGGGCTGATCTACGCCGCCGGTCTGGCCGCCGCGCTGCTGGCTGCTGGACCGGTGTGGCGTCGGACGGCGGCGCTGTTCGTCATGAGCGCGGCGCTTCCGGTGGCCTTTCTCGCGCCCGCCGACCACCAGACCTTCCGAGCCTTCGTGGCACTGGGCAGCCTGTGGTTCCTGGCGCGCACCGTGGAGCTCGTCCGCGAGCCCAGGCACCTGCCCGTGGCGCGCCGCATCTGGCATGCGGTGGGACTGGTGGACACCCGGCTCGCGCGTCGCAGGGCCCCTTCGCTGGATCGGCCGGCACTGCTCCGACTGCTGCTATGCATACCGCTCGTGGCCGCTGGTTTCGCGGGCGTGTACTACGGCAGCCAGCTCTCCTCGAGCGCACTCCGGCTCGGGAGCCGCTGGGCAGCCGGCGCCTTGTTCGTCTACACGGCCGTCGAGGTGGTCGTCTCCGGGGTCATCCTCCTCTATAGCGCCGTGGGGATCGACCCACGCCCACTCCATGACGATCCGATTCGCTCGAGGACGATCGCGGAGTTCTGGGGCCGCCGCTGGAACCGGGCGGTGCACCGCTTCCTGAAGCTGAACGTCTTCGCCCCCGTGGCCCGCCGGGGCTACACGGAGCTGGGGCTGGCGCTCACCTTCGTGGTCAGCGCCTTCTTCCACTTCGCCTTCATGCTGCCGGCGGTGGGACCGGGTCTGGCCGCGATGATGGGAGCCTTCTTCCTGCTTCAGCTGCCGTTCCTCTGGGCGGAGCGCGCCTTGGGGGTCGCCCGGTGGAAGGAGCCCCTGGCCCGAGCATGGACGCTCACCCTGCTCTTCGTGAGTTCCCCCCTCTTCGTCGAGCCGGTGCTCCGGATCGTCGACAGCTGGACCGCGGCTCCGGGGTAGTCCGGCGGCGCTCGAGCGGCATGCAATCGCCGCCGCGTTCGCTCGTCAGGAAATCACCCGGTCCCCTGCAAGAACTCGTTTCGAGGCCTCGTGCGCTCCGGGAGCGCGCTGTGGTTAGCGAGCAGCCATGAGTTTCGTACGCTGGACGGCCAGCAATTCGTGCGGATAGCCGCCAGGCACCGAGCTGACCTCGTTCAGCCGGCGGAGTTGGTCCGCGCTCAATTCGAGCGTGGCCGCGGCAAGATTCTCCTCGAGCTGCGTGTGTGTACGCGGCCCGATGATTGGATGTACGCCCCTGGCCATCACCCAGGCAATGGCGACCTGCCCCGGCGTCGCGCCTGTCTCGTCCGCGACGGCGAGCACCGCGTCGATGACAGTGGCTCCCCCGCCAGCATCCTCATGCGCGACACTCCCTTTGAACGACGTCACCCGACCCGTCTCGCCCTTGCGGTACTTTCCCGTCAGTAGACCTCCCGCCAGCGGAGAATAGGCCATGACGCCCAGACCGAGCTCATCCGCCATCGGAAGCAGCTCGTGCTCGGTGGTGCGCTGGAGGAGGCTGTATTCGACCTGAATCGCCGCGATTGGCGCCCAGCCGCGCAGGTTCGCTGTCGCCGCCGCCGTCGAGATTCGCCACGCCGGCATGTTGGAGAAGCCGCCATAGAGGATCTTACCCGCTCGGACCAGGTCATCGAAGCCACGTGCGATCTCCTCGACCGGCGTCACACCGTCGTCCATATGGACGAGATAGAGATCGATGCGATCGGTCTCGAGGCGCTTCAGACTGGCCTCGACCGACTGGACCATCGCCTTGCGGTGGGCACCCAACGCCGCGACCCCAGGGTCCGGCATTGCGCTACGGCTGTATTTCGAGGCGATGACGAAGTCGTCGCGGTTGGCGGCGATGAATTCACCAATTGCGATTTCAGATTGACCCTGCTGATACGCATCCGACGTGTCGATGAAATTCCCGCCCGCTTCCGCATAGCCGCGCAGGATGGCCCGCACATCCGCAGGCTCCGCGCCGTAACCGCCCGCCTTGCCCAACACCCCGGTTCCGAGGATCAGGTTCGAAACCCTGATGCCTGTCCGCCGACCCAAGAGCATGTAGCGCATCATGATGACTCCTTCTCCGCCATTCTTCCTCTCTTCGTGGCATCCGTAGCGCAGGACGTGCTATGCACGAAGTGGCATGTGTTCCGATCAGAGATGAACGCCATGCATTTCTCGAACCTCGATCTCAACCTCCTCCGGGTGTTCCTCACGCTGATTGACGAGGGCAACGCCACGCGGGCCGGCCACAGACTGAACCTCAGCCCCTCGGCGGTGAGCCATGCACTCGGTCGTCTCCGAGCCGCGCTGGGTGATCCGCTCTTCATCCGTGGAAGCACCAGCCTTCGCCCGACGCCGCGGGCGCTGGAGATGGCGCCGGAAATCCGTCGAGCGATGGAGCAACTCCAGGCGGCCGTTTCGGCCCCGATCTTCGATCCCTCCTCGACGGAGAGGGAGTTCGTCACCGTGGTGAGCGCCTATGGCTGTTCAGTGCTGCTGCCCCGGATTGTTCGAGCATTTCATCAGGCGGCGCCACGGGCGACGTTACGCGTGCGCGCCCCTGAAGCCGGGCTTGCGGAAGCTCTAGATGAAGGCCGTGTCGATGTCGTGATCTGCAGCTTCGAGCGGAGCCCACCGCGCTTCGCCTACACGCATTTGTTCGAAGAGACCGCCGTGTGGGTCGTGCGGGGAGACCATCCCGCGACCGCCAGGGGTCTGTCCCCCGGTAAGCTCTCGAGGCTGCCGCGCGTCGCCGTGTCCGCGCTCGATCCCTGGAGCGGCAAGGATGACAACCTCGACGGCCTGGGCCTCACTCGTCCCGCTGGATGGAGCGAGGACTACATGCACGGTCTGGCGGGAATGCCGGCGCCGCCGCTCATGGTCCCTGACGTGCACTCCGCACTGGCCGTCGTTCTCGAGACGGACATGGCGGCCCTGTTGCCGAAGCGTCTGGCCCTGCCCGCGGTCCAGTCGGGTCAATTGGCGATGGTCGAAGCCGCCGTCGTACCGGCGCCCGCCCGGATCGGTGCGATCAGATTGAAGGCCGTAGGCAAGAATTCGCCCGTGGCCTGGTTTATCGAACTGATCACCTCGGCCACAGCGGGCCTTTGATCACCGCGGCTGGAAGGAGAACCGGGGCCCCGGGGTGTCATGAAGCGGACGGGCGATTCACTCTCGGGCAGGACGAACAGGGTGGCCATCACCTTATCCATCGTGTAACCCAGGAATTTCTCGGCGGAGAAGCCGATCGCGATGAAGAAAATGACGTAGGTGCATGCCAGAGCCCATGGGGTGCCCAACTTGATTCGCAGGGCGGGCTGGGGCTGAGAGCGCTGGGTCTGTTGGGCGTCTGGAGAGCTCGCTTGTGGGGACTCGCTCTCGATGCTGAAGAGGAGCTGGGACTGCGCCAGGGTGAAGAGCAGGAGCGCGGCGAAGGCCCCGAGGGCAGTCTTGTCCTGGCCCAGCATCAGCGTTATTGACTGCCTCCATGGTGGGGCTCCTTTGTCGTCCGGGGCATTGGATGGACACGTGGCCATACGGATGTGACGGAGCCACCGAGGCGGAGACGGCTCCAGCGGCCCCCCGGACACTGGCGAGCTGACACCCTCCGCGGGGCGCCTATGTGGAGAGCCCGCGGATGATGAGCGCGGCCAGGGTCGAGGCCGCCCTGGTCTCCTCGACTCGGCCTCGAATCATCTCCCGCGAAATCGCCTCCGCCGCGCCGATGATTCCGACACAGCGCAGGTGGAGCTCCTCCTTCGACAGGTTCGTGTAGGGCGCGAACGCCTCACAATAGAGGGCCACGTAGCTGTCGATCAGCTCCCGCTGGAAGGCCTCCATCTCCTCGTCGCCCTTCAGCGCGGCCGAGATGGCATGCCACTCCGGGCCCATCGACGTGTAGCAATGCATGTAGGCGCGGCTCACCACACGGGCGACGTCTTCCAGCCGGCGCCGTGTGCGCTCGAGCGCATCCTGCAGCACCTTGACCTGCCGGGCGTCCATCTCCGCGTAGAGCGCGATGAGCAGCCCGGAACGTGTCTTGAAATGCTCGTAGGCCACCGGCTTGCTGACGCCAGCACGCTCGGCGAGATAGCCGAGCGTCAGCGCGTCCGTCCCCTCCTCGCGCACGATGGTCTGCGCGATGTCGAGCAACTGGTCGCGCCTCTGGGCCTTCGGCAGCTTCTTGCTGGATGTCTCGCTCATGGCAACGCGGCTCGCACCTGAACCGGTGTCAAGTGACTGTAACGCGCCTCCAGGCGCGGAGCACGAGTCGCTTCGCCGCGCCTCGCCCTCCCCACGAAGAAATCGTGGCGAACCTACCATCCGTAACCTACTAAAGGTAGGAATCCGGGCCGGATGGGCGCGGCCAATTCCGGCCATGCCGCCGTCCCGCCAGGCAGAGGAGCCCTCCCGCCATGTCCACGAATACGCAGCAACCCGTCCTCATCATCGGAGGCTCCGGCCTCGTTGGCTCCCAGGCCGCGAAGATGCTCCGCCGGCTCCAACCGGACCTGCCCATCACCATTGGAGGACGCGACCTGGCCCGGGCCGATGCTGTCGCCAGGGAGGTGGGCGGCGCGGATACCGCGAGGATCGACCTGGAGCGACCCGACCTGGGCCTGCCCGCCGGGAAGTCCTTCAGCGCGATCGCCATGTTCCTGAAGGACGACACCCTCAACTCGCTGCGGTACGCGCAGGCCAGGGGGGCGGCCTACCTCGGCATCTCGACGGCCCTGTTCGAAATCGGACCGGAGGTGGGGTTCTACGTCGCCAGACCCGGCAGCGCGCCCATCCTCATGGACAGCCTCTGGCTGGCGGGAGCCGCCACGCTGCCGGCCCTGCACTTCGCCAGGGAGTTCCGGACCCTCGAGGCCATCGAAATCGCAGCCGTTCTCGATGAGGAGGACCTGGGCGGACCCGCGGCGTATGCCGACTTCGAGCGCATGACGAAGGTCACGGCGAGCGCCCTCCGCCTCGAGGACGGCAAGTGGCGCTGGGTCCAGGGAGCGGACGCGGCACGCACCCTCGTGGGCGTGGACGGGGCGGAGCTGCGGGTCCAGGCCTACGCGCCGCTCGATCTCATGAGCCTTGCCGGGGCGACCGACGCCCGGTCCATCCGGTTCGACCTCGCGGTGGGGCAGTCGGCGACCCGCAGGCGCGGCGAGCCCTTCTCGACGGAAATCATCATCGAGCTGGTGGGCCAGCAGCGGGATGGAACGACGGGACGCGTCCGCTACGAGCTCGTCCATCCGGCGGGTCAGGCGCCCGTGACGGCCCAGTGCGTCGCCGTGGGCCTCGAGCGGTTGCTCGGCCTCGCGGGCGGCCCGCCCGTGGCGCCAGGGCTCTACCTCCCGCACGTTCTCATCGACCCGGCCTACATGGTGCGGCGCCTGGAGGAGATCGGCACCCGCATCCGCCGGGTGTGATGTCCTCCAGTTCAAGGTGGCGGTTCGCCAGCCGCGATGCGCTGTACGAATCCCTGACACCATCACGCCACCCACCCGAGGAGAACCCCATGCGCTGACGTGCGCCAGGGGGTGGCTCCGCGCCTCATCCTCCCCGGGGAGGCGCGGGCGGGGCGGCATTCGTCCCCAGCCGTCTTTTCAGCTCCGCGAGCGCGGAGCTTCCCGGGCCATTACACGCGAGCACGTCCACGATGGCGGCGGCGGGGATGGCGCGCGGAACTTCAGGTACGCCGCCAGGGACGCATGCGCCGCCGCCAGCACCGCGAAGCCGGTGGGCACGCTCTCGCGAATGAGGATGTACATCTTCAGGTGCCCACCGTCATCCACGCTCATGCGAGAACTCCCGGGTGCCGGTGATGCTCTCGCGGACGCCCCCTCCACCCGCTCCCTGACGGTGCACCCCCTCGGCCACGCCTCTGGGCCCAATCGGTGAGACGAAGCTACGCCTGGGCCTGTGCACGAGCCGTGGAGCCTCCCGTGAGCTGACGCGCTCGGGCCCGGGCGTTGAACAGCAGTTCCTCCAGGTGCTCCTGCTTCATCGGCGTCCTCGCCAGCACCGAGTCCGTGGCACGGTAGAGGAGCGTTGCCAGATCCAGCAGCACCGGACGCAGCCGCTTGCCGAAAAGCACCGCGCTCGCAGCCGCACCGGAGCCGAGTAGGAACGAGGGAAGATCGAACTTCACGCAGACACCTCCAGGGATTGGACAGAGACACGTGAAGCCCCTGACCTCCTCTAGGTGGAGCCGCTCCCCCCTCGGTGCAAGGTGCCATGACCCACGGCCCCAGACCGAGGGGCGGAGCGGCCCTCCCCCGCCCGCTTGCACACGAGGAGACCCGTGCCTGGGGGAGCGTGAGGTGCCGGGGGAGGATGTAAGCTGTCACCCGTCTCAGCCCTTCAGGCCACTTCGGGAGACGCCCTCGATGACGTGCCGCTGGGCGAGCACGAACAGGATGATCGCCGGGATGCTGGCGAGGACACCACCCGCCATGATCACCGGATAGTTCGTCGTGTAGGCGCCCTGGAGGATGGACAACCCGGGCGGAAGCGTGAAGCTCCCCGGGCTGAACAGCACGTACACCGGCCAGATGAAGTCGTTGTAGTTGATGAGGAACGACAGCACCGTCAGCGTCGCGATGCCGGGACGGGAGAGCGGCAGGATGACCCGGTAGAAGATCTGCCACTGATTGGCGCCCTCGATCAGCGCCGCCTCTTCCAGCTCCCGGGGCAGTGACGTGAAGAACTGGCGCATGAAGAAGACGCCGAAGGCGCTCCCCGCGCCAGGCACGATCAGCGCCCATAGCGAGTCGAGCCAACCGAGGCTGTTGACGATCAAGAAGTTGGGAATCAGGAACACGAAGGTCGGGATGAACAGCGTCCCGACGATCAACCCGAACAGCACCCGCCTGCCGGGGAACTCCAGCCGGGCCAGGGCGTACGCGGCCAGGATGGACGTGCCCACCACCAGCAGCGCGTTGGCCGTGGCCGTGAGGATGCTGTTGAGGAACCAGCGCAGCACCGGCGTCTCGGAGCCCAGCGAGAGCAGGGGGACGTAGGCCTCGGTCGTGAAGGGCCTCGGAATCCACGACGGCGGCAGCCGGGTCGCGTCGGCGTTCGTCTTCAGCGACGTGCTCAGCATCCAGAGCAGCGGCGCCACGAAGACCCACGTCAGCAGCAGGAGCAGGACGTAGAACGGGAGCCGCGCGAGCGGGCGGGTGGTGGCGCGCATCACGTGTCCTCCTGCCGGAGGAGGCGGAAGTTGAAGGCGCTGATCACCAGCAGCGTGAGGGCGAGGACGTAGCTCATGGCCGCGGCGCTGCCCATGCGGAAGGTGCGCAGGCCCGTGTCGGCGATGAACATGATCGCGGTGCGCGTCTCGTTGGCCGGGGCGCCACGGGTGACGAGGTACGACTGGCCGAACATGTTGGCCGAGCCGAGGAGCGTCATCGTGAGCACGAGCAGCAGCACCGGCTTCAAGCCCGGCACCGTGACGTGGAGGAACCGCTGCCAGCGGGTGGCCCCGTCGACCTTCGCGGCGTCGTACAGCTCGCGTGGGATGTCCTGCAGCCCGGCGAGGTAGATGATCGCGTTGAACCCCAGCGTCCACCACACCGTCATGCCCACCAGGGAGATCCACGCCCACGGCACGTCGGTGGTCCACGGGATGGTCGCGGACAGGCTCTGGTTGATCAGGCCGATGTGGGGATCCAGCAGGAACCGCCAGAGCACGCCGACCACGGCCACGCCGAGCACGTAGGGCGCGAAGTAGACGGCGCGGAAGAACGTGCGGCCGGGGAACTCGCGGTTGAGCAGCAGCGCGACGAGCAGGGGCACCGTGACGAGGAACGGCACGCTGAACAGCGTGAACAGTCCGGTGGCCCTCATGCTCTGCCAGAAGTCACTGAAGTCACGCGACTCCGGCGAGAAGAGGTTCTGGTAGTTGCGCAATCCGACCCAGGGCTTGCGAGGCAGCAGGAAGTCCCAGTCGTGCAGGCTGATCCACAACCCGTAGAGGGCCGGCAGCACCACGAAGACCCCGAACAGCACCAGGTACGGGGCGAGGAAGAGGTACGGCGTCGCGCGGCCCGCACGACGGATCGGCCGGGGCTCGGGACTCAAGCTCTGCAGTTGGGGGCCTTGCGTTCGCATGAGGGTCAGTCGCCGTATTTCTCATGGTTGTCCCGCACCACCTGGGTGGCCTGCGCCGCGGCCGACTTCAGCGCGTCGGCGGGCGACGCCTTGCCGAGCACCGCCTGGTTCACGGCCTTGTCCACCATCGCCAGCGCGTCGGCGATGCCCGCGACCGCTGGCGGGAAGCGGATGTACGGCGCCTGCCGGGCGAACTGGACCTGCGCCTCCATCGCGTTGAACTCCGGGCTCTCCGCCACGCTCCTGAGCACCGGAATCTTGCCGCTCGCGAGCCACTCCACGGAGCGCTGACTCATCCACTGGATGAAGACGCGCGTGGCCTCCAGCTTCTCCTTGTTCGGCGAGCGCTGCCTCAGCAGCACGAACTGGTGGGAGTTGCCCCAGACCGCGTCCTGTATGCCGATCCTCGGAATCGGCGCCACTCCCCACTCGAGCCGCGGCACCTCGTCGAACGCGTTGATCTGCCAGATGCCGTTCCAGTTGAAGGCGTTCTCTCCGTTCTGCAGCGCGATGACGTCCGCGTCCTGGCCAACGTTCGGCGGGCTGTAGCCCTTCTTCACCAGGTCCACCATCCACGTCAGCGCCTTCACGCCAGCGTCGGAGTCGAAGGTCGCCCGGGTGACGTCCGGGTCGAACAACTCTCCGCCGAACTGCCACAGCAGGGACTCGAACTGGAGTGTCCCGGTGAAGGGAAAGGGCGACATCCAGTGGCCCTGGATACCGTTCCTCTCGAGTTGCTCGAGCGCCGCCATGTACTCGTCGCGCGTCCGTGGCGGCTTCTCCGGGTCGAGCCCGGCCCGCCGCAGGACCGCCTTGTTGTAGAACATCCCGAGCGGATGCATGTCGAACGGGATGCCGTAGCGTCTGCCCTTGTAGAGGCCGCCCCGCCACACCTCCCGCGAGATGTAATCGGATTCCTTCAGCCCGAGCGTCTGGGCCAGGTCATCGATCGGAACCAGGATGCCGCGCGCGGCGTTGGTCGGGATGTCGTCGATGTGCATGACGCAGACATCGGGAGCCTGTCCGCTGATGACCGCGCCCGGGACCTTCTGGAAGAAGTCGGCCCAGACGTAGATGTTCATCTTCACCTGGATGCCCGGTGTCGACCTGTTGAAGTCCCCGACGAGCTTCTTGATGTACTCGCCGTCACCTCCGGTGAAGCCGTTCCAGAACGTCAGCGTGACGGTCGAGCTCCTCGGCTCCCTGGGCGTGCTCGACTCCCGGCACCCGCCGAGGGCGACGGAGGCCCCCGCTCCGAGCGCCCACGTCATGAAATGCCTGCGACTCAGTTCCAGGGGGAAGGGGCGTCCAGACATCGTCCGGCGGGTATGCCACACAGGAAGTCCACGACCGGCCACGATGGACCCGGGGTGTCCATCAGCGTGCGTCTCGCGCGCTCGCCTCGCGCGAACACCCTCCCCATCAGGTCACTCCTGGACATCCACGGGCATCACACCCACACCCACACCCCGTATCGACACGGCCAAGTGAGAGCCTGTCACTCCCGGTGCAGGCCGCACGCGGAGGCCGGCGTGGCGCCACCCGTCTCCTACCCGGGCAGGCCATTTAGGAGAGGGTCACCCGTTGGGGTGGTAGGATCCTCCACGTGCCGCGTTGCGTGACATGTGGGCAGCGTTGGGAGGGGACCCACGCACACTGTCCCCGAGGAGCCACTCCGACCCAAGCCCCCTTCACGGGGCCTGGTCGGAGGGAGCCGTTGCTCGCCATTGCCGGCTACCACCAGGAGGGAGTGGTGGCGCGCGGCGGCTTCGGCACGATCTACTCCGCGCGGCGCGAGCACGACGGCCTGCACGTGGCCATCAAGGTGGCCCATCCCGAGGTGCCCCTGGCACGCGTCCAGCTCGCCCGCGAGGCCGAGGTGCTGCGCGTCATCGGCCCGCCCACCGTGCCCACCGTGCACGACTCGGGCACCCTGCCCGGCGGCGCGCCCTTCCTCATCATGCAGTTCATCACCCTGCCCACCCTGGCCCGGCGTCTGGCGCAGCTGTCCGGCCCCATGCCGCTGGCCGAGCTCACCTCACGCTCGAGGGCCCTGCTGGACGCGCTCGAGGCGGTGCACGGCCACGGCTACCTCCATGGCGACCTCAAGCCGGAGAACGTCTTCCTCGATGACGCCACGCGCTCGGCCGGCTTCTTCGACTTCGGCCTCGCGCGGCCCGTGCACACCCAGGTCCCCTCCTCCGCCGAGGAGCCCACCCCCCCCATCGGTGACTCCTTCGTGGGCACCGTCGAGTACATGTCCCCCGAGCAGTGCTCGGGCCAGGCGGACCTGGATGTGCGCTCGGACATCTACTCCCTGGGCATCCTCCTCTACGAGATGCTCACCGGCCGGCCTCCCTTCTTCGGCACCCCGGCCGACGTCATCCACGCGCACCTGGCGCGCCGGCCCCTGCGCCCCTCGGAGCTGGTGCCCGTGCCCACCGCGCTCGAGCAGGTCGTGCTGCGCTGCCTCGCCAAGGAGCGTGAGCGCCGCTACGACACCGTGGCCACCCTGAAGCTCGCGCTCGAGGAGGCGCTGGCCAGCACCGCGAAGCCGCCCTCCCCCGTGCTGTCCCTGTTCCCCCCACTGGAGAAGGCCTCGCCCACGCCGCCCACGCCGGTGCGGCGCTCGGTGGCGGTGCTCTTCTTCCGCTCGGGCGCCAACCCCATCACCGTGCAGAAGGCGCTCGCCAGCTTCGGCGGGCAGATGGCCTTCCACGAGGGTACCCGCTTCGCCGGCGCCTTTGATCCGGACGCGGGGGAGAACCCCGTGCAGCGCGCCCGGCAGGCCGCCGAGGGTCTCGCCGCACAGAGTCTGGCGCCCGCCGCGCTGGTGGACGTGGCCACGGTGACGGTGCAGCGCCGTCCCGGGGGCCCCGCGCGCTACCTCGGCCCCATCTTCTCCCGGAAGGATCGCTACCCCACCGACGAGGACGCCTCTCCCCTGCTGCTCACCACCGCTGCGGCCGAGGCCCTGCCGGATCTGCTCTGCGAGCCGGTGCCGGATCGCGACGGCATCTACCGGCGTGTGTCCACCGCCATGGGGCGCGAGGACGTCACCATCCTCCAGCATGGCAGCGGGGTGCTGGTGGGCCGCGGCAACGAGCTGGCCGAGCTGATGGAGAGCGCGGGCCTGGCGCTGGTGGAGGGCGCGCCCACGCTCGTCACCGTGTTGGGGGACCGGGGCCATGGCAAGACGCACCTGGGCGCCGCCCTCACGCAGCAGCTCCAGGTGGCCCTGCCCCACGCGCAGGTGGCCACGTGGCGCGCCCGCGAGCCGGTGCAAGGCGATCCCGAGGGCACCCTGCGCATGCTGCTGCGCGGCGCGTTGTACGGCTTCCGCAGCGACACCGAGGTGACGGGCTCCGACCACGAGGGCCGAGCCACGTGCTTCGAGCTGCTGGGAGCGCAGCTGGCCACGGAGCTGTGGCCCGGCGTGGCGTCCACCCTGGGGTGGCTGGCCCCCGGGGCCGCCGGGCTGCAGAACTGGGCGGCGGCACCCGGCGCGCTGCGCTCCCTGGCCATGCGCGCCGCCGGTGAGCTGCTGGCCGCGCGCGCCCGCCGCCAGCCCCTGTGCCTCATCCTCGACGACGCGCACTACGCCGAGGAGACGGCGCTGGACGCGCTCGAGTACGCCGCGCTCGCCGAGTCCCACCTGCCCCTCTGGGTGTGCGTGCTGGCGCGCCCGGGCTTCGAGCGCCTGCGCCCCTCCTGGGGTACGCGCGCCGCCCGCCGTCAGGAGATGCAGCTCGGCGCCCTCGCTCCGTCCAGCGCGGTGGAGCTGTGCCGCACCCTGCTGCGCCCCGCGGAGAACATCCCCGTCGCCGCCCTCGAGCGCCTCACCGAGCGCGCCCAGCGCATCCCCCTCTTCCTGGTGGAGTTGGTGCGCGGCCTCAAGCGTCAGGGCCTGGTGCGCCAGCGCGCCAGCGGCGGGAGCTGGTTCCTGGCCACGGACGAGCTGGAGCGCATGCCCGAGCTGCGGCTGGTGGATTGGCTGGCGGACCGGGAGATGGGCGCCCTGCCGGTGGAGCTGGCCGCGCACGCGCGGCTGTGCGCGTTGCTCGGCCCGGACTTCACCGCCGCCGAGGCCGAGGGCGTGGTGCACGCGCTGGAGGAGGATGGAGGCGCGGCGGACTTCCCGTTGGATCCACGCCACGCCACGCGCCGGCTGTTGGACCTGGGCCTGTTGGTGAGCCACCGCCAGGAGGGCATCCGCTTCCGCAACGAGCTGCTGCGCGCCACGGTGGAGCGCTCGCTGCCCGAGGCGGACCGGGTGCGCATCCACCGCGCCGCCTTCCGGTACTACCTGAGCGAGGCGGGCGCCGCCGAGCGCCAGCGCCTCCCCCGTCTGGCCCTGCACGCCGCCGCCGCGGGCCTGCGCGACGAGGCCGCCGCCCTCTACATCGACCTGGCCGAGTCCGCGCGCGGCCGGCACGCGTACATCGAGGCCGAGTCCACCTATACGCGCGCGCTCGAGCTGCTGGACGCGGAGGACCGCAGGCGCCGGCTCACCGTGCTCCGGGGGCGGGGCCTCATGCGCTACCGCGTGGGGCGCTACGAGGACTCACTGGCGGACTTCGCCGCGGCGCGCGAGCTGGCCCGGCAGCTGGGAGCCCTCTCCGACGAGGTGGACCTGCTGCTGGACGAGGCCATGGCCTACGATTGGATCAACGACTACGCGCGCTCCGAGGAGCGGGTGTACGCGGCCCAGGAGCTGGCCTTCCGCTCGAAGCTGCAATCACCGCTGCTCCAGGTGCGGCTGCTGCTGGGCCTGGGGCGCGCGCAGTTCCGCAACGGCCAGTGGGAGGAGTGCTGCGAGCCCCTGCAGGAGGCGGCCGAGCGCGCCCGGAAGCTGGGGGACGCGGGCTATGAGTCGCGGGTGGTGGCCCAGCTGCTGCTCGGGGTCATCCTGCCCAACATCGGCCGCATGGACGAGGCGGAGCGCATCTTCGAGGAGGTCATCACCGCGTGCACCGAGCGCGGGGATCGGCTGCACCTGGGCAGCGCCATCAACAACCGGCGCAACCTGTGGGTGGCACGCAACGACTTCCAGGGCGCGATGCAGGACCAGGAGCGCTTCATGCACCTGGGGCGCGAGCTGGGCATGGTGGGTTGGGAGTACTTCGCCGAGCACAACATGGGCGAGCTGCTGCTCCAGGCGGGGGACGCGGAGGCGGCGGCGCCCCACATCGCCCGCGCCATCGAGCTGGAGCGGCACCATCCGGAGATGGCCCCGAGGCCCTGGGCGTTGCTGCTGCAGGCGCGGGCACTGGCCTACACCGGACGCAACGAGCGGGCGCGCGAGCTGCTGACGGAGATCCGCCAGACGCTGAAGCAGAGCGGCGCGGAGTTCAGCCCCTCGGAGGAGGTCATCTTCTCCACCGTGGACCTGGCCACACGGGACGCCAGCTGCGAGGAATGGCAGGCACTCCTGGCGCGCTCCAACGAGTACTCGGTGGAGCAGGAGCCACTGGAGGTGCTGGAGTTGCAGGCCCTGGCGCTGCTGCGGCGAGGCGAGCAGGTGGAGGCGGTGCGCATCCTGGAGGAGGCACTGCGCCGCGCCGGGACGATCCCCAACGTCATGGGGCGCCGTCTTCAGCGCAGCCTGGAGCGCGCGCGCCTCAGCCCCGCCGCGTGACTCACCCCGGCGGCTGGAGGAAGCCGAGCGCGAGCAGCGCGGCGATGAGCACGCCCACGAGGGACTCGCCGACGATGAGGCCCGCGCCCGCCGACTGGACCGTCTGCATGGAGGAAGGCCGGAGGCGGCGCACGGCCAGGGCCACCAGCGCGCCCAGGCACAGCGTCACCGCGTAGTAGGCCGGCACGACGAAGCCGATGCCCATGGCCGCCGCCGAGGGCAGCAGGGGCGCCAGCTTCCCACGCGCCCCCACCGAGAGCAGGACGCCCAGGGCGAAGGCCAGGCCCGTGGCCAGCGTGGACGAGGGCGGCATTCCGTCCAACCCGCGCGAGGTGAGCTCCGCCACGGCCTTGAACTGCAAGGCCGTGGGCACGGGCAACGCCTGTGAGCCCAGCCCGTGCACGGACACCAGCAGGAGGTAGGTGGGGACGGCCACGGCGGCGCCGAGCAACAACCCGGAGAGCTGGACGAGGAGCTGGCGGGAGGCACTGGCCCCCAGCAGGCGTCCGGACTGGAGCGACCACAGGCTCGCGCTCGTGTGGGACGCGGCACCCGATACCACCGCGGCGGCGGCGACGTTGAGGCCGGGCTGCCCCGGCGCCACCATGCCGAAGGCCCCCTGGGAGAGCTGCCCCACGGGGCTGATGGGCGCGATGTCCGACTGGCCCGTCGCGCGGGCGCACACCGCGCACAGCGGGAAGGCCAGCACCAGCGCCAGGAGGAAGTAGAGCGGGCTCAGCTGGAAGGCGAACCACGCCATGCCCAGCGTGAGGAGGATGGACGGAAGCACCGCCCTCGCCACCCACCGGCCCGCCGTGGACTCCCAGCCCTCGCCGTGCATCCCGAGCCCACGCAGGTCACCCACCGCGGCCGGTAGCGCGCGCACCTGGGACACGAGCGACGTGGCCGCCGCGCCCGCCATCAACCCCACTCCCGGCCAGAGGAGCCACGAGGAGAGGAGGTTGAAGTCAGTTCCCTGGACGAGCCCCGCGCGGACCAGCCACGGCGCCAGCCCCACCCACGCCACCAGAGAGCCCAGCAGGATGCTCAGCCCCGCCTGGGGGCCCACCAGCACGCCAATGCCCAGCAGCATCGGGTACCACCCGACGCCCAGCAACAGGCTGTCCGCGCCGAGCCCACCCACCCGCACCGTCGCGGGCAGCAATGAGGACACGGGCACGAGGCCACGCGCATCCCTCAGCCAGGTGAGCACCACGGAGGCGAGACCGCTCACCCACAGGCCGCGCGCGCGCGAGGCATAGGCCGAGCCGGTGGAGTGCAGCGTGGAGATGAGCTCCGCGGTGGCCGCCCCGGTGGGGAACGGCAGCGCCTCGTCCTCGAGCAGGCGCCGGCGCAGCGAGAAGGCGAACAGCACCCCGAGCGTCCCCAACCCCACGCCCCACAGCGCCACCGCCCAGCCGGGAGGCTGCGTGCCCAGGAGCGCGAGCGCGGGCACCGCTCCCAACAGCCCCGCGCTGGCGGGCATCGCGCCCACCGACACGGCCGTCGTCTGGGAGAGGTTCGTCTCGAGCGGGGACAGCGGAGCGCCACGCCGGGCGAGCGCAGACAGGCCACCGAAGGCCAGCAGCGAGGACAGCACGCAGCCGGACTCCCAGAAGCCCATCTTCAACCCCATGTAGACGTTGGTGACGGCCAACACCGAGCCGATGAGGCCGCCCGCCAACAGCGCGCGCGGCGTCAGCTCGGCCGGAGGGGACGACAGCGGGGAGACGGCATGGAGCGAACGCGGCGTGAACCCGTTCGGAGCCTGTTGCTGCATGGGGGCCATCCGGGCGTGCCCCGACTGCCTCTCACTCATCTCGTGCCCCCGGCGAGCGCGATGGGCGAGGGCGGAGAGGCCGCGGAGGCGGGGGACTGGGCGGAGCGGCCCACCAGCGCCCGGAGCTGCCGCAAATCGAGCGGCTTGCTGAGCTTCGGGTTGGGCACCTCCTGCAGGAAGCTCAGCGCGCGTGGGGTGAAGGCGCCCCCCGTCATGAACACCACCCGCTGGGCCTGGTCCGGCGCCGCGCGGTTCAGCTCGGCGTAGAGGTCCATGCCCGTCATCCCCGGCATCATCACGTCACAGAGGATGAGGTCGAAGCGGTTGCCCTGGTCCAGCAGCTTGAGCGCGGCCCGGGCGCCAGTGACGGTGGCCACCTCGTGCTCTGGCGACAGCGAGCGCTGGAGCGCCCGCGTCACGTAGGGCTCGTCGTCCACCACCAGGATGCGCGCCCGGCCCGGGGCGGGCACGGGCGCGGGCTCCGGCCGCGTCTCCGCGGGAACACCGGCCACCCCCAGGTGCACGCGGAAGGAGCTCCCCTTCCCCGGCGCGCTCTCCACGGCGATGCGCCCGCCCATGGAATCGATGATGCCGTGGCAGATGGACAGCCCCAGCCCCGTGCCCTCGCCCACCGATTTGGTGGTGAAGAAGGGATCGAAGATGCGCGCCTGCACCTCCGGCGGCATGCCCACGCCCGTGTCTCGCACCTCCACCACCACCTCGCCCGTACCGCTCTCGCGGATGACGACGCGAATCTCGTGGTCCTTCGCGTCCCCCTCGGGGATGGCGTGCGCCGCGTTGAGCAGCAGGTTGAGGAACACCTGGCACAGGCGCGACTCGTTGCCCTGCACCGAGGGCACGGGCTCGAACTGCGTCACCAGCCGGGCGCGGTGCTTGATGACGTTGTCCGCCATCTTGCACGCCAGCTCCACCGCCTTGCTCACCTCCACCGGCCCCAACCGGTCCTCCTGCTGGCCGCGGGCGAACGTCTTCAAGTCCCGCACGATGGAGGCGATGCGCTCGGCGCCCTCCACCGTCTCGCGCACCACCTGGTGGAGCGGCTCCACGGTCTCCGCCACCGGCGAGCTCCTCAACCGCTCCAACCCCTCGGAGACGAGGTGCAGGTTGACGAGCATGTACGCCAGCGGGTTGTTGATTTCGTGGGCCACGCCCGCGCCCAGCGTCCCCACCGAGGCCAGCCGGTCCGCCATCTGCAGCCGCGTCTGGAGCAGGCGGCGCTCGGTGGTGTCCCGGTGCACCAGGATGTGGGCGATGGTCCGCCCCTCCGCGTCGCGCAGTGGCGCCACCACGGACTCGCAGTAGCAGTGCGTGCCGTCGGGCCGCGTGAAGTCCATCTCGCCCGTCCACCGGCCCTGGCGCTCCAACGCCACGAGCACCTCGCCCGTGCGCTTGTCCTCCTCGCCCGGGCGCAGCAGCCCGAAGAGCGTCTGCCCGAGCGCCTCGGCCTTGCCCCGGCCGAACATCTTCTCCGCGCTCGCGTTCCAGTCGATGATGCGCCCGCTCCTGTCGGTGATGACCACGCCCTCGCACAGGCTCTCGAAGATGAGGGCCTGGCGGCGCAGCTCCTGCTCGGCCAGCTTGCGCTCGGTGATGTCCATCACCGTGCCGGTGATGCGCACGGGAGTGCCGGTCTCGTCGCACAGCACGTCGCCCTTGCAGGACAACCACCGGCCGCGCGCGCCCGCAACCTCGATGCGGTACTCCACGTCCAGATGGGCCCGCTGGGCGAGCGCCATGGACAGCGCCTCACGCACGCGCGGCAGGTCCCCCGGATGCACCACCTCGGACAGGTCCGTGGGGCGCCCCGACAGCGAGCCCACCGGCAGGGTCAGCAACCGGTCCACCTGCTCGGACCACGTCACCGCGCCGGTGACGGCGTTCCAGTCCCAGATGCCCACGCGCGCCGCGCTCAGCGCCTGCCGCAGCTGCTCCTCGCCCTGCTCCACCAGCTCGCGCATGGAGAAGCGCAACACCGTCACGGTTCCGATCTGGACCCGATCTCCCTCGTGCAGCTCGGCGGACGCGATGCGCACGCCATTGAGGTAGGTGCCATTGGTGGAGCCCAGATCGGCCAGGTGGAAGCCGCCCTCGGGCGTGCGCGTGATGCGCGCGTGCCGGCGCGACACGCCATGGTCGTTGATCTGAAACCCCGCGTCCGCGCCTCGTCCGAGCACGTGCTCCGGGGACTCGATGCGGAAGACCTTCCCGATCGCCGCCGGCGTCGTGGTGCTGGTGAGGATGAGGCACGCGCTCTCCGCGGAAGGGAGCGGCGTCGCCGGCCCTCCACACATCGTGAGGTCGTCCACCATCTTCATGGCCATGCTCTTCCCGGGGGCAGGAGTTCGTCAGCCTCGGAAGTATCCAGCAGAGAAGGGGCGGGCGGCACCTCACCAACCCGGTGCCGCGTCTGCCCATGCATCCACCACTGGACACCCCGCCCCGCGAGGGTAACCCAAGTGCCCGCCGCTCGACAGAGGACCCCCCCCCGCCGGAGTGAGTCCGCCACCAGTGCTAATCTTGAAGTGATGGCGGACACGGACAGCACTTTTCACATCCTCCCTCGCACGGAACGGACGCCACCCAGAGAGACCCCCGCTCGGGTGCAGCCCGCGCCTGGGGCGCTCGCTGGTGAGTACATGCTCAAGGCGGTGCTCGCCTCCGGGGGACATGGCGCGGTGTACGAAGCTGAACACCGCATTCTCGGCCGGCGCGCGGCGGTGAAGGTGCTGCATCCGCACCTGACCGATCAGGGTGAAATGTTGCAGCGCTTCGTGCGCGAGGCACGGGTCGTCAATCAGATACGCCACCCGCACATCGTCGACGTCTATGACTTCGGCATGCTGCCGGACGGCAGTCCCTACTATGTGATGGAGCTGCTGCCGGGGCGCACGCTCAGCCAGCTGCTGCAGGAGCGGGGGCGGCTGTCACCCGAGCGGGCGCTGGCCTTCCTCGAGCCGGTCTGCGCCGCGCTGGAGGCGGCCCACCAGGCGGGCGTGGTGCACCGGGACCTCAAGGCGAGCAATGTCGCCGTGGTGTCCGAGGCGGATCCACCCGTGGTGAAGCTGTTGGACTTCGGCATCGCCAAGTTCATCCACCCCGAGCCGGGACAGGAAGGACTGACGATGGCGGGCCAGCGGCTGGGCACCTCGCAGGCCATGGCGCCCGAGCAGTTCCGCGGCGGCAGCATCGGGCCCACCACGGACGTGTACGCGCTGGGCGTGCTGCTGTACCAGATGCTGACGGGCCACTACCCCTTCCAGTCCGACGACCGGATGGAGGTGGAGCGGATGCACCTGGAGGCACCGGCACCGCGGCCGAGCACCGAGGCCCCCGTGCCGCCCGCGGTGGACGCGGTGGTGCTGCGCTGCCTGGAGAAGGAGGCGGACCGGCGCTACCCGGACGTGGCCGCGTTCCGCGCCGCGCTGCGGGAGGCGGTGTCACCCGCGTCCGCGGAGCGGGTGACGGCCATGGGAAGGTGCGTGCGCGCCTTCGCCCTGCACGCGGAGGTGGTGCTCGAGGAAGGCGCCGAGGACGACGCCGCGTACGCCACCGTCTCCGAGGTGCTGGATGGCCTGGAGCAGGATCTGCGCGCCGCGGGCTTCGTGCTCGCCGTGCAGACGGGCATGGCGCTGCTGGGCGTCCGCCCGCTCGACGAGCCTCCTCATGCGAATGCGCACGAGCTGATGGAGATGGCGCGCGAGCTCCACCAACGCGCCCAGGCCCGGGCGGCCGGCACGCGCGTGAGCGTGCATGCCTGCATCCACGTGGGCCAGGTGGATGCGCGGCGCGGCCCCGAGGGCATCGAAGTCACGGGCGGTCCCCTGGCGGACATCGCCGGCTGGGTGGTGCGCGACGCGAGCGGTTTCGGCGTCACCCCCTCGGCCGCGCGCGCCTGCTCCCTGCCGCTCGCCGGCTGACGGGCGTCCTCCTCCTTCCCCTCCAACACCTGACATGAGGCCCTCCGGGGCCTCACGCGGACCTCGCACGTCCTGTCGTGAACCCCACACGTCCCCACCCCGGAGACGTGATGAGCCTTCAACTGCCTGACATCTCGCGCCCATCAGATTCCCAGACTCAACGGATCAGATGTCGCAATTCTGACCGATTAAACAGCCCTGACTGGAGTGTCCTTTTTTTCCAATCTCGCCGCGCTCACACTGATGGCGTGGAGTTCAGGCAGTCGGGCTATTTCCGAGGGGCTCCACGTGGGGGAATTACAGACATAGCGAAATTCCGCATCCGTTCCCAGGGGGGTGGACCCATGCTGTTGAAGACCTTCGAGTCTCGGCGCAGTGGTTGGGAGCTTCGTCCGGCGGCGGGTTGGAGTGGGTTGGTGGCACTCATGTTGGCTTGCACCACCGGGTGCGGACCAGCGGATGAGCTGCCTGAAGAAACACAAGAGCTGGGACGCAAGACGACGCAGCAGGTGGTCGTCGGCAATGGACTGAGCCTCAATGGACTGAGTCTCAATGGACTGAGCCTCAATGGACTGAGTCTCAATGGACTGAGTCTCAATGGCTTGTCGACGAGCAGCTTCGATTCCTGGTTCAAGGCCGACCCGGCGGTGCGCGACGAGGTCATGAAATACGTGGTGGCCTGCGCGGTCCCCGCCGGGCAGACACGCACGTACACGAACTCGAATACCCAGACGACCCATACCTGGAATGGCTCGCTGGGGCTGGCGGCGAGCTGGGCCAGCGGCGCGGCGGCCACCACGGCGGAGCTGCAGGTGGTGTCGGCCTGCATGGCGGCGCATGCCAACAAGTTCGGCATCCACGTCACCATTTCACTGTTGGGATTGGACGGGGCCGGCAACACCATCCCCTCCACGAGCCAGGAGCTGACGACCTACGGCCTCAAGGAGGCGTGCTTCTTCGGCAACCTCTTCGATGGGAGCACGGGCGTCTTCGGCTCCAACGATGGCCTCACCCTGAACAGCAACCAGAGCAGCCCGCGCGTGTGCGGCATCTCCGGTGTCCCCAATTCGTCGCAGTGCGTGCCCATGGTGTACCTGGGCAACTGCTCGACGTACTGCACGCGGGACGCGACCAACACCTTCTACACGTCCTGCACGTACAACGGCACCACCTACCGGCCCATCACCACGCGCATGAGGGCGGAGGACATCTACACCTGCGGAGATGGGGTGTGCCAGGCGACGGAGAAGTGCGGCACGGGCACCACGCCCGCCAGCTGCGCCGCCGATTGTGGCACCTGCTCGTGAGCCCCAGCCGGAAGGGCGGCCCGCGCGCCAGCGACGCGGACCACCCCGGCTCCAGGGCTACAGCTTGCCCAACTCCTGGTCCAGGTCGAGGAGGATGAACTCCGTGTCCTCGGCCTTGCCCTCGCGGCGGCCCGCGCTGAACGGGTAGTTGTTGTCATTGATGACGCCGATACGCCGGGAGTCGAAGACAACCACGTCCTCGATGGTGAGGAAGGGGAAGGAGAAGGTCTCGCCCAACCCCAGGGAGTCCTCCGACGCGGTGGTGATGCCGTCCGGGTCGGCGATCTTCATCAGGTCCACCACGAGCCGCTTGCTCACGGGCTTGCCGGCCTCGCCCAGCTTCACCTCGTAGATGGCCTTGTGCACGGCCTGGTCGCGCTCGAAGTTGTCGCGCTCGATGATGAGGCCGTGCGTGTCGTCGAAGAGGATGAAGTCGCCGATGTTGGTGCCCTTCTCCTCGAGCACGTACTCGTACTTCACGCCGGTGTAGCGGCGGCTCTCGATGTCGAACTCGTGGATGAGCAGGGTGCGCTCCTTGCCGCCCTTCAGCGGCTTCTCCAGCAGCGGCAGCAGCTTCTTGCCGTCCGGCGTGAGGGCCATGCCCTCGAAGCCGCCGCTCCCCGACACGCGGAAGGTGGAGCCGGGAGCGGTGGAGCGGTACGGCCAGGGCAGGCCCCCGAGCCACGGCGTGGTGTGGTCACCCTCGGGCTGGAGGTTGGTGCCATCGTCCGAGCCGGCGATGGAGCGGTCGGCGTACACCGGGTAGTCCCCCACGAGGTAGACGGTGCGGATGGACGGGTACTTCTCCTGGACGTGGAGCAGCGAGCGCCAGTCGAAGCTCTGGATGTCCGCCCGCTCCGCCAGGCCATTGTCGAGGATGACCTTCGCCACGGCGTCCGCGAAGGGGCCCGGCGCGATGGTGCGCGCGGCGAACTCGGCGCGCGGGTTGAGCTTCGTCTCGATGTTGAAGCGCACGCGCTCGGCGTTCTTCACGCGCTTCGCCGCGTCCGGGTGCGACTGGCCCGCGCCGCTCTTGTAGTACTGGACGTAGAACTTCACGAAGTCGAAGAGCTGCTGCAGCGTGGGCTTCGTGTAGGCGTCCGGCAGGCCCTTCTCCGCGGCGAAGGCCACGGACACGGGAGACAGCGCCCGGTCGTTCTTCTGCTCCGGACGGCCGGAGAGCAGCAGGTCGCAGATGAACCGGGACTGGAGCTCCGCCGCGGTGAGGTCCTTCACCAGCACCTGGTCGGCGGCCGTGTAGGAACCGCCATCCGCGCGGCGGCACTTGGCGGCCTCGATGCTCGGGTCATGGTCGAGCACGGGGACGCCATCCGAGGTGATGCCGGTGTCCGTCTCAAGCGTGGTCATCAGGTAGTCGAGCGCCACCTCCATGGCCGGCAGGGTGTTCTCCGGGCGGAGGTCGCGGCCACCGCGATGACCCTGGGCGTCGAACTTCGCCGGATCGATGAGGCCATCCGCGTCGAGGTAATCGCCGGGCGTGCCGTCCCCATTGGCGTCGAAGCCGCGCACGGCCTGGAGCAGGAGGTCCGGCCGGTCGCTGATGATACCGTCGACCTCGAGCGCGAGCAGTCCCTGCATCTCCGCCGCCGTATTCACCGTCCAGACGACGACGGGGTAACCGGCGGAGTGCAGCGAGCCCACGTTGAAGATGTCGCTGGTGGAGGCGGCGACGCCCGAGCCCGCGGGCGGCGCGAGCCGGCTGGGGACACCGGTGGCCGCGTTGCCGTCGTCGATCAGTGCGTACAGCGGCGCGAAGACGGGAGTCCGGTGGTTGCCGTGGGCACGGGCGTGGGCACGCACCGCGTTCATCACCCGGAGGGCCGAGGCCTCCTCGCTGAACGGGTTCTGCGGCGAGCGGAGCTGAAGGCCCTCGTTCTCGAAGTCCGGCAGGGGGATGGGCGCCTCGAGCAGCTTGCCCGTCGCGTCGGTGTGCAGCAGGAAGGGGCCGAACTCGTCACCGAACCAGAAGGTGCCGTCCTGGGTGCGCTGCATGGACTCGATGTCGAAGTCCGCGCCGGTGAGGATGCGCTCCGCGGTGAAGTGGTTCGTGATGGCGAAGGGGATCTTCTTGTCCGGATCCCTCAGCTCGAAGAACTTCTCCACGGTCAGGGTGCCGGAGCCGCCCGCTTTCGACTTGAAGTCCGGGCGCACCGTGTAGACGCGCAGGTGGTAGTCCGCCGAGTTCTCGATCGTTCCGTAGCCGTTGTCGGACATCACCAGGAAGGAGCCGTCCCGGTTGTCCGCCATCGCGGAGAAGCCCTGCACGGGCTGCGTCGCGAAGGGCACCTGGACGCCGTTCTTGTTGGTGCCGGAGAACTCACCCGAGGCGGGGCCCTCGGCGAAGGTGTCGGCGGGGAGCACGGCGCGGCCCGCGAGCTGGGGCTTCTCGGGCAGCGGCTCGGGGCCGGGCGGACGGGGCTCGTTGCTGGGGCAACCGGTGACGCAGGCCAGCAGGGCCGCGAACAACCACCGCGCGGAGGCCGGACGGAAGGAAGACGGTTTGAAGGTCATGAGCGCGGCGAGTACCGGAGATGCGTGGCGGCCCCATCGCGAGCGGGTGGAGTCTGCGTTACATCTCCACGCGCTTCAGCCGGAACACGTCGACATCGACGCCCTCCGAGAAGAGGGCCAACGGCGGCGCGGGAGGACGGGGGATGCCAGCGGCAGAGAGGAGCGACTCGTCCAGGCCCTCCACGTCGGCGCCCCGCACCTGATAGGGAGAGTGGTGCACCTGGCCGCGAAAGAGCACTCCGTTGGCGGTCGAGTAGAGGAAGTAGCGCTCGACGAGGAAGTGCTGGAGCGTGCCCGGAATGGACGTGGACACGCTCCCCCTGGGCGTGCAGCGCACGGAGCAGGTGGCCGGCGTGGGCCCCGGCCAGCGGCGCTCGGAGCGATAGGCGAACGACTCGCCCTGGGCACCCACGGTGAGCTCCATGCCCGCGTAGTGGTAGGGCAGCTTGAACCACGCCCGGGCGATCCTCACCGCGATGGCGTTGGCGGCCTCCAGGCTGAAGAACCAGACGCCCGGGTCCCTTCCCTTGAAGTGCACGTACGTGCGCACGTTCGTCTCGTGGAAGTCCGACAGGAAGCCCACCGCGGGCAGCCCTCGTGGCCGCACGCCGCGCATGGTGAAGGGCACCAGGCCCACCCATGCACGGCCATCGAAGGTGTCCAGCGTCAGCCCCGGCGGCAGCAGCGGCGCCACCACCTCCGGCGGGAACGACCAGTGGAGGAAGAGGAGCTGATGCCAGCGCTGGTACATCACCGGCCGCTCATCCGGCCGGCGCGTGGGGCTGATGCGATCGATGTCGGGCTCGGCGATGCGCTCGGACACGGAAAAGCCTCCGGAAAACGGACATTTTCATAATCCCCCTCGTCCGCGAGAGCCACATCCTCCCACCTTGTCACCAGGACAAGGCACCGGGAGGGGGTGGAAATGCACCCGGCAAATAGGCCAGAATGATTCAACCCCCCTGGAGTTTTGAAGGAGCGCTGAATGCAGGCAGGACTCGAGAGCCTCGGAATCGCGGTACCGGCCACGTACGTGGAGCTTGCGGAGCTGGCCAAGGCGCGTGGCGTGGCGCCGGGAAAGTACGTGGACGGGCTGGGTGTCACGCGGATGGCGGTGCCACAGGTGGACGAGGACACGGTGACGCTGGCGGCGCGCGCGGCGCGCATGGCGCTGGAGGCGGCCGGGTGCTCTCCGGAGGACGTGGGCATGCTGGTGGTGGGCACCGAGACGGCGGTGGACCACTCCAAGCCGGTGTCCTCGTACGTGCAGGGCCTGCTGGGGCTGTCCACGCGCTGCCGCGTCTTCGAGACGAAGCACGCGTGCTACGGCGGCACCGCGGCGCTGCAGATGGCGCTGGACTGGGTGCGCGCGGGCAGCGCGAAGGGGAAGAAGGCACTCATCATCTGTTCGGACATCGCCCGCTATGGCGTGGGCACGCCGGGTGAGCCCACCCAGGGCGGTGGCGCGGTGGCCCTGCTGGTGTCCGACAAGCCGAAGCTGCTGGCCATCGAGGCCGGGAAGACGGGCGTGTACGCCAAGGACGTGATGGACTTCTGGCGCCCGCTCTACTCGAAGGACGCGGTGGTGGACGGGCACTACTCGGTGCAGTGCTACCTGGACGCGCTCGAGGGCGCGTACAAGGCCTACCAGGAGGCAGCCGGGGACGCGGGTGAGGGCGGGCTGTACAGCGACCGCTTCGCCGCGCTCGTGTACCACGTGCCGTACGGGAAGATGTCGCGCAAGGCGCACCGTCACATCCGCACGCTGGATGGGGACAAGGAGCCGGATGCGAGCTTCGACAAGCTGGTGGGCCCCAGCCTCCTGCTGCCCTCGCAGGTGGGCAACATCTACACGGGCTCCATGTACCTGGCCCTGGCGAGCCTCCTGTCGTGCTCGCGCGAGGAGCTCTCGGGCAAGCGCATCGGCCTGTTCTCGTACGGCAGCGGCTCGTGCGCGGAGTTCTTCAGCGGCGTGGTTCAGCCCGAGGCCCAGGCGCGCGTGAAGGCGCTCGGCCTGGAGACGCTGCTGGAGCGGCGGCGCGCGCTGAGCATCCCCGAGTACGAGGCCATCATGGCCGCGCGCGAGAAGCTGGACGAGAAGCCCGCCGAGGAGACGCCGGGCGAGGGCTTCCGCTACCTGGGCACGCGCGATCACAAGCGCATCTACGCGCGCTGAGTGAAATTCCCCTCTCCCTTCGGGAGAGGGACGGGGTGAGGGTATCGGGTGCACCCGGGTTGAACCCGCTGTCCACACGGTGGGCCACGGGTTGGAGAACAGGCTCGGATACCCTCACCCCCACCCTCTCCCGAAGGGAGAGGGAGCATCGATCAGGGAATGAGGTAGTACGCCTCCTGCCGGGGCACGAAGAAGCGCCAGCCCTCGTCGGTGAGATACGCGGGATCCTCCGCCATCGCGAACACCTCCTGGCCGTCCCACTCGGGCACCGGGGCGCGCGTGTTGAGCTCGATGGCGATGTACGAGCCCGCGCGCAGATGCTGGGCCCCCTCCTTCCGGAGCGTGGCGCGGAAGTCGATGGAGGCGCCCAGTCCGTGCCCCTGGTTGCCCAGCGGATGCGAGTACACCTGCGCCTGGATTCCCTTCTCCTTCATCTCGGCCATCACCACCTCGTACACCTCGGAGGACGAGCGGCCCGGACGCGACGCCTTCACCAGCGCGTCCTGCAGCGCGTTCGTGTTCGCCAGCGCCCGCTTCAATCCCTCGGGTGCGTCCTTCTCTCCCTCGCGCAGCACATAGGCCATCTTCTGCCAATCGCTGTGCAGGCCCATGTAGCTGATGCCGAAGTCCACGTGCAGCAGATCCCCCCGCTGGATGACCACGTCCTCCCGCGACACCGCCAGGAAGCCGCGCGACGTCCCGCCCGTCTGCCCCTTGCGCTGCACGCGCAGGTCCGGCTGGAACCAGGTACCCACGCTCCGCCGCCCCAGCTCGTCGTACAGCCAGCGGCGCACGTCCCCCACCCGCGTCACGCCCGGCTTCACCACCTCGGACGAGAACGCCCGCTTCACCACCTGCTCCGTGAGCGCCACCAGCGTCCGGTAGTGCTCCAGCTCCTCGGGGATGCGCGTGTCCAGGTACTCCTCGATGAGCGGCGCCGCGCCGACGAAGCGCGCCTCCGCCTCGGACCCCAGGGCCTCCACGAGGTACGCATAGGAGTCCCGCGTCAGGCTGTGCGTCACCGCGCGCCTGCCATTGATTCCCAGGGCGATGGTGCGCGGCTGGTATTGTTTGTAGAGCTCGCCCAGCACCTGCTTGTACACGCGCGTCTCCTCCGGCACCTCGAAGAAGCGCGTGAGGTTCTCCTCGGCGTAGCTCGGCAGGGCGATCCTCCTCAGCCCCTGCTCTCCCGCGTCGATGAAGACGTAGACATCCCGGAAACCCGCGTAGGGCCTCGGCGGTGCCACGTACTGGGTGAGCGGATCATCGTGGAACTCCTCGTTCACGATGATCCACATGCCCACGCCGTGCCGGCGCATCATCGGCAGCAACAGCTCGTGACGCTTCGCGAGCCAGGCCTCGCGCACGGCGAGCTGCTCGGACCAGGACAGGAGCCGCGGCGTCTCCGGCTCCGGGGGAACCGGCCGGGCCGTGGCGCACGCCACGCTCAAGGCCAGCAACAGGCAGGGGACGGGCCAGCGGTTCATCACGGAGACTCCCAGGCGAAGAGGAGCCCCCAGCCTATCCGGTGTGCCATGAGGACGGGCCCCGAGAGCCCTGCCCGGCGGGCCGCGAGGAAGGCAAGGCTCCACGCCCTCATGGCGGGTCCCTGGTCAGGCGATTACACCCCCAGGGTGATCGATGTGAGAGACCCCCGTGTGCAGGACGCGCTGCTCCAGGCGTGTGACGAGCTCGGGCTGCCCCTCACCTACCGGGGCTGCGTGTACCCGCTCCTGCGAGACCCCGAGGGCGAGTGGCCCCTGTGCTGCGGCGGTGGCTGCTACCCCTGTGCCCAGACGCTCGTCGATGTCGCGGTGCGGACCCTGCAGCTGCTCGGGACTCCCCGCACCGCGCCCGTGCCGGGGTGAGCCTCAGCGCGCCTGCGTCTGCTCGGCCTGCGGCAGATCCGGGTCGATCGCGTGTTTGATCCACCCCACCGCCTTGGCCTCCCACTCCGGATCCTTCAGCGCGTCCATGTAACGCTCGTAGGCGTACACGCCCGTGGCCTTCGCCAGACGGAGGATCTGGATGAGCGCCACGGTGCTGTCGAGCACCACCACGGAGCGCTGCATGCCGTGGCCGCGCAGCCACACCATCGCCTCCTTGATGAGCTCCTGGGTGTCCGGCGGGTTCGCCTTCTGGGAGCGGGAGTCCACCATCATCCCGAAGGACTTGCCCTCCAGGGCGAGCACCCGGACCTTCAGATCCTCGAACCAGGCGCGCGCCTCCGCCGGCGTGATGTACCCGGGAGCGTGGACCCGAAAGCCATAATCCGTGGCGACGTTCTGTGGGACAGGCATCTCACTTGCCTCGTTGTCGTTCGGAGTGGAAAGGCCCCCGCGTGCCCGATCGAGCCGCGAAGGTGCCGCGCAGCTTAGCGAACCTCGCCAAAAGAGGTGCGGCGCCCTAGCACATCTTCATATTCAGCCGACCTGAAAAAATTTAACTTTACTGTTCCATACGGACGGGAAGTTGAGGTAGTTTGCCAGTCCGTCATAGGCCCGACACATCGCGTGGCGCGCACGCGATACTCACCGTGCTCGAGTCCCGAGCCCGGTCCCGTCGACCCACCCGCGGTTCCGGGGAGGCGCGCACCCCGGACGACGTACTACCCCCCCACCACCACACCACAAGAAAGGGGAGCCTGTGTCCCAGCCCGCCCTCGCCAAGGCCGCGTCGAGTGTTCTGATCCGCGGTGAGTCCACCTCCGCGCTGTTCGCCCAGGGAACGCCCTCGTTGCTGGATGGACACTCCACGGAGACGCTCGTGGCAGCCCACCCGAGGGACAGCGTGGTGCATTCGGAGGCGCACGCACGCGCGGAGGGGCCGTCCGCCACGCTGACGAAGCTGCGCTCGTTCCGGACGCTGGAGGATGTCACGGTGGCGGAGGCGCTGCTGGCGCACCTGGAGGCGGAGCAGGTGGACGCGGTGTTCGGCATTCCGGGAGGCAACATCGCGCCGCTGGTGCAGGCGCTGCGCCGCCAGGCGCGCATCCGCTTCATCATCGGCAGCCACGAGGGAGGCTCGGCCTTCATGGCGGACGGGTACGCGCGCGCCACGGGCAAGCTGGGCGTGTGCGCGGTGACGGCGGGCCCCGGGGCCACCAACGCGATGACGGGCGTGGCCTCGGCGCACCTGGATCAGGTGCCGGTGCTGACCCTCAGCGGTCAGGTGTCCACCGAGCGCTTCGGGCTGGCCGCCATCCAGGAGAGCACCGACGAGGGAGGCATCAACACGGCGGAGATGTTCCGGCACTGCACGGCCTCCAGCACCACCATCGTGGACGCGAAGAGCTTCCCGCGCCTGTTCGAGCGGGCGATGAAGACGGTGCACGCGCTGCCCCACGGGGCGGTGCACGTGAGCCTGCCCACCAACATCGCCCGGCAGAAGCTGGCGAAGGTGAGCGTGCCCACGGCGCCGGGGGCGTGGAAGGGCAGCCTGCCCGCCGCGCCGGCCTCCGAGGTGTACACGGCCTTCGAGTTGCTGCGGCAGGCGAAGCGGCCCCTCATCTATCTGGGCTCGGGCGCGCGCGAGGCGCTGGAGAGCCGGGGCGCGGAGTTCGCCGCCTTCGTGCGCCGCTTCTGTATCCCCGTGGCCACCAGCCTGCGGGGCAAGGGGCTCTTCTCCGAGGAGGACTTCCTGTCGCTGGGTGTGCTGGGCATCGCCGGCAGCAAGCGCGCCGAGCAGTACCTGGGCGAGGGCGTGGACGTGCTGCTGGTGCTGGGCAGCCGCCTGGGGGAGTGGGCCAGCAAGAGCTTCTCCTCGCTCTTCCAGTCGGCGAGCACCGTCATCCAGGTGGACGCCACCCCGTCCGTCATCGGCCAGTTCCTCCAGGTGAACCTGCCCATCGTGGCGGACGTGGGCTCGGTGGTGGCGGGGCTGGTGGAGTTCGGCCATGACGCCGCGCCGGGCAGCGAGGCGCAGGTGCGCGAGCGCCGGCAGCACCTCAACGAGCTGAGCCTCGCCCACCGCGCGGCCGCCGCCCCCCTGCCCGAGGATGGGCCGCTCAAGCCGCAGCACGTGATGGCGGAGCTCAACGCGCACCTGCACGGCGGCACGGACCTGTACGTGGACATGGGCAACTGCACCGGCTGGGCCACGCACTGTCTGCGCATCGCCCCACCGGCCCGCGTCTTCTATCCCTGCGGCCTGTCCTCCATGGGCTGGTCCATGGGCGCGGTCATCGGCGGGAAGATTGGCAGGCCGGAGAACACGGCCATCGCGCTCACCGGGGACGGCTCGTTCCTGATGAACGGCACGGAGCTCGTCACCGCGGTGCGCTACCAGGTGGGCGCCGTCTACATCGTCCTCAACGACAACTACCTGGGGATGGTGAACCACGGCGAGCACGCCCAGGCGGCGGGCGAGTACCCGCTGGACGACCCCTACTTCAGCCTGGGAGATCCGGACCTGGTGAAGTTCTCCGAGTCCCTGGGCGCCCGGGCCCACGAGGTGACGCGGCCGGGTCAGCTCGCGGAGCTGCTGCCACGGGTGCTCCAGCGCGCGGACGAGGAGCGCCGGCCGCAGGTGCTCGTGTGCCGCATCGACTACCGCGAGGTGCCGCCGTACGGGGACCGGTTCGCCGCCGTGGCCTCGGCCCCGAAGGAGGGCTGAGCCCGAGGCCCCTCCACGGGCGGAGTCCGGGGACTGTAGAGTCCGGGGACAGGAGAGCCCCCGGAATGACCCAGACACCCGCAACCGAGTCCGCCCGTGGAGCGGCCACCCCCCTCGAAGCCCCGGAGCAGCGGGACTTCTTCGGCCACCCGCGCGGACTCTCCACCCTCTTCTTCACCGAGCTGTGGGAGCGCTTCAGCTTCTACGGCATGCGGGCGCTGCTCATCCTCTTCATGACGGCGACCGCGGAGCGGGGCGGTCTGGGCTTCACCGCGGAGAAGGCGGGCGCCATCTACGGGCTGTACGGCGCGGGCGTGTACCTCACCGCCATGCCGGGCGGGTGGCTGGCGGACCGCATCATCGGCCAGCGGCGCGCGGTGCTGCTCGGCGGCATCATCATCGCCCTGGGCCACTTCAGCATGGCGCTGCCCGGGACGCTCTTCTTCTACCTGGGCCTGCTGCTCATCGTGCTGGGCACGGGGCTGCTCAAGCCCAACATCAGCGCCATGGTGGGAGGCCTCTACCCCGAGGGCGGCGCGCGGCGGGACGCGGGCTTCTCCATCTTCTACATGGGCATCAACCTCGGTGCCTTCATCGCGCCCCTCGTGGTGGGCACGTTGGGCGAGCGGGTGAACTGGCACGCGGGGTTCGGCGCCGCGGGCATCGGCATGGTGTTCGGCGTCATCCAGTACCTGCTGGGCGGCAAGCACCTGGGCGAGGTGGGGCGGAAACCCCAGAGCGCGGACGTCCGCACCGGGACGCCGGGGCAACCGGAGAAGCGCGGCGGCTCCCGCCTGGCGGGCCTCGTGTTGGCGGGCGCGCTGGTGGGAGTGCTGGTGGTGTTGCAGTTGCTCGGGAAGGTGGACCTGACGAGCGCCGTGGGCCTGGCCCGCACGGGCGGACTCATCATCGTGACGCTGGCGCTCGCCTTCTTCGCCTACCAGTTCACGGCTGGAGGGCTGGATGCCACGGAGAAGCGGAGGCTGGCCGTCATCGGCGTCTTCTTCGCCTCCTCCACCCTCTTCTGGGCCGGCTTCGAGCAGGCGGGCTCCTCGCTCAACCTCTTCGCCCGCGACGCCACGGACCTGAGGGTGCTCGGCTTGGAGATACCGCCGAGCACCCTTCAGTCCGTCAACGCGCTGTTCATCATCGCCCTGGCCCCCGTGTTCGCCTGGATGTGGGTGAGGCTCAACAAGCGGGGACTCGAGCCGTCGAGCCCGGCCAAGTTCTCGCTGGGACTGGTGCTGATGGGCGCGGGCTTCGCGGTGATGGTGGCGGCCTCGCTGGCGGCGGCGGGTGGGGACAAGGTGAGCCCGCTGTGGCTGGTGCTCACCTACCTGCTCCACACCCTGGGCGAGCTGAGCCTCAGCCCCGTGGGATTGAGCACGGTGACGAAGCTCGCCCCGCAGCGGGTGGTGGGGCAGATGATGGGCGTGTGGTTCATGTCCATGTCGCTGGGCAACATCGTCGCCGGGCAGCTGGCCGGGAAGCTCGGGACGAACCCCACGCCCATCTTCGGCGCGGTGGCCGTCACCGGCATCGTCGCGGGACTGGTGCTGGCCCTCTTCGTCCGCCCGCTGCGGCGGATGATGGGCGGGGTGCACTGAAGGGCCCCGCGAGGAAGGGTCAGCGCGAGGCCCTGAACTCGGCGGCGAAGTCGAGGAACTTCAGGACCGCCTTCCGGTGGTCCCCCTGGCAGTCCTGAAGGTATTTGACGTGCCAGCCCTCTCCCGGGAACTCCTTCTTGACGTCCCGGAGCCACTCCTGGAAGGGCGCCACCGTCAGGTCCTTACGCTCGTTGACGACGGTGTTCAGGATCCACCCAGAGGTGAAGGAGTACAGGGAGTCAACGGTGTCCTGCCCCGTGAAGAAGGACAATTCCTGCCCTTCGTGCATCCGCCGCCGGATCCATAACAGCGCATCCAACAACTCCACCTGGCGCCCTCCCCACTCCCTGGGCAGAGGTCCGTAGGTCGCGGCGACCTTCTCATCCAGGCTCTCCGCCCTACCTCTCGGAGCGACACCGAACCGCTCCACGTATTCGGCGACGAGCTCAAGAAGCACCAGTGCGGCTTTTTCATGGTCGCCCTGGCAGTCTCGCAAAGGCTGAACATACCAGTCCTGCTTCAATGGCTGCCCTCGCGTCTCCTGGAACCAATCCAGGAACTCCTGCCATGCGGGCTCGTCCCCTCCATTGAAGTAGGTATGGGCGTTCCAGCCATGAATGAAGGGGAAGAGGGAGTCTACGGTCTCGAGGCCCGTGACGAACCACAACGCATGTCGCTCCTTCACCTGATAACGGCCCCACATCAATGCATCCAGCAACCACACCCTTCGCCCACGCCACTGCGCCAGGAATGGATCTTCCTCGCGAACGTATCCCTCGCTCATAGCCCCTCCACTACCTGCTGGATGACATGACTTCCCGGCCTCGTCGTGAGTCTGGCCATGTACTCATGCAAGGGAAGACCGGCCAATCCTGTATAGGCATCGATGACCCTGTCCCCCAGCTTCACCGCCACATGATAGCCATTCGATGAAATCTGTAGGTTCTTGACGAAGACTCCCTTCTCGAGCACATCGAACCCCAGCTGGCTGTACTTCCCTTCCACGGAGAAGCGGATGAACACCGGCTTCTGCGCGAATTCCGCAAGACCCTGGTGGATGGCCCTGGCCACCTTCTCGCATTCACCGGCGCGGCGGTTCGCGACGGCGAAGGCGTTCTGGAACGCGACCAGCCAGTCCGGCATCCTGCCGAGGTCCTTCAGCACCATGTACTGGGTGACGACGCACTGCATGTCCCCCATGAGCAGGCAGGCCTTGAGCCGGGCGCGAATCGAATCGTCTTGAGGCCCGGGAGCAGCCCGAGCCACCAGGCACAAGAGCAGCACCACCAGGAGGACACACCCGCTCCGCCTGATGGCACTCGTTCCCAGGGACATGCTCATCGCTCAGGGCTGGGCCAGGGACGCGGCGCTCTTCTTCCGCATCTTCCGCAGCTGCTCGCGCGTGAGCCACTGGCCGTGCAGCATCACCCCGAGCGCCCGCTCCGCCTGCCCCACGTCCTCCAGCGGGTTGCCCGGCAGCAGCAGCAGGTCCGCCTGCTGTCCGACCGCCACCGTGCCGAAGCGCGCCGATGGGTCCACGTGGTCCTTGATGAAGGAGGCGGCGTTGCGCGTGCCCGCGGCCAGCGCCTCGTAGGGCGACAGGCCCGCCTTCACCAGCTCCGCCAGCTCCAGGTGCGTCGACCTGCCCGGAAAGAGCCCCGCGTCCGAGGTATTCGTGCCCAACACCAGCCGCACGCCTTCCTTCTGCAGCGCCAGGGTGAGGTGCTGGACGAACGGGTAGGACGCCCGCTTGCGCTCGCCGAACGCCGCCGCGTCCAACCGCCGCGTGGGGTTGGAGTAGCGCCAGTTCCTCAGCACCTCGGGCGACAGGTAGCGGGACTCGGGGTCCGCGAAGACGCCCTCCAGGTCCTTCAACATCCGCAACGCGGTCTCGATGTGGATGAGATCGGGTATCACCGACGTGCCCGCCTCCTTCGTCGCACGCGCGAAGTCGGCGATCCTCGACTCGTCCTGAGAGCCGTCGAAGAAGTACTCCTCCCCGTGGGAGATGAGCGCCTGGCGCGAGCGCAGCACCGCCTCCACCCCCACCATGCGCGGCACGTGCCCCACCACCGCGATCTCCTGCTGCTCCGCCTTCGCCACCAGGGTGGCGTACACCTCGGGGGAGATGTTGTCGTAGACCTTCACCGCGTCGTAGCGCGCCTTCTTCTGCCGGATGATCGCCACGCGCGCCTCCTCGGGCGTGGTCACCGACACCACCCTGCTTCCCGGCGGGCCCCCATCCAACAGCGGGCTGCTCGTGTAGAGCGTCGGGCCGAAGCGCTGCCTCGTCGCGAGCTGCTGCCTCAGCTCGAGGTGCCGGGGCGAGCCGTCCAGCTCGAAGAGCGTGGTGACACCGTGGAACACGTACGACAGGAGCTGCTCATCCGAGTGCAGGTGGACGTGGAAGTCCGCCAGTCCCGGCATCAGGTAGCGACCCCGGCCATCGATGCGCTCGGCGTCCTCCGGCACGGTGATCTCCGCCGACGGGCCCAGGGACGTGATGAGCCCGTTGCGCACGATGACCGTCTGGTCCATCAGAACCCGCTCGGTGTCCATGGGGACGACGTTCACCCCCACGAACGCGACCGCCCGCTCCGAGACACCGGCAAGAGGCCGTGCCTCGTGCGCACAACCCGGCAACAGCACTCCAGCGAGACACAGAAGGCCGGCGCCCAGGAGTGCCCAGGCCCGCAGGGTTCTCATGACGGATTCCTCATGCGTTGCATGTCCGTCAGTGAGTATAGAAGGAGCGACGACCTGGGCTCATCCCCCCAGCAGCCGCGACCAGTCGTCTCCGCTCTCGAAGACGCGCACGCCCAACCGCTCGCACACCGTGCGGTGCAACAGCGCCGCCGTGCCCCCCACCCAGACCGGAGTCCCCCGGGGGAGCTCCGCCAGGAGACGGGACAGGGTGTCCTCGAAGTCCCGGACCCCGTGGTCCGTCACCGCCGAGAGCCCCACGAGGTCCGCCTTCAGCTCGCGCGCCAGCCGGCCCACCTCCATCACCGGCGTCCGCTGGCCCAACAGCGTGACCGAGATGCCCGCGTGCCGCATCCGCAACGCCGCGCCCAACAGGCCAATCTCGTGCTGCTCGTCCGGGAAGCACGCCAGCACCGCGCGCCGGGGCCCCATGTCCGGCGAGGTGTGCAGCAGGTTGATGAGCCGCGCGCGCACCTCCTGTGAAACCATGTGCTCCTGCCCCACCGAGAAGGCCCCCGCATGCCAGCGCTCCCCCACCTCGCGCTGCAGCGGCACCAGCACCTCCTCATAGGCCTTCAGCGGCGACAGCGCCGCGAGCACCTCGTCCAACACCTCCGCCACCCGCCGCTGATTCAACGCCTCCGCCGCCGCCAGGGCATCCTCCCGCCAGGCCGCCACGTTCGCGGGGCTCGGCTCCGGGATGGGGGCCGGGGCCGGTTGCGCCGCGTCGAGTTCCGCCAGCAGCTGCGGCAGCATCGTCGCCGCCTCGCTGATGGACACCCCCTCCTCGGTGAGCTGCTTGAGCCTGCGCAGCAACTCCACGTCCCGGTCCGTGTACACCCGGTAGCCCGAGGGCGTGCGCTTCGGCGCGAGCACCCCATAGCGCCGCTCCCAGGCGCGGATCAGCTCCACCCTCACCCCGGAGAGCTCGGCCGCCACGTGGATTCTGTAGGTGCGCTCGGCCATGGAGACTCCCCTGCCCTTCCCGCCCACCTCAAGTTCGGTTCGACGCGCCTCTCGCCTGCTGCCAGAGGGCCACGAGCTCCTCCGTGGATTCAGCGTACTGCGCCCCCACGCTGAAGATGGTCTTCAGGTGCTCGCGCGCTCCAGGGCCTCCTACCACTACCAGCGTCGGAGCACACGCTTCCACGGCGGCCTGCAACACCTGCCGCAGCTCCTCGGACTCCCTCTTGCGCACGCTGGAGAGCGCCACCAACTCCGGTCGCACCTGCTGACACGCCGCGTGCAACGCCTCCGCCGGCGTGTCCGCCCCCAACAGCGTCACCCGCCACCCCCTGCGCTTGAGGTGCAGCCCCAGCGCCAGCAGACCCCCCTCGTGCGTGTCCCGCTCGGGACAGGCCAGCACCACCCGGGGCCCGTCCGGGCGCGAGTCCCCCGCCAGCAACAAGGCCCGCAGTCTCTGGCGGATGAGCGCCGAGGCCAGGTGCTCCCGCGCGATGTCCAGCCGCTGCCCCATCTCCCTGAGCAGCGGCATGAGCAGCGTGTCCACGTAGGGCTCCACCTCCATGGAGGCCTGGGCCTCGCCCAGCACCCGGTCCGCCGCGTCCCCATCCAGCACCATCACCGCCGACCAGAAACGCTCCTCCAGCCGCTCGCGCACCGGCAGCGCGCCCACCGGAGTGGATTGCACCTGGGCGATGGCCTCGCTCACCGCCAGTCCCTCGGAGATGAGCCTCGCCACCCGGCGGATGCTCTCCACCTCGTCGCGGGTGTAGACGCGGTAGTTGCTCTCGTTGCGGTGCGGGCGCGGGAAGCCATAGCGCCGCTCCCAGGCGCGCAGCGTGGCCTCGCGGATGCCCGTCAGCCGGGCGATGGTTCGGATGCGCAGCATCATGCCGAAGGCGCCCTCCCCCGCACCGCGTCCCAGCGCTCCGCCACGCCCCTGCCTCCCGACACCACCCGGGTGAAGCCCTCCAGGCTCGTCACCTCCGTCAGCCGGCGCACCGCCGACTCCAGCTCCGATTGGAAGCGCGCCAGTGCCCCCGCCGGGTGCGGCGTCCCCACTTCCACCAGCACGTCCGGCCGCTCATGCTCGAAAAAGGTGTAGCGGATGGCCAGCGGCAGGCACTCCACCTTCCCCACCCGCGCCAACAGCTCCACCCCGCGCTCCAGCCGCAACGGCAGCACCCCGAAGGGGCGCAGCTCCCCCTCCGGGAAGATGCACACCGCCGCCCGTGGCTTGCTCAGCAACTGGCCCGCGTAGCGCAGCGTCTCCAGCGACGAGGCCCACTCGCCCCGGCGGATGCTGAACGCTCCCATCCGCGCCAGGAAGCGATAGCGCTCCAGGTTCTGCTCCTCCATGACGCAGTACGTGTCCCAGCCCGCCACACGGCCCACCTGGTGCAGCACGAAGCCGTCCCACCAGTTGGAGTGGTTCACGTACACGAGCCGTGCGTCCTCTCCTCCCGGCAGCACCCCACGCACCCACAGCCCGCGGAACGCCGACCGGAACTTCCACCCGACATACGCGTCGAGCACCCGCCCGAAGAGTCCGCCCTTGGCCGCGCGTATCACGGCACACGCGCCTCCCGCCGCGACAGCAGTACCGTGAAGAGCGTCAGCCCCAGCGACACCATGATGCTCGTCAGCAGGAAGAACAGAATCTCCTCGAGCGGCACCCCGGCCACGTACACGCCCAGGTGCTTGCCCTCACCGAAGTTCCAGATGCCCTCGCGAATGGCCAGATGGTCCGCCACCGCCAGATAGGAGCCCACCACCAGCGCCGGAGGCAACACCGCCCGCAACACCGCCCACGTCCGGCCCCGGAAGTGGTGCACCAGCACCGCCAGCTGCAACACGATGAAGGGCACCGCCCACGCCATCAGGTGGATGAGGTACGCCCAGCGCGTCTCCATCATGACGCCACCTCCTCGGCATCCACTCGGGGCTCGCGGGTACCGGTCGCCGGCGCCTGCTGCTTCCTCGGCTCGGGCGCCTCCAGCACCCGCCGCAGCCGCTCGCGCGCCCACAGGCCCACCAGCAGCGTCTGCAGCCCGAAGAAGAGGTACTCCTCCAACGGCAGGTAGCCCAGCTTGATGCCCCAGATGCGCTCCGGGTCGAAGCCCCACAGCCCCCACTTCACCGCCAGGTTGTCCCACGGCGACGTCGCCGCGTAGACCACCACCAGCAGCAGTCCCATGGGAGCCAGTCCCCTCCACGACAACGTGCGCCGGTAGCGCACCAACTGCAGGAGGATGGGCAGCACGACGAACAGTCCCAGGAAACGTGCGTAGGTCATCCCCGTCCTCCACTCAGCTCCGTCCAGACCGGCGACATGCGGCCCCCGGAGTGCAATGCGTAGGTGCGCCCACGCCACGTCACCCGCGACGGCCTCACCAGCGAAGAGAGGAACGCGGCCAGTAGCAGGGCCTCGCCCAAGAGCCAGTCCAGTGCCACGTGGCGTACCGCGGGGTTCACGGGGGCGCTCCATATACCCTCACCCCGTCCCTCTCCCAGGGGGCGAGGGGTGCTGAGCACCGTCAGACGCCAGGACAACAGGGTTCGTATCGTCAGGAGCGCCGCGACTCCCATCGACAGCCACCGCGAGCCCGCCAACAGGCTCAACGCCAACAGCGGCCACGTCGGCGTGAAGAACACCGGCACCGTCGGGTAGAGCCCCGGCCGGTGGCTCACCAGGACCTGCATCCACCTCGTGAAACGCGCCAGCGCCGCGCTCCACGTGCCCGGTGCCATCGGCACCACCGCCGGGGCCTCGCACAACTCCACGTCCAGGCCTTTCGCGTGCAACCGCTTGGAGAGCTCCAGGTCCTCGCCGAGGTGGTCCGCCAGCTCCCTCAGCTCGGCTACCGCCCTCCCGCTCAACCCCAGCGCCTTGCCGCACACCGACTTCGCTCCCGCGCTCATCACGTGCAACGCCCGGAAGCTGTGGTGCGTGCGGCGCAGCAGCCCCGCCACCGCCCGGTCCGCCAGTCCCCGCTCGCCCACCGGCGTCGGCACCGCCGTGCTCAGCGCCGCCCCCGCCGCCACCGGCCCCGCCAGGCCCTCCACCAGCGCTCCCGTCACCGCCACGTCCGCGTCCACCACCAGCACCACCCGTCCGTCTCGCGGCAGCGTCTCCAGCCCGTTCAGCAGGTGCCCCACCTTCCGGTTCGGTGTCACCGGGTCGCTCCGCAGCCAGCGCACGCCCTCCGGCAGCCTCGGCCTCGAAGGCGAGAGCACCACGTGCTCCAGCGGCCCCGCGTAGTCGATGGGTCTCGACAGGTTCTCCAGCTCCCGCTCCGTGGGGGCGTCCACCGGACGCAGCAGCAGCACCGGGACCCGCGTGGGCTCCACCGGACGGAGGCGTCGCGACAGGCGGCCCAGGGCCACCGCGCTGAAACCCCCGGCCAGCACCACCCAGCCCAGGCCCATGGCCTCCAGCGCGTTCATGCCGCACGCTCCACGCGCGTGCGGAAGTGCGCCATCCAGCGGATGAAGGGCGAGTGGAAACGCCGGAAGTCCGCCACCTCCCCCATTACGTCCAGCCCCTCGCGCCGAGCCTCCATCCGCGCATAGAAGGGCGAGGACTCCAGCAACCGCGGCGCCCCCACCACCGTGTTTCCCGAGTACAGCCGCGCCGGCACCCGCAGGCCCCAGCCCGTCAGGCTCGTCGGCCGCGCCTCCGACAGCAGGGGCCTCCGCTCGGACTTCGTCCCCAGCGCGCCCGCCGTCACCCGCAGGGGCGCCACGCCGCCGGGCAGGTGGTAGTCCACCACCGTCTCCTCCGGCCCGTGCACGCGTGCCCAGTGCCACCCCGGCAACCGCGCGCCCAGCAGCTCCGCGCCATGGTTGCCATCGTGGTAGCCGATGCCTTCCACCGACACGCCCTCCGAGAGCACGTCCAGGCGCGCCTTGGCACGCGGCGCCAGTACCCTCCAGAAGTGTGGCAGTCCCGGCACGAGTTGCAGCTCCTCCGCCGCCGGCACCTGGGGCTCCAGCACCAGCCGGGCCCGCACCGCACCGCCCAGGGGCGCGCACCGCTCGTCCACCTCCATGCGCACCATGCCGTCCGGCGCGTACTCCAGCCGCGAGCGGCCGATGCGCAGCTCCCGGCCCTGCCGTAGCACCGAGGCCTGTGGGTACTCGCTCAGCACCCAGCGTCGGCGCACGCCCCGGTGGTACAGCGCGAAGTTCACCGCGCAGTGCTCGAGCGGAAGCGCTCCCCGCTTCACCCGCGCCGAGTAGCGCGGCGAGAAGAGCGAGCCCACCATGAAGATGAACACCGCGCTGTACTCCCCCGCCGTCACGTCGGCGTAGAACCAGCGGTAGGCTCCCGGACTGTCCGGCAGCGCTGGCAGCTCGTTCATCCACTGGTAGCCCTTCGGGGCGACCGGCGGGGTGGAGAGGGATTCCAGACGTCTCATGCGCTCCTCCGCAGGTGCGCGGACGCCATCTCCGCGGCGAAGCGGCCCGAGAGCATCACCAGCGGCACCCCGCCTCCGGGGTGCGTGCCCCCACCCGCGAAGAAGAGCCCCGGCGTGCAACCCCGGATGCGCGGCCGACGGAAGGGGCCGAACTTCCCGTGCGGCAGGAAGCCGTAGATGGAGCCCCCCGGCGCGCCCAGGGCCGCCAGGTCCACCGGCGTGCGTTGCCCCACCACCCGCATGCGCCCCCGCAGCTCCGGGTAGTGCGCGAGCAGTTTGTCGAACATCTGCGCCTTCACCCGCTCGGCCTGCAGCTCCCACGCGGCCGCCGCCCGCTCGTACGCGCCCGGCTCACGCGGCAGCGCCGGAGCGTTCACCATGACGAAGAGGCCCGTCTTGTCCGGAGGCGCCACCGTTGGATCCGTCGCGGACGGGTTGCAGAAGTACACCGTTGGCTCATTGGCGAGCTGCCCGCCGAAGAGCTCGTCGAACTCGCGGCGGTAGTCCCGGCTGAAGAGGACGGTGTGGTGCGGCAGCGGCGGGCGGCCGTCCACCTCCAGCAGCAGCACGTAGCCCGACAGCGACAGGGGCTCGCTCCCCCGCCCCAGCGTGTCCAGCGGATCCGCGTTCACCACCACCGAGTCGAAGTGCTCCTCGTCCCCTCGCGGCCCCACCTGGTAGCCCCGCGCGTCCCGCGTGTAGTGGGAGCGGGCGTTGAGGTGCACCTTCACGCCCAGGCGCTTCACCGCCGCCCCGAGCGCGTCCACCAGCGCGCCGATGCCACCCCGCACATGGTGCACGCCGTACGCGCGCTCGATGTGGGGGATGAGGGCGTAGGCCGCGCTCGCCTCGTAGGGCGAGGCTCCCGCGTACGTGGCGAAGCGGCCCACGAACTGCTGCATGTGGTCCGTCTTGAAGTGCGCCCGCGCCAGCTCGTCCAGCGTGGCCAGCTTCATGCCCCGGGCCATGGCCACCACGCCCCGCTTCGCCACGCGGCCCATGAAGCCAGCCATGCCCTCGAAGGGCGCCTCCAGGTACGGCTCGCCCGCGGCCCGCCAGATGGCCTCGGCCTCCGCGTAGAAGCCGTGCACGCCGCGCCGCTCACCGGGACGCAGCTCGCCCGCGCTCTGCGCGGTGCGCTCGATGTCCTTGTACGCCACGAAACCGCACCCGTCCGCGAAGCGGTAGGTGCACTGGGGCTCCAGCTCGGTGATGGGGGGCAGCAGGTCCGCCGCGCCCAGCCGCTCGAAGAGTCCCTTCACCACGTCCGGCAGCGTGAGCAGCGTGGGCCCGGTGTCCAGCTGGAGCCCGTCCACCCGCACGCACTGCGCCTTTCCCCCGAGGGTAGGGCCTCCCTCGAAGAGCGTGACGTCGTGGCCCTCCTTCGCCAGGAGCCCGGCGGCCGTCAGCCCTCCGATTCCGCCGCCCACCACCGCGACACGCATGGCCCTCATCGCGCAGCCTCCTTCCGCCGGACCTCCTCGGCGAGGATCTCCCGCGCACGCTCCGGCCGGTAGATGCGCTCGCGAGCCAGACGCTCGGCGACGATCTCCACCAGCTCGCCCTCCGCACCCACCTCCGCGGCCACCCGCCGCGCGTGCAGCGCCATGTGTCCCTTCTGGATGCCCTCGGTCCCCAGCGCCTTGAGCGCCGCCAGGTTGGTGGCCAGTCCCGCCGCCGCGGCCAGCCCCGCCAGGTCCACCGCGCTCTCCACCCGGGCCAGCTTCAACGCCCGCCGCACGCCCGGGTGGTTGCGCGCCGCTCCGCCCACCGTCGAGGTGGCCAGCGGCATCACCAGCAGTCCCATCAGCTCGCCCGCGGGCCCCTTCGTCCACGAGGTCAGCGGCCGGTACACCCCCGAGCGCGAGGCGTACGCGTGCGCCCCGGCCTCCACCGCGCGCCAGTCGTTGCCGCACGCCACCAGCACCGCGTCCACCCCGTTCATCACGCCCTTGTTGTGGGTGACGGCACGGTATGGATCCATCTCCGCGAAGAGCTGGCCCTCGAGGATCGAATCACGCACCGCCCCGCCATCGGGGAAGCCCTCGAAGGCCAGCGCCGCCGCTGGCACCGTCGCGCGCACGTACACCTTGCGGCGGTCCGCCAGGTTGGTGAGGATCTTCAGCCCCGCCCGGCCGCCGCTGAGGGCCGCGAGCCGGGGTGCCATCTTCTCGGCCAGGCCGTTGACGAGGTTGGCCCCCATGGCGTCACGGGTGTCCACGTGCAGGTGGACGACGAGCGTGGAGGCGTCCAGCACGCGCACTTCCAGCTCGCGCGCCCCGCCGCCCCGGGCACACATGGTGCCCAGGTGGCCATTGGCCTCGGCCAGCAGCTCGGCCGTGTTGACACGCAGCGCGGCCTCGGCGGCCCTCAGCGACGGCACGTCCAGCAGCTGCACCTGCGCGGTGGTGATGGGCGCGTCCGCCGTGACGCTGAAGCCACCACCCTCGGCGCACAGGCGCGCGGCGTAGCTGGCCGCGGCGATGATGGAGGGCTCCTCCACCGCCATGGGCACCAGCCGGTCCTCTCCGTTCACCACGAAGTTGAGCGCCAGGCCCAGCGGCAGGCCGTGCAGGCCCACGACGTTCTCCACCATCGCATCCGCGCAGGCCTCGTCGAAACCGGCCAGGCCCGCGCACGACTCCGCTTCCTCGGGCGACAGCCAGCGCGACTCCACCAGACGCGTCCGGCGCCGCTCCGGCGACTGGCGGTAGAAGCCCGACAGGCGCGAGGAGCGCTTCACCTTCAGCGTCTGTATCTTGTCGTCGCTCATGAGCCCACCCCCGTCGTCATCCTCGTGGGAAGGAGCGGCACCTTCACCTCGGGCGTGGACGGCGCGGGCAGCACCGACGACGGCCGCACCAGGATGGCGGAGGCCAGCGCCAGCTTGCGCGACCCCGGCACCGAGAGGCGCCCCTTGAAGACGTCGTAGTCGTTCTGCTCGATGACGCGCAGGATGTCCCCGTAGATGGAGCCCATCAGCTTCACCATGCGCTGGCAGCCGAAGCCGGAGAGCGCGGGGATGCCCGCCGCCGCCCGCGAGTAGTAGGCGCGCGCCCGGGCGATCTGGCAGCGCATGAAGTCGCGCCACCGGTCATCCACCACGCCGCGGCGCAGGTCCTCCACCGTGAGCCCGAAGGCCGCCAGCTCGTCCAGCGGCAGGTAGACGCGGTCGCGGTCCAGGTCCTCCTTCACGTCGCGGAGGATGTTGGTGAGCTGCATGGCACGGCCCAGGTCCGCCGCCGGCCCGAGCGCCCACTCCTCCGAACAGCCCAGCATGGGTGCCATCATCAACCCCACCACGCCCGCCACCCGGTAGCAGTACAGGTCCAGCTCGGCCCAGTTCGCGTAGCGGCGCTTCGTCAGGTCCATCTCCATGCCGGAGATGAGGTCCTGCATGGGCTGCTCGGGGACGCGGAAGCGGCGGATGACGTCCTGCAGGGCGGCGAACTCCGATGGATCCCACGGCCCATCTCCCCCGCTCGCGCGCGTGGCGGGCGGCGGCATGCGTGGATCCGCCAGCTCCGGCGACTCCACGAAGAGCTCGGCCACCGCGCGGCGCGCACGCACCAGCCGATCGGCCAGGCCCTCGGGCACCGCGCCCTGATCCGCTCCGTCCGCCACGTCCACCATGTCGTCCAGGCGCCGGCAATATGCGTAGAGCGCGAAGGCCGCCTTGCGCCGCATACCGAAGAGCATGAACGAGGCGAAGAAGAAGCTCTTGGCGTGATTGCGAGTCACGCGCTCCGCCATCTCGTAACCACGTGCCACCAGGGTGTTGTCATGCGCCTTCATGCAGCCTCCTCGATTGCTCCACGCCCGGCTCTCCGGGGCTCCGTCACCACGTCCGCCGCTCCCGACCAGGCCAGGATGCGCTCCACCACCAGCCGCGCGGAGATGAGCACCGTGGGAAGACCGGTGCCCGGCTGGGTGGAGGCCCCCACGAAGAACAGGTTCCGCACGCGCGCATCCTGGTTGGACGGGCGGAAGGGGCCGATCTGGAAGAAGTTCTGTGCCAACCCGAAGGCACTGCCCCGGGCCAGGTTGAAGGTGGACGCCCAGTCATCCGGCGTGAAGACGCGCTCCACCTCGATGTCTCGCTCGAGCTCCGGGTAGCCGAGCTCGGCCAGGCGCCGCAGCACCTTGGTGCGCACCCTGGGGCCTTCCACCTTCCAGTCCAGGCCCGGGTGCTGGTGGGGCACCGGCACGAGGATGTAGAGCGCGTCCTTGCCCGGCGGCGCGAGGCTCGGGTCCGTATGGGCCGGAGCATTCACGTAGAAGCTGGGATCCTCCGGCACGCGGAAGCGCTCGAAGATGTCGTCGAACGAGCCCTTGTAGTCGTTCCCGAAGACGACGTTGTGGTGGTTCAGGCCGTCGTAGCGGCGCCGGAGTCCCAGGTAGAGCATGTAGCCGCTGGAGGTGTAGCGAAGCTTTTCCGCTCGCTTGAGCCGGGTGGCGCCCGGGTCCAGCAGCTTCTCGTACGCGTAGGGCAGATCCGCGTTACACAGCACCACGTCGGCCTTCACCACCTGCCCATCCTCGAGCTCCACGCCCGTGGCCCGCGCCCCCCCGGTGAGGATGCGCTTCACCGGCGTGCCGTAGTGCAGCCGCACGCCCTCCTCGCGCGCCACCTTCTCGAGCGCGAGCGGAATGGCATACAGGCCCCCCTTGGGGAACCACACGCCCACGCCCAGCTCCGTGAAGGGCAAGAGCCCGTACACCGCGGGCGACGCGAAGGGCGACACACCCAGGTACATCGTCTGGAAGGTCATCGCCGCGCGCAGCCGCTCGTCCTGGAAGAAGCGGCTGACGTCCGCGTACATGCGGCGGTGGGCGCGCACCTGGAAGATCTTCTTGAGCACCGAGGGCGCGAAGTAGTCGGAGATGCCCGCGTAGTTGCGGCCCACCAGGTGGTCCAGGCTGGTGCGGTACTGGGTGCGGCCCTGCGCGAGGAAGGCCAGGTAGCGCGCGTAGCTGCCGGGCTCCACCCGCTCCAGCTCCCGCCCCATGGCGCACAGCTCGGAGGTGAAGGTGATGGCCGAGCCGTCGCGGTAGTGGATGCGGTAGTTGGGATCGCACCGCAGCAGCGTGAGGTAGTCCTCGAGGCGCCGGCCGAGCGCGGCGAACGTCTCCTGGAACACCTCGGGCATGAGCACGATGGTGGGGCCAATGTCCCAGGTGAAGCCGTCCACCTGGAGGCGGTTGCAGCGGCCGCCGGGGCCCTCCGTCTTCTCGAAGAGGTGGACGTCGAAGCCCTGGTGGGCCAGCCGCGCCGCCGCGGCGAGCCCGCCCACGCCCGCGCCCACCACCACCGCCTGTCGCTTGCCACTGCTCACGGTACGTCTCCTCTCAAGCCATCCGGTGGACCAGCTGGCCGATCAGTGACCGCATCAGGTCGCGCAGACCATGGGGGTTGGGCAGCGTCGCCAACGCGCGCACGGCGTTGTGCGAGGCCCGCGCCACCAGACGCTCGGTGGCGATCCGGCCCCCGGCCTCTTCCACCAGGTGGCGTGCCCGCGCGAGCGCGGCCTCGTCCTTGCGCTCGGGAGGCAGCGCCCACAGCTTCTCCAACTCCGCTCGCTTCTCGGGACGGGCTCGCGACCAGGCCGCCATCACCGGGAAGGTGCGCCGGCCCTGGGTGAAGTCGCAGCGCGCGGCCCAGTCGTCGCCCCGCTGCTCCTCGAAGAGGCCGCCCAGCTCCCGCCGCAGCTCGTAGGCCAGCCCCACGTCGCAGCCCACCCGCGCCAGCCGCAGTCGCAACGTCTCGTCCGCGCCGGCCAGCATCGCCCCGCACACCAGTGCCGAGCAGAAGCCCTCGCGCAGCATCCTCAGACGCGCCACACGCAAGGCGTGGCGCACTCCGCCCGGAGCCAGCACCTGGCCCCCCTGCTGCACCGAGTACTGTCCCACCGCCGAGTAGCGGCACAGCCGCAGGTGGTACTCGCTGGCCCGCGCCGCCCCCGGCAGCTCCGAGCCCACCATCGTCTCCAGCGCGCGAGCGAAGAGATGATCTCCCACCACCACGGCCAGGTGCTGTCCCGGACGGCCCGGCCCCAACAGGTGGTGCATGGCCAGCCCGCCCCGCCGCAGCACCGTGTCCTCCGTCACGTCGTCATGGACGAGCCGGAAGGCGTGCAGCAGCTCCAACCCCGCGGCGAAGCGCCACAGCCCGGGCGGCACCACCGCGGAGCCCCGCGCCAGGCAGTAGCCGGCCAGCAACAGCGCCGGGCGCAACCTCCGGGTGGGGCGCAACACGTACTCGCGGACGTGTCCCAGCGCCTCTGTCCAATGAATGTCAAACCCCGCCTCGTCCGGCAGCTCCAACAACTCGGCGAGCGAGCCTTCCACCTGGGCCTGCACCAACTTCAACCACGCCTGCTCCACCGAGGGAGCCGACATGGGCGGTGCGGCGATGAAAGGCGTGGGGCCCATACAGCTGTCCTCCCGAACGGTGGGTACCTTCGAGCTTGGAAGTAATCTTTGTGTCCAGCCCTTGTCAAGACTATGTTCAAGGTTCGTACAAGCTTTGTCCACGGGAGTCCCTGATGACCACATGGATTGCAGGCATGCTGGCGAGCGCCGTTCTGGCCACGAGCCCAACGCTCGCCACCGAGTCGCGGGTAGGACCGATGAACGCAACCTTGCGAGGCTCGAACGGAAAGGAAGTGGAGCTGTCCCGCTGGCGGGGAAAACCGGTCATTCTCTTCTACGAGGACCGACACTCGACAACACTCAACTCGCCCTTCAAGGAGGCCCTCTTCGCCCGGGGCCGGGCGATGGGACTGCTCGACGCGGCGTGGGTGGTGGCGGTGGCCAACCTGGAGTCGTTCGACTTCTTCCCCGCTCGGGGCATCGCGCTCTCGCACGTGCGCGACGAGGAGAAGAAGTGGGGCATTCCCATTCTCGTGGACCTGAAGGGAACCCTGGGGGAGGCGCCGTGGAGCCTGCCCAAGAAGACGTCCTCGGTGTTGCTGCTGGATGACAAGGGGAGTGTCGTCTTCCGCTACTCGGGACGCATGGACGAGGAGGACATGGAGACGTTCTTCCAGGCGCTCGCTACCCTGCTCGGCCGGGACATTCCATCGGGGATTCATCCGTGAAGATCGCCGTGACGGGAGCGAGTGGTTTCCTGGGCCCCCAGCTCGTCGAGCGGTTGCTGGAGCGGGGCCATGGCGTGCACGTGCTGGCGCGCGACGTGAAGCGCACGCTCGCGCGTCTGCCCCCGGGCGTGACGGGCTCCTACTTCGACGCGGCCACGCCGCTGTCACCGGATGCGTTGGGAGGAGCGGAGGCGGTGGTGCACCTGGCGGGCGAGCCGGTGGCCCAGCGGTGGACGGAGCGCGCGCGCAAGCGCATCCATGACAGCCGGGTGGTGGGCACGCGGCTGCTGGTGGAGGCCATGCGAGCCGCGGGCACGGTGCGGCACTTCGTATCCGCGTCGGCCATCGGCTACTACGGCGGAGACCGGGGCGCGGAGCCGCTGACGGAGACCAGCTCGCCCGGAGAGGACTTCCTCGCGCGGGTGTGCCGGGCCTGGGAGGCCGAGGCACTGGAGGCGGCAGCGTCGGGCATCCGCACGGTGGTGCCACGCATCGGCGTGGTGCTGCACCCGGCGGGAGGCGCGCTGAAGAAGATGCTGCCCCTCTTCCGGTGGGGCGTGGGCGGGCGCATGGGCTCGGGGCAGCAGTACATGAGCTGGGTGCACCGAGACGACGCGCTGGGACTGTTGCTCTTCGCGCTGGAGCAGCCGGAGCTGCGCGGGCCGATGAACGTGACGGCGCCGGAGCCGGTGACGAACGCGGAGCTCACGCGGGCATTGGGGGCGGCGCTGCACCGGCCGGCGGTGCTGCCCGTGCCCTCCCTGGCGCTGAAGGTGGCGATGGGGGAGATGTCCGAGGCGGTGTTGGGCGGCCAGCGCGTGCTGCCCCGGGTCGCGACGGAGTCGGGCTACCCCTTCCAATACCCCGAGGTGTCGGGGGCGCTCCGGGCGCTCCTCGGGTGAGGGGGCGGCTTCACGCTTCTTCACATACGATGGAGTTGCGGCGCCTGGAGCGCCGGTAAGTATTCAAGGCCTCATGACTCCCGCGCTGCGATTCGCCCTCTTCTTCGCTCCCCTGGCGTTGTTGGTGGTGTCCGGTCACATCTATCTGTACCGGCGCCTCTTCCGGGACACGGCGAAGCACCCCGCCTGGCGCAGGGTGGGCGTGGGGGTGATGGCGCTGCTGGCCGCGACGCTGCTGGGCTCGCGGATGCTGACGCACCTGTGGCCCTCGGAGGCCACGGCGGCGGTGGCGCAGCTGAGCTGGTTCTGGATGGGAGCGGCCACCTACCTGCTGCTGGCGGTGCTGTCGCTGGGCGGCGTGCGCAGGCTCTCCGGGTGGATGAAGCGCCGGCGCGCGGAACAGGCGGCTCCGGCCCCCGTGTCCGAGGAGCGGCGGGAGTTCCTCGCCCGGGCGACGGCCGGAGCGGCGCTGGTGGCCACGGGAGGACTGGCCAGCTACGGCGTGTGGCGCGCCTTCCACCCGCCGGTGGTGAACGAGGTGGCGGTGCGGTTGCCCGGGCTGCCCAGGGCGTTGGATGGCTTCACCCTCATCCAGCTCAGCGACATCCACGTGGGCCCGCTCATCCAGCGCCGCTTCATGGACGAACTGGTGGCGCGGACCAACGCCCTGAAGGGCGACCTGGTGTGCATCACGGGCGATCTGGTGGACGGCAGCGTGGAGGAGCTCGGCTTCGCGGCGGGCGCGCTGCGCGACCTGCGCTCGCGTCACGGCACGTACTTCGTCACGGGCAACCACGAGTACTACTCGGGAGACGAGGAGTGGAGCGACGCGCTCACGCGCATGGGGCTCACGGTGCTACGCAACCGCCACGTGCGCATTGGCGAGCCGGGGGCCTCGTTCGACCTGGTGGGCGTGGATGATTGGGGAGCGCGACGCTCGGGCTACCCGCGCCAGCGCAGCTATGACCTGGCGGCGGCCACGGCGGGGAGGGATCCAACACGGGCCTCGGTGCTGCTGGCGCACCAGCCCGCGGGTTGGCGCGAGCACGCGCTGAAGGCGGGCATGGGGCTGCAGCTCTCGGGACACACGCACGGCGGACAATTCTTCCCATTCAACCTCGCGGTGGCGGCCATCTGGGAGCACGACGCCGGGCTGTTCCACGAGGGAGAGCGCTCCATCTACGTGAGCCGGGGCACGGGCTTCTGGGGCCCGCCGCTGCGAGTGGCCGCGCCGCCGGAGATCGTCAAGGTGACGCTGCTCGCCTGAGGCTGAAGGTGACGCGGCGCATCCACGGTGGGTAAATGCGCACTGGGATGCGCAAGGCAGCAGCGAAGCGGGAGCTCAAACAGGAGCGTGCGGCGCGGACGCGGTTGGAAATCATGGAGGCCGCCATCACGCTCTTCGCGCGACGGAGCATCCTCGCGACGACGATGGCGGAGCTGGCCAAGGCCATCCGGATGACGCCAGGGACGCTCTACTGGCACTTCCCCACGAAGGAGGACCTGCTGCTGGCGGCCATCGAGGAGCTGCACGAGCTGTCGAAGGAGCAGCGCCGGCTGACGGCGCGGCAGCAGCTCGAGGCGTTCCTCGGGCGGGGACAGCAGTTCCTGCGCTACCACCGGGAGTACGGCATCTTCTTCGGGATGGTGGCGGTGGAGTCGGCGTACACGAACGACCGGGTGGCCGGGTCCATCCGGGAGAAGCTGGAGGTCTACGTGGGGGTGCTGGAGAACATCATCCACCACGGCCAGCACAGGACGAAGGAGTTCCGCGAGGACGTGGACGCACGCGTCGCCGCGCATAGCGTCTTCGGCGGCTTCATGGGCTCGCTGCTGCACCAGAACTCGTTTCGCGAGTCGGTGGCGTACGATCCCGTCCTCACGACGTGGTTGTTGCTGACGGCGGACGGCATCAACAAGCGCTGAGCGGCACCCGCGCCCTCTCCTCCCCCGGAAACGACGACGCCCCCCGCGTCACCCGGACTGCGTGACACGGAGGGCGTGAGCACTTCACCGTCCCGCCCGCCTCACGGTGGAGGCGGGCGGGCCCGGCATCCGCTCAGGGACTCAAGGAGCGTTCGGTGCGCCCGGAGTGGGCGCGGCCGTCAGCTTGAAATCGTCCATGTTCGAGTCGGAGTCCTGCGCATTGGGAATGCGGGACAGCGAGCCAGCGCTCGACGAATCAGCCAGGCTGGTGGTGGGCGTGGTGCCCTCCATCAGATCGAACGTCGTCGTCGTCTCCTTGAGCGTGCAATCCTGCATGTCGCCCTCGTAGGCCAACGAGTCGACGATCGAGTCCGTCGCCTTGTTGTAGATGGCCACGCCATCGGGCGAGCCGTTCTGGATGATGTCCGTTTCGGCATTGGAGCTGGACTTGATCGCGAGCGTCTTCACCGAGGGGCTGACGGGCACCTTGGCGATGAGCTTGGCCGAACCGACGACGAGGTACTCACCCGCCCCCAGTTCGCCGATCGAGGCCAGATCGGCCCTGAGGTACTCGGTGTTGTTGTTCCCGTTGACGAAGACGAGAGCCAGATCGGCCAGCGAGATGGACGCACTCGAGGAGTTGTAGATCTCCACGAACTCCTCCGAATCGCCGGCTCCGGGCATGTCGTAGTCCACCTCGTTGATGACGAGCCCCCTCCTGGTGCCGGACACCGTCACCGGAGTGGAGAGCGTCGTGCCATCGTAGGTGGCGACGAAGGTGCCGCTCGCCCCATCCGTGCTGGTGGTGGCGGTGAACGTCACCGTGCCCGAGGTACTACCCTCGGCGATGAAGACCGTCGAGGAGCCGAGCGAGCCCAACCCGGTTGCGGGCTCCAGGGAGACGGAGATCGTGGCACCACCGGCCTCCGCCGCCTTGTCCAGCGACACGGTGAACTCCTGCGTTGCCCCCGGCACCACCCTCGGATTCGTCGGGCTGATGCTGGCGAGCATCGGGTACGGCGTGCGCACCGTCACGTTGGCGGTGAGCGTGTCCGCACCGAGCGCGGCCGTCACGGTCCCCGCGATGTCGCCCGCGGCATCCGCGGTGAAGTCGAAGGTGGCCGAGTCACTGCCCATGGGCACCACCACCGTGGCGGGCACGGTACCAAAGGCAGCCCCCGCCGGGCTGGACGCCGCCGCGAGCTTCACCGCCACGTCACCCTCCGCCACCTTGTTCAGCGTCACCGTGAACTTCTGGATCGTGCCCTGCACGACGGTGGCCGTAGACGGCGTCAGGCTGATGAGCTTCGGGAAGTCGTCGGTGAAGTTGACCGGGGTCGATACCTCGCTGGTGCCGCCACTCACCCGGACCGAGATGGAGCCCGAGGCCGTGACAGGCGCCGCCGGATTGGCACTGAAGACGAAGCTGGCCGTGGTGGCGTCGGTCCCGACGGCCACCGTCGAGGGCTCCACCGTGCCGATCTCGGCCGGCGTGACGACGACCTCGAGCGTGGTTCCCGCGGGCGCCGGGATGTCCAGGGTGGCGGTGAGCGTCACATCGTAGCCCGGCGCCGTGACGACGGGGTTGGGCGTGAGCGCCGTGGGTGCGGGCAGCTCGTTGGCGGCCAGCACGCGCACCGTGTTCTCCAGGCGCACCGTGCCCAGCTGGGCGGTCAGCGTCACACTGGCGGCCTGGGCCTTCGCGATGAGCTTCACCTCGGCGCTGCTCTGCCCCTTGGGGATGACCACCGTGCCGCCATTGGCGACCTCCAGCGCACCCGGATTGGAAGAGGCGACGACAACCTCGAGATCATCGGGGTAGGGGCTGGCCACGGAGACAGTGAGCAACCCGCCCAGGGTGGAGCACCCGGCGGGAGCGCACGCGGGGTCCACGCGGGTGAAGAGGCCAGCGGGGCCGAAGCCGACGAGTGCCGGCGGGGGGCCGAGCAGATCGTCCGCGTTGCGCGGCTCCAGCTTGGAGTTGTTGTTGCGCCACGTCAGCACGCCACGAACCCGGTAGAACTCCGTGCCCACCGCCGGCAGGGGCGAGACCTTGTAGAGGAAGTCATCCACGTACACCCCATCCGTGCTGCTCCCCTTGGTGTTGACGAAGAACTCGCCATAGGCGGCGTCCTGCTTCGTCACGACGACGTCGGTGAGCTGCACCAGCACGCCCTCGAGGGCCTCGGCGCGCGAGCCACCCGTAACTACCTCGTCCGGGATGACGGAGACGGGCGCCGGCACCTCGTGGATGAGGTCGCCATCCAGGACCGTGATGAAGGCGTTCACGAGCTCGAGCTGCCCGTAGTACAGCTTCAGCACGGCGTTCTCGACGCGAATGCGTTGACCGACCTTGGGCGTGCGATTCGAGGAGTAGACGAAGATACCGGACCAATCCACCCCCCCCTTGGCCCGCGTCTCATCATCGACCTGGATGAAGTAGCTGCTACCCGACACGGCCGTCACGATCGCACTGGGAATGGTGACCGTGTAGGCGCGGAACGGGTACTTGCCCTCCACCGGCTTCTTGAGGTCGTAGATGGTGACCGGGCAGAGCACGTCGTCCGGGTCCGCCGTGCGGCAGGCGTCGCACACATCACCGCGACCGTCGCCATCCATGTCCGCCTGATCCGGGTTGGCGACACCGGGGCAGTTGTCGACGGGCACCGGAATGCCATCGCCGTCCGCGTCCGTCGGATTGCGGGCCGAGCACGTCGTGGAGCCGGCGTCGAGCGGGCAGGGATCGCACGCATCACCGAGTCCGTCGTTGTCGGTATCCGCCTGCTTGCCGTTGTCCATCGGGCGGATGGGGTTGAAGATGATGGGGCAGTTGTCCTGGGCGTTCTCGATGCCGTCACCGTCGTAGTCGGTGAGCCGGCGCGTGCCGGTATAGACGTTGGAGCCGTTCACCGAGGCCGGCGGGGTGGTAGCGGTGCGCTGCGGCTCGCAGGTGGGCTCGTTCGTCGGCTGCGAATCGGCGCAGAAGAAGAGCGGGTAGGACGTCTTGTTGGCCTCCTTCAGCACGGCGAAGGTCTTCCCCGTCTCCGACTCCACGCACGCCGCCTTGGTGGTGCCGCACACCGGCACCTCTTCACAGGCCTTCTCGGCGCCCACCGTCAGCGCGTCCACCACGGCCTTGTCACCGTAGAGCGGCTTGCCCCCGCGCACGGTGAGGACCACGTCCTCCGGATTGGCGGCGATGACGGCGCGGTGCGGCGACTTCGCGAAGGAGTTGAGCCGGTAGATGGCCAGGTCCGCCACCTTCCCCTTGGCGATGCGGCCCACCTTCTCCCAGGTCTCCGTCGCGTCCGCGGCGTTCGCGGTGACCATCCGCCACAGCTCTTCGTCCGTGAAGGCCTGCGAGTAGTGCGTCTGGTTCAGGTAGTTCGCGCACTGCAGCTCGCGCAGGAGGTTCATGGAGCCCAGCTGCAGCCGGTGCGTGCCCAGCGCGATGTTCACGCCCAGCTGCTTGTAGGCGGTGACCATGGACGTGTCGCCGTACAGGGACACGTTGGCGCGGGGCGACCAGACGAGGCTCGTCCCACGCTCGGCCAGCTTGGAGATCTCCGCCGCCGTGAGGGCCATGCCGTGGAGGACGGCCGTACGCGAGGTCAGCAGGTCCTCGCTGTCCTCGCCCTGGCCGGACACGCAGCGGAACTCGTTGTGCGCCGACTCCTCGATGCCCTCGGCCACGTTCGCCAGGTAGGCCGCGAGCGCCGGGATGTCATCCGGCGTCTTGATGGACGGGTAGTCACACCCGCTCGTCAGCTCCTTGCCACTGCTGTCACCGAGCGGAGCGCGCTCGAAGGTCAGGCTCGGCTCGCGCAGGCCCTCCTGGCTGAAGCTGGTGGACCACTGGGAGGCGGCCAGCTCGCGCAGCAGGCCCGTCCTGCCGCCATTACCGGCGAGCGAGGTCGTGCCAGCCATCACCTGGCGCAGCTCGCCCCAGCGCACGACATCCTCGGTCGCGTCGCGGGGCGTGGTCAGCGCGGTGTGGCCATCGTTGCCCCGGTCCCAGTCATAACGGTGCTCGTAGCGCTCGAGCGACCCGGTCTCCGGCGTCAGCTGGACGCTGATGCGGTCGTTCGCGTTGATGAGGCCCGGGGAGATGACACCCGCCGGGCAGGAGATGCGCTCGGCTCCGGCGGCCTCCGCCTCACCCGAGCAGTCGCACGCCGCGCACGTGATGGTGCCCTCGGCGTTCACCAGCACCTGGCCTCCATTCAGCGTCTTGCCGTCCATCAGCACCACGCCCATGTAGAGGCGCGCGCCATTGGCGGTGCTGGCGGGAATCACCGTGCAGGTGGCGCCCGCCTCCGGCTGGGGCAAGCTCGCCGCCCCGGGGCACTGCTCCATCGGCGCCGGCGGGAGCGTACATGTGCTCGTGCACTCGTCACCGTCATCCTTGTTGCCGTCATCGCAGGCCTCCCCGATCTCCCGGATGCCGTTGCCGCACTCGTGGAGGATCTCCTGGCCCGGCGGGGTGGGGACGCAGTTGTTCTGGCAGCCATCGCCGTTGACGGTGTTGCCGTCGTCACACAACTCACCAACCTCGACCTGACCATTGCCGCAGATGGCATCGCCGGGGGGGGTGGTGGTGGTGCATTGGCTGGAACAGCTATCGCCGTCGGCGGTGTTGCCGTCGTCACATTGCTCCTTGCCTTCGACGCGGCCGTCGCCGCACACAGCGGGCTCAGTACCCGGGCACGCTGTGAGCAGGAGGAGTCCTGTACTCAACAGTGCCAGGAGATGGCGTGGGTTGTTGCGCATGCAGTTCCTGGGGGGGTTGTGGGTTGAACCAGGGCAGTGGGCTCCGTCACTGTCACGGCTTCTTGACGCCCACTGAAACATTCGAGCGACACCTTACGCCGGAGGTGAGCCAAGGAAAAATCCGTGCCCTCCGACCGGACGCCTGCTCCTGCCCACATCCGCTCCTCGCAAACGCGCACTCCTGGACAGCCCAGCCCCCCTGGCTCACCGATCAGTGGCGCTCAAGCCCCGAAGATGATTGGCTCTCCGCCCATGGCACGCGCTCTGCTGCTCTCGCTGCTCGTGCGGCAGCACCTCGCACTCAAGGAGAAGTTTCGTGCCCGTTACCCACACTGTTGGTTGGTGTGGGAGGCGGGGGTCTGGAACGTTCCGGAAAGCAGCGAGCAGAATCACGGCACCACCCGGCTTCCCACCTCGGAGCTCTACGACTGTCTGCCCTCGGGGGACGCCATGTGCTTCGAGCTGGCCCCCGTCCCCGGGCGGGACGAGCTGTCGCTGGGACGGGCCTCGCACAACACGTTCGTCATCAATGACGCCACGGTGTCACGCGAGCACCTGGTGCTCCACGCCCGACCGGACGGAGGCTGGGCGGTGGAAGCGCTGACCCAGGGCGGGCCGGCGCTGCTCAGTGGGAAGCTGATGCGGCCCGGTCAGCACACGCCGTTGGAGTCCGGCATGCAGCTGCAGCTGGGCGACGTGCGGCTCACGTTCCACGACGCGGACAGCTTCCACCTGCGCATGGGCCACACGGCCACGCTGATGCTGGCCAACCAGCGTGGCTCCCGCGAAAGCCCGGCCTGAGCGTCCGGGCGCCGGGCCCTAACGGATGGTGCCCAGGGTCGTGGGGCGCGGCTGGGGAGCGGTGGCCGCGTAGATGACGCCACCGGCGATCACCGCCACGGCGCCCGCGCCCGCCCACACCCACCACTTCTTCATCAGACCGTCCTCGCCCTTCACCTCGGCCCGCGTCGACGCCGTGGGCCGGGCCACCAGGGTGGACTTGCGCCCGCCCTGCTGCTTCACCCGGCGCGCCGCGGCCGCCTCCGCCTGCGCCCGCAGGGCCGCGGCCCGCGCCTGATCCCTCGCCGTCTCCTCCCGCGCCAGGCGCCGCTCCTGCTCGAGGCGCACCGCCTCGTCCATCTCCGCGATGAGCTCGCGCACCAGGGGGGCGTTGGACGGCTCGTCCTTCGAGAGCGACAGGTAGCGCCGGTAGAAGAAGGCGGCACGCTCGGGGCGGCCCAGCTGCCGGTGGCACTGGGCGATGTTGAAGAGGAACCCCGGCAGCGGCTTCATCCGGTACGCCTCGCTGTAGGCGTCCAGGGCCTTCTGGAACTCGGCCAGATCGTAGGCGAGGTTGCCCTCGGCGAACTTCGCACGCGCCTGCGCTTCCCCATCCCCCCGCGCTTCCATGCTGGCGGCGTGGGCGGACAGCGGTGACACGGCGAGCGCCACCGCCACCAGCACCGACAACACGGAGCGCTCAGTGAGCGAACGGATCAATGACATCATCGCGAACCCCTGAATTCTTCTTGCGCGGAACGTGGGTACGGGAGGGACTCCGCCCCTCCCCGCGCTGTGGCCGCGACTCCACCGGGACGAGCGGCACCTCGAGGGTCGCGGGTGAATCGAGCCGCACCTCGTGCTCGCTCGGAGCGTAGCCGGCGAGCTCGACGCGCAGACCCATGGGCGCGTCCGCCCGCGGCTGCCGCGTCACCAGCGGCGTCACCCCGAGCACCTCGCCCGTGTCGGCGCGCACCACCCGCGCGCCCTTGGGAAGGGAGTTCACGGTGAGGGTGATGGAGGCCGGCGCGCGCGCTTCCGCCACCGACTGCTCCGCCACGGCCGTCGAGGCGCCACGCTCCATCCCCCGCCAGAGGGCGAAGCCCGCTCCCAGCACCCCCAGTACGCTCAGCGCGATCGCCAACCACGGGCGCCGCGAACCGGACAGGCCCGCGGGCACCGGCATGGGTACGGTGGGCCGCTCGTTCTCGGGGAGCACCCGCTCCGGCGCCGTGTCCACCAGCAGCGCGGTGATGACCTCGGAGAGCTGCTGGGGCCGCTCCTCGGGCTCCTTGGCCATGCAGCGCAGCGCGAGCCGGGCCAGCGCCTGCGGCATCGGCTCGCCCGCCGGGGTGTGCGAGGGCAGCGCCGGCGGTGCCTCGGTGAGGATCTTCACCATGAGCTGGCCGAAGTTGGACGCCACGAAAGGAGGGTGCCCACTGAGCATCTCGTAGAGGACGGTGCCCACCGCGTAGATGTCCGCGCGGTGATCCACCGGCAGACCCGCGGCCTGCTCCGGCGACATGTACGTGGGCGTCCCGATGAGGGTGCCGTCCAACGTCCCGCTGGTGCCCTCGGGCGTGAGGACCTTGGCCACCCCGAAGTCGAGCACCTTGACGAAGTCCGCCTGCCCGCCCTTGTGGGTGACGAAGAGGTTGTCCGGCTTGACGTCCCGGTGCACCACCCCGAGCTGGTGTGCCGCCCCGAGCGCCGCGCACACCTGGACCAGGATGCGGCGCATGCGCGCCACGGACAGCGTCTCTTCCTTGAGGAGCGCCGAGAGGCTCTGCCCCCGCAGCAGCTCCATCACGCAGTAGACGCGTCCGTTCTTCGCGTCTTCCACGAAATCGAAAATCTCCACGATGTGCTCGTGGTTGATCTGATTGACGGCGCGCGCCTCCTGGAAGAAGCGATGAACGAAGCCACTGTCATGGCCGAAGGCGGAGCGCAGCACCTTGAGGGCCACCTGCCGGCCCAGGCGCACGTGACGGGCCTGGAACACCTGGCCCATGGAGCCCTCACCGAGGAGACGCTCCAGTTGATAGGTGCCCAGGACATCGCCTTCCTGGAGCTCGCGATCCACAACGGCGCTCTCGCCCACGGCCTGGAAGCTGCCGGAGAGCACCGTTCCCGAGATGACGTCATCGCCGCCCATTGGCGGTAAACCTTTCCATCCTCTCATCTCCCGGCAACCCGATCTGGAAAGGTTGTCGCCAGGATGACGACTCTTCTGTCCCACGGACGGCACGGTGCGCCGTCCGCGGGTGGTCAGAAGTGAGGAGAGGCCCGCCTTCAGGAGGCGGACCTGCGCACCGACGCTACAGCGAACGACTATTTACACACGCCGCCCGAGCACTTGGCCGTCGACCCACCCGTGCCGCAGGACCTGCCATTGCAGTCGCTGTCGGCGCAGTTCGTATTACCGTCGCCATCATTGTCCGAGCCGTCGGCGCAGGCGGTTTCCTTCTTGCTCCCGGCCTCGCAGAGGCAGCCGGTGCCGCACGTCTTGCCGGTGCAGTCGGTGGTGTCCGCGCAGTCCAGGGGACCGTCCCCGTCGTTGTCGACGCCGTCGCCGCAGGAACTCTCCGCCCTGACCCCGGACGCGCAGGTGCAGCCGGTGCCGCACGCCCTGCCGTTGCAGTCGGCGGTGTCCGCGCAGTCCAGGGGACCGTCCCCGTCGTTGTCGAGGTTGTCGTCGCAGAAGACCTCCGTCTTGAGCCCGGACGCACAGGTGCAGCCGGTGCCGCACGACCTACCGTTGCAATCAGTGTCGGCGCAATCCGCCTTGGTGTCGGAGTCATTGTCCACCGAGTCGGTGCAGATGCTCTCCACCCGCACCCCACCCGAGCACGTGGTGCCGTCACCCTGATTCAGACCCTCGCAGTCCGTATCCAGGCAGTCGGTCCTGCCGTCACCATCATTGTCCTGGCCGTCGTTGCAGCTGGACTCGGCCTTCGCGCCACTGCGGCAGACGCAGCCGTTGCCGCACGTCACGCCGGAGCAGTCGAAGGTGTCCGCGCAGTCCGTCTTGCCGTCCTTGTCGTTATCGGTGGCGTCGCCGCACTCGGTCTCCGCCATCCTGAAGCTCCGGCAGGTGCAGCCAGTGCCACAGGACTTGTCCTCGCAGTCGTCATCGAAGCAGTCCACGGAGGAGTCGGTGTCATTGTCGAGGCCATCGCCGCACACGGCCTCTCCACGCTTGCCATCGAGGCAGATGCAGGTGGCGCCGCACGACTGGTTGGTGCAGTCCACCAGGTCCGCGCAGTCCACGAAGCCGTCCCCGTCATCATCGACGCCGTTGTCGCAGAGCCGCTCCCCGCGCGACTTGCAGGAACCCGTGACACACACCTGGGTCTCGACGTCGCAGGTCTTGCCGCACCCGCCGCAGTTGGCGCTGTCGGTCAGGAAGTTGAAGCTCTCGTCCGCCTTGCCATCGCAGTTGTCGTCCCTGCCGTTGCACACCTCGGCGGTGGGCGTGCAGCAGAAGCCGCTCTGGCCCGCGCGGGCCACGCACACCACGCCCTCCTGGGCGCAATCGGCGTCCGTGGCGCAGCTGAAGAGGGTGTCGTCCGGGAGCTCCGGCACCCAACAGCCCGCGGCGGACACCGCGAGCAACAAACAACAGAAGAGGGAAGAAAAGGCCTTCATGTTCAGAAGCTCCCGCCAATCACGAAGTGGAGGGCCGTGGTGCCGCTGGTGCCCGTGCCGCTGGAGACGGGGGCCACCGTGGAGGACGCCGGCGCCGAGCGCTGCGGGACGATGAGGAGCCACAGCAGGCTGCCGCCGGCCACCGCGCCACCTCCCGCCATGAGCGCCGTGGAAATCGTCGATTGCTGACGGGCGGCCAGGTACTCCTTCCGGGAGATGTCGATCACACCATCCCCGTTCGCGTCCTGCGCCTTGCCCTGGAGGCCCATGCCGAGCGCCACGCCCGCGCCCACCGCCGCCAACCCCAGCACCGTGGTGTAGAAGGCGGGACGGCTGAAGAGGGAGGGGCCGCTGGAGGACTTGCGGGACTTCTTCGCGACCACCACGTCCTCGGGGGGACCTTCCGGAGCGGGGCCGTTGAACTCCAGCCGCACGGACACCTCCTGCGTCTCGCCCGAGGCGAGCGTCAGCGTCTTCGTATAGGAGGAGTATTCGTCGGCCTCGACGATGAGCTCCACCTCACCGGGCGGCAGCTTCGCCTCGACGTTGCCCACGCCCAGCATGCGCTCGCCCACGCGCACCACCGCCTGGGACACGTTGCAGGACACCTTCAGCAGGGCGCGCGGCCTGGCCAGCTCCTCCACCCGCTTCGACAGCACTTCGCCCGCCTCGCGGATGAAGTTGCTGTCGTTGGGCTTGCGGCCCGTCACCACGTCCATCTCCACCACGCCCCGATCCCGGTCGTACGTCCACAGCCGCAGCGTCCAGCCCTCGTCCTCGAGCGCCAGGCGCGCCGTGGTGAGCAGGTCCGCGTCGAGCATGTCCGCGGGCCCACGCAAGCACGAGGCCTCCTGGCAACGCAGGGCGGAGTCGTAGTCCGCCTCCAACTGCTGCCGGACCTCGGCCGTCTCCGCGACCCTCACCACACGGCCGGAACGGAGGGCCTGCGCCTGCAGCCAGCCCACCCACCGCTTCGCCACCGCGGCACCGGCGCGCTCGGGCGTCTCGAGACCCACCAACGCGAAGCGCGGCTGCAGGTCCGCGTCGGCGCTGCCTCCGCTCAAATCCAGGCCGAGGTTGCCGGAGTCCTGCGCGGCATCCTCGCTGGAGTCCTGGGACTGCTCCTGGGGGGTCTGGGTGTTCGAATCACCCGAGAGATCGAGCCCGAGACCGCCCTGGGCTCTGGCCGGGCCAGCGGCCAGCGCGAGCGCGAGCAGGCCGGCCACACACACGACGGGAGTACGCATGGGCCCTGTTCTACCTTGAACAGGGCCCGCTGCGGAGCACTCCTGCGGTCATTCCACGTGGGGGTCATCCCGCTCGGGAGGCGAGGTAGCGCACCAGGGCTTGAGCCTTGGGGATCAAAGTATCCACCTCGATGAACTCCTCCACCGTGTGGAAGCCCTTGCCCCGGGGACCCAGGCCGTCGATGGACGGAATCCCCATCGCGGACGAGGTGCTGGCATCCGAGCCCCCGCCCACCAGCGCCGCCTCGCCGTGACCCAGCCCGGAGGCATGGGCGCACGAACCGTACGCCGCCATCAGCGCCGCGGAGGCCTCGGTGCGCTCCAGGGGCTCGCGCGCCACACCTCCACTCACCTCGATGCGGGTGCCGGGGACGCCGGCCGCGGCCTCCTCGGCCGCCTGGCGGAAGCGCCGCACCAGTTCCTCGCCGTCCGCGCGGGTGCAGAAGCGCAGATCCACCTCCGCCACCCCGTGGTCCGGCACGGTGTTCTTCCCCTGCCCTCCCATCACCTTGCCCACGTTGACGGTGATACCGCGCGGGTAGTCGGTGAACTGCTGCACCCGGTCCACGAAGCGAGCGAGCGCCCAGAGCGCATTGGCCCCCTCCTGGTGGGCATTGCCCGCGTGGGCGGCCTTTCCATGCGCCACCGCCGTGGCCATGCCGGTGCCCTTGCGCCGGGTGATGATGGCGTCCCCGGCCCGGCCAGACTCGAAGACGAGACAGGCGCCCGCTCCGGCGATGGCCCGGCGGATGATGTCGGCGCCCTCGGGCGAGCCCACCTCCTCGTCCGACACCACCACCAGGCGCAGCGGGGGCAGCCGCTCCAACCCACCCGAGGCCGCGAGCGCCTTGAGGGCCCAGGTGATGACGACGAGCCCCCCCTTCATGTCCAGCACGCCCGGGCCGCGCCGCAGCGCCCCGTCGCGCCGGTAGCCCTCGAACCTGCCCGGGGGAAACACCGTGTCCAGGTGGCCCACCAGCGCCACCGGCTCGAGCCCGGCCTTCCCTTCCGAGCGGAAGACGAGGTGGTCCGCGTACCGCTTGCTCGGCACCACCTCGGCCTGGAGGCCGGGCATGGCGAGCTGCTCGCGCAGCAGGGCGCCGACCCTGCGGCCGCCCTCCGCGTTCTCCGTCCAGGAGTTCACCTCCACCAGCGCGGCGAGCGCCTCCTCCATCTCCCCCAGCCTGCCCACCAGCCAGCTGGCCGCCGCTTCACCCATCTCGCGCATCGTCCTTGGCCTCCCACCGAAAGCTTCACCACCGGGGTGCATCCCCGGCCGCAACCCGGGCATACGCCAGGCCCCCGGCTCCAGGGAAGGTGCCCCGGCGCCCGCCCGCCCGGCGCGCCAGCGACGGCCGCCCAGGGGAAGGAAGCTTGCCGGGACCGGTGGGGGTCCGCACCTCAAGGGCAGGAGGATGAACGATGGCGGACGCGCTGTGGATATTGGTGGCCAATGGGAGCCGGGCCAAGCTCTTCGCGACGGATGAGCGGGCCGAGAGGTGGGAGTTGCGCGAGGAGTTCCTTCACGAGGAGAGCCGCGCCATGTCCCGGCAGCTCCTCAACCAGCCGGACAACCCCAACGCGGGCTCCCTGCACAAACCCCAACCGGAGAATCAGCCCGATGCGCGCCAGCAGCTGGAGCATGATCGCTTCGCCCGCGAGCTCTCCGCGCGGCTGGAGCGGGGCCTCAACGACCATGCCTACGACAGGCTGGTGATCGCCGCCCCGCCGGGCTTCCTCGGCCTGTTGCGCAAGCTCATCAGCTCACGCGTGCACCAGCGGCTCATGCTGGACATGCGGGCCGACTACGTGAACGTGCCCGAGCGCGAGCTGCCCGAGCGCATCCCGCTCTCCTAGGTAGGGAAGCAGGCGGGCGAGGCTCGCACGCGGTAGTCCTGACTCCCACCTGTGCTCACCTGGAGACGTGACCGCTTTCGTCGGACACGCTCCGTGGTACAGGTGGGAGCTGCGTCAGGTGGGGGACACTCCAGTCCCCTCCCGCGGCGCCCTCGGGCGGACGTAACGGATTCATGAGACCTTCCCTGATCGGCGGAACCCTCAAGCTGCGTGGCCGCCTGACGCTGTACGTCACCCTGCTGGCCATCGCTCCGCTGCTCCTCTCCACCTGGGTGGGCTCGAGCACCACCCAGCAGATGATGCAGGAGCAGGTGCACGAGATGCTCCGCATCGAGGCCCAGGGCCTGAAGGACCTGGTGGAGGCCTCGCTGGTGGAGCGCGAGACGAGCGTGCGCAGCTGGGCCGAGGACATGCTGCTGCGCGAGGCGCTGCTCACGGGGAGCTACGAGCAGGGAGACGCGGTGCTCTCGCGGCTGCAGCTGCGCTACACCACCTTCACGGGGCTGGTGCTCTTCGACGAGTCGGGCCGGGCCGTCTCCGCCAGCACGCCCGCGCTGAGGGACTCCTTCCTGGGCCAGGACGAGGCGGTGCGTCACTCCCCCTGGTTCAAGGCGGCCCAGCAGGGGCGCTTCACCAGCGAGACGCTCACCGAGGAGGATCCGGTCTTCGGCATGCGGGTGCTGCACCTGGCGGCGCCGGTGATGGAGTCGCGGGGCGGGCGGCGGCTGGGCGTGCTGCTGGCGGCATATGACTGGGGCCAGGTGGGCGAGGTGGTGAAGGCCGCGCTGGAGCGCGCCCGCGGGCGCAAGAACGAGAGCTTCGCCCTGGAGGTGCGCACCGCCTCGGGCACCCTGCTCTTCGACTCGCGGGGCCAGGACGCGTGGAACATCCCCAACGCCGTGGCCGTCGAGGCGCTCAACGGAGAGGAAATCAAGGACGTGGGAGACGGCTGGCGCTTCGTGGCGCTGTCGGATCCGGAAGAGGTCTACGCCACGCTCCACAAGCTGCGTACCGGCACCGTGGCGGCGGTGATGGGCGTGGTGGCGCTGGCGGCCCTGGCCGCCTTCCTGCTCTCGCGCGGCATCACCCAGCCCATCACCCGGCTCAACCAGGCGGTGCGCCGCATCGTGCAGGAGGGAGACCTCACCCAGAAGTTCGACGTGCGCACCAGGGACGAGGTGGGCGAGCTGGCCGAGTCCTTCCTCCAGATGGTGGGCAACCTGCGCGAGACGACCGAGAGCCTGCAGCGCGGCACGCGGGTGCTCACCGACACCGTGGCCGAGCTCACGCGCGCCGCCGAGCAGCAGGAGAGCAACATCACCCGCCAGGCCGCGGCGCTGCAGCAGACGCAGGTGACGGCGCAGGAAATCAAACAGACGTCGATGGTGGCCGCCGAGCGGGCCGGCGCGGTGCTCCAGGTGGCCTCGCGGGCCGAGGAGCTGGGCCAGGGCGGCGCGCTCGCGCTCACCGAGAGCATGAACGGCTTCCAGACGCTGCGCGAGCAGGTGGACGACATGGCCGGGCAGATCGGCCGGCTCAACGAGCGCGCCCAGCGCATCGGCGGCATCACCCTGACGGTGAAGGGGCTGGCGGACCGCTCCAACATGCTGGCGCTCAACGCCGCCATCGAGGCGGTGCGCTCCGGCGAGCACGGCAAGGGCTTCGCCATCGTGGCCAAGGAGATCCGCACCCTGGCCAACCAGTCCATCCAGTCCACCGCCCAGGTGGGCACCCTGCTCGAGGACATCACCGAGGCCATCCTCCGGACGGTGGAGCTCAGCGAGCAGGGACAGGCACGGATGGAGGCGGGCATGGCCCAGGCGCGCACCAGCGCCGACAGCATCCGCGCCCTGAGCAGCATCGTTCAGGACAACATGAACGCGGTGAGGCAGATCGCCAGCGCCGTGAGTCAGCAGAACGCGGGCATCGAGGAGATCTTCAACGCCATGACGGATCTGTCCACCATGATGCACGACACCATGGTGGGACTCCAGGCGTCCCAGCGCGTCACCGAGGCGCTGCGGGAGGTGGCCTCGCAAATGGAGCAGGTGGCGCGCAGCTACCGGGTATAACCAGGGCCATGACCTCACCGCTCCGCGCCGTCATCCTCGATCTCGGCAATGTCCTGGTCTTCCACGACAACGGCCTGCTCTTCCGCAAGCTGGGAGCACGCGCGGGGCTGTCGCCCGCGGAGGCCGAGAGCCGGCTGCTCGCCACGAGCTGGACGCCAGCCAACCGGGGCCTGCTGGGGCCCGAGGGCCTGAGGCGCGAAATCTGCCGCTCGCTGGGGGTGGACCTGCCGATGGACGAGTTCAACGCCCTGTGGAACTGCCACTTCACCATTCACGAGGCGGTGCTGCCGCGGGTGGAGGGGCTGGTGGGGCGGGTGAAGCTGGTGCTGCTCTCCAACACCAACGTGCTGCACGTGGCCTACCTGCGGCCCCTGCTGCCGGTGTTGGAGCGCTTCGACAGCCTGGTGCTCAGCTGCGAGGTGGGCCACGTGAAGCCGGAGCCCGCCATCTACAAGGAGGCGCTCGCGCGCGCGGGCTGTGCCCCCGAGGAGGCCGCCTTCTTCGACGACGTGAACGAGTACGTCCAGGCCGCGAACGCGCTCGGCATCCGCGGCCACCTCTTCACCACCGCCCAGTCCTTCGACGCGCAGCTCAAGGCGCTGGGCTTGTAGGAGCGCCTACTTCTCGTAGCGCGCCACGGGCGGCTCGCTGCGGGCGGCCTCCGTCCAGGCCTTCAGGGCCGGCAGGGCCAGCACCGCGTCCCGGTAGGCGGCGCACTCCGCGTCCAGCTCCACGCCATAGGTGACGAAGCGCGTGACGACGGGCGCGTAGAAGGCGTCCGCGATGGAGAAGGCGCCGAAGAGGAACGGCCCTCCCTGTCCGAAGCGCGCGCGGCACTCCTTCCACAGCGAGGTGATGCGCGCGATGTCCTCGGCGACGCCAGGGGCTCGTCCCTCCCCGGGCCGGCGGGCGCGGATGTTCATCGACATGTGGTTGCGCAGGTTCATGAAGCTCGAGTGCATCTCCGCGGTGACGGAGCGCGCCACGGCGCGAGCGGCCTGGGCCTCGGGCCACAGCTTCGCCTGGGGGAACAGCTCGGCCAGGTACTCGCAGATGGCCAGCGAGTCCCAGATGACGAGGTCTCCGTGCAGCAGCGCGGGCACCCGGCCGCTGGGCGAGTACTTCGCGATGTTCGCGGCGGTGTCCGGCTTGTCCAACTGCACCACCACCTCGCGGAAGGGCTGCCCGGTGTGGGCGAGCGCGAGGTAGGGCCGCAGCGACCAGGAGGAGTAGTTCTTCGAGGCGACGACGAGGGTGAGCTCTTTCATGGGGGCGCACCTTAGCGCCCCCATCACGCGGAGTGCTCAGCTCCGGGCGCGGCCTCCGGGCAGCAGGCCCCGCAGGCGTGACATCCACGAGCGGCGGCGGCGGCGCACGGGTGGGTCGATGCGGTAGACGGGCACCGGCAGGCGGATGTTCTTCAAGTCGCTCCGGCCGAGCCGCACCACGGGGGCCAGCACCTGGCTGCGCACCTGAAGTACCACCGGCTCGCTGACGTAGAGGGAGCCGGGCCGTGCGAGCGACTCCAGCCGCGCGGCCAGGTTCACTCCCTCGCCGAAGACGTCTCCGTCCCGGTGCACCACCGAGCCCAGGTGGATGCCGATGCGCAACTCCACCCGTCGCGCGGACGGCACGCACTCGTTGCGCGCGCACAACGCCGACTGCAGCTCCAGCGCGCACGCCACCGCCGGCAGCGCCTCGTCGAACTCGACGAGGAAGCCGTCCTCCAGCCTCTTGATTTCGCGTCCTCCATGTCCGGACAGCAGTCCGCGCACGAGCCGTCCATGCTCCTCGCGCAGCTCATTGTTGAGCGCCTCGTCCCGCCGGGCTTCGGGGCTGAGCCCCACCATGTCCGTGAACATGATGGTCGCTACCTTCCTGGGTTCCGGTTGCGGTACCTCCGCCATCATCAACGCGTCTCCTTCCCCCCCGACCAGACAGATGCGAATGTTACCCGACCGATACTCGCTTGGTCTCCAGACCCCCCAGCCTGGCGGCGAGTGAAACCCGGGCGTCCTCGAAAGCCCGGTCGGGACGAGGCGCCCCACAACCACGCCTCAACCCTACCTTTTGACTGCGATGAAAGTAATTCATCCCTGACGCAACGCACAACGCGGGGCCAGCGCGGGGACCGGAGATGCGTCGGGGATGTGACAGTGCCGTCACACGAGTGTCCGCCTGTTACTGTTGAGGTCCGTCCATGTCCGCGCCCGAGGAAGAACAGGATGAACACGCCCCGCTCTGGCCACCGCTGCTGCTGACGCTGGGCGTGCTGGTGCTCGCCATCGAGGTGCGGCACCAGAAGCTGGCGCTCGCCGCGCTGGCCACGTTCGTGTTGCTGCCCACGGTGTGGCGGGTGCTGAAGCGCCGGTGGGTGCGCGGAGACGTGATTCGCGGGCTCGGCATGGGATTCATCGCAAGCCACGTGCCGCTGCTGCTCGGCGCGTGCACCACGCTGAACCGGCCCGAGTGCCGTGTTCACTTGTGTATGGAGGGAGTGCTCGCGGGAGCGCCCTACGTGCCCTGGGCGGGGGTGCTGGGCACGCTCCTGTATTGGGCCTGGACTCGAAGTCCGGGCACCGGCCACCACTCTCCGTGAGAGCACGGGGCGTCGCTTGCGGCGCGCGACGATGCCGACCTACCGTCGGAGTCCCTCGCCCTCCTCAGGAGAAAGCCATGGCAAACATCGGCAGCTGCTGCACGCTCGACCTCGACACCCTCCACAAGACGAAGGAGCACGTGTCCGCCAACCCGGAGGCGGGCAAGGGCCGCTTCGAGACGGTGACGGAGTGGCGCGATGGAGCCCAGGCGGTGACGCGGGCCCGCTCCTTCACGCTGGAGACCGACGAGCCCGCGGCGCTGGGCGGCAAGGACCAGCACATCGACCCGATGGAGCTGCTGCTGGCGTCGCTGGGGACGTGCCTGACGATCGGCTGGGTGACGCAGGCGCGGATGCGCAACCTGGACTACCGCAACCTGCGCATCAAGGTGAGCGCGCCGTTCGACCTGCGCGGCTACCTCAACCTGGACCCGACGGTGCGCGCGGGCTTCTCCGAGCTCCAGTACACCGTCGAGGTGGACACCGACGCGGACGCGGCCACGCTGGAGGAGATCCGCAAGGCGGCGGAGAAGACCAGCCCGATGTTCGACAACATCCTCAACCCCACGGCCATCTCCGGCCGCGTGACGAAGACGAGCGGCTCCGTCGCGGCCTGAGCTCCCGGGGAGAGGGCCGGGGTGAGGGTCGTCCATCCCCCACCCCTGTCCCGCTACCGCTGGTTGGCGCGCAGCTCCTTCACCAACCGCGAAGCGCCGTAGATGTGCTCGAGGGCCCGCAGGAGGCCCTCGCCATGAACGGCGACGGCGCGGTTGGTCTCCGGCACGTAGGCGTAATCACCGCCGAGCGACTGCAGGTTGCCGTCGAAGATGAGACCCACCACGCGCCCCTCGCGGTCCACCATGGGCGAGCCCGAGTTGCCGCCGATGATGTCGTTGGTGGTGGCCATGTCGAGCGGCGTCTCGCCGGGCACCTTGCCCCGGGCCTTCAACCACGAGTCCGGAAGCCGGAAGGGCTCCTTGCCCGTGTGGCGCGCGTAGGCACCGGCGAACGTCGTCAGCGGAGACACCTGCCGGCCGCTCTGCTCCCAGCCCTTCACCACGCCGTAGTTGAGGCGCAGGGTGAAGGTGGCGTCCGGGTAGCCCGAGGTGCCCTGGACCGCCAGCCGGGCCTGCGCGAGCAGCTCGCCGTTCTTGTTCAGCACCGACTCCACCGTGTCCTCGTAGCGCTTGCGCACCTCACGCGCCCGCGCGTCCACCCGGCGCGCGAGGAGGATCATCGGATCCTTCGACGCCTCCACCGCGGCCTTGCCACCCTCGAGCAGCCGCTGGCGCTCCTTCACGTCGAAGAGCTTCGTGCCCTTCACCAGCGCGCGCGCCAGGTCCTCCGGGGCCTCGCGGCCGAGCACCACCTGGACGAAGGGATCATCCGCGCCCAGCGTCTCGCGCAGCTTGTTGAAGCCGAAGGTCATCGAGACGATTTCGAACTCCGGGGTGATGGGAGCCTCGCGCAGCAACTGCTGGCGCAGCGCCGGGAGCTGGCCCTCGGTGTACTCGCGCAACCGCTCCGTGTTGGGCTTGGGCCGCTCGTCCGCCGCGCGCACGAGGTGCCTCGCGATGTCGAAGAGCTCGGAGGCGAAACCAAAACCGACCTCCTCCAGCCGGTACTCGGCCATCAGCGGGCGGTAGGCGTCCAGGGCCCGGGCGATGGCATCCCAGGCGCCCACGTGGTCCTTCAGCTTCGGGTCCGCCGCCACGCTGGCGCGCAGTTCCGCCTCGGCCTTGCGCTTGCCGGCGAGCAGCGAGGGCTCCGCGAGAGCCTGATGCCGGCCCCACATCCCCTTCAGCGCGTTCTCCACCGAGCGCAGCCTGGCGCGCGAGGTACGGAAGCGCTCCGGCGAGGAGGAGGCATACTCGCGCAGCATCCCCCGCCGCTCCGCCATGTAGACCAGCAAGAACGGGAGCGACACGTCCCGCTCGAACTCCAGCTCCGCCACGGTGCTCTGGCGATTGGTGGAGCCCGGGTGGCCGGAGACGAAGACCAGGTCCCCCTCCTTCGCGCCGTCCTTCGCCCAGGGCAGGTAGCTCCCGGTCTTCAGCGGCTGGCCATTGGCGTCCCACACGCGCAGGAAGGCCGCGTCCAGGCCGAAGCGCGGGAAGTTGAAGTTGTCCGGGTCCCCACCGAAGGCGGCCATGGAGAACTCGGGCGCGAAGGCCAGGCGCACGTCCTGGAAGCGGCGGTACTTGTAGAGCTGGTACCTGCCACCGTTGAAGAGCGTCACCACGTCGCAGCGCAGCTCCGGCCCGGTGGCGCACTCGCCCTCGATCTTCGACATCTCCGCCTTGAGGGCGGTGTTGAAGGCCGCGCCGCTCAGCCCCCGGGTGACGCCCTGGAGGCGCGCGGTGACGTCCGTCATCTCGACGAGCTGATTCGCCTCCACCTTGGGGCAGCGCAGCTCATCCTTCAGCTCCTTCGCGAGGAAGCCGGTGGCGAGGTAGTCGCGCTTGGAGGAGGACAGATCCTGCACGCAGGAGCGGATGCAGTGGTGGTTGGTCATCACCAGGCCCTCCGGCGACACGAAGCTCGCCGAGCACCCGCCCGCCAGCCGGACCGAGGACAGCCGCAAGCGATCCAACCAGGCCTGCGAGGGCTCGAAGCCATGGGCGGCCTTCACGGCCTCGCGGGGGAAGCCGTCATAGGTCCACATGCCCTCCTCCGCGACAGCGGGGAGGGCCCACAGGAGGCCGAGAGCAAGCAATCGTCGCATGGGCGGGCATTCCTTCCGGTTTTGAGGGGAAAGGGGAGTGCCCCTTGTTGCCCGGGAGAGGAGCGGCGTCAACCCGAGCGGATGGACGGGAGGATGCACGTCGCGCTTGAGTTGGAGGCCCAGACCCCGGAAGGTTGGGAGGAATGGCGACGAAGCACCACATCTATCTGGTCCCCGGCTTCTTCGGCTTCGCCAACCTGGGAGAGCTGCTCTACTTCGGGCACGTGCGCGACTACTTCGTGGCGGAGATGGCGCGCCGCGGCGTGGAGGTCGAGGTGGTCCAGGTGCTCTCGCACCCCACCGGCTCCATCCGCACGCGTGCCGCGGATCTCTTCAGGGCCATCGAGGCCAGCGGGGCCAGGGACGACGACGGCCCCATCCACCTCATCGGTCACTCCACGGGAGGACTGGACGCGCGGCTCTTCGTCAGCCCGAGCGCCTCATTGGGCGAGGGCATCGACACGGAGCCCTTCGCCCGCCGGGTGCGCACGGTGGTGACGGTGTCCACGCCTCACGCGGGCACGCCGCTGGCGTCCTTCTTCCTGGGGCTCTTCGGACAGAAGCTGCTGCAACTGCTGTCCCTCTTCACGGTGTACGTGCTGCGCTTCGGGCGGCTGCCGCTGACCGTGGCCTTCCGGCTCGGGAGCCTGCTGACGCGCTGGGACGAGCAGCTCGGGTTCCGCCCGACCATCCTGGACCAGCTCTTCGAGCAGCTCCTGGGAGACTTCTCCGTCGAGCGCCGGGAGGAGCTGGTCCGCTTCCTGGGCGACGTGGGCAACGACGCCTCGCTCGTCCCCCAGCTCACCCCCGAGGGCATCGATCTCTTCAACGCGGGCACGCAGGACCGGCCCGGGGTGCGCTACGGCTCGGTCATCACCCAGGCCCGGCCGCCCTCGTTTCGAGCGCGCCTGAGCGCGGGGTTGGATCCCTACGCCCAGCTCACACACACGGTGTACTCGTTCCTCTACGGGCGAGCCCAGAACATGCCTCTCACGGCGATTCCCCTGCACACGCCGGCGCAGATGGCGGCGCTGGTGGAAGCCTACGGGGCGATGCCGGGCCCCCAGGCCTGTGACGGCATCGTCCCGACGCGCTCGCAGGTGTACGGGCGGGTGCTGGCGGCGGTCCGCGCGGACCACCTGGACGCCATCGGCCACTTCGACCAACCGGCGCACCGGCCCCCGCACGTGGACTGGCTCATCTCGGGCTCCGGCTTCCGCCGGCTCCAGTTCGAGCGCCTGTGGAGCACCGTGGTGGACTTCGTCCTGCTGGAGACCTGAGATACACAGCGGGCCCCGCCGTCGACCTGGAGTCCCGCATGTCCACCGCTCTCCGTCACCTCTCTCCGCGCGCTCGCCGGGCGTCGCGGGCCCTCGTGCTGGCGCTGCTCGCCGTCGTGACGGGCTGCGCCAGCGTGCCCGAGGCCCGTCCCACGCCTCCGCCCGAGTACGTACCCGTGCTGTTCGTGCACGGCACCGACGAGACACCGGGCTCCTTCTTCGCGATGAGGGACGCGTTCGAGGAGGCGGGATGGCCAAGGGAGCGGCTCCACGCGGTGCGCCTGCACCCCAACAACGGCCAGCTGCCCATCGAGGTGATGGCCTATCAGATCCGCCGCGCGGCGGAGGGCCTGCGCAAGCGCACCGGAGCCGAGCGCATCGACGTGGTGGCGTTCAGCCAGGGGACGCTGTCCTCGCGCTATTGGATGCAGGAGTTGGGAGGCCAGCCCCGCGTGAGGCGCTTCGTCTCCATCTCGGGGCCGCACCACGGCACGAGGGCGGCGTATCTGAAGGCGGACCCCGCGCTGGTGCAGATGCGCCCGGACAGCGAGTTCCTGCGCGAGCTGAACCGCCGCGAGAACCCGTTCGGCGACACCGAGGTCTTCTCCTTCTGGACGCCGCTCGACAGCACCGTGATCCCCGCTGACAGCGCGCGCCTGCCCGGCGCCACCGAGCGCACCTTCTTCGTGCTCGCGCACCAGATGATGCTGACCAACCCGGCCGTCATCTCCGCGACCGTGGAGGCGCTGGCGAAGACCTCGAACCCGTAGCCCCACTACGGAAGTCAGGTGTTGGCCGCCGCCAGCACCTGGCCCACCCACTGTGGAATAGAGCAGGGTCGGCTCCCCCGCGAAAACGAGCAGGGAGGTTCGAAAGACTTCCGGCCATCCCCAGCGACCCCCTCATTCTCCCTGACAAGGTCGCTCACATTGTCGACCCGATAAAGATGGAAACCATCCAGCTCACCGCCAAACGCCATGCGCCGCGAGCGCGCATAGACGGCGGCAAGCACAGGGTCGAAAGGCAGGTCTCCTACCTTTTCCCCAGGCCGGGGAGGGTGGAGGCTCGGCGGTTCGAGCTCGGCGGGGATGCCACTCCTCCTGCACACCTCCGTCAAGCGCTCGAGGCCAGGCAATCCGTTTTCTCGCGTCATGGCTCTCCTCACCTCGCTTCACTCAGGCGCAGCACCAACTGCCGGACATCCGCGATAGCAGCGGCCCTGGTGAGCCTGCCCCGATTTTGTGGCGCTCCCGCACTTCATGTGATTCCGCAGCGGCGAACAGGCGATCCTCTGTCGTACAGCCATCCTCATGCGCCCCTGGTTCACACAAACCGAAGGAGAGCTACGTAACCGGGGCACTCCCAAGGTGATCACGCTGACCGGAATACGCACTTTCTCTCAACCACGGGGCTCCGCGAGTATTTACAGCGCTTCGGAGTCCTCCTTATACTGCGGGGATCACCCTTGTGGCGTCCGGTGCGTGATGCCAAATCTGAAGAATCTCACTCCCTTCGCAGCAGTGGACCTGTTGTCCATGACGAAGCAGGGAGCGAAAGCACTGGTTGTGTGTGTGGCGGGGCGCTTCCAACTGCCACCGGCAGACCAGCCCTCATCGGAGCCGCCCTCACCATGCGCGGAGCAACTCCCGCCACCACTCAGTGATTTGTACTGGGGAGAGCCCGGTAAATCCAGCCTACGACATGAGGCGCAGACGACCTATTGGCGACCGGGGACGGATATATACGTCTCTGGACAGGCCTGGGCACCCAGAGGTCGCCCCGTCAAGGACGTGCTGGTGGCAGTACGTGTTGGCCCCTGCCGCAAGGGCGTGCAGGTATTCGGGGACAGAGTGTGGAGCCGTGGGCTCCTTGGCCTGAAGCCTTCAGAGCCCAGACCCTTCGAGTCCATGCCTTTGGTCTATGAGCGCAGCCTGGGCGGCAATGCGTTGACGGGAGGCGGGCATTCCGCCCTGCACGAGTCCAGAAATCCCGTGGGCCGAGGCTTGTACGCATCGTCACGAGACGCGGTGGACATGCCTCTTCCCAATCTGGAGAACCCCCTGCATCTGCTGAAGAGCCCGACGGAGAGAATCGAGCCGGCAGGTCTTGGCCCTATTGCTCGCAGCTGGCAGCCTCGAATGTGCCTGGCTGGCACGTATGATGACACGTGGGTGGCTCGGCGCGCTCCCCTATGGCCCACGGACTTCGACGAGCGCTTCTTCATGGCAGCCGCACCAGGGCTCAGTGCCACCCCCCACTTGCAGGGGGGTGAAGAGGTCGTGCTGACTGGACTCTCGCCAGATGGGCGCTTCGCGTTTCCACTGCCCCGCCACCGTCTGATGATGAAGGCATGCTTCAATCACCGCGTCGAAAGACGCTGCCTGATACTGGATGCCATCCACTTGGAGCCGGATGAGGGGGCCATGACCCTCTTCTGGCGAACAGCCATCGAACTGAACCGAGACCTGGAGCGGTATGAGTACGGCATCGTGCGACAGATGGAGCCCTGGGAGGAGCTTCCCACATGACCCCCCATCAAGAGGGACTCGCCATCCTTGCGCTCGGACTGTGTACACCCCTGGGGCTCACGGCCAGAACAACCCAGGTAGAGATGGCCGCAGGTACGACCCGTTTCTTCCTGACGGACGTGTACAAAGGGACAGCAGAGCCAGCGAGAGCCTCCGTGCTGACTCTGCTGGATTGCTCCCTTTCACGCACGGAGCGTATGGCGTCCATGGCCGCCACCGCTCTACACGACTGCCTTCAAGGAATACGCTCGAACCTGGGCCGGCTCCCACTGCTCCTCGCACTGCCGGAACCCGGTCGTGGGGCAACTGTATCCAGTGAGCTGTTTTTGAAGCTCTTACAAGACTCCACGCCCATCCGCCTGGAAGTGGCCGCGGACAATATGTTGTATAAGGGGCGCGCTGGCTTCTTTCTCGCGCTGGCCCGGGCAGCAAAGATGCTCGAGTCACAGCGTGTGTCTTGTGTGTTGGTAGGGGCCGTGGACTCCTGGTGCGATACCACCTCGCTGCGCTACCTGGCCAACGTGGGTCGTCTGCCTGGGCGCTCACGGCGTGATGGAATCATTCCGGGAGAGGGGGCCGGGTTCATCCTGGTCGCCCAGACGACCGCCATGATTGGCAAAGGGGCTCGACCACACGGATGGGTGGCGGCTCATGCCCAGGCAGAAGAGCCCAATCACTTCCTACAGGAAAAACCCAATCTCGCGGATGGGTTGACAGAGGCCTTCCGCCAGCTACGCATCCATCCTCGAATGGGGACGAGACGCGTTGACGAGATTCTCTCCTGCCAGACCGGTGAGAACTTCTGGGCTCATGAGTTCGACATGGCATATCTCCGCAATGCCGCTCTCATGCCGGAGCCACTGGCAGCAAGCCTTGTAGCAGAAACGCTCGGAGACGCAGGCGCGTCCGCGGGAGTTCTCGGGCTGGGGTATGCGCTGTTTCGCTTGAGCAGGACGAATCCGGCACAGGGCCAGACTCCACGCATCCTGGTCTATGGCTGCTCCGATGGAGGTCTCGTCGGGGCATGCGTTGTGGAGGGAACCAGATGAGCAACACTTCAGTCAATGGCCGTTCCATCGTGCATCAAGGAGATGGACAGACCGAGGTCAGCGCGACCCCAGATGTATGCAAGACGCCTTCACCTTCGGGTCCCATTCCCGTCCCCTACGTCAATGTAGCCCAGGACAGCGATCTGTCCGAGGGCAGTACCTCGGTCTTTATCGAAGGAAATGCCATTGCCCTGAAGAGTTCCTCGCTCTCGACCAGCACGGGGGATGAGCCAGGCACAGCAGGTGGTGGCCTCATCTCCGCCAAGACGAAAGGCAAGGTGACATGGAGCAATTATAGCATTGACGTGAAGATCGAGGGCAAAGGCGTCGTTCGGTTCATGGACGCCACCCAGCACAATGCCAATACCGGGAATTGTATTGGTATCCAGATGGGCAAACCCGACATCGTCTGGGCCTATGGTGACGACCCTCTCGGCAGCGACAAGTGTCCTGCCTCCAACTGCGGAAAAGACAAAGCCACGCACAGGGTCCCCGAAAGCCCTGATAGCCAGGCCATGGCCCGGGCTCTCATTGGAATGCTCGAAATCTCCCGCATCAAACACTCCAACGCCCCGACACTCAAAAAGGGGAAGGGCTTCATGGTCGGCGTCCTACTCTGTAAAGGCTATGAGCCCACGAAGGGCGGTCTCATCTACGCGGCCATGTCCGGAGAGAAGAACACCCCCGGATTCGAAAAGGCCGTCGCGGCGCTCAAGGATGGTGAGCCACGTTGGACCCCCTGCGCCGGGGAGAGGGTAGACCTCAACCAGGCGCTCTGTGCCCCCGACATGAAGCCAGACGCAAAATTCTTCGAAAACCTGGTCGCTGGAATACCCGAGATATTGGTCGACGATGGAAGCGGGGGAAGAAAGCCTCTGAACCGTCCAACTCCGGGAAACTGCGCCGCTCCCAAGCTCATCCAGACAGCACGTCAAGCCGGTCACCACCCGCTCTCCATGACGGAAGTCTTCTACAGCCCGACCAAGCCCGAGTCCGTCACGACACTCGTGACCTACACGAGTCAGGAAGACGCCGAGAAGAAAATCATCAAGGAGTTGATGAGCTTTGGCCACAACGAGAGTGTCCCCTCTTGTGCCTCGTGCCAGGTCATCCTCACTCCCATGCTCTGCAACAACACCGAAACCTCCTGCGCTTAACACGCCCAGCGTCCACCGCCATGATGAAAGAACTCATCGGACTCGCCAGCAGGTGCGACCCCGCGTTCACCGGAAGGATTCAAGGGGCTTCCCCTGAAGAGATTGCTCGGCTGGAGCAACTCTCCGAGCGCAAGCTTCCGGATGTCTACCGGGAGCTTCTGTCGCACATGGGCAGGGATATGGGAGGCATTGGCATCGCCGCCGTCGAATTCGAAATCAACAACCTGCTCAGGTTCCTCGAAGAAGAGGGGAGTGCGTACGATTGGCCCTCGCGATTCCTCATGATCGCCGAGCACAAACAGGACCCCTATTATCACTACTTCCTGGATCTCGACACGCTGAACGACGATGGGGATTGCCGCGTCGTCTCGTTCGACAGCACGCTCGAAGCGCACGAACTGGACGAACGCCATGTGCATGAACAAGCACCCAGCCTGAAGGCCCTCTTCCTCAAACTGGCGTTCCTCTGCAAGTGTCTGGGCCGATTTCACCACCAGGAGATCGCAATCCTCACCTATCCCCGACTCGAGAAGAAAAGCGACAACCCTCTGGGTGCCCTGGCTGATTTCGAGCAGGCAGCCCTCCACCTAGGCTTCCAGAAACTCCCCTACTCAACACCGACGGCCCTGATGCTCGACCGACACGACGCAGCCATCTACGCGAAGGGAGGTGCAATTGGAAGGGTCGCCGCCACGCTCACGGGCAAGGATGAGCATGAGATCCTGCGCATTCGAGAGATCCTCTCCGACAGAGCAGCACGGAATTGAATCATGAGTCTCCTGCTTCTGAACCATCCCGAGGCGCAGACATTCTTGCGAGATTTCCAGGAACTGCACCTGTCAGAGGTGGAATTCCTCCTCCAACAGCGACAGAGGCGGTTACAGGGCCCGGAGCCGCGCTGGATGGAGGCAGCAGGGGTGGAGGAGCGACTCGCCACGCACCTGGAGGCCTTGCGAACCAGCAGTGACATCGCGGTGGCGTGCGCGCACCCCTTGCTCTCCGATGGGGATGACGGTGAGAGGATGGCGGCGGCCCTCACATTGGCCAGCCTGTCGCCGGAGGAGGAGGGCTGGCCAGGGCTCGTCCATGCAATGGAGGCAGCGCCCGCGGAGTCGGCCCCGCTCTGGGAGAAAGCCCTGCTTCTGGTGGAGCGTCCTGGGTGGGTGGAGCAACTGACCGCACTGCTCGGCTCGCCGCGTCCGTGGCTAAGGGCCTGTGCCGCGAACCTGCTGGGGTGGCGGCGAGAAGGAGAGGGTGCCCGCCTCCGCGAATTACTGGAGGATGAGCCGCAGGTCGCGGGCGCCGCTGCTCTGGCCCTTGGCAAGCTCGGCCAGCGGCAAGCACTCCCCCTCATCGAAAGAAAGCTCCAGCAGGACCCGATGCGGCAGGAGGAGACACTCTGGCGCGGCGCGCTCCTGCTTGGCTCCCAGGTTGCCCTGCACGTCTGCCGTGATGCCTGCCGGTCCGGTAGCATGGCCTTTTCATTCCACCCGCGTCTCCTCGCATTCGCGGGAGCACCTGAGGACTTCCAGCTTCTACGCAGGCTGTGTGACTCCGGAGAGAACCCCACGGCGCTCGAGTCACTCGGAATCCAGGGCGTACCCACAGCGGTACCACTCCTCCTCGAGTACCTGTCGGCCAAGGCGCCTGCGACACGCGGGGCTGCGGCCTCCGCGCTCACTCTGCTCACAGGCGCAGACCTCACCCAGAGGCGTGTGCTGACGGAGCCTATGAACGATGACGAGCCTCCAGAGCAGGAGTTGGAGGAGCCAAGCACGAACGCATCGGAATGGCGGCGATGGTGGCAGACCCATCGTGAGAGATTCGTCGGCAGCAAGCGATTCCGACGAGGCCAACCGCACGCGCCCATCGTCTGCATCGAGGAACTCTCGAATCCACGAAGTCCCTATACTTGCAGGGCTCAAGCCGCCTTGGAGTTGGAGGTGCGCATCCAACATCCTATCGGCTTCGAGCCTGATTGGCCTGTGCGCCGCCAGCATCAAGCCCTTGCCCGCTGGCGGCAGGAATGGGGAATGCGAAGCTGGCCATGATGTCAGGGCCGGGTTACGGCTGCATGAATGGTCCTGCACGCCAAGTGGGCGGTGAGCCCCGGCCTCTCCACATGGTGGCCCCCCGCTGAGCCTGCCCCGATTTTGTGGCTCTCCCGCACGCACTTCATGTGATTCCGCAGCGGCGAACAGGCCAAGCCTCTGTCGTGCAGCCATCCTCATGCGCCCCGGGTTCACACAAGCTGAAGGAGAGGCAAAATCGGGGCAGGCGCGCAGTTCCACCCTCGCCCCCACCTCGTCCACCGCTCGGACAAGTCCCCACACATGCGCCAGGGAGCACACGGCCTCCGCGCTCCGGGCCTCGGACAACTCCGACTCCCCCCTGCGCTGCTCGCGGAGGAACAGCACCCCCTGGGTGCCCTCCGGCACCCAGGCCGTGGAGGGCAACAGCCCTCCGGAGGCCATCGCCCCCCGCCGCACAGGCCTGCAGCAGCATGAACAGCCCCAACAGCAGGGCTCGCACCATGGACATCCTCCCCATGAGTTCCTCCTGCCCTGACGACACCCATGGAAGGCAGGAGGATACAGAGAGAGAAGGGCTTGACTGGCCGGCCCCTGACCTGACTGGGCCCGCCTGTCCTTCGGGCGCGCCGGCCCCGGGTTGGCGAGAGCCTCCTCCGTCCCCACCGTCTACGACGAGACTGCCCACGGCCCTGCCGTGCGGAACCATGACGAGGGACGTATGACCACGAAGTTCCCCAGCCACATCAACCTGCCACGCGAGATCCGCGAGGAGCTCGTCGAGCTGCTCAACACCTGTCTGGCCACCGCGATCGACCTGCACTGGCAGGTGAAGCAGGCCCACTGGAACATCCGTGGCCGCGACTTCATCAGCCGGCACGAGCTCTTCGATGACATCGCCGACCACGTGCGCAAGCACGCCGATGACTTCGCCGAGCGCGCCGGCAACCTGGGCGGCTACGCCGAGGGCACCATCCGCCTGGCCGCCAAGAACAGCGAGATCGAGGAGTACGACCTGAACGCGGTGAACGGCGACGACCACGTCCGTGCGCTCGTGGACCGCGTCTCCACCTACGCCTCCGGCATCCGCGCGGGCATCACTCGCTGCGACGAGGTGGACGACCCGGTCACCTCGGATCTCCTCACCCGGATCCTCGCCGAGGTGGAGCAGGACCTGTGGTTCCTGGAGAGCCACCTGTACGGCTCGGCCGCCACCGGACGCGAGGAGGTCGCGCCCCCCATCATCCGCGAGGATCGCCCCTCCCCCACCGCCTGACCCGCTTCACGGCCCGCTCGCCAGCATGCGCGCGGGCCACCCGGCGGATTATAGAGGGCCCTCCTTTCTGGAGGGCCACATCGGATGACGCCGGGAAACATGCAAGGGAAGGTCTGTCTCATCACCGGAGCGACCTCGGGCATCGGGCTGGAGTCGGCTCGAGCGCTCGCGAGCCAGGGAGCCACGGTGGTGCTATCCGGACGTGACAAGGGCCGCGGCGAGGCCGCGCTCGCGGAGGTGCGCCGCACCGTCCCCGACGCGAAGCTGGACCTGATGCTCGCGGATCTCACCTCGCTGGACTCCGTGCGCAAGCTCGCGGAGGAATTCCAGCGCAAGTACTCGCGCCTGGACGTACTGCTCAACAACGCGGGCCTCATCATCGACCGCCGCAAGGTGACGGCGGATGGCTTCGAGGCCACCTTCGCCACCAACCACCTCGCGCACTTCCTACTGACGAACCTGCTCCTGGGCCTGCTCCAGTCCAGCGGCGCCGCCCGCGTGGTGAACGTCTCCTCCGAGGCCCACCGCATGGGCTCGCTCGACTTCCTCGAGGACCTGCAGGCCGAGCGTGGCGGCTACAGCGGCACGCGGGTCTACGGCAATTCGAAGCTCGCCAACATCCTCTTCACGCGGGGTCTGAAGCGGCGGCTGGAGGGCACGAAGGTGACCACCAACAGCCTGCACCCGGGCGTCGTACGCTCCGGCTTCGGCCTCAACTCCGAAGGCATCCTCAAGCACCTGGTGAAGCTGGCCGCGCCCTTCATGCTGTCGGCCGAGGGCGGCGCCCGCACCTCCGTGTACCTGGCCTCCTCGCCCGAGGTGGAGGG